>JBGVMR010000028.1:0-210169 GCA_045124875.1 Akkermansia sp.
CATCCGCTTTTTCATTTTGCGGCGGCTATTCTGTCACCGCCGTTTCCAACGGGGTTCCATTCATCTTGTATCACTACCGGTGGTTCCGTTCGCCCGCTATCGCGGGCTCCCTGTACCACCGGCTAAGCTTCTTATCGCCCCGCTATCACGGGGCTTTCAAATTCCGCTCGTCTACGGATCCCGACTTCGCCCTGCGGGTTACGCCGAGACAGTCGCGGGCACATGCCCGCCGAATTTCTTAAAATTGTAAATTGTAACTGGTAAATTGTAAATTAAAATCACAATTTTTCCAACACTGCCTTCAAAATCTCCAACCCTTCCTCCAACACCTCTTGCGGCACATTCAGCGCGGGGATAAGGCGCAGCGTATCCGGGCCGGCGGGGCAAGCCAACAACCCGGCCTGCATGCACAAGCTGTTCACATAGCCGGCAGGTGTAGCACCCTCGGGCACCTCAAATGCCCCCTTGCGCAAACCGACCCCGCGCAGAAGGCCAAGCCCGCGCACCGTCTCCACACAAGGCAGGTTCCAGCCCTCTACCGTGCTCTTAATATACTCACCCAAAGCGGCAGCGCGCTCGGTAAGCCCCTGCTCCACAATCTCCGTCACCACGGCAAGAGAGGTAGCGCAGGCAATCGGCGTACCACCGAAGGTAGACCCGTGAGACCCCGGCCCCATGATAGATGACAACTGCGTGCCCTCCGCATCCATCGCGCGGTTGCTCACCCAGAAACACCCCATCGGGAAACCGCCGCCAATACCCTTCGCGCAAGACACCAAATCCGGCTCCACCTCCGGGCAAACGGCCTTCCAGCCCATCGTGGCACCCGTGCGGCCAAAACCACACTGCACCTCGTCAATCATCAGCAGCAAATCTTTCTCCTTGCACAGCGCGGCCACACCACGCAAGAACTCGGGTGTGGCGGGGTTCACACCGCCCTCACCCTGCACGGCCTCCAGCATAATACCGCAGGTAATATCACTTACAGCGGCGCGCAAGGCCTCCAAATCATTGAAATCCACATACTTGAAACCCACCAACAGCGGGTCGAACTCCACCTGTATCTTAGTCTGCCCCGTGGCGGCCATAGACCCCAGCGTGCGGCCATGGAAACTCTTGTTAAACGTAATCACCTCATAGCGGGGGCTGCCATCCGCCTGCGGGCGGCGGTGCCCGAACCTGCGGGCTACCTTGATAATGCCGTCATTGGCCTCGGCACCCGAGTTGCAGAAAAAGATTCGCCCCGGCAGCCCAATCATCTTATCGCAAATCAGCGCGGCCAACTCCTCCTGCTGCGGTATATTGTACAAGTTAGAGCAATGCATCAACTGCCCCGCCTGGCGGCTCAATGCCTCCACCACCTTTGCATGACAATGCCCGAGACTACAGGTGGCGATACCGGCACAAAAGTCCACGTAACGTCGCCCTTCCGTATCGAACAGGTATGAGCCCTCACCCTTTGCCACCGTCAACGGTGCGCGTCCATATGTCGGAAGTACGTGTTCTTGTATCATAACGCCACACACTCTATACCCTATGCCCCATTTTGTCAAGAAAACAAGATGGAATGACAATTTACGATTGACAATTGACAATGTTTGGGAGTTAGGCGCCTACGGCGCTGTGTGGCATTAGCCCATATAAATTACGATTCCCCCATGTGAAACATGTCGCCATGCGCCGCCTCGCTTTTAACGAACATCGCCTCTGCCATTTGTCAAATGCCGAATGATGATTTACTTTTTTTCTTGCCGATATCGGCAAGAAATGCTATAAAAACACCCGTCATGAGATACATTTCCGTTGCCGAGTTTGCCGATAAACACAACATTGCCGAGCGCACCGCCCGCCATTATTGCGCCTGCGGCAAAATAGACGGCGCCTTCCTCACCGGCAAAACATGGAATATCCCTCAAGACGCCCCGCTCCCGCCCCGCTCCCGCAAACAGAGCAAAGAAATGCCCCTGCTCACCATTTTGAGGGAGCAAATGACCACCGGCACCAAAGGCGGCATTTACCACAAAACCCAAATATCGCTCACCTACAACTCCAACCACATAGAGGGCAGCCGCCTTACCGAAGAACAAACCCGCCACATCTTCGAGACTCAAAGCATCATTGCCGATACAGCCGCCGCACGTATCGACGACATTATCGAGACCAACAACCACTTTCGCTGTGTAGACTACATCATTCAGCACGCCCTCACCCCGCTTTCAGAATCCATGATTTGCGAGCTGCACCGCATCCTCAAAAACAACACCTCAGATTCTACCCTCAGTTGGTTTGCCGTCGGGGCCTATAAACGCGTAGAAAACGAAGTCGGCGGCATGGATACCACGCCACCCCACCTCGTGCACCAAGAGCTGCAAAAGCTCATCACCCGCTACAACCGCATCAAAAAGAAATCTTTTGATGATATTCTGGACTTCCACCACGCCTTCGAATGCATTCACCCCTTCCAAGATGGCAACGGCCGTGTCGGCCGGCTCATCATGTTCAAAGAATGCCTCGCACACCACATCGTCCCTTTTATCATCACAGATGCCCTCAAAGCCTTCTACTACCGCGGCCTCGCCAACTGGCCCAAGCTCCCAGGCTACCTCCGCGATACCTGCCTCACCGCTCAAGATAATTTTAAAATATGGCTGGGTAAATTCGGGATTCAGAGTAATTGATTATACCCAGTGGACAAACGCACAACCAAAAGAGAAATATATATACCATTGCAACAAATTGAGTTTACGTACGTCCTATATTAAGCTATAATGACAACCCGTTCTGAGACTATCATGGCAAAACGAGAAATCAAAAGAGGTGACATCGTAAAAATCCGGAAAGAATGGCTTAATCCCGGAGAAGATGAATCTATTACCTATGTAGTACTCGAAGAAAGAGGAGACAGCCATGTTCTTGTTCAAGCACTCGGAACAGGTCTTCCCTTGGCACCCACCTACGTGTATGATGTAGCGTGGATTGAATATGCCGGAACGGTTCCATCTGATATATATAACAAATAAACAAGTTTTCTTGTTGAAATTTCAAATATTTGAACTTCCAACAAAGAAACAATTGCTTTACCCATTTATATCGGCCTGCATATCTTCAGTTTTTTGTTAAACTTCTCCACTATAATATGTAAAATCTCCTGGTAATTTTATATTGGGTATCCATAGTTGCTGATTATCCCACCCTTTTTCACCTGTAATTTTATAAAGAGTTAGAACTACAGAATCTGTGATTTTATCTCCAATAGTTCGGTCATTAGGAGACAAAAGCGTTCCTGTACCTCGACCAATATTTCTATTTCTCCTGAGAATAAGAGTTCCTTGAGCTAACGAATCAGTTGCTATATATGTATTAACAAATCCCTGAAATGTACTGGCGTTCCAATCCTCAAATTCAGAGCCAACGAGCTCTAGTATTTTAGAAATAAATTTTAAACTAACTTGGTGTATACCATCTTCAAATCGGGCTAATAATACATCAAGTGCGTCAATGTCTTTGTTGGTGGGATAAAATGGAAAATAGTTTACGCCTCCGGAATAAATTTCGACTTTACGCTTATCGATTACATTCTTTCTCGTTGGTTTGATTCCCGAAGGATAACATATTTTTATATTATTACCATTTTCTCCACTCTTTATTTGAGCTACTATTTGATTGTTTGTAGAATTAATGTCTGAAAATAATTTAAAAAGCATCGGAGGCATAAATACCCGCATTAACAAAGGATCTCTATCGTATCCAAACATTCTAGCATGTTGCCACATTGTATCCGCTTGCGGATTTTTTGCTGAACGGCAGTAATAAATTGTTTGAAGTTGAGAGAAGGTTACCCCTCTCCCCAAACTATTACCACCAATCAAAATATTGTTACCTACGTTATATTTAGAACTATCGATAAAAGGAGCCGTTGAATTTAAAACACAAATATTTATTTTATCATTAGCCATTTCTTCTGCTATAGTCGCATATATAGCATCAAAATCTTCAATATCTGTCTTAGTTTCTTTTAACGAATCATAAACTTGTTTAAGAAACGACTTTGTTTCTCTTTCTAAAAATGCTTGATTTAATTCATTAAGATAATTACCAATTTTCTCAGCAAACCTTTGATGTTCGGTTGTTTTTACGCTTGGATGAACTAAGAAATTACATACACTTCCACCTTTAATCTTGATATGAGCGGCAGTTATTAAATGCATAATTACCGCTGTTTTCAGTCCATTTTCAGGAAACTCATCGTCAGATAACAATTCACTGGCTTCATCGTTATCTGTAAGTATTACATGTTGAGCAATATCGTTATTAAAAAAGAAATCCCCACCCATATAACCTTCACCTGGCATGAAATAATAAATAAACCACGGTTTCCAACCACTTTGATTACTTTGCAACAATATGGATTGGGGGGTACCCGTTACTTCGAGATAAATGCTGCTAGATGTTGTTTTTTTTATATCTTCCAAACATTTATTAATAGTACTCTGCTTGCTTTTATTGACAAGTGTATTTAGACTCGCAGCATCGGCCTCATCGTCAATAATAAACAGAGGATTTCCGGCAACGAAACATGTCGATGCCAAGTTTCCTTTCCATTTCTTCAAGACTTGTTGATTTTTTTTCAGTACTACAACAACAGGTTTTTTAAGCTTGTTTTCAGCAAACTTTATGTAATCGTTTTCACCACAAATACAGAATCCTACCAAATCACGTGTAGCACGATCATATGTTTGCTTTTGCAATAAGATATTATCCGTTGTCAATAGAATAAAACACCCGAATCCAGCATCCGCAGCAGCACATATTAAACCAAACATATGGCTTGTTCTCCCACTTTGAACATCTCCGACAAGTAGGCTGACAACATGCTCAGAAAAAGAGAAATTAGCTATATATTTAGGAACAATATCATCTACTGTTTTTTTTATAGCACTAGACAACGCAGTACTCCCTCGTTCATTTATCAGATCAAGATAATGACTTAAGTATGTTTTCATTTTTGGATTTAAAATCTAAATACCATGTATTGGGTATAGTTGTCTTAATAAAAGAAAAAGATGTCCGGCCGTAACAATCAAGTGTTTCTTTTGTGACAGGATTCCCTACTTCTAACACACCTGCATTTTCAAGCCTACCTTTTAACCACTTTCCTAGAATTTTCAAATCCCCATTAGAACGGAAATTTTTATTATTTTGTCCACTTATTTTGCAAGAGAATTTCCAGCCATCATCAGTCATAACAATAAATTGCGATTCTTCAGTTTTAGATACCGGATATCCGGGGCTTGTAGCAATTTCTTTGGGTACGATTATTTCACTTTCATACCAATGTCTGGGCTGAATCAATCCGTTAGGTGTTTCTCGGCCTTTTCCAAAAAAAGCATTTAAGCTACTTCTTGGCGCCACATCATAATCTTTAATCGGGATTTCAAAGCGAGTACTGGTAAAAGAATTAAGACATAACGCATGCTCATGATGAGATATTTTTTCTACATTTTCGAGATTTCCTAACACATCGTTATTCTCCCTAAACTCACTTATTTCACAATCAGCAATGTTTGCAGTAGAAGAAGCGCTTAACTTACTAATAAACGATTGTACTTTTGACGTATCTTCCTTAGAATCTATAAGATAAGATGTTTCGTATATTCTATTGTTGTCTTTTACTATACTTCCTAAATTATTTGATCCAACTATACTCGCAAAAGCGCCATTTTCATTGCTATACAAGTATAATTTTCCGTGATACTTGAAAGGTTTAACCAATCTTACCTCTCCCTTTTGACGATTTCTCAGATAATCATTAAGACGACAGGCTGCTTTATATTGAATCTGTGTAAATTTGTCCAAATAATGCATCCCAATAATCAGATTAAGCTGAGAAAGATTATTACATTCTACAATCTCTTGTAATTCGACTAATGAATCTGCTGTTATATACCCAACCGCTATATCTAACCTGCTAGCGTTAGATAGAAGTTTATAAAAACAATCGACAAAGGTTTCACAATCAGTTACTACGGGTCGATAATTAGACTGTAATAATCCCATACCTAATTCAATTCATCTGAGCAGTTACATAATCTAAACGAGACTTTACAGACATAGCACTCATAAAATCGTACTCTTGCTGAAGGTCAACCCTGTCATATTCCCCTGTAAACAATGGCCGTAAACGACGAGCGACAAGTCGCACCCCTTGAGGAGGCACAGCGTTACCTATTTGTCTCCGAACCTCCGTTATGCTACCTTTGAAAACGAAATCATCTGGGAATGATTGTAATCTGGCTCTTTCACGATTGGTTAAGGCGCGCGGTTCTGGATAATGATATCCCCATGTACCGCCACCTCCCGCAGCAATAATAGTTTTAGCTGGCTCATCTCTCTTAATTCTTCTATATACATGGCTAATCATCCCTTTAACATAAAGAGAACTTTCTTTCGGAACATCTGTAAAATTTCCGCCTTCGGGAATAAGCTCAAGCATTTGCCGAGTTTTCTCCTTAATATTAATAATCTCGTTGTTATGAGGTACAGATTCTACGCCAACTAGAGCCTCGCCAGCAGTGTAATATGGGGCATTGACTTTTGGTCCATGAGTTGGTAAAGGATGTACAAAATTAAACCCTGTATCTTTGCGAACCCCAACAAAAAGCACGCGCTCGCGAAATTGAGGTACTCCGTATTCGGCAAAATTATATAAATGAGGTTTTACTACATACCCCGGTGCGATGCTTTCAAAATCCTTGATTATTGTCTCCATCGCTTTACCTCCATTTGCAGTCAGCAATCCTTTTACATTCTCCGCCACGAATGCTTTGGGCTTCTTTGCATCAATAAATTCTGCGAAATGTCTAAACAATCCTCCTCGGGTACCATTTAAGCCAGGCTGCTTCCATATGATAGAAAAATCCTGACAAGGAAAGCCCCCTAGCACAATATCACATTCAGGAATCGACTTATCCTCGTATGGATTAATTTTTGTAATGTCTTTAAGATGGATAACATCGCCGAAGTTTGCCCGGAATGATTCCACTGCCCATTCAGCAAAATCATTAGCCCAAACAGTCTGATACCCCTCTTGATGGAATCCTAAATCTAAACCACCACATCCTGTAAAAATGGAAACAACTCTAGGCTTACAATTCATTTTGCTATAGCAATTTATAATATTAAAAAAATACAATTTACCTATCAAAGTCAGACATAGCAAGCATAACACCATGAACCTCATCGTAAAGTCCATAATTAAAATTATTGTAAAGCATTGAATACATTTTAAACGATGAGTATATGAAAATAATAGGTCTAGACACCTGCGTAATAAATTATACGCAGCACGTGCAGTCTACATCATTCCTAAAGATGAAGACGCTTAATCATTTGTAAGTAAAAGAAAAGTGTCGGCGTATGAGTAAATATTTTTGCCAGCAATTTCAACATGGTTTAGACTCCATTCGATTATTTTCAAGAAAAAAACAGTTTAAACTTGACTTCATCTTTAGGAATCATGAACATAGGTAAAATCAGACAGCACCGAGAAGAGGAAATCGCAGCGATAGCGTTGCTGCGGGATAGTGGAATCAGCATATTAGCGGCAGCGCAGATAGCGCATGCGGTGGTGGCGAGGTTTGAGGCATCGGGGGCGGCGGGTTCGGCAACAACGAAGGAAGCAGGAAGAAAGGAAACGAATGTATTCACATGGTGCATGAAAATCATTGATTCGGGCATTGAAGCCGTAGCCCAAAGGGAGAGAACGGTCAGTTTGGCAGAGGCGGGATGGGCAAGTGTGGAGGCGCGGGCAGATTGCAGTGCGACAACACGCAGAGATTTGCGTTATTTTTTGCGAAAACTACTCAAAGTGCAGCTGAACGGTACAGCGGAGCACGGGGATGTGGGCGCTTTGCCCCTGCGGGCAATGACGACTCGACAATGCCGCGAGATATTGCAACAGGCATTCGGGCACAGTAAGAGCATGTATATCAAAGGAAGAGCGATGTTGCACAGTATCTTTGCATACGGAATCAAGCAAGAGTGGTGCGATGCGAATCCTGTGGCGCGTATTGAGGTGCCGCGGGTGCAGGAGTCACCCAAAGAGCCCCTGCCCGTTGCTGATGTAAATCGTTTGTTACAAACGGCAGAGAGGCCGGAGCACCGCGATATGAAATTATCGTTGCACCTGATGCTGTACAGTGGGATTCGCCCGGCGGAGGTGAGTCGATTGAGGGCGGAAGACTTTTGCAGGCGCGAGAAGGTGGTTATCATTCGCCCCGGTAAGAGCAAGACCGGTGGTGGGCGCGTCGTACCGCTGCGCCATACGAAAGACTTGCGTCAAGATGAGTGGGTGATACCCGACAACTGGCAAAAACGTTGGCAGGGGTTGAGGCGTGCGGCAGGTTTTACCCGCTGGGTACCGGATGTATGCCGCCACACTTTTGCGAGTTACCACGCAGCGTATTTCAGAAACTTGCCCGAACTGCAATTGGAGATGGGGCACCGTGATTTAAGCTTGCTGCGCACGCGCTATATGAGCCCGACGCGGAGGAAAGAGGCGAGACAGTTTTGGTGTGAAAGCTGAAGCCGAAAAAGGTTGAAGTAGAAAGGGGAAGATTTCGATGAAAAGGTAAAAGAAATTGTTACGCCGTAATTGGGTTGGCGGGGCATTCATCCGCTTAAAAACAGGGGTTTGGCAATACAAGCGCTTGAATAAGCTTGACAAGGGAACATGAAGATAGTAAGATGGCAGCGTCAATTTTATAAGCAATGAAAACGAAACTGACCTTAGTAATGGCAGCAATGGCTGCAATGACGGGCATGGCTACGGCTGCGCCTGAGACGCCGAGCGTACCCGCCGTGCCGAGCGTAGGAGCGGGCAACTGTGACCTGATGGCCTCTAACACGGTGCGTGCCGTGTTCCGCGGTGTGCAACCTGCAGATGCACAAGGCACCACATATGTGGCATTGTTTGAGGTAGTGCAAAATCTTGCTCACCAGCGCGTAGTGCGCTATGGTGACGGCATGATGCCCGTGGGCATGGTGTTTACCGTGACCTTGGACAAGTATATGCCCGGCCAGCCGGCATCTGTGGTAGATGAAATTGCCCTGATGCAGGTGGGTGAAGAGGCCGTGATGAAGATTGACCATTTGTTCTTGTTTAATGAGCCGCAAGGGTTGAATATTCGCCCCTGCACTCGCATTGCCCGCAAGCCGGCTACGGCTCCCGGTGTGGTGCCCGGTGTTGTACCGGCCGAGATGCCCCAGCAGGTGGCTCCCCAGCCCGCCATGCCACAGAATCCGGATGAGCCATTGATTGAGTCCGGCGTACCGGCCATGCCCGCTATGCCGGCATCCCCTGCTTTGCCGAGCGTCCCGACCAGCGGCAGCGGTGTTCTGTATGGAACGATGCAGTAAAGTACAAGGTACAAAGTACAAGGTACAAAGTAGTAAGAGTACCGACTTTCATCAATCGTAAATTTTCCAAAAAAAATAACCTGCCGCGTGATTCATTCCGCGGCAGGTTGTTTTTTTGGGGAGGAACTTGAAAATCGGTACGATTGCGGGGTAAACTTGCGGGCGAATGCCCGCCGAGCTTCTCATTTGTCAATTGTAAATCAAACATTAATTTGCCCTGCAAATTAATGTTTAACACGTATCCATCTGCCACGCACGGGGGTGATGGGGCGCAGGGGCTTTTGGGCAGGAGCACCGGTGGAGACCATCCATACACCAACGAGGATGAGGCAAGTGGCAACCATGCTTTGCAGGGTGATGGCCCCCATGCCCCAAACGAGGGCAAAGACAGTGGCCACCACGGGCTGCACATAGTTGTAAGAGGCAACCACGGGGGCGGCAAGGCGGCCCTGTGCATAGTTGAGCACGAGGTAGCATACAAATGTGCCGATGCCTACCACGTAACCGAGGCTGAGCCACTCTGCCTGTGTCACGACGCTCCACTCTACCATGGTGAGGCGGCTTGAGAAGAGCGGCCATGTAACCAAGGCAGAGATGGTGAAGAGCCATTTCATGAGCGTGAGCACGCCGTAGCGCGAGATGAGGTGCGCAAAGAACACGAAATAGCTTGCGGCAAACACCTGCGAGCCCAGGCACATGAGGTCGCCTATCATGGCACCCTCGCCCTCATCGCCCCCGGCGGAGCAAAGCACCATGGTGAGCGCCCCGGTGAAGGCTATGCCGATACCCACGGCCCGCTTAAAACAAATGTGCTGCCCCATAAATAAGGCAGCCATCAATAAAGTAAATACCGGAATTGCTGTGGAGGTAACGCTGGCGTTGGTGGGTATGGTATATTGAACCCCGCCAACGTATAGGAATTGATTGAGCGCTATACCGCATAGCGACATGGCGATGAGAGAGGGCCAATCTTCCCGGCGTATTTTCTGGCTCTTGACAAATGCAGAGATAATCCAAAATAAAACGGCACTTCCGGTTACACGCATCAGCGCGAGGGAAATGCCGTCAATATTGCCTTCTTGCATAATTAATTTACACATCGGGCTCATCAGTCCGAACAAACAGGCTGCCAGCAAAGCCGCTGCATGCCCTTTTAATCGTTCACCCATCATGGCTGCAAAAATTGTACGCTCTTTTATACTTTTTTCAACACTTTTCAGATTCTTTTTGAATTTTTCTTACGCGTTCATAATAGAAAGATAAAGAAAAATGAGCGATGCCGCATTGTAGGATTGCCAAGTGGCAAAAATTATGATAGATTTGTAGCTGTGATGCGCATTTTTACCGTAATTTTCAGCATTTTGAGTGGAATTCTGCTCAGTAATTGCGGAGACGGAAAAAACAGTGCGGAAAAATTTGCAGAGAAAAAGATATTGCTGGTGGGCAACAACTCTGAGCCACAGAGCTTGGACCCGCACAAGGCAACGGCTGTTGCAGACGGCAAAATCATAGGCACCTTGTTGGAGGGTTTGGTGCGCCCCGACCCGCAGAATGAAGCCGGGGTATTGCCGGGAGCGGCCGAGAGCTGGGAGCACAACGAGGATGCAAGCGTGTGGACTTTTCACCTGCGGAGGGATGGAGTGTGGAGCGACGGCACGCCGTTGACCGCGCATGATTTTGTGTATGCCTACCGCCGCATCTTGCACCCCGAGTTCGGTGGCCGCTATGCGGAGATGCTGTACCCGCTGCAAGGGGCGGAGGCGTTCAACAAAGGGCAAGCCGGTGCAGAAAGCTTGGGGGTGAAGGCCGTGGATGATTATACCCTGCAACTGACGCTGAACGGGCCTACCCCGCATTTGCCGCAGTTGTTGCTGCATTTTACGTGGAGCCCCATACCTGCTCACCATGTGGAGGCTAACGGCGGCATGTTTGACCGCCGCAGCCGCTGGGCACGCACGGATAACTGGGTGGGCAACGGTGCCTATGTGGCAGATGCGCACCACCTCAACAATTATCTGAGCGTGAAACCCAACCCGCGCTACCACCGCGCGGCAGAGGTGAAGAACTGCGGAATTCGCTTTTTACCCATTGTGAACGGCTACACGGAAACCCGCATGTATTTGGGCGGTAAGCTGCACATCAGCAACAATGTGCCGCCGGAGATGATTAGCTACGCCGCACAACAGGCCCCGCAAGATTTTTGCAGAGACCCGTATTACTGCACTATTTTTTACCGATTGAACACCACGCGCAAGCCGCTCAACGATGTGCGGGTGCGAGAGGCGCTGAGCTTGGCGATAGACCGCGATGCACTGGTACACAAAGTGGTGCGCGGTGCGGGCACACCCACCTTCTGCTTTACCCCGCCCGGTGCCGGGTACAGCGCGGCTCAACCGCAGGCTGCCGCCATGTGCCAAGCAGAGCGTGTAGAGCGCGCCCGCCGATTGCTGGCAGAGGCCGGCTACCCCAACGGGCAAGGGTTCCCTACCCTGGTGCTCATGACCACCTCTCGCGATGTGCAACGCATTATGGCAGAGACCATACAAGCCATGTGGGCTGAGAGCTTGGGCGTGCATGTAGAGATACGCGCCTGCGAGTGGACCGCCTACAAAGCTGCCCAGCAAAGCATGGAGTACGATATCTCATCCTCCTCTTGGAGCGGCGATTATCTGGACCCGGCCACCTTTGTGGAGCTTTGGCGCAGCGGCGGCGGCAACAACTGCACCGGCTGGGGCGACCCCGCTTTTGACGCCGCTACAGCAGCTGCCGCCACCACGGGTGACCCCGCTGCCCGTAATCAACACCTGCAAGCGGCAGAAAGCATCATGCTGCAGGCGCACCCCATCATCCCCCTGTACCACAGCGAGCGCACTTACCTGCGCTCTGCCCGGCATATACGCGGCAGGCAGCCGCGTTTGCTGGATAATTTCCCCTTAGATGCCATAGAAGTAGTGCCATGATCAAGCTCCTCCTCAGACGCTTGGGCCAGGGTGTGCTGGTCATCTTTGTGTTGGAAACCATCACCTTCTTTTTGGTGCGCCTGTTGCCCGGCAACCCGTTCTTGGGCGAGCGCAAGCTGCCGCAGCATGTCATGGAGCAGCTCAACAGCCTGTACGGCTTGGACCAAAGCGCGCTTGTGCAGTATTTTAACTACTGGAAAAACATTTTGCTGCATGGGGATTTCGGTCCCTCGCTGGTGAGAGAGGGCTTGCAGGTGTCTCAAATCATTGCAGAGGCTTTCCCCGTATCGCTGGTGCTGGGTGTGGTGGGCATGTTGATTGCCATTTGCATAGGCATACCGGCAGGTATGCTGAGCGCATGCTACCGCAACCGTTGGCCGGATGCCGCCATCATGCTGCTGGCCATGTTGGGTATTTGCATACCGGCCTTTGTGGTGGGGCCCGTGTTCGGCAAAACACTGGGGCAGCTGCCGGGGCTGAGCGTAGCGGGGTGGGATTCTCCCTTGTGCATTGTATTACCGGCGCTTACACTGGGGCTTATCAACGCGGCTTATTTGGCACGCCTTACCCGTGGCGGCATGCTTGAGGTGCTTTCTCAAGAATACATACGCACGGCGCGCGCCAAAGGGGCAAGCGGCATGCGCATTATGTTTGTGCATGCGCTGCGCAGTGGCTTGCTGCCCGCCGTATCTTATTTGGGGCCGGCCTTTGCAGCCCTCATTACGGGGTCGTTCGTGGTAGAAACCTGTTTCCAAGTACCGGGAATGGGCATGCACTTTGTGAACGCCACGACAGACCGCGACTACTTCTTGATACAAGGGTTGGTGTTGTGCTACGGTATACTCATCGTACTGGCCAACCTGATAGTAGACTTGGTATTGGTAGCTCTTAACCCGCGCCTGCGCTCGCAGGGCACAGCATAAACACCGCACATGCAGAAAACAGAATATCAGCAAGGCAATTCGTTGTGGAAAGACGCCCGAGAGCGCCTTTACCGCAACCGCGCGGCCATGGTCTCCCTCTGCTTTTTGGTGGTGATGGTGTTGGCCTGCTTTGTGCTGCCGCTATTCCCCTGTATTGATAACCCCAATACCACGAATCTGGACAATATTGCCGCGCCATGCAGTTGGGCACACCCCTTCGGCACTGACCAATTGGGGCGCGATTTGCTGGCGCGCGTGCTTTACGGCGGGCGCATTTCTCTGCTGGTGGGTTTTGTGGCCACCATGGTGGCACTGGTCATCGGGTTGGTGTACGGGCTTATCTCGGGCTACATAGGAGGCAAGACGGATGCCGTGATGATGCGCAGCGTGGATGTGCTGTTTGCCCTGCCGTTCATTGTGCTGGTTATTGTATTCTCCCTCAGCATTGAAGAGCCGGTGAGAGAGCTGACGGAAAGCATCATAGCCACCACGGGTTGGAGCCGCGAAACCGTTGCCCCCATACTGGGGCTGGTGCCGCTGTTCATTGCCATAGGCGCCTTGGGGTGGCTGACACTGGCACGCATTGTGCGCACACAAACGCTTGAAATCAAATCACTGGAATACGTGCAGGCAGCGCGGTCGCTGGGGCTGGGGCACATGCGCATCTTGTTCCGCCACATAGCACCGAATCTATTGGGCACCGTGGTGGTGTACACCACATTGGCCGTGCCGGGCATTATGCTGACGGAGTCTACGCTCTCGTTCATAGGGTTGGGGGTGAAGGCGCCCAACTCATCTTGGGGCACGCTGATTAAGGAGGGTGCAGACCGTATGGAAGTAACGCCCGAGCTGCTGGTATTCCCGGCGCTTTTCTTCTGCCTGACCCTGCTAGCCCTCAATTTCTTGGGCGACGGCTTGCGCGATGCCATCGACCCGAAATCTGCCAAGGATTAAACTTGCAAACGGCAGGGAAAAAGAGTAGAATGGGTGGCGCATGAATGCAACGCAGATTCACGAGGTACTCAACAAGTTCGAGGTTTCCCCATCCAAATCGCTGGGGCAGAACTTTCTCATTGACGAAAACATAGCCAAATGGATTGTAAGCCAGTTGGAGATAAGCCCCGAAGACTGCGTTGTGGAGGTAGGCCCCGGCACGGGCGCCCTTACGGAGCACATGGCGCCGCTGTGCCGCAAGCTCATTTTGGTGGAGTTTGATGCCCGCTTGGCAGAATACCAGCGTAACCGCTGGGCAGATACCCCGCATGTGGAGGTACACCATGCCGATGGCGCCACGTGGGACCCGCGCCGCTTGTTTGCCGAGCAGCCCGTCAAGTTCATGGGCAACCTGCCGTACTCTGCCGGCGGTGCCATTTTGGCTAATTTTCTGACCTCGCCCTGTGCCTGCAGCCGCGCTGTGGTGATGCTGCAAAAAGAGTTTATTGACCGCATTTTGGCCAAACCCGGGGATGACGCCTACGGCTTGCTGTCGCTGCGCATTCAAATGGACTGGGTACCCAAGGCGCTCAAAACCGTGCCGCCCGAGGCTTTTTCGCCGCGCCCCAAGATTGACTCTACCGTCATGCTGCTTACCCCGCGCCCCACAACGGAGCTGCCGCCGTATGACCACCGCTATATGGATGAGCTGATGCGCCGCTGTTTCTCGCAACGCCGCAAACAAATGCGCAAGCAGCTGCCCGATACGCCTGAGTGGGAGGAAGTTGCGGAGAGCATTGGCGTACCCTACACCGCCCGCGCCGAAGAACTGGGGCTGGAGCAATGGGTAAACCTTACCCGCGCCTACGATACGCATCCCCTGTGTGATGTGGCGCAAAAAGATGATGAGATTTTTGATGTGGTAGATGAGCAAGACAATGTGCTGCGCCAAGCTACCCGCAAAGAGGTGCACGACCAAGGGCTGATACACCGCGCCGTGCATGTGCTGGTGTTCAGCAAAAAGACGCATGATTGCCTGCTGCAGAAGCGCTCTGCCCACAAAGACCGCCACCCCGGCGTGTGGGATTCATCTGCCGCCGGGCATTTGGATGCCGGTGAAGATTACGAACCGGCAGCCGTGCGAGAGCTGAAAGAAGAGCTCGGCATTGAGGACACCAAGTTGATTAAGGTGTGCAATATACCGCCGTCCGAGGCCACGGGCATGGAGCATGTTGCGCTTTACGCAGCCCTGCATGAGGGCGGCAAAGTGCATTTCCCCGCTGCTGAGATTGAGGGTGTTGTGCCCTTCCCGCCCGCGTTGATTGACCGCTGGCTGGAGCGCCGCCCGCAAGATTTTGCCTCTTCTTTCGCCCTGTGTTGGAAAGAAGTGCGCAACATGCTGGGCGATACGAAGTAAATACAAAGTACAAAGTACAAAGTACAAGGTGGGAAGTACGAGGTACGAAATACGAAGTACGGAGTCGGGGAAAGTTAAAAATAGTCTAAAAATTAAGCACATAGCAATTTTTAGGCTTGAAATGGGGTAAACGTTATGGTAGTCTGGGCGGACTTACGCATTTACTCTCTGCTATGAACAAGACTCAGCTCATCAACGCCATTCGTCACGAACTGGGGGAAGACGCCACCCTCAAAGCCGCAACAGAGGCACTCAATGCAACCATTGCTGCCATTACAAAAGCCGTAGCAACCGAAAAAGTGCAGATTCAGGGGTTCGGCACCTTTGAAACCAAGACTCGCGCCGCCCGCAACGGCCGCAATCCCAAGACCGGCAAGAGTGTACAGATACCCGAATGCGCCGTGGTAACATTTAAACCGGCAGCAGCGCTCAAAGGGCATTGATTAGAATTTTTATGAAGGCGCTTTACAGTTTAAGCATCAGCAGTGTACTGCTGTATCCCGTGGCTATGGCAGAGCCACAGGTGCCAGAAAGCGCACTCACTATTTGCACGGCACCCTACCTGCGAGTGCAGCAAGAATTAATAACGCTGCACCGCGAGTTGGGTGTTTGTTTACAAGGCGTACAAGATAAAGAAAGCGCCGATAAAGTGGCCGAATCCGTCAAATCACTCACGGCCCGCCTGCTCATATTGCAAGAACAGGAGCGCAAATTACCCGCCCCCCCGGCTTATATTGCAGCAAGCATCGAACAAAACAGAGCGCAAGTTAATTATAAAGAGCTGATTGAACAAGGTGTAGGCAAAGCCATAGATCTTTGTATATGCCAAGACCCGCCGTGCTACGGGTCTACCGCCCTTGCAGAAGCGCTTACCGAATTACTGAACCAACTCAGCGGTGGGCTCTGATATATAGCAGGGGCAACGCTCCCCTATTTGCAGCATGTGCACGCGCTGCTCATTCGGCAACTCTGCGTTTTCATAACCGGCAGCCGTGGGCAAAAGGATGATTTGCGCCGCCGGCATCAATTGAGACACAAACAAGGGGGTAACGGGCAAAGACGGATTGCGCCCGCAGATAACGACATCGGCCTGCAACATATCTGCCGGTATACGCTCGAAGGTGAGAATGGAGGCATCGCCGATGAAAAGCACACGGCGCGACTGGCCCTCCCACAAGATGATGGGGGAAGCATTTTGAATGGGGCTGGGATTTAAGTCTGACGACGGCAAGAAAACGGTGACTTTGCCGGCATCCGTATGGAAAACGCGGGTGCCGTCCCGCAGCTCCCAAGCGGGGAGCACCTGCATGTGCGGGAATGCCACTTTCAACACATCTTGCCCACCGCTACACGATGCACGGCGCTGAGTTGTAATTAGCAACGATGGAGAGAAACCGCCATGAAAGAGCGCGGGCTCTGTACAGAAGCGGACGGTATTCTCATTGCCGCAGTTGATAATCACCCCGGGGTTGCCCAACACACAGAACGAATCTGCATAACCGGTGTGACACACCATGATGGAATCTGCCGCGCGTTGCGCTTGCATGGGTAAATACGCCCCCGGTAAGTCAGAAAAAACACCCACTGTACTCAAAAGCAATGAAGAGCAAGCCATGGCAAGCCCATGCAAATACGGCCCCACCCATGGCAACAGGGTCAGCAAACCACACAACATGGTAGGCATCAGCAAAGGGGTGATGATGATATTCACCAACACGCCGTAGGGGTTCATGGTGTGAAAATACCCCATGGTAATGGGTAACGAGGCCAGCCATGCGCACATGGACATGACGACAACACCGCGTACGATGAGGTCTGCCTTAACGATAAAACGCTCTCGCCGATTGTAGATGCGCTTGGGGATAAAGGCATCCGGCCGCAACCAAGCGCCTGATTTCATACCGAAGCCCAAACCGATAACAATGGCGCCATACACTGCAAAGGAAAGCAAAAAGCCGGCGTTATGAATTTGCCACGGGTCCAACAGCAAAATAAGCAACGCAGCAGCTGCCCACATGTTGGCCATGGAAACCGGGCGTTTGAGCTCTTTGCCCAGCAATACCAAAGCCAGCATTAAAAAGGCACGCACAGCAGGCACAGCCAAACCGGTCATGGTGACATACGCACCGGTTGTCAACACCAGCAACACCGTACGCAGCCGAGACCGCAGCATGAATCGGCTAAGGATAAAATACAATATCCCCGAAATGATGCCGACGTGCAAACCGCTGACGGCGAAAATATGCAGACACCCACCGTGTTTGAACACATTAACTGTTTGCGGGTCTGAATAGCTCTTATCGCCCAGCACCAAGGCACACAACACCTGCGCGCCGGGCTCGGACTCATACCCGGGCGGTATCAATTTGCCTGCCAAGTGAGAGCGCATGGAGTCTGCCCACCCGCGCAGGGCGGCAAGGGAAAACGGATGCTCCATATACGTTGCCTCTGTACAATACGCGGTGGCCGCCAAGCCTTGACTGCGCAGCCATGCGGCAGAATCAAACATGCCGGGTATGGGGGCAGTGGACTCTGGCAGTGGTTCTATAACGGCACGAATGCGATCCCCTGCCCGCCATTGAGCATGCTCACCACGCAACACAATACCGGCGCCGGTGTTGTCATCTCTCAGAACACAACCATTCGATAACTCACGCTCCACCGTACCCTCCAGCACCGGGACGAGAGAAGAATCCACCATACGGGCAAAGGCCGCGTTTTCTTTCTCTGTTTTATAAGCATGCAGCAGCGCCAACCCCACACATAAACCACAGGCTATCAATATACGCCACAGGCAACAAAGCAAAGCAAGAGTGCAAGCTGCAATACTGAGAAACCACAAAGAACCGCCCCACAAGGCACCGGCAACCGCCACTACCGGCAAAAATAAAGGCGTGGCTGTAATCCACCGCTGCACTGCGGCGCGCATGCCGGCGAGCCTTTGAATAATGGCAGCCATTAACGGTATACCATAACCGGGCCGGTTACAGTGGATTGTACAGACTTAACCTTATTGACCACCTTAATAAAGATGGCAGCGGCGGCATCTACCTCGCCCTCGGTGGTAAAACGACTGAGCGAGAAGCGCAGGCTTTCTCGTATCTGTTTATCGGGCAAGCCCATGGCGCGCAGAACATGGCTGGGCTCGGGCTCTACGCTGGTGCAGGCAGACCCGGTTGAGCATAACAGGCCCAAGGGCTCTAATAACAGGAAAAGAGACTCTGCACTGCAGCCCGGCACACGCATGTTGAGCACATGGGGCAAACGCGGAGCCGTGCCGCCATTCTCTACCACGGTAATGCCGGCGGCTTTCAATTGATCCAAAAAGCGGTTGCGCAACTGAGCAAGCTCGGCATATTGCGCACAGGCGGCAAGGGCAAGCTCTGCCGCTTTGCCGAAACCGATGATACCGGCCACATTTTCGGTGCCGGAGCGGCGGTAATCCTCTTGAGCCCCGCCCGTAACATGTGCGCGGAAGGGCGCGCCACGCCGCACATACAAAGCCCCTACCCCTTTGGGGCCATGAAACTTATGAGCTGAGACGGAAGCGTAGTCAATGGCATAATCATGCAGGGCTATGGGCAATTTACCCGCAGCCTGCACTAAATCCACATGCACACGGGCACCGGCATCTGCCACAGCGGCACACAGGGAACGCACAGGCTGAATCACCCCTGTTTCATGATTTGCCCAAGCAAAGGAAGCGCTGTCATGCCCGGGCAGCATGCCTTTCCAAATCAGCAAATCAGCCAGCCCATTGCTGAGCACAGGGCAAGCCTCACCACTCAGAGAGCGGAGCGTAGCCGGGTGCTCCGTCGCTAAGGTAAGCGTTTTTTCAAATTGCTTCAGGGCGGTAACAGAAGCTTCTGTACCGCCCGAAGTGAAAATAATTTCGTCGGGATGCGCACCAACGAGTGCGGCAACTTGCTCTCTGGCAACATCGAGCGCGCGGCGCACCTGCTTTGCTGCCGTATATGCGGCGGAGGGGTTGAAATAAGCCCCCTGCAAATACGGCAGCATAGCCTCCAACACCTCGGGTATAAGTGGGGTGGTGGCGTTGTTATCCCAGTAAATCATCAGTAGGTGTTTACGGCGTCGATTGCTTTGTCAAGCTCTTCGCATTCGATACCGAGCTCTCCAATACGCTCAATTTCAGCGTTCAACTGTTCTTGAAGCTTTTCAATCTGCTTTTCGTATTTCTCGGCCATGGCATCCATGGAATCATTCTCGGGCACTTCTGCAGGTTTGGTGGTACCCATACCGGTTTCTTTACCACCAACGAGCGGGCCGTAATACTTCATGATGGTAGCAGCAGCCTTTTTAGCAGTTTTCTCATTCTTAACCTTTTTGAGAGCAGCCACCGCCTTCTTCATACGAGTCAGCTTCTTCTTATACCATTCTGCTGCCTCTTTTTTCTCCTGACGAGATTCTGCGGCAGAAACCGGCGCCTCTGCATCATCTTTAGCCGTTACCATGGGGCTACCAATGAACAGACAAACGGTCAGCAAATATGCAAGATACTTCATAACACGCAGATAGTGCCATGCGAAACGCCTATTGTCAAGCCATGATTTTACTCAATGCGAGGATTCTTGCTCTTCTATGAGGCGGAACACGCTTTGAGAGATTAAGGGGCTCACCCAATTTTGCCACCCCGGTTGCCCGACAAATCCACGTATGAGCGAAGAGCTGACGTTTTCCAACTCGGCAGGAGGGGTGAGGAATACGGTTTGCAGTTGCGGTACCATTTGAGCATTCACCCGCGCAATAGTCTTTTCATAGTCAAAATCCGCAGCATTGCGAATACCTCTTAACAGATGAGTTGCCCCTATGCTTACAGCAAACTCCGCTAAAAAGCCTTGACGCAACTCGCAAATGCGCACATTGGGCGGCAATTCAGCCAAGAGAGAGTCAAGTGCTAAGCGGCGTTTCTCGGGAGAAAAAAAGCCTTTTTTATCAGGATTGACGGCAGAGACCACCACCAGCTCATCAAAAAGAGCGGCCCCCTGTTGCATCATCCACAAGTGGCCGAGTGTGGGCGGGTCAAAACTACCGGCGTATACAGCTGTCTTTTTCATATACATAGACATCAACCGCGCGGCAAAACACCGCGCGGTTGATGGAGATAAGGGTTATGCACCACCGGCATTGGCCAAGGCGGCATCCTCGGGCGGCAAGAAGTTCTTGAAGCGAGCCTTATCAATGGCCTTCATATAAGCCTCTTGCGGAGAAACAAGCCCCTGCTGCAGCTTCTGCCAGATGGCATCATCCATAAACTGCATGCCCAGAGCTTTACCACCAACGATAACGTCGGCCAGCTTTTGGGTGGCACCTTCGCGGATAATGGCGCTGACGGCGGGGGTGGCAAAGAGAATCTCGTTAACAGCCACACGACCGGGTTTGTCGCAGCGTTTCATGAGCAACTGAGCTACCACACCACGCAAGGAGCCGGCAAGCATGGTGCGGGCCTGGGCCTGCTGCTCTGCCGGGAACACGTCGATAATACGGTCAATCGTCTTGCGAGCGTTGTTGGTATGCAGGGTACCGAATACCAAAAGGCCCGTTTCTGCAGCCGTGAGGGCGAGAGAAATCGTCTCGAGGTCTCGCATTTCGCCCACGAGTACGATATCGGAGTCTTCACGAAGAGAAGCACGCAGGCCATCGGCGAATGTGGGGCAATTCTCCGGCACTTCGCGCTGGGTAATGATACTCTTCTTGGAGGGGTGCACGAACTCGATGGGTTCTTCTACCGTGATGATATGGCGAGAGAAGTTCGTGTTAATGTAGTCAATGAGAGCCGCGAGCGTTGTAGACTTACCGGAGCCGGTGGGGCCTGTTACCAGCACCAAGCCGGAGCGCATTTCGCCGAAGCGCTTGATTTGCTCGGGCACGTTGAGCTGCTCCATGGTAAGAATTTTGGTAGGAATGAGACGGAACACGCAGCAATAGCCACGCTGCTGCTTCATGTAGTTACAACGGAAGCGAGATTGGGCGTCCATCTCATACGCAAAGTCAGCATCACCGCCTTCTTCATATATTTTCCAAAGTTTGGGCGGGCATATGGGCTGCATCAGCTCCACCATGTCTTCATGGGTAAGAATCCCCTCTTCTATGGCTACGATATCACCGTGCACACGGATTTTGGGCGGCTGACCCTCTGAAAGGTGCAAGTCGGAGCCCCCATTTTCTACGAGCGCCTGAAAGTATGTATCTATTCTGTGTTTCATTTATGGTAAAGGTGTTTTAGTTAATCAGGCAACGGGGTTATCCTTGAGGAATTTCTCCATCATGACAAGGTCGGTAGCGCGGTGCAAGCATTCTTCGGCAGAGATGATACCTTCTTTGTAAAGAGACTGCAGAGAATCATCCATCAAACGCATACCTTGGTTCTTACCGGTTTGGATAAGTCCGGGAATCATGAAGGTTTTGCCTTCGCGAATACAGTTGGCAACAGCGGACGTGTTAACAAGCATCTCCAACGCCATCACGCGGCCCGAACCGTCTTTCTTGGGGATAAGCTGCTGAGACAGCACACCGCGCAGGGATTCGGAAACCATGATGCGGATGTGGTCGCGCTCCTCAAGCGGGAAGGCATCCAAAATACGGTCAATCGTACGGGCGGCGGAACCCGTGTGCAACGTGCCGAGCACAAGGTGACCGGTTTCGGCCGCTGTAAGAGCAAGAGAAATGGTCTCAAGGTTACGCATTTCACCCACCATGATGACGTCCGGGTCTTCACGAAGAGCAGCACGCAAAGCACGCTCGAATGACAATGTATGGCGGCGCACCTCACGTTGGTTCACTTGGCAGCCCTTGGGCTCGAAAACGGATTCGATGGGGTCCTCCAAGGTGATGATGTGGTCGTGGCGGTCTTGATTGATGAAGTCAATGATAGATGCCAGCGTGGTGGATTTACCGGAACCTACGGACCCGGTAACGAGGATAAGACCGTTTGTGAAGCGGGTCAGCGGCACCACGTATTCGGAGGGCAAGCCGATTTGCTCCATGCTCAATACAGAGCTGTTAATGATACGGAAGCAGATGCTGTACCCTAAGCGCTGAGACACAACAGATGCGCGGTAACGCCCGATTTCATTGGAATATGCAAAGTCTACGTCACCGACATCACGCAGGCGGGCCCACTCTTTCTCACTTAAGAAACTATCCGTAAGAATCTCGGCATCTTCTGCCGTCAGAATCGGCGCGCCCTCCCAAATGGGCTGCAAAGTGCCGAAACGACGCCAAGACGGCGCACAGGCAGACGGCAAGTGAATATCGGAACAGCGACAATCAACCCCTTGGCGCAAGTAGGCATCCACATGCAAACTGATGGTAACCAGCATATAGCCACCCTCTTGAGCATAGATGTAGGCATGATATTTACCGGAAGGAGAGTCGGCAATAAAGTCTACTGTACCGGTTTCTGCGAGAATTGCTTTTTGTTCAGCAGAAGCACAACTATCCACCAAAGCAGCAGTGTCTTCAGCTGTCAGCACGGCAGCCTCCGGAGCAACAGGCACGTATTGAGCAGCCTGCATCATATAAGGCTGGTACCCGGGAGCAAGATAGAGAGTAGGGCTCAAGATGGTGAGGCCAAGCTCCAGGTACTTGTTGATATTGTCAAAAATGTATGTATCGCTCATGTTAACTTATGACAATCTAGCATGTTTTCCGTCGCTTTTCCAGCTCAAAATCACCTTTTAACCCAAATTCGCATCTAATTTTGAGGGTTGGTGCGCTTACAACTTGCCAAAGCATCCCGACTGTGCTATAGTGACAACAGATATCAACCATTCTGCACCACTTTTATGGCACATGAAACAGCGTTCCTCGGCGCCGGCACGGTACTCGGTCAATACTGGACCAAGCGCCGCTACTTTGATTATCTCATCAACAAAGACAATTTTCACCTCTCCTTCGGCAAAAACTTCCGCATGATGGTGTATTTGGACAGCGCCGTGGCCAATGGCCCCGAGAATGTGAGAGCCAATGTAGAAGCAGACACGAGAGCAACAAACTATCTCATCAACCACTTGGCAGATATACGCCCAGAGCTGACGGTATTTGTGACAACCTGCGACATGCTCGCCCCCAACGCCGACGAAAACACCCCGGTATTGGAAAGCAGCGATGACCCGTATGTACAAAACCGCATCAACCTATACCGCGAATTAAACCGTCAGTACGGGCGCGTGCTCAATGTACACCTGCCGCAAATTGCCTCGGTGACAGACCGCGGGTTCAGCAAGGTTATAGACACTCTGCTCTCTCCGCCGGAAAAAGGAGCCTTGCCGCTGCTGCCCATGGAGCAACACCAGTTGTACTTCTCGCAGCGTATTCTGGGCGATGTGGAAAGGTGCATACCGCTGGGCATACCGGCCATCATTCCGGCCATGCCCCCGCTGACCACAACCGAGATTGCAGAAGTTTTGGCACCGGAGCTGCTGGACCGCCTGCCCTCATACTCCCCGGAAGACCCGAAAGGCACAGATTACAAGTCCATCCATTCTTTCCAATGGCTTGACCCGAAAGATGGTTACTTGGTTACCAAAGAAGACCAGCTGGAGCTTTTAAAATTCTACTTCCGCCCCGACTTATTGGTATGATAGCACGACTTTGGGCAAAGTACGGGCCGCAGTTCGTACGTTTTTTCATTGTTGGTGTGGGTGCAACCCTTCTGCACTGGGGGGTATACATCATGCTCAACATCATCTTCGGCCTTACGTCAGAGCAAAAGGCAGCACTGCTCTGCACCTCTGCAACGGGGTACATTATCAGCTTTATCGCCAATTATTTCGTTTCTCTGAAGTGGACATTCAAAACAGAGGGTAATCTCAAAAAAGGGCTGGGCTTCGGTTTCAGTCATGGCGTTAACTTCGGCATGCAAGCCGTATTGCAGTATTTCTTCTTGTGGCTGGGAACCGGAGAGCTGATTATCAGACTGCTCAACGATTACACCCCGTGGTTGACAGAGACGGCACCGAAGATTTTCACCTCGGCAAACATGGTATTGCTGCCGGTATTTGTCATTGTTATCCCCATCAATTTCCTCATGGTAAGATTTTTCTTAACTCGAGGCGATAAATAACGCACACGCTATTCTTATTTTGACCTTTTATAAACGTATTCAATCGTAACTGATTATGGCAACCATCAGACCATTTGCGGCCTTGCGCCCTCCGAAAGCCTACGTAGAACAAGTATCTAGCCTGCCCTACGATGTGATGAACCACCGGGAAGCCTGTGAAATGGCAGCAGGCAATGCCTCGTCATTTTTGCACATATGCCGCGCAGATATTGATACAAGCGAAGCCGCTATACATGATACAGAGACCTACGAAAAGAGCCGCGACAATTTACAGGATTTCTTGCGCAAAGGCTTCTTGAAGCGCGATGATGCGCCTTACTATTATATTTACCGCCAAATGATGTGGGGGCGTGTACAAACCGGCATTGTCGGTTGTGCATCGGTGGATGAATACCTCAACAACACCATACTCAAACACGAGCTCACTCGCAAAGAAAAAGAGCTGGACCGCATCAACCATTTTGATACCTGCTCTTGCCAAACAGAGCCGGTATTCTTGGCTTACCGCAAACATGAGGGTATTTCTACCGCCATACGCGAGTGGATTAAGTTCCACAAACCCGAGTACGATTTTACAACAGACGACGGTGTAACCCACTTGCTCTGGCCGGTTACGGATGCCGACGTCATTGAAACCATACGCAAAGGATTTGAGGAAGTACCGACCCTCTATATAGCAGACGGTCACCACCGCACGGCTTCCAGTGCAGCGGTATCTGCGAAACGCCGTGCTGAACATCCCGATTACACCGGGCAAGAGGAGTTCAACTACCTCATGGCGGTCACCTTCTGCGATGAAGACCTCTTCATCATGGACTACAACCGCGTGGTAACAGAGCTTAACGGCATGAGCGAAGAGCAATTCTTGCAGCGAGTAAGTGAGCAGTTCACCGTCAAGGCCGCCCCCGTGGGTGCCCCTTACGCCCCGCGCAACAAACATGAGTTCGGCATGTGCCTGGGTAACACTTGGTACAGCATAACTGCAAAAGAAGGCAGTTTCGACGAAAATCACCCCATTGAAAGCTTGGACTGCGCCATCCTGCAAGCAAATCTGTTGGCCCCCATTTTGGGTATAGATGACCCGCGCACCAGCGAGAGAATAGACTTTGTGGGCGGCATTCGCGGCTTACAAGAGCTGGAAGACCGCACGGGCGCCGGGGTGGCATTCTCGCTGTACCCCGTCACCATGGCAGATTTGTTCCGCGTAGCGGACAGCGGCGAGATAATGCCGCCCAAGTCGACTTGGTTTGAGCCCAAATTGCGCTCCGGGCTCTTCTTACACGAAATTGAACGTTAATTTTACCTATCATGAAAATCCTTATTCCGACAAAACTTGACAAGGCAGCATCCGGCGTACTGACCGCAGCCGGCTTCACTGTGGTTCAAAACGATAGCGAGCCCATCGATGCATTGGTGGCCGCCAACCCCTATGCCACCGGCCTCATTGTCCGCTCCGAAAAAGTAACACCGGCCATCATAGATGCCCTGCCCCAGCTCAAATGTGTAATCCGCGCAGGTGCCGGTTATGACAACATTGATTATGTTTATGCCCGCGGCAAAGGCATAGATGTGATGAACACCCCCGGGGCAAACTCCAATGCCGTGGCAGAAGAGGTGATTGCCATGATACTTGCCGCCTACCGCTACGTGGTACCGGCAGATACCACAACACGCGCCGGCGAATGGAACAAAAAGAAGTACATGGGCCGCGAGCTGACCCGCAAAACCGTGGGCATTCTCGGTTTGGGTAACATTGGCCGACTGTTGGTGAAGCGCTTGCAGGGCTTTGAGTGTACCGTATTGGGCTACGACCACTTCCTTTCTCGCCAGCGTGCACTCAATATCGGTGCTACACCTTCCACGTTGGAAGAGATTTTTGAGACGGCAGACATCATTTCCATTCACGTACCGGGAGGCCCGGCCACTCGCAACCTTATCAATGGTGCGCTTATCAACAAGATGAAAGACGGCGCCATGCTGGTAAACTGTGCCCGATACGGCGTGGTTGATGAAGATGCTTTGCGCGAGGCAAAAGCCCAGGGCAAGAACATCATCTATTGCACGGATGTGCACCCCAAAGACACGGCCGCCATGCAACCCAGTGCAGATGTAGCAGATATTCTTCTGCCTCATTTGGGCGCTAACACAAAGGAAGCCAATAAGTTGGCGGCCATGCGCGCAGCATCTCAGATGCAGAACTACTTTGAAAACGGCGACACCTCTTGCGTCATCAACGCAGAGAAACCGGATGGCCTTAACCCTGCCCATTTGCAACTGGCAGCCATGCTCGGCAAACTTTGCAGCAAAGCCAGCGGCGGCAAACCTATTCGCAAGATAGAATGTACCTTCTACAACAACCTGCGCTCATACCGCAAATGGTTTACACCCTGGATTCTGCAAGGCGCTGTACCCGGCGCTGAACAAGGGCTGATGCCTGCTGCTGCAGAAGCCTCTATGCGCGAACACGGCATTGTATTCAAAGCCCGCGAACCCATGGATGATAAGCTGTATGATGATGCCCTGACGCTTGATTTGTTCACGGAAGAAAACGGCGAGCAAAAGAAGACCAGCGTGCGCGGTGTAGTGATAGACGGCGAACCGGTTGTATCTCGCATTGACTCCTTTGACCACCTGTATGCAACCCTGAGCGGCAACACAGTAGTGCTGCGCTACCAAGACCGCCCGGGTGTTATTGCAACCATAGGCCAACTTCTTTCTCAGAGTGGTATCAACATTGATAACATTGTTGCCCCGGTTGACCATACAACCGGAGATACACTTGCTCTGCTCAAAACAAATGCCCCGATTTCTGCAGACCTGCTGCACTCTATCTCCCGAGCCATTGCTGCGAGAATGAGTTTTACGCTCTCCCTGTAAAAATCAACGATATTTACCATTCAGGCGGCGCAATCAATATAGATTGCGCCGCATTTTACTTGCGTGCCACATACGACTCTTGACACAGCTCGCATGCTAAAGTAAGATAGGGAAAAGCACCTCACCTGCCACATCATGCAACAGCTCGTACAAAACATAAATCAATATCTTAAGACCGTTGTTTTCCCGCTGATAAAGCACCCGGAAGCAGCGCAGTTGCGCGTGGCAAGTTCAGAAGCCGGTGATTTAGTAAGATTCAGACTCGTGCTGGAGCAGTCTGATGTTGCCAGAGTCATCGGCCGCAACGGCATGACGGCGTCTGCCATACGCTCTATGGCAAAAGCAGCCGGCGAAAAAGCCGGGATTCGTGTCGTAGTACACATACTATCCCAAGACGAGATGCAGCAGGAATCGCAAGCCTGACCCATGCAAGAATTGTTCCAAACAGAACCGAAGCAAACAGCAGCAAGAGTTCTGCTGGATGGCTTCAATGACATGGTTCTGGATTATGCCATACCGCAGGGTATCGGCAATGTAAAACGCGGTTGCCGAGTAGAAGTCCCCCTGCGCAACCGCACAACTACGGGCACGGTTATATGCCTTACCCCACCGGACTCTCAATGGGGTAACAGGCTAAAACCCATTAACAGATTGATAGATGACACGCCTGCCGTAAGCGAAAAACTGATGGACTTGGCGGAATGGGCAGCCCGATATTACGCAGTAGCAGTAGAACAGCTCATACGTTGTATTGTCCCCGAACCGGTAAGAAGAGAACGCCACGAAGAAAAGACCCGAAAAATGGTGGTGTTGTTACAATGGCCGGGAGACGAGGAAATGAACAAAATAAATGCACGAGCCCCGCGCCAGGCATCTATTCTCAGGTATCTGCACCAAAGTGATACAAAACGAGAGCCTCTTGCGGACTTAGGCGGCAGCCCGGCTCTGCCCCCATGCCGAGCATTAGAAAAACGAGGCTTTGTGCGCATAGATGACGAAGTTGTGCACCGAGACCCGGCAGCGCATGAAACCTTTGCCCCCTCCTCTCCCTTGCAGTTAAATGAAGAACAACAGCAAGCGCTTACCTTCATCACAACGGAGAGAGAAACCAACAAGCCTATTCTGCTTCAAGGCGTTACCGGGTCCGGCAAAACTGAGGTTTACCTTCAGGCCGCTGCTCATGTTTTACAACAAGGTAAAGGGGTATTGATACTGGTGCCCGAGATATCGCTCACACCGCAAACAATGGCGCGATTCAAAAGCCGATTTGCCGAAGCCGATACACACGTGGCCATTTTACACAGCGCCATGAGTGATGGCGAGAGATTCGATGAATGGCATGCCATTCACTGCGGTAAGGCGCGCATTGCCATAGGCCCACGCTCGGCATTGTTTGCGCCGGTTCAAAATCTGGGGCTCATTATTGTTGATGAAGAGCACGATTCTTCATACAAACAAGAAAACGCGCCACGCTATCATGGCCGCGACTTGGCTGTGTTGAGGGCACATTTGGAGGGCGCCACCATTGTACTGGGCTCTGCTACACCCTCCCTCGAATCACTGTACAACGTACAAAATGGCAAGTACAGTCTCATACGCATGGATAAACGCGCAGACGGGCAGAGATTGCCCCTAACCCGCGTGCTCGATATGAGAACCGAGGCAAAAGATAAAAAATACCTCGGTATATTTTCAGAACGCTTGCGCATGGCAATAGAAGACAGGCTCAAAAAAGGAGAACAAACCATTCTTCTGTTAAACCGTCGCGGTTTTGCCCGCTCTCTTCAATGCCCGGATTGCGGTCATGTTGTCAGTTGCGAGCACTGCTCCCTGCCATTAACCTACCATGCCACGGAGAACAGGCTTATTTGCCATATCTGCGGGTACAGAGCCGCAGTTCCGCGTAAATGCCCGGAATGCAACTCGGCCGCTATTTTGCTGGAAGGATACGGTACGCAGAAAGTTGAAAAAGTGTTGCGCAATTGTTTTCCGCATGCACGCATCCAAAGAGTGGATGCCGATGTTGCGGCTCGAAAAAATGCGCTCAGGGATATATTAGCAGACTTCCGCGCGCACAGAATTGATATTCTGCTGGGCACGCAAATGATTTCTAAAGGGCTGGATTTCCCCGGCGTAACCCTTGTGGGCGTGCTTAATGCCGATATTGGCTTAAGCATGCCGGATCCCCGCGCTGCAGAGCGCACTTTCCAATTGCTCACCCAAGTAGCAGGGCGTGCCGGTCGCGGCGATATAGATGGCGAGGTTATCATACAAACCTTTACCCCCCACGCTGCGGCCATTCAATATGCGCGCCGGCATGATACGGATGGCTTTGCAGAAACAGAACTGGAGCTGCGCCGAGAGCTGGAGTTCCCGCCATACACACACTTGGCCGTATTAACGGTGCGCTCCCCCAAAGAAGAGCTGGCAGATTTTTCCATCAATTCACTGCACAAAAAGCTGTTGCAACTTTTACCGCAAGAAGTCTGTATCAGCGACCCCATGCCATCTCCCATTGCCAAGGCCTACGGGCAATTCCGATACCAATGTACCATTAAATCAAAAAGTGCAAGAATAGTAGCAGATATTGTCTCAAAAGAGATTAAAAATCTCAACTCAGGAGAGGACGTTATCTTTACTCTGGATATAGATGCTTACTCCTTTATGTGAGGTGTCAATCTTGTTTGCCAATCTCTCATCATGACAGCAAATGGATTGGTGCTGTTGGGTTTCTGAGCATAGGGATTGGTCTCAAAAGCGGCAGCATAATCATGCTGCATCAACAAAAGCAATGTGTAAAACTCCGTTTCGCGCAAGCTATCCACATATTTTTTACTCTTATTAAGTACGAGGAACTGCTGAGCAGTGATGCCCGGCACATAATCCTCTTTCATCAAGCGCTTCAACGTGTCGCACAAAACTACGCCGCATTCACACAGCTCCAACAACACTTTAACTTCTTCGGGATTTGCAGTTGCGGACGCAGGCAATGACTTAAGGCTCTGCTCGGCACATTCGAAATTATGTTGAGACATGTAGCTGATTGCCTGCTGATAAGAAGCTGCGGCAAAAGAATCAGCATAAACAACTTCCAGCTGATTCACTTTTTTGTATAAAGTGGTAGAATAAGGAGGCTCATTGGTCAACCTAAATTCATCTTTTGCTGCAGAGATAGCCTGTTTGGCCTGCTCAACCTTGCCCTCTTCTAATGAACGGCGAACCAGCAAACAATGAACCATAGCCCGAACGCGACGATCAGATATTTCTGCTACACGTTCCGGGGTATCCAGTGCTTGGCGAGCAAGTTCCAACTGATGACGCATGGAGTCGGCAGCAGGACTATGATTAACACCGTCTAAAGCCAATTTGAACATGGATAATAAGGCATCCACCTTATCAACACCTTTTTGCTCCAAATAAGCTACACATGCCCCATGCAGCAAGCCCCATGCAGCCATAGTAGATTCTACTTGCGGAGAAGCCAATTTTTCTGACGCCTCCAGGGCTTGCGCAAACTGCTCTTTGGCGAGCGCTGTTAAAATAGGCTCCAAGACAGCCTGATTAGTAACGACTACGTTTGCCTCGGGTATAGCGTAACGCTGCGGCTCAGGGGTTCCGACACAACGCCCCAGACAAAAAGTTACAGCAGAGGCTAATGCCACCCCCCCACATAAGCAGGCCATATTTCTACGGCGCATTCTCCGTTTTTCGGGAGATACTCTTCGCAAATGCTTTTCGGAAAGCACCTCATGCACCTCATTCAGCTCTGCCAGCAAATCGGCATAATTATCATGGCGGGCTTCGGGGGCAAAAGCTGTCATGCGGTCTATAAGCTCACACAAACTCGGCTCTGCCTTAGGCATTTGCTGAGCAAAACTCGCCAACTGGTACTTTGCATCCAACAAAGCGGATACAGATGCCGGATTACCGGGTAACGTATCTGTTCCCGTTAACAAATAGCGCAATGTCATACCGACGGAATATATGTCGGTACGGGCATCTTCGGCACCACGCTGCAATGTCTCGGGTGAAACATAATACGGGGTCGCCCATATCACCTCCTCAGTTTCTTCATCTGCGCTTCGACTCTGAGCCAAGCCGAAATCCAACACCTTCGGGATGCCGGCATCGGTAATAATGACATTACCGGGTTTCATATCGCGGTGAAGCATACCCGCAATATGTGCGGCTTCTAAGCCTTTGACCACTTTTGTGATAACCTCAATGGCACGTATGGGAGACAAGGGGCCCTTCTCTGCCACAATGGTCTCAAGGTTACGACCTTCGAGCAACTCCATTGCAATGTAAAATTGCTCTTTTGCCCAACCGGCAGAATAGACGGATACAACATTTTCATGGTGTACCTTTGCCATCATCGAGCATTCGTTTTCAAAACGGGCAATACGCTCCGGTTGATTACGATACAACTCATTCAATAATTTGATGGCCACGGGGCGTCCCAGCACAACATCACGCCCTCGTAACACAATACTCATGCCGCCATACCCCAGAATCCCTTCCAATCTGAAGTTGGCCAACAGAGTATGTACGTGGTCCTTATAACCACAGTGCGGACACTCGACATCAGTATAAAACCCGAGGGATGCAACATCCATTCGGGCAGAACAGCTTGGGCATTGCCAAATCTCCGCTCTCTGAGTCATAGTGTCGTACGGAAAAAAACAGGGGCCAACAGCTATGCCGTCGGCCCCTGCAAAATGTTTATTTAGCCGATTTTGGGAAGAGAGGCAGCGGCTACGGCCTGGCCGTGGCGCTTGGTCTTCTCATCGGGTACGCAAAGTGTGATAGCAAGCTCGGGGAACTCACCGGCAAGTACCTCGTTGGCCTTGTCGATGATAAGCTGACCACCGTCACCGGTAGCTACGCGGCCGAGGAACAAGAGGTTGCGCAGAGCGTAGAACTTGGAGAAGTAGGCGATTGTGTAGCCGAACTCAACACCGATGGTCTCGTAAATCTTACGAGCGCGGTCATCACCTTCGGCCATGGCAGCCTGCACTTTCTTAAGCTGCTCGGGATAGGGCATGGCACCGAACTCGAAGCCGGCACGGGGAGCCAAACGGGCAACAGCCTGTTGGGAGAAGTACATAGCACCTACACCCTTATCGCGGGACCACTCGTCAACACCGCCATCCTCCTGATAGTCTACGGGAACGAAGGCAAGCTCATTGAGCCAAGGCATAATGTGACCCTCGGGGTCAACATAACCGGCAGCAAGAGAAGTACCCATGGCGATACCGAGAACGGCATCATCATTCATACCCATAGCACCGGCAAGAGCCGTTACCTCACCGTCATTCACCACCTCAAAGGGAACCTCCTTACCCTGAATCTTGCTCCAACGGTCCTTAAGGTTCTTGAACATGGGGCGAATCACATTCACGAAGTCATCTTGTGCAATACCACGGAAGAGAGAACCAACGCGGGGCTCGCTGTTGACATAAACACCAGCGGCAGAACCACCGATGGCATCTACCTGCGGCAGGTGCTTGGCAGCACGCTCCAGAGAATCATGAACACCTTCAACCTGATAGTTGGGGTCTGTCTGGTGGTAGGGATCCCATACTACTTCTTCAGAGTATACAACCTCGCCGTTGATTACGGCAGCGCACTTACGGTCGGAACCACCGAGGTCGAAACCGATGCGGTAGCCATCAAGGTTGCGGCCGAGAGAAACGGAAGTAGAATTCTCAGCAGGAAGCTCGCAAGCGCAAGCAACCTTCACAATCTGAATGGGCTGGTCATAAATCTTTTTACCGATGAAGTCCCAGTCGAACTCACGGGCACCACCGGCGCAATATGTTGCAGCCAACATATCAGCAATCTTATCATCACCGGCTACCATAATGGTGCAGCCACCCTTCATCCAAAGAAGGAACTTAACGATTCGCTCAATGTACTGATTGTTGAGAGCATCGTTCTCTTCAGAAGAAGGAAGCACCTTGCCGCTCCAGCGGAAGCAGGTACCATCCATACGGGTGAGAGCAATGTCAATGGCATGAGAAGCAGGGTCAGCAGCGACCTTCTCCTCATATGCCTTGTTCCAAAGAACCGGAGCTACGAAGTCCGGATCGAGCACAGGTGTGAATTTCGGTTGGATATTCATAATGTTACGTGATTATTTATAGCATTAAAAAATTGGTTAGACAAGCAGAAAAAATCAATTATCAGAATTCACAATTTCTGGGGGTACGCGGATAGGGCAACACGTCGCGAATATTCTGCACACCGGTGACAAACATAATAAGGCGCTCAAAGCCTACACCGAAGCCTGCATGAGGCACGGTACCGTAGCGGCGCAAATCATTGTACCAGTAATATGCCTCTGCATCCATACCGAGACGCTCGATATTACCTTCCAATACCTCCAAGCGCTCTTCACGCTGGCTGCCGCCAATGATTTCGCCGATACCGGGCACAAGCACGTCCATGGCGGTAACGGTCTTACCGTCGTCATTGAGGCGCATGTAGAAGGGCTTAATCTCCTTGGGATAATTGTATACGATAACGGGGCACTTGAAATGCTTCTCGGTCAAGTAGCGCTCGTGCTCACTCTGCATATCCATACCCCAATAGGGAGGATACTCAAACTTCTCACCGCTGGCCAGCATGATTTCAATTGCCTCTGTATAAGAGCAACGAACAAAGGGTTTCTTGCTTACTTCCTCCAAGCGAGCCTTGAGACCTTTATCTACAAAGCGGCAGAAGAAATCGAAGTCCCCGCTTTCATCAGCCAACATGGTATCAGCAATGTGCTTAATGAAAGACTCCGCCACATCCATATCGCCATAGATATCGCAGAAGGCAATCTCAGGCTCAATCATCCAAAATTCGGCCGCATGGCGAGAGGTGTTACTGTTTTCTGCGCGGAAGGTGGGGCCGAAGGTGTAGATGTTACTGAGAGCGCAAGCAAAGGTTTCGCCTTCAAGCTGGCCGGATACGGTGAGGCTTGCAGGTTTTCCGAAGAAATCCTTATCATAGCTCTTGTTTTCAGCTAAGGGGTCAAGAGTTGTGACGTGGAACATCTCACCGGCGCCTTCACAGTCGGACGCTGTGATAATGGGCGTATGAACCCATACGAAATCGCGGTCCAAGAAGAACTTGTGAACGGCAGCGGCAATACGGGAGCGTGTGCGGAATATAGCACCGAACAGGTTGGTACGGGGACGCAAGTGAGCAATTGTGCGCAAGAACTCCGGTGAATGACCTTTCTTTTGTAAGGGATAGCTCTCGGGAGCGGTGCCAACAAGCTCAACAGATGTTGCTTGGATTTCCCACTTCTGTTTACCGGGGCTCTCTACCAAACGCCCCTGCACGGATACAGAAGAACCGGTTGTCATTTTACCGATATTTTCATACCCCGGGATACCGGCATCTGCAATAACCTGAATTGATGCCAAGCTGGTACCATCGTTAATCTCCAAGAAGGAAAAAGCCTTAGAATCACGGCGAGTGCGTACCCACCCCTCAACAAGAATAGAATCCAGCGCGGTCTGACTTGCCAGCGCATGCTTTACAAGAGTTCTTTTCATGGCCTTACTATATCACCAGATATGTCAAATGGCGAGACTAATTTGAACAAGAAGTCACATTTTCCGCGGATTTTGCGACTTTTTCCATATTTTCCGCAATGATGGAAGCTATTACATAATCGCGATACCACTTCTTTTCAGAGGGCACAACATACCAAGGGATAGGGCATGCCGTGGTTTGCAAAACATTCTCCATGCACCCTATGTAGCTGTTGTAATCATCTGCTGTTTTGGCGCGTTGCTCCGGCGTTATATGCAAAAAGAACTTCAGCACAGTTACACCATCAGCCGTCATCAAGCGTTCAAAATCGGCTATGTTCTCGAGTTGTTCTTGCGTTAAGTACGCGCCGTACGAGTACACAGAATCCGCAGTAACCAGCATTTCTCCTTCAGCGGGAATATTGCGAACCAATGCCGGCAAAAGTTCATACACACAAGCAGAAGCGGGCGCCAGGCTCCCCGGGCGTTCAACCCGTGTGCACAAAGGGTCGCACAACGAGCCTATGCGGCGCAGACAATTAATCCGGCGCTTCTGTTTATCGGCATCCAATATCAACACGAGGATTTTTTTACCATTTGCGCTAGCTTGGGCATTTCTGATACGGGTCTGCAGGTCCGCCATCTGGGCCAAAGCCTCGTCTTTGCCGCCGGCATACAACTCGCGGTCATAGGGGGAGAAAGCAGTCAAAGAACACTCCTGCTTATAACGATAACGTGTTAATACATTCAAACTTGCAATATGAGAATCCATACTCTTCATATCTTGCGGAAAAAATGCAGCTAAAACTTCTTCTATAACGCTACGCTTGAACGACACAAACATGTCAGCGCTTAGAGATGAACTCGGCAACCACTCCAAATGCCCGAACTCAGTACTGGAGTGAGAGGCTATTTGAGGGCGTCCCCCCGTGCAACGGATGAGGTAATATGTCTGCTCTTGCCCTGCCCACTTTTCGCGTTTTTTGTTTTTCTTACGATAATCATATGACAAACCGGCAAGCCTAGCTTCAATCCTCAGCTCGTGGCGGGTGATGCCGACTTCTTCATAAATCTCTCGCCAAAGAGCCTCTTCAAACGTCTCCTTTTTACCTACCCCACCTTGGGGAAAATGAATAAAACGAGAGCCCTCTTTTTTTCTGCCCACCAGCACATAACCATCGGCATCCAAAATAACGGCTGCTACGTTTCTGCGGTAGTACCTGGGGGCAGTTTCACTCATGAACGAGAGGGGCGACGGCGCCCATGCGTTTCATCATTCCACTCCGGCGTACAATATTTGGTACGGCAAAGCTCTTGTATTGCATCGGCATAGCCGGGATACGGCTCCTCGCCACTTACAACAACAACCTCGGGGGCAAGCGCTTGCGCCAGCAGATGAGGCCATTCATCCGTTGGCTCGCATTCTTGTATCAACCCTTGGTGTACCACGGCTCCGCGATAACGGCGCTGCCCTGCACCTGCCAATTTGTTACCGGCGGCATCTACAATATCACTGGCAACCGGGCTTGCCCAGCAAGCACGCCCGCCATCAGGAGCATCTTCTACCAGCAAGGTGCAATCTACACCACAAGCTTTTAGCGCCTTTGCCAATGCACCGTGTATCCATTTGTATAACTGGTCTGCCGGTGGATAGATAACACCTTCTTGCGCAGGCAAAGTCACGGTATAGGTATAACCTTTACGGTGGTCTACAATACCGCCACCGGTCCATCTGCGTATATACTCTATCCCCTCACCGGGAAAAATGGATGCAGCAACCGGAGTTGAGTCAAAATACCCGAAACTCACAGCCGGCTTTGACCACCCGTATATTCTTAACCAAGCCTCGGGGCGGCGACTGAGCAACTCATCTGCCGCCATATTCTCATAACCGCTACGAGGAATCGGGTCACACCAAAGCCTGATACTCTGTGGCAGCACAGTATCAGGCTTGTTTTGTTGCATTTCAAAACTCATGGCAATGTAGCCTTAATAAGGCTGGGGCAAGGAAACAGCTGTGGAGAATTGGCGTGTATAACGGGCAAAGAAATCAACCGGCTTAGGAGCGCGGGCCTTACCATGTCTCATACGCTCTACCATTGCAACACCTTCTTCCGTAAGCACAGTTACGGTAATGTGTGCAGATACCAAACGTGCATTGGGGTATGCTTTGCCATCTACCACAACGGTATCGCCCTTCACCGAAATCTTTTTACCTTTTCCGTTAGATGAAATAACCGTCACAGATTCCGTCATCTTCTGGGCTGATTTACCATCGGATGCCTTTGTTGCAACGTACTCAAAATTGACGGTGAGATTCATCTCTACGATATTATCGCAGATAATGTCACGTTCTTCGCCTTGCTCGCAATCAGTTCTGAACACCTTATAAATGTCTTCCTGACACAGCATCTTGTCGTATGTGTCCTCTCGGGAAACAATATGACGATACAATGCAAAAACCGGGAATACGCCTTCACTTTTATCGGTGGCATCCTTGTTTTGAATATGGTCTTTATACACCAAACGATAACCAACGGCATTCACATCGCCCAAGTACGAGGAGCCTTGTTCATCCGTAGCCGTTGCAAGATCTACGCGGTAGCCCTTGCGAGAAGCTTCATCACTGGCTACGGCAGGATTGCGGTCCGGCGCACAGGTAAAGAATACAAAGCAGGCAGAATCAGGCACATAAGATAACTTCTCGGGCTTCTTTGCTTTTTTCTGGCCTTTCTGCAGCTGCTTGGCGCCCTCATTATCCTCATCCTTGCGGGCGTTGAACCACTCGTAGTCATTAGCTCCTGGCTTCATTTGGAATGACTCCAGGTCATGAGCCATGGTCTGCAATGCGATACGTGCAGTAGAGGTGGTATTAACATCATCGTTAACGGATTTCCAAAGAGAGATACCCTGCAAGGTCAACTGCATAATAACTGACACCAAAATGGCAGTGATAGCCATAGCAGTGAGTAGCTCAATTAATGTAAAACCGGCACGTTTAAATTTAATTTTAAGAGATTTCATATAGATGATATCAAAAAATAGAAGTTATCAGGACGAATAGCCAAACGACATATTGGTTGAAAACACCGGTTTACCCAACTGGCTCCACTTTTTGTTCTTAACGACATTGGGGTTGGGGGTGGTGAGCATATAGAAGTCCGCACGGTAGAAGATAGCGGCACCACCGGCCGGGCGCTGTGCGCAACTTTTAATATAATCTGAGGGAGAGCCGGCACCGTTGATAACACCGGGCTTGCCGGTTGCCTTCCATTGGCCACCATTAAACTCAAGCGGGGTCATGCTGACCAAGAAGATGGGTCCTACAGCATCGCGGATGTGCTTTTCGTGCACAGGGTCATCTATCGGGCAAGCAATTGTAACCAGTTTAGAGTTAACACCGGGAACACTTTCTCTTGCAGAGATGGAAGGACGAGTACCATCCGGACCGGGTTGTTTTTCGAGGTTCTCGCGATAAGAGAAAATGACAATAGCCGTACCGGGCTTGCGAGTTTTTCCAATCCAGTAAAAGCCCTTATCAAAAGGAGTTTTGTACTCTGCGCGCTCATCTGCACGGATTGTTTTCATTTCGGTTCTCAATACACCGATCAAACGGTCGCAATCTTGCTGAGCCAATGATTTGTTAACAATACCTCTTGCCGGCACAAATACCACCAAGAAAATAGAGACCAAGGTAGACACCAAAGCCAATGCCAACAGGGTCTCCATCAAGGTAAAACCGCCACGACGACCTTTACTCATACTTCTTTTCATACACTGGGAAATGTTTCAACGCAAGAAATTTTACTTCTTGTTCTTTTTGTCTGTCTTGCTGTTCTTTTCAGATTTATTTTTCTTGCCACCTTTATCTTTGCGCTTAGCATCAGCGGCCTTTTCATTCTTTTCACGCTGTTTCTTACGCTTTTTGGCATTCTCGGTAACTTCTGCCTTATAAACGGCAGGGTCATAAACCTGCTCTGTTGTCTTCATGATACTGGTATTGCCGGAGGGCCACAACACAAGGCCTCGGGCCTCAGCGGGGCGACCTTCGGAATCCACCTTAGAGGGAACAATACCATCAACATTACCATTGCGGTCACTGCGCGTACCGGCTATCACAACCAAGCGGCGTGCGCAAGTAAGCTCACCGGGGCGAGTATCAGGTGTCACGAAACGGCCTTTTTCATCAAATTCAATGTAATATACCGTTGCCATGCCATGGCCGGACAAGCGAGTCTCAGAGTCTTTTTGCAACGATGTTCCCGTTGCACCGGGCATCCACATCAACTCACTACTGTATGTGGGTGAGAAATATACGCCGTTGGGCAAGAAAGTACCGGATGAGGTGGATACCCACTCACCGCGGCGAGCCGTATCCGTGCCGTCGTACGAGCAGTTCTCATTGGCATCTCGCTTGTACTTCTGCACCGTAACATAACGCAAATGAATGGACCCTTTGGAGGAATCCTCTTCATCGCAAGCGATAACAACACGTGCATAGGTATCGTTACCTATTGCGGTGGCTCGTGCCTCTTGTATCATCCCTTGCAATATCTGCACACCGGAAACAACATTTTTATCCTTTCCGGGATTCTGCAAAACATTGGCTGCCAATGACAACATAACACCAATAATGGCAATAACAACCAGCAATTCCACTAAGGTGAACCCCCGAGCCGCTCTTTGTCTGAAACTTTTCATAAACGGAGAAAGATGTCAGTATACTAAAATCCGTCACTACAATTACCACAAACCTCGCGCACATTCAATCATTTTTTTCATTTTTCATAGGCCTAACCATTTTTTTTCGTTTTATGATTGACCTTTTTGCCGAAATACTGTAAACAAGCCGCCGTCATGACTATATTGGACGCCATCATTATGGGTATCGTAGAGGGGTTGACCGAATATCTGCCGGTCAGCTCAACGGGGCATCTTATTATCACCCGCCATTTTTTAGGATTACCCGACAATGATGCTCAGAAAGCATTTGAAATCTGCATACAAGGCGGCGCCATACTTGCCGTGCTGGGCATTTATTTCCAAAGAGTAAAAAGCATGACTGCGGATACGTTAACATGGATAAAAACACGCAAAAACAGCTCCGACACGCAGCCCCTGCCCAACGGCTTGAAGTTGATGCTTAACATGATTATCGGCTTTTTACCAGCCGCCGTTCTGGGACTTTTGTTGGGCGGGTACATCAAAGAATACCTTTTTAATCCTACCGTAGTAACAGTTATGTGGGCATTAGGCGGGCTTGTCATCTTATTATATGTCAGAGCTCGTGAAAAACAAGGCAAAGGATTCGAAGGGAAAAAGCTCGAAGAGCTCAGCTACTCAGGTGCACTTAAGGTCGGGTTCATGCAATGTATCGCCATGTGTCCCGGAGTAAGCCGAAGTCTGATGACTATGCTCGGCGGTTTGTGCGCCGGATTAAGTGTACCGGCAGCCGTTGAGTTCAGCTTTTTGTTAGGACTTATCACCTTGGGAGCAGCCACCGTACATGACGCATATGAGTACGGCAGCCTCATGGTCAACCAGTTCGGTTGGGGCATCCTCATAGTGGGCACCATTACCGCTTGGGCGAGCGCGGTCATAGCGGTTAAGTGGATGGTGGGCTACCTTAACAAACACAGTCTGAACATATTTGGCTGGTATCGCATAGCAGCCGCCATTTTCATGCTGCTCCTTGTCTGTTTCGCAGGCCTTGATTTTTGATCTGAAAGCAGGTCAAATCTCATAATATGGCGAAGTTTTAGCTTTTCTTTCTGCGCAAACTGTGTAGAATGAAAAAAGCATGCGATACTTCCTCAAGCCTCTCAACGCAATTGTAGACTCCTGTTTTGCTTGGTTTACCCCCGGCTGGCGCCGCAAGGGCCACGAGGCCCGCACCGCGCTTACTCGCTATTATCGTTACAACAAAACAACACTTTCAGAGGAAAAAGCCCGGCAAATTAACACCCTGAAAGACAGTCTCAGCGAGGCTCTTCTGAATTGGAAGAAGCAAGAGGTCATTCAACTTACGGAAAAAGCAAAAAGCCACGGTGAAGGCCTTGATGGTTTTAACCGTGAAGCAGCCTTGGAAATCGTTGAATCATTCTTCGTGATTATGGTTGTATTCTTGGGTATCAGAACGTACTACCTGCAACCGTTCCGCATTCCCACGGGCTCCATGCAACCAACGCTCAATGGTATCACTATCCATGATATTGAGGAAAAAGACATTCCCTCTGCCCCCCAACGCTGGATGGAAGCCATAACTCACGGCAGCGAATACGTCAACATTAAAATTGACTCACCGAAAACCATTATTGACCTGCGTACAGAACAGCATCTTTTGCTCTTCACCCGTACGGTTATTTCCTTCAGCGATGGCACAACAGAGACAGTGCCCTGCGCGGAAGGAGCATTGACGGAATACTTTATCAAAAAAGGTATTTTGGTCAACAAAAAATTCCGTCCGTTAAAAGCCGGCGAAACACTTATTTGCGCTCGTCTTGATGCAGGTGACATGGTCATCGTCAATCGCATGGCATACCACTTCCGCAAACCGGAGTTGGGAGAAACTTTCGTCTTCGACACCCGTGGCATCAATACGGATATGCCACTGGCAATGCCGGACCAAAGCAAAGCCAGCCACTTCATCAAACGACTTTGCGGGTTGCCCGGTGACACGCTTGAAATCAAACAACCGCATCTCTATATCAACGGAGAAATCGCACAAGCACCCTACATTCAACGCGTAGCTGCATGCCAAGCACCCTACAACAGCGTTGGGTACAACCAAGATTCCAAGCCTATTCTAAAAATAGATCTCACAGATTCTCAGCAAGTTCAAAAAGATAAAAAGATTCAGAACGTTTTTGAAAACAAGCGATACTCGCAGATGGCCATATCTGACGACAAACCGGCTTTCCACCTCAAAAACCCGGCAGACGACCCGAATGCGCGAGAATACGCAGCCTTGGGTGATAACACAACAAATTCTAAAGACTCTCGTTACTGGGGGCCTGTGCGTCAGTTCAACATTTTAGGGCCTGCCGTATTTACCGTATGGCCTTTTGCCCCCCATTGGGGCAACATAGAATAATTTTTCTCTCTCAAGCACACCATGTCAGAAGCAGATTCTATCACCAAAAACGCAAAGTCAAACTTAGCCTTTACCCTGCTGGATTTACCGGCAGAGAAGCGCATGCACATGGCACAATTCTATGCGTTTTGCCGCATAATTGACGACATTGTGGACGAACCCGGCATGAATGAGCAAGAACGCCACAATGCTCTTAACCGCTGGGCTGCCGTTATTACCGGCCAAACAGAACCGCAAGCCGGTATAGAGACAGAAGTTCGTCAACTGGTAAGCAGTCTCAATTTAAATACAGCCCCCATGCTCGAACTGATTGAGGGATGTCGCAGCGATATTAATCCTCAACAACCCCAAACACGCAAAGAATTGCTGGAATATGCATACAAGGTAGCAGGGTGTGTCGGTATAACCAGCGCTACTGTCATGGGGGCATCGCCGCAAGCAAAAGATTACGCCATTGCACTGGGCTATGCCCTGCAGCTGGTCAATATCCTCAGAGATGTTGCAGAAGATTGCCGCAAGTATTCCCGTTTCTACCTTCCTTTGGATGACATGGAGTTCTTCGGCGTAACGCACGATGATATCCGCAACCAAAAATACAGTTACCGCGTGCGCCAGCTTTTGGCCTACGAGGCAGCTATTGCAGAAAAGTTTTTCGGAGAGGCAGAAGAATTGTACCAAAAGATGACGGTAGAAGACCGCAACGCGCTGATTCCCGCCCAGGCAATGAGCCTCATCTACCGCAATATCCTGACCAAGATGGAATCTGATGAATTCCGCGTATTCGAGCGGCGATACAGTGTCAACAACTTCCGAAAACTTTGGTTCTTGCTCCGAGCAAGACTCGGTACGGTTGAGTTCCCATCAATCCCCGGCATCTCAGACTGGAGCTTCTTCAAAAACAAAGACAAAGACAATAATAACGAAAACAAATAAAGCCAACAATTTTCATCCATACATCTCAGTACTTACAAGATGCATGCTTGACAAATAGTTATTTTTAATGCAAAATCAGCGCGACCCGAGCCTATTCGGTCAGCCGTAATCGAACCATATCGCTCTTATGAAAACTCAACTGTATCAGGTAGCAGTAGCAGCATCCGCCATAGCAGCCTTGACATCATGCGATGACAATGACCTATTTGCACCGCAGGATCCCAATGCTGCAGCAACAAATGCAGCAGCAACACCGGGCAACATTCAAACAACAGCAGATGAGTATGCGTTGCCGCCTATCACCCCGGAGGAGGTTTCCATTGAGTTTACCCCCAGAATCAGTGAGTTGAAGTTCCTCAAACAAGAGGGTATCGAAATCAATGCAGAGCCCAGAGCAAACGGTAACTTGCGTGTTACCGCCAAGGTTAAGCTCACCATAACGGAAGATTTGTACAGCCGAAACGAAGCCCCCACAGAGTTTGCAGAAGCCCGCAAGGTAGTGTTAGAGCTGTACCAATCCGTAGAACGCCCGGATTCCTCTTACTTATTGGAATTGGGTGCAGAAACGGCTTTGATAACGGATGAGGATCGCCAGATTAAGCCTTTGCCGGAATCGATGCAGCAGTTATACAATGAGATGGAGGATTTATCCAAGAGTTTCTGCTATAAGCTCGCACACCAAAAAGGCACAAGCATTGAGGTAGAATTAACCATGGATGCCACTTGGAGCGAAGGCAAATGGAATATCACCAACCTCATACAGACCGATGACGTACTGGCCCCGCTTTCGTTCTTGTCCCCGGCATCTTCCCTCACCGCCGATGCGCCTATTCTGACCCAAGAGTTTATCGCCGCAAGATTAGCCGCTATCGCCGCCAAGGCAGATGAGTTCAAAACAGCAGCCGAGGAATATCATAAAACGCGAGAAGATGATGCCCGCGCACTCTTAACCGCTCGCCGTGCTCATAAATTGGAAGAAAACCTCAAGCGCGAAGAAGAAGAGCAAAAAGCAGCACAAGAAGCAGCTGCTAAAAAAGAATGGAGTGATTTCTGCATCAAACACTTCAGCCCGGGATGCAAATTTACCGGTGAGTGGACCCGCGACGAACGCTTCGGCGAGCTCACCATTCAGATTAATGATGCAACCCTGCACGAGAATGCAGTTCAGTTCCATGGTGCCTTATACGACACCAAGCTGCCGCAGGCAAGCATCTACATCACCGGTCGCTGCAGCGTAACCAGAGAAGAAGATGGCAGCTCTAAGGTCAATGTAATTTTGTATGATGGTCAATATGACCCCGATGAACCCACCGCAGAAGTTTATGACGCTGCAGATGGCAGACTGATTCTCAACTTCGATAAGAACGGGAATCTTCACGGTGTCATGACCCGTTCCTCTTGGATCGAAAATCCCAAGATGAACTTTACCCTGCACTTCAAGCCGCAGCCTGCTGCAAACAGTGGCAAAAACAGCAAGAAGTAATACGCTTTTAACTTAACGGTATATGATAAAAAGCCGCTCCGTTCATAAACGGAGCGGCTTTTTCATACAGGGTGAACGAGAAAAAGCGTTAATGCTTTTTCCAACCGGGCTTGTGGCGAGAAGCCAGCTCCTCCACCACTTGCTCAATGCGCAAGCCTTTGGAAGTGAGCAACACAATAAGGTGATACAGCATATCAGAAGCCTCGTAAAGCAAGCGTTCATTGGTGCCGTTGCAGGCCTCGATACAGGCCTCCAATGCCTCTTCGCCTACTTTCTGAGCCATGCGGTTAACACCATCTCGGAAAAGAGAGGTTGTGTACGAGCCCTCCGGCATTTCCTCGTGGCGTTTGTTGATAAAATCTTGCAACTCAGTCAGGAAATGCAGCGTATTCGGTGCATTTTCTTCTCCCCAGCACGTATCGGCACCGGTATGGCACACGGGGCCATGCGGGGTAGCTTGTATAAGCAAGGTGTCAGCATCGCAATCAAGCTTAATGCTCACTACCTCCAAATAGTTACCGCTGGTTTCACCCTTTGTCCAAAGGCATTGGCGGCTGCGGCTATAAAAACAAACTCGCCCGGTCTCTTGAGTGCGGGCAAAGGATTCCGCATTCATATAACCCAGCATCAACACCTTGCCGCTAGTGGCATCTTGGATGATGGCCGGCACCAAACCTCCGCATTTTTCAAAATCTATATTCATCTCAGACAAAAGGTTTACAGAATCATCTTCTCAATAGGCAGCACCAAAATACCTTGAGCACCGGCTTCTTTGAGGCGGCCGATAATATCCCAGAAGCACTGTTCATCCAAAACAGTGTGAATACTGCACCAGCCTTCTTGCGCCAGCGGCATAATGGTGGGGCTCTTTACACCGGGCAACACGGCAACAATACTTTCCACACACTCTTGGGGTGCATTCATCAGCACGTAGCGCTTATCAGCTGCGGTCATCACGGCATCCATGCGGAAGATTAACTGCTCAAGTATGGCTTTCTTTTCATCGGAAAGGCCCTTGTTAGCAATCAATACCGCCTCACTCTCAAGCACTACCTCCACTTCTTTAAGGTTATTGCTCACCAGAGTAGCACCGCTGCTCACAATATCAAAAATAGCATCTGCCAAGCCAATACCGGTGGCAATTTCCACAGAGCCGGTAATCACGTGAATATGGGCCTGCACCCCCTGCTCCTTGAGCCAGCGGCGCAAAATGCCGGGATATGAGGTAGCAATCTTACGGCCTTCCAGCCATTGGGGACCATTGTATTCATGCTCTTTCGGAATAGCAATACTCAGGCGGCAACCACCGAAGCCGAGCTTCTTAACAATTTCTGCATCGCCTTCACGCTCCAAATACTCGTTGAGCCCCACCACGCCGATATCGGCCACACCATCGGTCACGGTCTCGGGGATATCATCATCTCGCAGGTAAAGAACCTCCATCGGGAACTTACGAGCCGCTACCAACAAAGTGCGCTTGGAGGAACTCACCTTAATACCGGCCTCTGCCAGCAACTCCATGGTGTCTTCATTCAATCGCCCCTTTGACTGTACTGCTATTCTCAGTTTCATGATTTCGATAGAAAAATAAGGTTATGCCCTTATTAATAAGGCGCCCACATTATATACGAATATACGCGTTTTGTCGCGCACAAAGTACTGCCATATGCCTATTTTTTGCGTCAACCGATGCAGAATTGCCGGTTATTAAAAAAAAATTACATTTTTTTCGCGGTTTTGCAAACTCACTGCATTATCACAGATGAAAGGGTATATTTTTCAAACAAACACACCAAACAAACATGTATATCAGCAAACACATCCTGTTCCTCCTGTCCGCAGTCGCACCAGCACTCCTTGCTTCCCCGCTGCCGGAAAACGCAGAGCTTCTCGCCTCCAACTCTGTAGAGGCCCACTACCTCGGCACCGTCAAAATTCCCTGCCGTCATCGCACGGCAGACTGCCCTGATAACTGCAATCACGCCACGGAGGTAGCACGCTTCCGTGTCCTCAAAAACCTGAAATACGAGAGTTCCTCTAAATACGGTGATGAGGCCTATGCCCCCGGCAGCATTGTTATGGTTGACATCAAAAACCCCACCCCGGGCCAAGACGACGAGGCCGTCCACAACTTCATCGGCAACCTCAAAGTCGGAGACAAAGTTCGCTTCACGCAAAAGCATTATTACGGCGAAATCGGTAACCTCAGCGAGCCGTTCCGTCCTGTAACTCACATTGAAAAAGACGAAACCGCCGCCAAGGTTCCGTCCTGCCCGCCTGCACCGGAGGGTAATTACAGCGTAATGCCCATACGCTAACCTACATTTGCCCTGCAAGGCTGAATTTAGCGCTTGCAGGGCAAGCTGCTTCATGGTAGAGTAAGAGTGTTGACACCATCTGAACCATGAGCACAGTTTTGGAAGTATCTCACCTCAGCATGCACTTTCCGGTGCGTGGTGGTATTTTCTCGCGCAAAAAGGGGGTAGTCAAAGCCGTAGATAACGTTTCCTTCAGCATTTCTCCCGGAGAAACCTTGGGCCTTGTGGGTGAAAGCGGTTGCGGCAAAAGTACGCTGGGGCGCTGCATTGTACGACTTCTGGAGCCCACCGACGGTAAAATCAAGCTCATGGGCAAAGATATTACCCACCGCGCGCAATGGACACTGCGGCGCATACGCCGAAAAGTGCAGATGGTGTTCCAAGACCCGGCCGGCTCATTAGACCCGCGAATGGATGTGCGGCATATTATTGCAGAACCCCTGAATATACAAGGGATAGGCACTCGTACAGACCGCCGTAAACGAGTCAATGAGCTGCTCGATATGGTAGGGCTTGCCAAGACGGATGCCGACAAGTTCCCGCACGAGTTTTCAGGTGGCCAGCGCCAGAGAATAGGCATTGCGCGTGCGTTGGCTCAAAAACCGCAGCTTCTCATATTGGACGAACCCGTCAGCGCTCTGGACGTTTCCGTTCAATCTCAAGTTCTGAATCTACTGCTGGACTTACAGAAAGAACTGCGGCTCGCATACCTATTCATCTCTCACGATTTATCCGTCGTGCGGCATGTATCGGACCGCGTTGCGGTTATGTACATGGGTAAGATAGTGGAAATGGGCGGGGCAGATGCCATGTACTACAACCCGCACCACGCATACTCGAAGGCATTGTTATCAGCCATACCGAAACCCGACCCCTCGCAGCGAGATTATACACCGGTGTTGCCCGGGGACGTTCCCTCCCCCATAGACCCGCCCCCCGGCAGTGCATTCGGCCGTCGCATCAATCACCCGTATCTCGAAGCTACGTTGGGAATGGATTTAACCCCCATTGAAATATCCCCCGGCCATTGGGTAGCGCCGGATCCCTGCGCCGTCTCACTGACCGATTTGGCAAAAATGGGTATAGACATTTACCAATAACTCACGGCCAATGTTCTTTCTCAAGCAAATTTTCAAGGCACGTGAGCACATGCAAATAAAGCCCGATAACCCGGAGGGCTACATGAGCGTATTAGACCATTTGGAATCCTTACGCCGCACCGTCATACGCATGCTCGTCACGGTATTTGTTGCCATGGTACTCTGCTTTGGGTTCTCGGAAGAGATTATGGATTTCTTGCGCTATCCGGCAGAAAACATGAGGGAGAAGCATGACTCCGCACTCCTGCCGGCAGGGGTTGATATTCAACACTGGGAGCAAGCAAAAATACTGGCAAACGTTAGCTCAGACTTACCGACACCTGCGGCAGACTCCTTAAGGGCTACCCAAGAAGAACAGGTGCAGAAACTCGCTCAATTAATTCCCCTGCTTAAGGCAGCCCGTACTCTGCCGCAAGAGAAACAGGAAAATTGGTTGCAACACGCCACGCCACAGGCAGAACAACAACTGGCCTTGGCCTTGCTGCACAGCGGGGTATCTCTGCACCCGGATACCCCGGATACCCCCTCCACCGGAGAAAATATGATGGGAGCCTTCCAACCGGGAGAAGCCTTCATGCTTTCTGTTCAGCTGGCTTTTTTTGCCGGCATTATTTTATCATTCCCTCTGCTCATGCTGTTTTTACTGCAATTTATAGTACCGGGGCTCCATGAGCATGAGCGGCGCATACTATATAAAAGCATGGCATGGGGATTCCTCCTTTTCATAGCGGGTGGTGCTTTCGCCTATTGGGGAGTGTTACCCAGGGTGCTGGGCTTCTTTTACAATTACTCCATAAGTATGGGCATAGAAAACGATTGGAGAATTGGCTACTACCTCACCTTTGCCATAAAGCTCATCTTCATCTTCGGGGTTATTTTTGAATTACCCGTTATCGTAATACCGCTCATCAAACTCGGCATTCTTAACTATATGGGCATGAAAAGCACAAGGGGATATGCCCTTATTGCCTGTTTCGGCGTGGCCTTGGTGCTGGCACCGGCGCCCGACCCCGGCACCATGCTGCTGATGGCTCTGCCCATGTACGCGCTGTATGAGCTGTGTATCCTTTTTGCACGCGCAGAACACAACAAACAACACCCTAAAACCGCATGACCCACCTGCTCCGCTATCTTCTCTTAGCTCTTGCCATACCCGCCACGACCTATGCCGAGGCCAAGCGCACTACGACCCAACTCAAAACAAGAGATTTCTCTACTGCGGCAAAACATAAGCAAGCAGCTAACTCTCGGCAGGCATCGCAAGTAGATTTTTCTCCGTTTGTTCTCTGGGTCATCCAAAACAAAATGCCCATCGGCGGCGGCTACTCAGCCACCCCCGAAACCGTCAATCATTTGGCCGGCAATGTTGTACGATGGGATACCGCTACGCAAACGCTCTGCGTTTCCCCGCAAAACGCACGCCCGTCGTTCTGCTCCGCAGCTTGTTACTTGGTTCTCTTACAAGCATTGCAAAAATGGGAGCAACACACCGGTTACAAACTTCCCGCCGGCGCTTGGCAACAATTTAATGTGACTGAAAACCAAGCAGATGGTCACGGAGTGTGGGGACGCGCCAATGCCAATGGCCCCGGTTTTGCCAAACTGGTGGCAGATGTAGGCGCAGGTGTCAATTTTACTGATATTGCACTTGCCCGCCCGGGCGACTTCCTGAAAATATTCTGGACCCCCGAGATTGGGCGCAAAGAACGCGGACACCTCGTTGTGTATCTGGGCACAGAAAAGAAAAACGGCAACATCTACCTGCGTTATTGGTCTGCTAATATGCCGGACGGCTACGGCACAAAAAGTGTACCCTTAAACAGTATCAAGCACATTATTTTTACCAGAATTACGGCACCGCAAAACTTTGCCAATGTCACCCAATTACCGCAAGAAGACCCTATTCTGGCAGCCATGCTCACCCGAGATTTTTCGTTTGCACAGGTCATCAAAATGTGCCGCATTCAAAGCAGAAAAATACAAAAGTGAACCAAGCTTTACGTTTTAGCTTGCAATTTTGAGCAAAACAGGCATAATGAGAGCGCAGGCTGCTGATAAATGCAGCCAATAACGCTTATACAAGAAAATGAAAACACTCAAGCGATTCGTACTTGTAGGCGCCCCTGCATCCGGCAAGGGCACGCAGTCTTCTTTCCTTTCTGAGACTTATGGCCTGAAGCCGCTGAGCACCGGTGCCCTTCTGCGTGCAGAAATTGCAGCAGGCTCCGAGCTGGGTCTGGAGGCCAAGAAGTACATGGATGCCGCCATGTTCGTACCCGATGAAGTGGTAAACGGCATTGTGGCCAAGTGGTTGGGCGAGAACAAGGATTGCGGTTGCCTGCTCGATGGCTATCCCCGCACCGTTGCACAGGCAGAAACACTTGACGCCAACCTCACAGCTATGGGCTTAGGTGTTGACATCGTTGTGTACCTTAATGTTGCAGCAGAGCTTATCGAGGCTCGCATGCTCAAGCGCAAAGCCTGCCCCGCTTGCGGTGAAACCACCCGCAATGGTGAAGAAGTTTGCCCCAAGTGCGGTGGCGCCATGATTGTGCGCACCGACGACAACCCCGAGGCTTTCGCCAAGCGCCGCAAAGACTACGAGACCCTTACCGTGCCCGTGGTAGAACACTACCGTGCCCAAGGCAAGGTTGTTCAGATTGACGTAGTGGAAGAAGGCGAGCCCGAGGACGTATCTGCCCGCATTGCTGCTGCCGTACGTGGCTACTGCGAGAAATAAACGCGCCAAGTTCAATCCTTAAATTATAACAGGTGATGCCCCCATCGCGGCATCGCCTGTTATTTTTTGTGTCGGTTTTAAATTATTTACGTTTTTTTGACTTTACACCGCCATATATTTTGCTAAAGTAAGGTTGCTATGAATATACGTACCACCCTCATGTTAATGGCAGCTACGGTAGCCGGGCCTGTATTTGCCCAGCAGCCTGCTGAGATATACACAGCCCTGACGGCCCCCTCCACGGTAACAGCCACTGCTGCTCAAAGAGCAGAAGCCATGCCCGCTTTGGCTGTACTGTCCGCAGATTGCGAATCTTGCTTTACCTTCACCAACATCCCCGGCTTTATCGACCACCTGCATGCTATGGGTGCAATCGATGACGAAGATTACGCAGATATGCCGGATGAAGTACGAGCCATCAACAGCGTTGCCATTGCCGGCGGTAAAGGTTCTGCAGCCATGATTACCTCCATCATGCGCTTGTACCTCTCTTGCAACGCAGAGGATATGCTCTCTGCCCTGAAACACATTGTTGCCGGCACAGCCCCGGAGTACAAAGACACGCTCTCCGCAGAGGTTGATAAAGCTCTTGCTGCCAATATGGAAACCTTTAAGGCTCTGCTTGCACAGGGTAAAATCGCCCCTGTATACGGCGTATTGGTAGCCAACCCCGGCTACGAGCCCATGATTGCAGAGTGGTACGAAATGTTGACCGCAGAAATTGCTGAAGAAGCGTCCTATGACGATAGCATGGAGTTTGTCACCATTGATGGATTCCGCGGTATCAAGCTTCAGATTCCGGCAGAGGCCGCAGAGCCCAACCCTTGGAGCGATGAATTTGAGGTAGCATTTATGCAAGAGGCAGTGAAGCGCAGCCTCTACGTTCTCTTCAAGCTCGAGGGCGACACCATCATCTCCGTTGTTTGTGAAGACCCGGCAGACATCAACACCGCAGCCACCCCCGAGGAGTCCATTCTCGGCACAGATAAGCTCGCCAAGGCTGATGCTAAGCTCAACAATGGGCTGCACCTTGCATTCTACGCAGATGCCGCCACCTGCAACTCTTACACCCAATACAACAGCGAAGACGTTACTCAAGTAGGTAAGGTTGTGCAAAACATGTTCACGGCTCTCGCAGCCAAGGGCGACAGCAAGCAAAACACCTTTACCAAAGCAGCAACTGCAATGGGTACCTTTATTGATGTATGGACCAACCTCACCTCCGGTACATCTACCATGCCCACCACCGGTTTCGTAAGCTGGAATGATAAGTGCATTAATGCTGACTTGTCTTGCGACAACTTGGGCAACGCCGCAAAACCGGCTAAACTCAGCCTCCTTAACAAGGCTGCAGATCCCAACACCATCATCTACTTTGAATCTGCTTACCCCGAAACCTGCAAACTCCCGCACCTCAATACACTTATTGATGCAGGCATGGACATTGCAGAAGGTGTAATCGCCATCGCTCCCGAGAACGAAAGACGCACCTTTACCATGGAAATGGCTGCTGTAAAGGCATTCTTGCCCGATGCCAAACAAGCAGTAGAGGCGCTCGGCACCATTACCTCCGGCTTAGACAACAGCTTTGCCTTGGTTGTGGACAACCAGGCCACCATGCCGACCTGCCTCGGTGGTAAGCTCGGTAACACCACAGCATTCCCCCGCATTGCTTTCTACTCCGGTGTGAGCGACCGCTCCAAACTCAGCGAAGGTTGGGATGCCCTGCTTTCCGTTGCCGGCAATGTGGCACAAAAAGTAGGCTATGACCCCGCCGTTGTGCAAATGCTGCCCATCGCTCCCAAGATGGCCGGCAGCGCCACCAGCTACAGCATTGTGCTGCCCTGGTTTACTGAGGACTTTGTACCCAACCTTACGGTAAGCGACTCTGCATTCGTTGTCGGCTCTTCCGCTAAACTCAACGCAGAAATTGCAGAAACCGCCACCGGCACGCTCGAGTTCCCCGGTGCCGTTTGCACCATCAAGTTCGCTCCGCTTGCAACCACGCTTCGCAGCGTTGCTGACGATATGGCAGACCGCGCAGAGGCAGAGGCCGCCAAGAATCCCGCCAAAGCTACACCTGCTCCCGTAGTTGTAGTAGCTGCAGACGAGGAAGACTTCGATGAAGAGTTCGACGAAGACGCAGATTACGTGGACGAAGAGGAATTTGATGAGGAAGAGATTTACTCTTACCACTACCGCGAGCCCAGTGCTGCAGAGCGCCGTGCAGAGAACTTCAATGATGCCGCAGAGGCCGCAGAAGCCGTAGCCGAGTATGTAGACAGCATCAACGCCGCCTACACCTCTCAGAACGGCGAGGCTCGTATGCACATTCAGGTAAACTTCAAGAAGTAATTAGCCTCTCAAAGCAATCCGCTTTCAACCGCCGTGCATCACTGCACGGCGGTTTCTCTTTGCCCCCGATTGCGAGGATTGTGTTAGATACGGAGCCTAAAAATATAACATTACACACTCACAGCTTGCAAACAGCATAACTTTTCATTATAATGCGAGCCATGAGTTTACTGCGCGTTTTAGCCCCCCTCGCCCTGCTGCTCCAAGCATGCACCCAATTATTTCAACCCACAGGCGATGGCAGCATCCCCCAAACAAAAGAAACGGAGCAAGTGCTGCGTAGCCATGTTTACATGCTGGCAGAAACCATCGGCGAGCGCAACCACTACCACCAACCCGCTTATGACCGCGCCGCAGACTACATTGTAAATGAGTTGCAAAGCTACGGCTACACCGTAGAAAAACAACCCTACACCATTCCCGACCGCGAGGAATACAAATCTGCCGCAGGCAAAACGGCTTACAATATTGAGGCCCGCAAACCCGGTACGGACCCCACCGCCCCTTGGCTCATCATCGGCGCGCACTACGACACACGCGTGGGCATGAAGAAATGGAACGTGCACGGCCCGGTCATCGAGGGTAAAACCGGCACCCCCGGCGCCAACGACAACGCCTCGGGCGTGGCCGCCATGCTCTACTTAGCCAAGCAATTACGCAACGTACCCACCCGCAACGGCATCATCTTTGTGGCCTACGCCAACGAGGAAGCACCCTTCTTCCAGACGGATGAAATGGGCTCTCGCCAACACGCACGCCGCATTGTCAAAGAATTAGGCAAAGAGAACATCATGGGCATGTTCACCACCGAGAGCATGGGCATCTATTCCCCGCGCAGCAACAAAAAACGCCGCAGTGCCGTGGCCGGCTCACTCGTCGGCATTCTCGACCGCTGTGACTACGTAGCCTTTATGAGCACCTTCAGCGGCAAGGCATACTCCCGCAGCTGTGCAGAAACCTTCGCCTCTGTCTCCCGCTTCCCCGTGCGCTCCGTTGTATTCGGGTATCTTACACGCGGCATTGCGTGGTCTGATGACTGCTCATACATGAAAGAAGGCATCCCCTCCTTTGCCATTACAGACACCGCCTACATGCGCTGCGATGACTACCACGAAACCAGCGACACCGCAGATAAGCTTGACTACCGCGAGTTTGCAGAGGTATGCATCGGCGTAGAAGCCATGGTGCGCAAACTTACCGGCGCCCCCGCACCCACCCCGCAAATCAAACATTAAACACCGCATGCCTTCGTTGCGTGAGCTTACCGTAGAAACGCTTACCCATCTCATGGAAGATGGGCAAACGCAGCTCGCGCTGGATGCCTCTGCCCGCAGCATTCTGCGTAATTGGATGCTCGCCGCCCGCCGGCCAACTGCCCCACAACCACCGCAACAGCCGGCCCCCGAGGCAGAGCCGGCCCCAACACCGGCCACACCTGCGCCCGCCGCCCCAAACACCGTAGAAGAAAAGCTTGCCTACCTGCAAATGCGTGCCCAAAATTGGAACCCCGCACGCACCCTCGGCACCCTGAGAGACACCATGGTATTTGCCACCGGCAACCCACATGCGCGCCTCATGCTGGTGGGCGAAGCCCCAGGCTACGACGAAGAGCGCCTACAAGAGCCCTTTGTCGGCCGCGCCGGGCAAAAGCTCAACCAAATACTCGCCGCCGCCAATCTGCCCCGCGAAGAAGTCTACATCTCCAACATCTGCAAGTTCCGCCCCGCCATGGGGGCCAACCAAGGCATCAGCAATCGCCCCCCTAGCGATGAAGAAATTGCAGCCTGCCTCCCCCTCATCATGGCAGAGATTCGCGCCATACGCCCCACCTGCATTATATGCCTGGGTGGCACCGCCGCCAAGGGATTGCTGGGCTCCGCCGCCTCGGTATCATCATTACGCGGCAAATGGTTTGAATGCCAAGGCATCCCCGTGCGCGTTACCTACCACCCCAGCTACCTGCTGCGCAACGATACCCCCACCGCCAAACGTGCCGTGTGGGAGGACTTCCTCGCCACCATGGAAAAACTGGGGCTCAACATCACCCCCCGCCAGCGCGCCTACTTCCTCCCGTCCTCATGAGCCGCCTCCGCACATGCTTAGCACCGGCGGCAGCATTCTGGCTGCTGACCGCCTGCAATAGCCCCCAAATGCTTGCGCACCAAGCGGCGCAAGGCAACCCCGTGGCACAATACCGCTACGCGTCCATCATTATAGAGGATACCACCGCTACCCCGCAGCAAAAGCAACAAGCCATCCATTGGCTGGAAAGCGCTACCGAGGCAGGCAATCGCAACGCCCCTGCCTTGCTCGCCCGCTGCTACATCACCGGCAAAGGCGCCCCTCAAAACCTATCCACCGCCATCAAATACCTTAAAATCGCATCCGACCGCGACAACTTCCGCGCCCAGCTTCTGCTCGCGCACCTCTATGCCAACGGCCTCGGCACCGCCCCCGCCCCCACCAAAGCCGTAGATGAAATTCGCTACGCCGCCATGCAGGGCTCACCGCAAGCAGCAGAGCTCATGTTCCTCTGCTTTTATGATGGATTCGGCGTACCTCGCAACCGCGAACTCGCCCTCGGCTGGCTCGAAAACGCCGCAGAATATGGCTCTGATGATGCAGAAGGCCTACTTTCCCTCGCTCAAAACCCCGAAAATTTACACCTTTTTGAAGAAAAAATCAATTTTCTCAGAAAAAAGCTTGACTTCTTCCCCCAAAACAAGTAAAATACCCCCGTCCTCACCAGAGGCCGCTAAAAATCGCGGGATAGAGCAGCTCGGTAGCTCGTCAGGCTCATAACCTGAAGGTCATAGGTTCAAATCCTATTCCCGCAATCGCAAAAAACCGCTCTTTACGAGCGGTTTTTTGGTTAATACTCAATGATTTATTCATACAGCAGTCATGAACACTTGGCAACTGCGTAACCAACTTTGGCATATACCCGCCGCCGGCGGTATCATGGGCATTCTCAATGTCACACCCGATTCTTTCTCCGACGGCGGACAGCACACCACCATTACCGCAGCCATAGAACACGCACGCCGTATGCTGCAAGACGGCGCCCATATCATCGACATTGGCGGCGAATCCACCCGCCCCGGTGCCACCCCCGTAGATGCGGCAGAAGAAGAACGCCGCACAGTCCCCGTCATCGCATCCCTGCGCCAAGAGTTCCCGCACGCCCTGCTCTCCATAGATACCCGCACCACCTCCGTAGCTGCAGCAGCCCTCGCAGCGGGGGCAGATATCATCAACGACATCACCGGGCTTGCCTCTGCAGAAATGCGCACCCTCTGCGCTGCTCACCCCTGCGGCATCATCCTTATGCACATGCAAGGCACCCCGCAAACCATGCAAATTGCCCCCACGTACACAGATGTGGTGGCAGAGGTGCGCGCCTTTTTTGAACAACGCCTCGCCATGGCACAAGCCGCCGGCATCTCTCCCGAGCGCATCTGCCTGGACCCCGGCATCGGCTTCGGCAAAACAACAGAGCACAACCTTGCCCTCATTCGTCACCTAAGCGCCCTGCGCGTAGCCAACCGCCCCCTGCTCATGGCACTATCCCGCAAACGCTTCCTCGGCGACATCCTGAATACCCCCGAACTCGCAAAAAACTCCCCCCTCCCCACCGTCTCCATGAGCCTGCTCGCTGCCCAAAACGGCGCCAATCTCCACCGCGTGCACGATGTTGCCCCCCTCCACCAGGCCCTCACCCTCCTCCATTCCCTCAAAAATTCCTAAAAAAATCACAAAAATTACACTTTTCTTTAAATTTAGTCTTGCATTCCTCTCGCTCTTTCTGTATAATGCTCCCGCAACCTTGAGCTGCAAAACATGGTGGATGTAGTTCAGCGGTTAGAGCACCGGATTGTGATTCCGGGTGTCGTGGGTTCGAATCCCATCATCCACCCTTCGCGGGCGTTATTTCGATAAGAGATAACGCCCGCGATTTTTATTTGTAACCTGCTTAATTTTCGCCACTTAACCCGCACTCCGTTGCATACGTTGTAACGAGTTTTTGGGTGATTTTACATTATAGTAGGCATGTCCCTACAGCCTTTTGCACTCCCCCGCACTCTGCACTTCGAGACGCCCATTCTATCTACATAAAGGGGTTCGAACTCATTGCACTCGTTGATACTCAATAATCATTTAGCCATTGCAACCTCTTCTCAGGATGAACTACATCAAACATTTTTTCAGCAAAACGCAAAATATGTTTAACATAAGACTTTTGTGAGATTACTAGGACATGATGTCAACAATATATAACAAAATGAAGAACTAATATATTACAAATCTTTCTAGGCTCTAATATTTACCTTCTTATACTTTTAGATGCCTCGCAGAGACATTTATTTTAATTATCTTGAGCGAGACAATTGCTAAATGAAGTAAGTAAAGTTTTGTACTACTAATCAGACAATTTCTCCATTTCTCAGTTGACGAATCATAAAAAAGTGTTAGAATGACTAATGAATTAAACAATAGAAAATTATGTTTACGCATACTACAGCATGTCCTCACTGTGCCCACGGCAATACCATCGACTTTGAAGGTTTTGTCGTAAGCACATCAAGCGAAGAAAGGTCTATGGGAGCAGAAACTCAATATGTCATTGAAGCAGAAGATTTGATTTGCGACAAATGCGGCAAATCTTTTGATGTAAATGGCTCAATATTTGAATATCCTGAAGGTTCTTTCAACTGCGAAGATCTAACCCCCATAAAACGATAAATAGCAGAACAAGGAATCACCAGATGAACTCTGGTGATTCCTTGTTGTTTGTAGGCTGTTCAGGTGATGTTATGCCTTTACTCGAGTGAAGTGGAAGCATTCCTATCCAAGCACGTCACATCCTCCACTATTGCCTTAATTTCAATATAAAAGAGCTGTCAACTTTTAGTTGGCAGCTCGCGATACACCGTTCTGAGTGGACGGTTTAATCCTCTGCCTCTCGCGTGAAATGGAAGCTTAGCTCAGTGATTTTTCCATAGCGGCGTTCGAGGAACTGGTGTACGCCCCAGGGGATGAGGTCTTCGTTAATCTTGACTTCTATCGTCTTGTGCTCACCTGTGCATTTGATGGTGAAGCTTGCTTCGATGTATACGTTCATGGTTAGTGTTGTGGTTAATGGTTGTTGATGTTGGTATGGAAAATTACCCAGTCGATATTGACTACGCTTGTCGGTGCCAGTGGGAGCCCGGTGTTAAGGGCTTGTATCAGAATGCGGTTGATACCGCATTCTTCTAATACAAGGTATAGTTCGTCTCCGGTCTCCCCCGGATTCAGCCATTCGTGTTTGATGCGGACTATGTCGCCTCTTTTTATGGATGGTGTGTTCATTGGTATCTTTCTATGTCGCCTCCCTTAACGGGAGGCGGGTTCCCAGCCCTCGATTTTGATGTTGGTCACGATGCCGTAATTTTCATACAGGCTGATGATTTCGCGGTCGGCCATCCCCTGTAGGAACTCGTGGTAGCTTTTGTCTGATTCAGCCCCGGTTTCCAGCTCCTTGCGGTAGCTGTCGGCGTATGCCTTGTTTTCTTCGTAGGTGTTCAGGGAGTCGGCGATTTCCTCCATCTCGAACTCATCGTAGTCGGCGGGGTTAATGCCGTAGGCTTTCAGTTTGTCTATATACTCGTTATTCATTGCTACTTAGCGCTTTGCTCTATGGTTACAGTATAGCATATTAAGCACAAGATGCAAGGACTTTTTTACTTTTCCTTGCATCTTTTTATACTTATTTTCAATGCTTAACGATGTCATTTTTGCTCATCAACTCGCTTATCCATAAACTCCTCGTGCGCGCGTTTCACGAACGGACAATTCGCACACTTATTCTCGGCTTCGAGTCGCAGCTTGCGCTCTTGGTCGTAGAGGTGTTCGTATCGTTCAGCTCGCTTCATTTCGCGCCAAAGGAAGATACCCATGATGGCACCCACAGAGGCACCATTCTGGATGTACTCGATAATCGGGTTGATTTCGGCTGATGCCAAGCTCACGACAGCTAAGGCATTGGCGACCACGATGCCGCCTGTTACAAAGGAATTAGTCATAAATTTATGGTGATGGTTAGGTGTTAAGAAGTGCCAGCAAGGCATCCTTGCGGGCGAGAAGTTGAATGAGTCCTGCGTGTTCTTCGGCAGACAAGTGGGAGATGGTGTCGTACGCATGGCGAACCTGCAGCTCCCAGGTATGCACCGGAATCAGGTTGGTATACTGCCATTGTCCATTGCCTCCTAAGCAACCACTTTCTGCTTCAGTAGTTCGAGTTACGGCAAAGCAGCATTGGTGTCCTACCGCATATTGAGTGCCATCGGCATAATCGCTGGTATGGAATGTAACCAGCAACATATCCCCGGCTTCTACCTCAAATGGGTCAAACACCCAGCGCATGGTCTCCCCTACGCTATGCTGCTGATAGTTCGTACTGGTGGCAAGTAGGGTTTTGTTTCCGCTGTTATCCTTTATCCAGACCTTGACCAGAATATCCGTATTGGCAGGAGCCGGGGTACCGCCGCTTCGACATTGCGTGGAAAGAGCAAGAACTCGCCCTCTGTTTTTCATGACCATGCCGAAGCCATACACGTTAGCGTTATCGATTGCTGTACCGGATGGCGATTCATACAAGGTTGTTAAGGCAGACGTACCCAAATCGGCAAAGAAGTCCTTTTTGTCGCCTGCATTACCTTCTTCCAACCATAGCTCATAAGCCGAAGCGCCACTCGCGCCTTGGTCGCCAGTTTCCCCTTTCGAACCGCGCTCACCTTTGAGCGATTCAAGCCATGCGGCTTCCGAGCCGGAAAAGCCATTAGCCACGGCAATCTCATAAGCGGAAGTACCGGAAACATCGACCGCCAGACCGCCGTTAGCGTCTTTGCCTACTGGGCGCACTTGCTTGCCGGAAATCGTCTCATCAGTTCCCAATATAACGAACCCTGCGGTATCAGCGGTAGCTTGTTTGCCGTTCACCCATGACTTAGTGGCCACTAGATCCGGCGCGGGATATTCCCCTGCTGCGGCTGTGGGTGCATCCGTGGCCAGTCGGATAATATCGTTGAGCAGAGTCGTGTTGATGGTGTCGGAGATACGCTCTACCCCATTTTCCTGCCATGCGAACTCGGAAACAGCAGCTATTGAGGATACTGTGGACGCGTTCCCTGAACCTACCTTGAACGCCTTGTTCAAAGCAACGCTGCTAACAGACAATGATAAGGCAAACTGCGTACCATCTTGAGAGGTCACACCATTATCGGATTCTGCATACGCCAACATTTCTCCTTCATACCCATCTTTTGCCTTTATACCAAAGCGCAGATTCCGAGCAGCATCGCAGCCCAGCACGATGACAGAAAGATTGATGTTTGCGCCACGTTTGAAACGCAATGATGTGATTGGAGTGCCGCCGATTTTCCCTTGAATGGCCGCCGGAGATTTTTCTGGATTGATGTAGATGTTCATACCCCATGGCGGCATGTCAAAAAAATGGGAGCGGCGTGGTAGCGGCTCCCTTGGGGCTGAATACCGGGATTCCGGTTATTTCGCGTGTCGGCGGTTCACGTATTTCAGCGCGAGGCTCAGCGTTTTCTCGTCCACCGGCAATTCGTGGTACAGCGCAAGCCCGGCCAGCTTGCTGAACTCCAGACTCAGCCGCTCGTTCTGCGGGGCGAGCTTGGAGATATTGCGGATGTACTCATCCTGTGCTTTCTTGAACTTCGACTTATTGCGCTCGTTCTCGATGGCGTCTTGGTACTTATCCAGCACTTCCATCGTCTTGTCGAGGGATGCTCGGAACTCTGCACCCTTAGCTTCGAGTGCCTTGCGGATTTCTTCTTTGCTTGCGTTAATCATGGTCGTAGAGGATGGTTAGATTTTCGTGCGGAGATAGTATAGAGCCTTTACTGCGTACTGCCAGAGCATCATGTCAACGCTGTGGCCATAGTAGTATGCCGCGCCGCATACTTCGATAAATCGTTCTGCCATGGCATTCTGGTTAGCGACCGTCTCGTCAAGGATTGCCTTGTAGTGTTGAGCCTTTTCCGGGTCGGTGTTGCTGTACTCCATCCACTTGCTGATGGCTTCCGAGCCTCGCTCAAACTCTGCGCTGAACTTGGCGTATTCCTCGTCATACTCGCGGATGGCTTTCTCTTTGCGTTCCTGTTCGTTCATGATTCTTCGGAGTTAGGCGTTGATAAACTTCTTGGCAACGGTCAATGCAGGGCTGGAAACTTGAATATCCATTTCATTCATGTGCTGCACGGCTTCCATCAGCTTGTTAGCCTTATACTTCAGGATTCGCTTCTGCTCGTTGATGCGGTCTTTGATACGCTCATTTTCGGCTTTGAAATCCTCCATCACTTCTACGGCACTGCGCGGGTCGAGGATATGCAGGAGCTCCGTGCTGTATTCTGCACGGCGCAGGAGGGCTGCTTTCTGATGCTCGTACTGTTCCATCGTCTCGTACTCGTGCAGGAAGCTCAGGAGCTGGTACTTATACTCGCGGGCGATACTGTTACGCTTCAGCTCGTTCATGTCGGTTGCTGCGGATGACTTACTCATGGCTATGTAATATGTTAAGCATTAGTCTTTTGTCTATGGTGAAAGTATAGCAAATTGCGCACAATATGCAAGGACTTTTTTACTTTTTCTTTCGTCTTTTTACACTAATTTTCAACAACTTACACTACCATACACAACAACTGATTCCGGCAGGTTAGGATACCGGAATCAGTTGTAATTGGGTTAAGATTTCCAGACTTTTGTCTGCATGTAATAGGTTCCGTTAGGCAGCTTTGCTCCACGAACCGTGTAGTTCTCTTTTTGAACTTCTTTGTAGTGCTTCTCAGCGAACGTGTGTGCCAAAGCTACCAACTCAGCCTCGGCTTTATCTGCTAGCTCGTTGGTGCAGATGGTGTGGTACGTTACGCTTTCTGCAACTTCCCAGCAGCTTACGATTTCTCCTGCCTTGTTGTGGTATACTGTAGTAATGCTTATGCTCATTGTTGGTATGGAGTTAGGCGTTGATGAAAACCTTGGCCATGGTAATGACACTTTCCGCGACGGGTAGCCCGATTTCCTCCATCTTGGCTGCTGCTACAATCAATTTTTCACACTTCTTTGCCAAGAAGAATTGCTGGTCCTCGATGTTGGCATGGGCGCAGTCACGCTCAAACTCAAAATCCTTACCAAGGTATGCTGCGCTTTCATTATCCAGCTGGCTCATAAGCCCTTTGGTTAATTCCTCGCGTTTATCGATGGCTTCCAACTGGCTTATGTATTCATTCAGCTTGTCCATCCCTTTTAAGAAGCTTACGAAGTGGTACCTGTAGTTGGAGAGGACGCTGGACTTCAGGTTGCTGTCGGCGGTGTTGTTAGCGGTGTTGCTCATGGTTATTTAATATGTTAAGCGTTAGCCTTTTATCTATGGTGAAAGTATAGCAGATTGCGCACAATATGCAAGGACTTTTTTACTTTTTCTTTCACTTTTTTGCATTTATTTTCAACAACTTACACACTTATCGCCAGTAGCTTTACTCTGTGTGTTTTGTAATACTCAGCCTCATAGTTCCAAGCATGTTTTGGCCACTTGTATGTTCCTACATCATCACCAGGGTTAAAATCCACCAAGACCACCTCCGAATCAGGAAAATCATCAGTCAAAATCTTGTACGCAATCCAGCCTGTTGTTGGGAATGATCCATCGGTTTCATTCCTGTACACTCGATACCACAAGCGTTCCTGAGCCAAGGCATTATCGCTTAACAACAATACATCGTCATACATAGAAAACACGGATTTCTCCAATCCCCAAGGTAGAAACCATTCTCCCTTACGGTCTGCATTACCACGAGCAATAAGAACCTTTCTATTAGGCATTTTGCGCAACGAAGCATCGTCAACGGCTCGATTCAAAAGAACCAAGACATCATCCGGCTGTATACGTAGACACGCAATATCCTTGTCGGGCGAATTGGAAAAGACAAGGAAGCGAGAAGCTCCGCTTAATGCTATCTTGGTTAGATTGTTCATCTTGGGAAAACGCTCAGTAATACACAACGCACGAGAGGCATACGATTCCGGTAAACGGTATGGGCGAAGCGCTGCCCAATGAGAATAGTATCCATTGTCATTATGCTGAACAAACAGCGGAGAGAAAAACAAGCCATAGGCATGTAAGGAAGAGAACGAGCTTATGCGAGAAATAGCCAAATCTGTTACGCCGTTGTTAATGATTGCTTGAGCAAAAGGCATATAGGCATCGCGAAATACAACAAGGGCATGGCTACCTTTATTCTCTGCAATCCCCGGAATCAATCGTGTATAGGGATCGGTACAATCTTCCAATAATAACGTTTGCTTGCCTCGGTAAATGCTGACACCGTTAATATCCCCAAGGCATAAAATACCACAATCTGCCGGTAATGGATGAGTCGCCAGAATAGCATCTAATTCCACTTGCGGATTCCCGCAAGGATAAGCATCATCCTCAAATATGACGATATACGGAAGCGCCTGCGCATGAGCCTCAAATAATAGCTCCAAAAAATTGAGGGCGAGAGCAGAATACGCCTTTGGCTCATTTGCTCTGGTAGCTACTGATACTTGAATGGGATTGCGCAACTTAGGATATACCAAGCCCCTATCCGCAAAGGCTCGCTTCATCACAAATTGACGCCATAGCGATACCGAAAAGCAGAAACTGTATTGATTCAAATCTATCTTCATGTGGAGTGGATGTTGTATTGTAGTTGAATTTTCAAGGTATCATTGGCAAAGCTCATACTAGCTGAGGTTTCCAATGTATGTCGTTGCGTCTTCTCTGCATCATACCACCATTGAGATGGCGAATAATAGGCATCCCTATTATGGTGAGGAATACTGCCACATGCAGCTAGAATTGAAGCGTGAAGTTTCTGTCGGATAAGCTTTTTAAGCGTATCCTTATTCAGGCTTACATATAGGGTGGTAGGAGTACATGACATATCAGTACGAAAGGGTTGAGTCTACACTTATCGAATCTAGGGTCTGTTCAGCCGACGTGTTTACCTTAAGGGTGCCATATGCATTGCTTTCCAGAATACCGGAAGCCTGAACCTCAACCTTGATTTCATCCACTACTTCCTGCACCAATGAATTGATAGCTTCTTCGTTAAAAGTTACCGTACTGCCATTGATGGTAAACCATGTTGGGTCAAACTGATAATTAACACAACCGCAAGAACTGCCACTTACCGAACCACTACCAGAACCTCCACCCTTGGAGCCTATCGGTACAGTTAAATACAAGATTCCTCGCTCAATTCGATTGTTGGCAGAAGAAAACGTTGAAAGAGGCTCGTATGAAACATTTACACCGGCCAGCGCACCAATGGCATTCTTTACCGTATCTGCATAGGGCAATAATGCGTGGCCATTGCTAAGGTGTGGTAGATGATGTGTGTCTGTAAGAGAAAAATCCTCAATACCTCCCAACTGCTTGTTGCCACCATCCATATCGGCGCGTTCCAGTTCAATAGAGATAGCTGCTCCATCCTGCATAGCAATTCCCTTGCCGGGCTGCAACATTTTGAAGACAAGTAAATTATCCCGGCGTTCCAAAAAAATATTCAGTCCGGAAGAGGAGTCCTCACGGTATTGTTTAGAATCAACCTGAACCATCTGTAACTCGATAGCCCCCTGATGCTGCTGGCAGATATAAAAATGGTTCTGCTCTTCCACCTTTTCCATGTAGGCGGTACCAATGAGAACAGACATCAGCCCGGAACCATCAGACAAATTATCGCTTGAACCTGCACCCCAAGGAGTGTACGCTTGTTCATCCAAAGCAAAATCTGCATACTCAACCTTTCCGTACTCACTTTGCTTGATAACACAGTATACGTTAGTGGGTGTTGTCGAGAAAGTCGCTAAGTCAATCCATTCCGCATTTTCTACAGATCCCGCTGATGAGCCATCACTACTGCCGGCTTGTTCTACATACGGAACAAGATAGGAATGCCCTGAATAGTCACTTATATAGCCACGGCGCACCTGTAAAATCTTCGGGTAACCGTCTTCCGTTTCATCGCACAAATGCTTAGGCTTAAGCCTCAGTTCAAAACCATATTCCACAAAAACCGGCATTGCAGAATCCCCCATATCTCGATACTTCGATATGTGATTCATGCCTGATGCGTAAGATATTGATGCGGTCGAGTATCTGTCAGAACCACATTTTTTATCCAATGAGGCGAGACAATCAATGACTTGGTTAAGCCAACGTGCCGACAATTTTTCCCCGGCTCGAACTTTATCCGGTAGTTTCATAGACTCAATTCCCATATAAATGTGTATTCCATCCACCAAGACCGGACAGCAACCAGGTACTTTCTACTGCATACGTTTTACCATCATCATTGAGCGATACCATTCGTGCCACCAATAGCCAATTTTTGCCCGGAAAAGGAGGTGCATTCGGAGGGGTGTCTATTTTGCCAACCTTTGACACATCAATCTGATTGGCTTTGGTATTGTAAGATGTGTTGTAGGTTGCCGTAATATCCTTGTAGGTAGTTACACCCTTTAGAATTAACTGTACACCTATGCTCTTTTTATTGAGAAGACTACCAAGAGCTCGTTTGATGGGTTGACCATCTTTATCAAGCTTAGGTTTCCCGTTGTTGTCAACCACCGGCACCAGTTCCCACATGCGAGCTCCATCCATGAGTGCTTTCAGGTATTCCAATTCAGCCCCGGAAAAACCGGACATCTTAGGATGGGTTAACAGCGGTTCATCTACGACTGTAACATCCAAAGAACTATGAAAATTACTCATTTTCTCTTCCTTTTCATCGTCGTCAGAATCGGAACCATCATTGTCACCGGATTCTTCATCATCCTCAACTAAAGGCTTAGTGTATGTGAGTTTCACGGAAGTCATACCACCTACGCCCGGTGTGACCACGGCTTTCGATAGCTCCACATTACCGAGAACGTCAATCTTACTCCCCATGGCAGGAAGCGAATTCATTGCTCGGTGTTCCGGCACTTCGTATGTAATATCTACCGTATTGCCGGTGTCACTTCCCCTATTCTTCTCGATAGTCAGATTGGTAACGGTGTACTCACAGTTACCAATGGTGACATATCGTCCTTTTGCTCCGAATCCAGTTTTCAACATAATGAGAGGAGCATTGTCAAAAGTACTTAATCTGAAATGACAGCCGCAACATTCCCACTCACCTGAATGACAGGCTTACGTTTGAGAGATGTATCCATCTGCCCCAGTAGCTTGGTTTGCTTTTTGGCTTCCGACAACATCGGGCCACCAATCAACACGGAGCGACCACCGCCACCGGCAGCGGCTGTTGAGGAAGATATGCGGTTACCGGATTCTCGATTGCGCCCTATATTACGAGCGCGTTCTCTCTGCTGCCGTTTCTCTTCTGCTTGTCTCTCCAGTTGCACCAAACGCCGAGCTTGCATTTCCGGGTCGCTAAAGCCCTTTCGTTCATATTCTCGGGTAAGCTGAATAACGCGCTGTTCTTCTTTAAGAAGTGCCAATTTTCTTTGATGACCATTAATTTCTGCCTCCAAAATGGACATGGTCATTTGGAAATCTTCGTATTGACGCTGAGTTTCATGATTTTCTTCCCATATTCGGTCATTCAATCGTTTATGCTCAGCCTCGGCATCTCTCGCTTCCTTTTGGATTCTTTCCTGCAACTCCACAATTTTGTTGTAGGCTGTAATCAATCGTTCCAGCCTTACATCGTCTCCGAGTTGAGCGTCATATGCTGTTGAAGATAAGCGTTGAATCTCATCATACAATGCCTCTGCTGATTTGAAGCCGCCGGCATCCGATAAAATCAATCGGATTTGCGTTTCCGGTGCGAATTGGCTGATGTACTTATTACGCTCCAACTCATACTGCCGATTCGCCATATCAGCCATACGCTTGCTGACTTCTTCGATTTTACGAGCAAGCTCTTCCGCTTGTTCATTTTGTTTCCGGAGGGCTTCTGCGGCGCGTTCGGCGGCAATGGCTGCTTCTACTTGTTTGGGCAAGGTATCTTCGTAATATCGTTTACGTTCTTTCAGCCGGTCAATCTGCTGATTGAGCAAGTCGATAACCTCTTCATCCTCATCTTTAGCGATGGCCATATCGCGCTGATCTCGCAAGTCATCTATACGAGATTCCAGATTTTCAATGAATGATTCGTATTGGTCGTGCGTTTTAACTCTTGAAGATTGCTTTTCCAAATCCTTGAGTGCGCGATTAAATTGCCTAGCCGATTCTGCTGCTTGTTCAGCAGCTTCCGAATTGCCCATAAACCAGCTGTACAGCGCGCCCAAAGCTTCACCAATACCTACGATAATCAAACCTATGCCGGTGCTGACAATAGCGGCTTTAACGGCAACCATGGCCGCTCTTGTTACGGTTGCCATGGTTGTCCACGCCGTAGACCATGCCAATTTGAGACCGGCAAGCGTGGAACTCATAGAGGTTCGGATACCGGCCATCGCGGATTTGAACATCCCGGTAAAGGAGGTCAGGTTGAAACTGCGGAATACTCCCATCAGTCCGCTCGCCTGCGTTTTTAATGCAGCTGTACTTGTTGTGGCTGCTCGGGTATTTCCGACATACATCAAGATACCGGCAGCTACGGCAGCAATGACGGTCTTTGCTCCTCCCAACATGCTAACCAGTTCACCAATTCCGCTGACAATCGGAGATATGATACCAACTGCAGATTCAAAGGCTGAGGCCAGCCCTTGCCCAAACGCCTGTATGGTGGGGGTAAGTGTTTCCATATAACTGCTCAGCTCTTGCATTACCGGCAGGATAGCAGCATTGAGAGGTGTTCCCAGTTCAACCGCCAATGCACTGAAATTGTCTGTCAAGGTACTTAACGCACCGGAAAAGGTTTGTGATTGGAGTTTGGTCATATTCTCCAACAAGCCACCCGGTCCGGTCAGCTTTTCCAAGGCTGCATCCAGATCACTGACATCAAATTGGCGCTTAGAGATTCCTTGGAATACTTCCTCAAACGAAATCCCTTTCATCTCTGCCAGCAACCGGCGAATCGGCACTCCTTGCATTTCCAAAGATTCGGCCACTTCGTTGGTTAATCCGGCGTTCTGCACCTTTGCATAGAGGAAAGCCAAATCCTTAAGGGGCTTACCGGACACAGAGGCGATGTCACCCAATTTACGGATGACTTCTACGCTTTTCTCTGCTTCCGTACCCATCGCCAGCAGCGTTTTAGCGGCATCGGATATATCCCCGAACTCAAAGGGTGTTTCAGCTGCATACCTCCTGAGTTTGGCTACATACTCTGCAGCAGTTGCAGCATCTCGCATCATTACCTTGAATGCGAGTCCGGTTTGTTCCATCTTGGCAGCTTCTTCTGAGATGGAGCCTAAGGTGCTAAAGGCGCTACGCACCGAGGCGATGGCAGCCTTAACAGCAGCAAAAGCAACAACAAAACGCCCGGCGAGACTATCCACCGAGCTTTTTACTTTGCCTACTTCTCCCTTGATTTCATCAAGGGCTTGCCTTAAGGAAGAAGCATCTCCGGTAAACTCAAAGCTTACATCAGCCATGTCGAGTCAGATATTTCAATCGTTGATATAAGGTGTGTTCTTCTGCTTCACCTTCCCCTGATTGATGGCGCCACGTTGTTTTGATACCCTCACTAACCCATGCTGCATGCAAGTATTGTAGCGTTCGTTTTAAGGGCATCCAAATAATCGTATCTTCGCTCCACCCCGTCGCTCTTGCAATAGTGAATATCACACCGGCGTTGAGCGAGGGGTTTGCGCATTTGGGGATTCGTCATCATCTTCGGATTGCGGAATTGTTCCGGCCATCTCAACGGAAGCAGAATCTGCAACCAGAGAGTTAATAATTGTGCTGATTTCGTTTGGCTTGATGTTCATACAAAACAACGCTACCTTTTTAGGGACTTGTGAGGGGGTGTTGTAGACAGCCTCGACTACGTCCTCAATAGGAGCGGCGTGCACCCAAATGTACTCAGTAAGAACGCGAATGTCGGTTTCTACGGCTTCCGTTACACCGGAGCATAAAGGGTTGCCAAGCTGGCGTAATATCTCCAAGGAACCAAGAGAAATCGGTCGCAATACCAGCCCATTTTTCAAGCGTGTATCAGGCTTGATGATGGAGCGATTGTTTTCATCCTCTCGCGTTTGAATATTGATGTGAGGCATAACTGTGTATGGGGTTAATTGTGTGTAAACTTGCGGATAAGAAGCCCGAGTTGGGATTCCGGAGTTCCCTCTGGAATGACGAGTGTTTTTCGGCCACGTTTCACCATTTCCATCTTCGGAGTATTTCCGATATGATAATTGATAAGCGTGCACAGATTTTTCATCGCGGCTGCCATATAGGCAAGAGGATGTTCATTCCCCGGATTACTTATCCAATTCTTATCATTCCATCGAGCTATCATTTCGCTTGCTTTGAACTTACCATCTGTAGATTGTTCATCAAATATCCAGTTGACCATTGCTTCGGTATCTCCGGTAACATGAAAGCCGGGGCGTTCTGAGAAGTTTATTCCTAATGCTGTCAGGCATGCGGCCAGCATTAAGGGTTCCAATTCTCCGTCCCGGGAGCGGATAAAGTTGATGGCATCTCGCTGTTTCATCAGAAATCGTAGGTGGATGAGGTTATTTCAAAGCTTGCAAGGTCTTCGTTCTTGAAGCTGATTTTAATCCCGGTTACAACATTCGTACCACTGGACACGGTTGACAGACCGTGATCCGGGGCGGGATTTGCCAGCACAAGTGTTTGTGCGACCTTGATGTCGGTCGGATTTTCGCGCGGTATGTAACCTTTCATGCTGATGTCGGTTTGGTCATCATAGAATATAATGCCCACTTTCTTACCGCGATAATCTCTCTGTAATTTGCTGTCAGGCTTGTAATCGATATCTTGGGATTCCAACAAAATGCCTTGCTGATCCTCTTCAAGTCCGAATACGCCTACTGTTCCAATAATCGTTGCCATAATACTATGTCGGGTTGTCAAAATTGCACAACAACACGAAAACTTGCACTTTGATTAAAACTATTGCCGGTTGCTTCGGGTTCTTCTATACCACGCAGACTGATGTGATAGAGGATAAAATCCGGTGCAAGCTCGTTGATGCGATTGAGGGCTTCTTTGTTCGCTATCCATGAACATAATTCGGCAAATGCCCGGCGCATTTCGTTGTGATTTTCTTCGTGCCCGGAGTGTGTAAACTTGGCTTCCAATGTGCATTCCCATGTTCCATTGCCAGAAATCAATTCTTCATCCGCTATACAAGTCAACAATAAGTAGGGTTCTCTCAGTTCTACGTTATTGATGGGTGTATATATTGTAACATTCGGCATACGCTCAGTCAGGATAGCGCGAACGTGTTCTGCTATGCTATGTGTATTCATCGTATTGATTGTATGAGTTTTCTTTTCAAAGCTCGCAGGTTCCCGGCAAAGCCTCGCTCCACTTTATCCAGTACGAATGCAGCACGGCGCATGGTCATGGCTTCATTGTACGGCACGGAATTGGTTAAGATGATAGTGATACGATCTCGTTTGCGAGTGATACGGCATGAGCCCTCACTTGTTCCGTGGCGTTTTACCCATGCAGGGATGCGTGTTGCCTTGAGCTCGTCAGCAGCGGCATTCCAACCTGCGGCTTCACGCCCTAAGCTCTTCTTTTTCTTGGCAAGCATGCGGCGAAGAGAAGCATCACTTTGGTAGCCCTTTTTCGTAATTCGATGCGTTTCAAAGTGAAGCGTTACACGATTCGTCCACTCGCTCTTCACGGTTGAGGGATTTTTACTCAGCACCATGGGCATGGTGTTGCGGACGGCCTGAGTCGTGAAGCGCTTGGCTCCCTCAGTCAGAGCTTCTTCCAGCGACTTCTGCCCCAAGATAGCGAACTTGGCGAGCTTGCGGTCGAGGGATGCAGAATTGATGGTTACTGTTGCAGACATTCCAGAGAGATGAATGGGGTTGATTTCTTGACGCTCATACTCTCAATCCGAAAGCTCACGCCCTCGTAATAGAGCAAGTCGCCCACCGCAGGGGTGGACGACAGGTCGCTTCGCCGGACTCTCACCGACAGGGAGCGGGTGGGAGAAAAGCCTCCCAACTCCAGCTCCGCTGCCAGCGAGCCCTCGTTGACCAATGCCGGCACTCGTTTCCTGCCGATGCTGATGTAGTCGGGTAAATCCTGATGAATGCTCAGGAAGTCGGCGCTCATTTCATCGGCAAGGCTCATGATCAGGCGGCAGAGGTTACGGTGATGCGCTGCAATGCTGCAGGTCGGATAACCTGATAGCCGTACAGGCATTCCAGCGTGATATACACCTTGTTGGAGGTCGTATCCGTGTAGCGCAGGTAGCCAAAGGTCAGCCCTGTGACAGGGTCGGTCACGGCTCCGGCTTCATCGTAGTTGGCGATGGGCTGGAGGTAGCGCATGGCTACGGCCATAGCCGAGGGATGGGTGACGAACCCTGCAAGGTTCTCGCCGTTGTCCGGCACGCAGTCCGTCTCGTACACGTTAAGCCCGGCCAGTCGGTTGATGCGGGCTTCTACCACGCCCGGCTGCGCCAGATTGGTGATGAAGCTACGCGATACGATATCGTCAGCCAGCAAGGCGGTGTTGAGACTGGTGTTGAGTACCAGAGAACGCCCGGCTTTCGGCATCTTCGCCTTGTTGCATGCTTCACGGATTTTCAGCACGGTCTTGTAGGAAAAATCCTCCGCAGAGGCTACATCGGTAGCCGTTGCAAACTGATTCTTCTTGATGGCGCTGAAAATATCCGTCAACACGTCAATGGCAAGCTGCTGAGCAGCGGTAGACACCAGCTTCTCCAGCAGGGGAACAGCCGTGGTGGCGGCTTCCTTGGCGGTCATGTGAACGGTTTTGAACTTGTGCTTGTTGAGCACCACCGGAATGGTGCTTGCCTCGCTGTCAATGTTCTTCACATAGTTGCCATCGAAGTCGGAGGACGGAGACGGTGCGCCTACCACCGGAACTTTGACCGTATCGCCCTTGTCGGCAGAGGTCGGTCCGAAGTTGGTGGAAAAGATGGAAAGCGGCATTAGCTCGGTCATCCACGGCATAAGTGCTGCCTGTGCGATGCGTACGTCCTTAAGGTCTGTGAGTGTATTAGCCATAATGGTGAGTTCTGGGTTAGAGGTTGTTGTAAAGTTCGGCTCGTTCGGCATCGCTCAGGGAGCGCAGGAAAGCGGTCTGTGCTGCCGGGTCTTTGATGGCAGCAAAGCGTTCGCTTACCGGGCGCACATCCGGGTCACCCTTGGCGGTGACAGGCTGAGCAGCGGCGGGCTTGCCGTAATACTCCGCAGCCCGCTCTTCGGCACTCTTTGCTTCTGCCTTGAGCTGCTGCACTTCTTCGAGGGCTTTGCGATAAGCCCCCTCCACGCTTGCAAGCTTCTCCTTCGTGTGCGTCAGGTTGTCCGACAGCTCTTCGTTGGTTGCCTGTAAGGTGGCGATTTCTGTCTCCAACGCTGCGAGTTTCTCGCTCTGCTCGGTCAGACGCGCGTTGGCTGCATCGAGTTGTTCATCGAGTGTTTCCATATTTGTGGGTGTGGTGTCAAAATTCTAAGTTATTAATATATCGTTGAAGAGTAGAAAATAGTCTTTAAAAAGCATTTTCTACTTGAAAAGTTAATCTGGATTTTATAGAATGCGTACGGATTGGAATGTAATTTTAACAAATTAACAAAAAATAATATGGCATTAAGTAATTTGCAATTTGAAACCTCATATAAGTTTCGAGTATCTTTCGGGGTTCTCTTAATTTTATTTCCCTTCGTTTATTCATACATACTACTAGCTGATAATTTTGGTATATTTATTGGAAATGATATGGTATCAGCATTCCCTGAAAAAGTTCTCGTGACATTTGAAAACAAGGTTAATATATATAGTATTTTATGTCATGAATATACTTTTTGTGCTATATATTCCTTGAGTATAGCAATCGGGATATATTTCTTACGTAATGGCTTATTCCAATGGAAACATAGGGATATTATGAAAGACCAAATAGCACGAGATATAGTAGAAATGAATCAAGACTCTTCGAAATTTCTTGATTCGGAGAACGACGACGAAAAAGAGGATAACGATAGAAACACCTCGCAAACAGTACAAAGACAACAGCTCAAGGATTCGCTTGATGAAAATACAAAAGAAGAAAAAAATACGAGTAACACACATCAAAGGAATCAATTAAATCATTTTTTTCATCATGAAGAAGAGTTGATAGAAAATGCTTGTGGGGAGTTGTTAAGATACCAACTAGGCAAACATTATGATATATATACAAATGTTCGAATTTCAAACGACGCAAGAGGAATAGGAATAGCAGATATTATTGCCATGCCGAAATTAACGCGAGGAGGCGATGATATAATATATGAAGTCAAAGTCGGTGTAAGAAGTGTACGTTTTTTAGAACGCACAATTCAAAAGCTTGAAAAAAATTGTGAAAATTATCGTTTAACAATGGGGAGAAAATGCAGTGCTATTCTACTGACAGTTGTGCCAGAAAAAGAAATAGAGCAATTCATTAAAAAACTCAGCTCCTATAAGGATTTAGTACAAGCAAAAGGTGTAGAGTTGGAAATCGTATCGAAAGAATCCTTAGATAAATTTATTTCCCCATCTGTTTCCTTAATACGAAAGGTTTTCTAATAGATATTCCCCTTAAAAACAAAAAATGCTCCTTAATCCTACCGCTTACGTTTACATAAATTAACGAAACTATAAACACTTTTTTAAATGTCTCTTATCTATTTTTTTACGAATTAAAGAGATAGATATAATACATGCGTCTACTAATCTTTTATTTTCAGCATCCCAACCATAGAAGCTCTGTCCCTCCATATCAGCTTCATCAATCGCCCTGCGGCGGTTTACGGCTTGTTTGAATCTCGCCCAGGTGGCATTGACCTGCTGTGTGAGGCGGTTGCGTTGTTCTTCCGTCAGGCTAGTGCCATCCATCCCGGTACTCTTGTACTTGCCAGCGGAGAATACTTCCATCTTCAAGCCGCAACGGTCATAGAGAGCGGAGCTGTCTACCACCGGCAGAATGACACCGATTGAGCCCACCGTGGCAGATGGAGCTGCGTAGATGACATCCGCCTGACTGGCAACCCAGTAAGCAGCGGAACAACATTGCCCGGCGGTAAAAGCGTAGATATGCTTGTCCTTGGCTATGGTACGCACCACCTGAGCCAGCTCGGGCGTTCCGTTGACTGTACCACCGGGGGAGTCGATATCAAGCAGGATGGTATGTACCACCGGATCTGCGGCAGCTTGCAGCAAGGCAGCGGCAGTTTCCTCCATGCTGCACAGCCGTACCCCGCAGATGGCAGCAATAGCTTTCTGACGGGGCGATACCTGACGCAGCATCGTTCCATGAATGCGAACGGTGGCCAGTCCGTCCCTCAGTTCGTAAGGTTGCGCCTTTTCGTCAACAGCGTTACTCTGCGCCGGGGATTGAAAGTTCACGGTGCAGAGTTCTCGGTAGGCTTCCAGCGTTATCAGCCAGGGTTGCATGGGTGAGGTAATCATGGTGAGGTCTGGGTAAAGGATTGATACAGGTCTTGCGGGCTTACACCGTACTTGGCGGCAATCTCTTTCACGAGAGCCATCTCTCGGGCTCGGGTTTCCAGTTCGTGGTGGATGTCGCATCCAAGTTCGGCAAAGTGGTCAGTTAAGGTTTTCAGCCCCGCCTTTACGTCCTCGCGATTCTGCTGGGCTTCACGCCCGGCATCCACCGTGACTCGGCGGGGCGTGACGAAGTCGACCTCAGTCCAGTCTTCTGCGGGTGGCAGTTTGCCCGCCGTGATGGCATGCCCGATGACGAAATGCCAAATCGGGCGAAGCATACGGTCGATGAGCACGGATTGTCTGCGACTGAATCTGCGGTCGGCTTTCGCCACGGTAAGTCTAACTCCGGCACCACCGATTTTGGACGAATCGCTGGCGAACTCATACGGTAACAGCCCCAGCGCACTATCCCGGTGCAGGAAGTCAAGAAACCCTTGAAACGTAGGGCTCGGGCGGTTGCTCTGGAAGCTCTCGATTGCTTCGTCCGGCTGAATCTTCACCAACTTGCCACCAAGGATAGTCTGCAAGAATCCGGGGTCGCTTCCCTGGGGCTGAACCGGGGCATTGAGTTGGAAATCCCGGTCGTCTACATCAGTCCGGCAAGTCTTGAGAACGCGAGAGATGTCAGCGTTATCCTTAACGGCATGCTTTTCGAGAGCCAGCAGTTCGGCAACATCCAGCATGTGGTTAATACTGTGCTGAATAGTCGGATATCCCCGCATCTGGGAGATAGACATAGGAGTAAAGAGGTGCAGGACATCGCGAGCTGCAAGGTCGCGGTAGTTGCCATTATCCAGCAAAAGACGGTAGGAAAGCGGCTTCCCAAGGTCGTTTACGCGGATGCCATCAATGATGGTGCTTTCGGTGGTGTCTTCCTCGGTGCTGCCGATACGGTGCGTCTCGATAAGCTGAATCTTCGGCACTCCGTCCTCCTCGGTTTTCAGGATGAATATCTCACCATCTACTTCCAGAGCCATACAGGCGAGGTATTGGCAGGTAACAAGGTTGAATCGCCCGGTGATTTCCGCATGTCTTGCCCATCGGTTGAAGTAGTCGAGAGCTTGCTTGTTCCATGCGGCATCCTTGCTGGCGGGTTGGGGCATGATGCCGTCTCCGATGGAGTACATGGCCATGCTGCCCACAATCTCCTGCAAGAAGCCGGAGTTTTTCACCAGATAGCGGCTCCGGCGTACCAACTCGGAGCGGACTCCGGGAGTCAGGTCGAGCGAGGTGTCGCGCGGGCCACTTCCGGGGACTTCTGCACGCCGGGGTGAACGGTTGGCGGATTCAAAGACAGAATGCGAACCGAAAAATATGCGGGCGGCGAGGCGTTGCAGGAAGTTCATACGAGCAAAATCGGGTTAATGGGGTAAACGCCATGCAACATAGCTGAGGGAAGCAGGATGGTCAGATGCGCCGGAAGCCTGGGCCTGTTTCTCAAAATAGCGGAGCGCATAGGCACATTCTTCCAGCACATCTGCCACGGGCATGGCGAACTGTTTACTCACGGACGTACTGCCATCATTCCAGCTCATGAGGGTTTTGCCCTCCAGAAGCATCTTCTTGGCGGTCGCCTGTATCTGCTTCACTTCCTCCTCTGTGAAGCCGCGAGTAAACAGTCCTTTAGCACTCATACCTCAAAAGCGTTGCGGGCAGCGGAGCTGCTGCTGTACTTTTCGAGCTGGTAGTGCGGTTCATCCACAAAGGATTTCCACGTACCACCCCAGGTGATGCCCGGCACCTGATTGTAGAGCTTGCCTACCTTGGCGTAAAGGGCATGGTCGCCAAGGTATTCTTTGCCCCGGAAGATACCGATGTCCCAAGCAATGCCGAAATTGTGCATGCTCTGGCCACCTCGGGCTTTGGTCACGCGCGGGCGCTTGCGATAGAGCGCATCCTGCTCGGCGTAGGTACGGGTGCCGCAGATGATGCGGACATCGTAGCCCTCGGCATCGGCTACAGCCTTTGCGGCTTTGAGCCAGATGCGGGCAGCTCGCTGAGTCTCGGGCGTAAGCGTGGCGATATTACGCTCGGAGCGCTCATCGAAGCTGCCGATTTCAGCTTTGATGCGTTCGGCATCGTTCTGCCACTCCTGGGCGGCGGCTTTGGTCTTGCGGCCATTCACACCGTCCACCTTACCGGGCTTATACCCGGCAAAGGTCAGCAGACGCTGCCAGAAGCGCACGTCTTTCTGTACCTGTGCCAGAGTATCAGCCATTGTCGGAGTCCTCCTTTTTGGTTTCAGTTTTATCCTTGGTGACTACGCCAATCAGACCAGCCACCGCCATGCCAGCGGCGATGATCTGCTCGGCAATAGCCGCTTCAATAGTGGCTCCGCATGCAGTTGCAAGGGCAATGACGCCCAGCCATGTGGAGCGTTCCGTCAGTCGATTGAGAATGTACTTGAACATGCCTTTGGGGGCATGTCAAAAATCAACACTCTTCCAGACTTGCTCACAAGATATTTATCTGGTAGAATCATCTCGCTCTTCCGCTACCAGCTCCGGTTGGTAGGTGTCCACACCACCTCTCGGCGGAAAGTATACCGGTCCTGTCTGCTGAAGTGATGTGCCACATGTGGTTTCGGAACAGCAAGTGAACCTGACTGGAGGAGAGCAAATATCATGAATACTCGCATCATGATAGAGTTGATAATGCTTATTTTACAGGTAATACTGTTTGTGATGAACTTCATCCGATAAGTATTGGAAACTCCGTCCAGCAAGTAGCAGCTTGCCGGGCGTTTCCTCTCTCAGTAAAAATTGCCCTTTTTCACTCCATTTTTCAAGAAATCATTGACAAAAGCCTTTTACTCTGTATAATGAGGGCATCAAGAAGCGAGTTCTTTGATATTTTTCTCCTGAGATGCCTCCAGCTGCTACTGGGGGCATTTCTATTTACAACAACTTGGAAATCTTATACGCAAACTGCCAGTTGCGGCAGGTTCGGTAGTTCTTGCTCCGGTAATGCGGGTCGTTCGGGTCGGCATCTGCCATGCTGAACTTTACCTCCTCGGCGTTCTCAATCTCGATGTAGATTCCGTTCCTCTGGATGGTTAAAAGGCTTCCCTCCTTTTCCCGGAAAGCCAGATGAAAGTTGCGGCTCCACACATAGGGGCGGCTGACTCCGCAAAGATAGTGATAGGGAGTATCCGGTAACGTGATATTCCCTATTTCTATCAGGTTTGCCTTGATGCGCGGGTCGTATTCCCCCAGTAGGCAATGCGCACAATGGACTGCCAGATTTACCCCGGTAACGTGCTTTAACCAGAGATAGGAAAATGGTGCGCTTACCTTTAGTGTGCGAATCGTAATCATGGCGTCTGTTTTGTTGTTCAGTATAGCACAGTCTTACCGATTTTGCAAATAAAATCGGCTTCAATTTACAAGAAACTGCGTTCTTGCTCAATGTTTTGCATAATTTCTGCCACCAACTCACCGTGCATGTTGTGGTGATAGTTACCGGGGTATTCCATGTTGAACTCCACGTTGATGGCTTCTTCAACCTTGGCGCGTGGCAGCTTCCGGGGATGACTGGCGATGGCGTATAGCTGAACCTCGCTTTCTCGTCCCTTGATTTCCACGTTCTCAAAATATTCCAGCAAGAGGTTGCGGAGGCTGTCATGGGTATGGAAGTGCTGCATCGTCCAGACTCCGCTGCGGTAGGTTGCCCCGAAGTTCTCTTTATCGAGAAACTGAATATCACGCCCATGGCTGTTGTAGGTCTTGAACGTCTTGAGTCGCTCCGTAAACGGCAGCGAGCGCGTGCCGATATAGATTCGACCATCCTGTTTCAGTAGAGCGTTACAAGTGGTCAGCACAGCGTGTTCAAATTGGCTATTCACCACGGAATTAAGCACGCTGTCGAGTACCACCACATCCATGAGCCCATGCTTACGGATGTCTTCGCGGAGCACCTTAATCATACGCACCACTTCGCGGATATTGAGCGTGCCTTTCTGCTGGAAGTGGGGCTCATAGGCGAGCATCTTGTAGCCTTGCTTCATGAGCATATTGGCATAGGCACAACGCCCGGCACCGAAGTCCACCGCGCGCTCGTTCTTCTGCAAGGTCGGCAGCACATAGTTTTCGTAGAGAGAGGATGTAATGAGTCTTGACTTCTTCCCTTGCAAGCGGTGCATCTGGCAATGGAGTTGGTTGTAGGACTTCACGCCCAGGGCATCGTAGTAATACTGGCCGTAGTCGATGGAAAGGTAGCGCATCATCTCTTCTTCCTGTTCCCGGGGAATCATGTAGACAAGACAGGGAACACGCAGCTGCTTGCAAGCTACGGCGTAGTCGGAATTGAGCAGGATGCGCCCATCTTCGTCACATACCACGGAGCCCCAACCACCATAACGCATGATAAGTCCGCTCATTCCGTTAATGATGAGGGCATTTGCATTGCGCTTGAACTGGATGCGCTCGGGTTCCAAATAGCAGTAAGTCTCGGGTTCGAGTTCACAATCGTCCAGATTCAGCGTGACCGGGGTCTTGTTGGTTTCAATGCTGTTGTGGAAAAGGTTGAAGCGGATTTCATCGGTGCGCGTAATGCCCTGCAAGCGGATAGCCGGACAATGCGTCAACCCGATGGCTTTCATAGCGCGGGTGCGCTGGTGACCAGCGGTCAGGATGCCGTTTTCACCGTTGATGATAACCGGCTTAATCACACCGAACTTCCGCAGGCTCTCCTGCAGAAGCACGAACTTCTCCTCGTCCAGATGGCGAGGGTTGTAATCCGCAGGTTTCAACTGCGCCAGCGGATAGTTCGGTATGAATTCAGCTTTCATGGGAGTCGTTGCGGAAGTTTGAATCGCCGAACTCCATGAGTTCGAGGGCAAGCCCGTTGTAGTTGCCATGAACAGAGCTGTACTCCTTGAGCAGTCGCTCGAATCGCTCGGCTTCGTCCGGCTGCATGTAGATTTTCTTGGCTCCGTAGGCAATGAACGGCAGGATGGTCACGGTGCTGTCATTGTCGGCATCCAGCGGGACATTATCCGGCACGGCATCCAAGTCTTCCGATACACTGGCCAGCATAGAGCTGATTTCGGAATCGTTGAACCCGGTAAGCTCCAAATCAATCTGCCCATCCAGTTCACGGATGATGGCATTAAGCTCCTCTTCATCCATGTTGGAGAGTTCGGCAATCTTGTTGTCTGCCACCATATCAGCCCATTCGGCGGCTTCGTTCTCGTAGTCCTGATAATCGACAGGCACGTTTTCGAGCCCGAGCATACGAGCTGCCAGAAGACGGCCATGTCCTTTCACGACAAAGCCGGAACGACGGCTGACAACAATAGGATTACGCCACCCCTGATGACGGATGATTTTCGCCAAGGCGATAATCTGGTCTTCCGGGTGGCGATTCGGGTTGCGGGGATTCTCAATCAGGGAATCCGTTGCAACAACATCGGTATGTGCGCAGTAAATCTTACTCATGCCCAAGGGGGCATGTCAAAAGGCTTACTTGTCTTTTTCAGACGCATCTTTAACAACTGCAATCTGTAGACGTTCTCTCTCAACATCTTCAAGAGGTAAAAGCCACTTTGCATCCACAGAAAAATCCTTATCTGTTTTATTGCATGAGTGGCACATTGGAACAATGTAATCCGTTTCATCATCATCGCAAGTTGCACGATAAAAACAAACATGGCAACCCTCTAGAGGCTTTTCTTCTGTGATTCGCCTTCTGCACCCTGGGCATTTCTTGGGTAAAGGTTCACCAAGAATAGATTCATATGCCTCAATCCAAGATACCCAACAATTGTCATCTTCATATGTTTCTGAAGAACCGATGGTGTTTTGTATATGTACTTTTCGCGATGTATTTAACATAGTATGGGATGCTACCAATTTCTTTTGTTTAAGTCAAACAAATTCTTCTCCTCCCACCAATTTCAGCATAATCGCCCCACACACTTGCATAGCTTCGCAGTCGAGGTAATGGTTCGGACGGTCGCCGATTTGCTTCCACGTCCAGCGTCCTTTATCATAGGTTCGGCTCTCGGAGTCGAGCATATCGAGGTAATCCTGAGGACAATTTGAGGGTACTTCCCATAGTGGCTTCTCAGTATTTTTGCGTAAGCGGAAGAGCGCATCCTTTACGTTTAAGTTGCTCCAAAAGTACATATCGGCTACACGGCTATAGCCAAGGTTGACTTGGCGCTTAGGCGAGTAGAAGCGTTCCACTTGCTTGCCATCTTTCTGGCGATGTGTAAACGTAGTTCGCTTATCGCCCATAAGTGCAGTCCAACCTTTCTCTGCACAATGCCCATACACTTCATAGCTCTGATAACCACAGTCAATGAACACAAGGTTGCTTTGCACACCAAAGCGTTCTGCAAGGGTTGAAATATCATCCCAAGAGTGCAGCTTTTCACAATGCATTAGGCGAGAGCTGCCATCCAGCCCCCAGGCGCGTACCACTGCATAGAAACACTCGCGCTGAACATCCACCGATAAGAATCGCAACGGCACCCCGCCGATATTACCCTCATTCTCCCAGTATTCACCCATGAGATAATCGCCGGGAGTCGTCTCAATATGAAAATCCTCGTGAAACTCGTTCCACGGAAGAGCCAATCGTTTCTGATAAAACTGCTGCAGCTGGGTGTAATCTCCCTTTCGGGCTGCTACTTTAGCGCGGAGATAGAGTTCTGCAAGTTGCCCCCAGCTCATGGTTGCAATCGCGTTCCAATGGTAGCCCACATATTCCGTGGCAGCGTTGGGATTCTGTGGCACAAAGCGAGCATGAGCATTCAGATCACGCCGGACATCATCTCTGTCCTCAAACTCCGCTCGGCAATGGGCGCAGCGCATGTGGGTGGTTGCGCGTACCTTGCGATAATCGTAGTTACCATCTGCATCTTTGCAATCCTTGCCCCACTCAACGCAGTTCCAAGTATAGGCTTGCTCTGTGCCACAATGCGGACAGGTGAACATCCACTCGCGCTGGTCGGTTGTCTCGAACTTGTTATGCGTATCATCTCCGGCAAATCCCCCCTGAGAACAAAAAATGCACTTGCCGAGCCAACCGAATGCGGTAGTTCGGGCTTCGGCTTCTGCCATATGTCCCTGCGGCCAGCGCCATGTCTCGTCACCAATCAGCCAGCGGATAGAGCGGCGCTGTAGGTTGCTCTTGTTGTAGGCTCCGGCTACCCAGAGCGTCATGCCGTTAGCAAAGTGAATGGTGGTGTTACGCAGCTTATACTTGTCTGCCGGATAGAGAGATTTCACAGGTTGACAACAATCGAATAACTTGCGGAGTCGTCCCTCTGCTTGGTCGCGAGCATCATCATCGTTCTGATCCAGCCAAAGTGTGGGGCCAGGCAAATTGGAAATGATGTAGCAGAGCGCCACCTCAATCGCGGTAGACTTGGAACTCTGTACGGCAGCAATGATGCTTACCAAGCGGGTACGCGGATTAACCATCTCCTGCATGACTTCGGCCAGCATGGGAGAGTTCATCACCCGGAATCTGCCGGGGATAGGTGAGTACGGGATATTTTCGATATGTTCTTCTGCCCACTTCCAGACTTCCTTGCGGTCAGGCGGTGTCCACGCCTCACGCCACAGGTCTTCCAGATATTCGGTTTCGGGCATATTCGAGAACTTGCTTGATGATTTCCGGGGTAAGTTGATTATCTACCAAACGAATAACTGACCAGCCGTTCAAGGTGGCCGTCAGGTACTTTTCTGCATCTGCGGCGAATCCTTTTGGAGTCAGATGCCGACCCCGGTTCCATATACCACCCTCAATTTCAATGAGGATTTTGGCATCTACCCAAGCAAAGTCGGCACGCCATCGCCGAGTCGGCTCAAAACGGAACTCCTGTACAAGCGCAGGCCCACCTGCGGCATCCCACAGACGGGCAAAGCGTTCTTCTAGTGAGGAATTGACATGTTGAGCTTTCACACAACATGGGAAAAAGTCAAAATCACGGAGTCAGACTGTCGCCTTTACCCTCGTGCAATTCCTGCAACACTTCATCAATAGCTTTGGATAAAAGCTCTTGTATATCGGGTGCCGTAAGCCCGGCGAGTTGGGGAGGCATTTCCTTTTCAAACTTGGAACGCAGCAAGTTCACCACGCGCCCGCATCGGCTCAGCCATGCTTCGCGCACAAGGTCTTTGAGGATATACTCGCCCTTTCTTACTGCAAGACGGAACTCTCGCTCATTAATTTCTGCCAATAGCTTACGGATTTTCAGCCCCTCTTCATCACCGGGTGAACTACCATCCAAGTGATGCTCGTGTATGAATCGCCGCCATGCAATTACATCATGATTGCCGTTGGATTTTGGAACGGGCGCACCCTCCATCTTACGCCAGTTGCTAATGCTCCTTCGCGATACTCCCAAAGCAGCAGCCAAATCTACTATCGTGCTGGTTTCGGTGATGGATGGATCACCGCCCTGTTCGCTGCTATATGCGATACTTTGCAACAACTCCACCTCTGCTTTGCTAAGCGGCTTTTTGGCTTTAACCTTGCTGACCGCTTGCTTGATAGCATTGGCACGATTGACTTCCAGAACGGTGTCGGCTTGCGATGGTGTGACGATTGTTGGCATACGAGAAATGCCCCTTGCGGGGCGGGTTAAGGGTTATAATTATTTAGTACTCGCTTGGTAATAATGCGGTTGTCACACTTCTGTCCCATTCGGTAATGACCCAGAGGACTCGTCCATCTTCGAACTTGTAAACGCTCAGCACCCGACAGGGATTCTTCGGGTTAAGTGCAGCGTCGTTAATCTTCTTGTCTTCATCGCAACAATCACCCCAGTCTCCATAGGAGTGGCGCTTCATACACTTGGCGATTTCTTCTTGCGAAAATACTTCGTTTGCCCCATGGGTGACAACGGTTCGCCCGAGTTTTACCTTAATCCGGCAGGCTTCCACGAACCACGGTGGTCGAACTGTGCAGGCGGTGTGATTCCACCAGACTTCCTCCAGCTTTTCCGGGGCAACACCCTCTTCCGTTTCGAGGAGGAGGTAACCTTTTTCTTTCGTAACGTAGCCCCATTCCAACTTGCGGGTTCCATCCTGCATGGCGAAAATGCGTACCTCGTTGGAGCGGTTGCTGGCGAAGCGGCGGGGGTACCGGAATGCCAGCCCGCCGATGTACTTCTTCTCCGGCTCCGCTGTCAGGGCTAGGAAATCCTTGCACCCAGTGCAGACGATGATGTTCTGTAGACCGCCCGCCAGCTCCTCTGCTATTTGGAGTGCGATTTTCTTGGCTTGCGCCTCCTGTTCTTCTGTGTATTTATTACTCATGGTTGTATGTAGTGTTATTCTGGGAAATTGGAAAGCCACTCCTCTTTCATGTTCTCCGGCAGGAAGTGGATGATTACGGAAATGGGTTCGATAGCGAAGTCGTCCGTGACTCTGTACCATTCCAAGCGGCGAATGCCGTCCGGCAAGGCTATCACGATGGCCATGTTGGCTCCGTTGTGTGTTTTCTGGTTCCCGAAAGTGACGGTAATGCCACCACGGTTGAATGAATGAGGTTCGTGAACGACCACCTGACACTCCTGTGGCTGCTTGCATTCGCCCCAAAGCTCGTATTGCAGTGTTTCAGCGTCTACTAACGCCCCGGGCCATGCCGTATTTTTTAATTCTTGCATATTGCTTGTTAATGGTTTATGTATCGTTCAGTATAGCACATTGCCGGATTTTTGTCACGCAGTTTTTTACTCTTTTTTCTTCATTCTCAACGGCTTAAATCAGGAATCCCGCCTACTCAAATGTAGGCGGGAGAGTGTTGGATACATCCAGTAAGGCGTGATTGTTTTCCTCTCGAATTGACTTCAATTCTCGGGTTGATTCTTTCAACTCGGCTCGCCAACGCTCAAGACTCGTATGCGAATCGTAGAGTACCCAAGCAAGAAATGCAAGATAGACGAAATAAATGCCCCAAGAGATACGTTTGCTGATGGAACGATAGCGTTCTTCTCGGGCTTGGATGTCATCTTCGGTGGGAATAGGTGTGGGAATGGGGGTGTACATGATGGTATGGTGTTTGTTGGTTAAAGTGGGAAAAAAGTGGGAATGAAAACGCATACTCGTTCCCACTTTCAGATGGCGTACACGCCGGAAGTTCTGATTAAGCGGATATTTCGTATGCTTAATGCTTTACATGTTTTTTTAAGAGATGAAAATCGCTCCAAAAACGGGGATAAAATGTGCCAAAAAAGTGGGAATGAGAAAAAATAGGTTTGCGCTGTTTTTCCACTTGCCAAAGACGGGTGGCGCCAACTCATTGAGCGTTAATAGATTCCTTTGTTGTAGTCTTGCACGCGCTCTGATGTGGCCTGAGGCGCCATTGTCCGTAAATGGGTGGTTTCATGTCGAAATTGTAGCGATTTGGGTTATGCTGAGACGTTGTAGGGGCTGTTACGGCGCGGATTCCAATTCTTCCTGTCTGGCGAGAACACGCTCGTAGAAATCAGCGATATTCTCGGTGAGTTCAATAGCCTGGGCGCATTGTTCAGCGGTGTAAGTTTCCGGTTCCTGCTTGTCTACCCAGTCCGAGAACTTCATGGCATCCCACAAAGGAGGCGCACCGGGGGCGGCTCGTTCAGGTAGGTCAATGAGTCCAAACGGACGGTCGGTATTCTCGCCCAGCTCCGGGTGAGCAATATGCTCCGGCACAGGCTGGCCCGCTTCATCAAGCACCGGCTTGGCATTATGCTCACGGATGCTCTTGCGGAATGACTTGATGGATTGCTTAGTGTCAGAGGCGGCTTTCAGCATGGATTCTCGGATTGCGAAGTCATTACTGAGGCAAGCGGCTTCAACATGGTGTGAGAAGCTAAGGTCTGCATGACGCATGTCGATGGGATAAGCGTTACAAACACGAACCATGTTGCGGAGAGTGCCGATAGAATACCCCGTAGCTTGCGAGGCTTCCTCGTATTTACTGGCTACATGTTTATTTCCCCACTTGCGCTCCATCAGGAGCAACGTATCACCGAGCAACCAATTACACGATTTATGCATGGATAGCACCGTATCCAAAAGTTCATTAGCTACGGCAACGGTAATATTCTCATTACGAATCACAAGACCGGTAATGCTCAGCTCAATACCACCCACCTGAATGGAGGATTCTACAAAGTTAGAGTTAGGTTTACTTGTCACGACGTCGTGACAAGTAAAGTCCACTCTAGCTTTTTCAGACCTGTTTTCAGTGCAGGAAAAAGCCTCCCCGGCGGTAGCCGGAGTAGTATTGAAAGTATCTGTAACATCAGTGTTCATATTCAGTAGGTGTTAAGTCAAAATTGAGGTTAAGGACTCGGCCTAGCTGAGCAAGTCGGTTGGTGTTGCGCGACTTTTCGCTGCGTTGATTCGACATGGGCGGTAGACCGAATAGCCTTTCAAGTTGCCGGACGTGGTAGTGAAAATCCTGCTTACTCATGCCGATAGCACGAGCATGCGACTCCAACGAACCATTGCCCTGCAAATAGCGGATAGCAGCCCAAGTCAAGCGAGGGTTGCCATTGCGTTGCAAGAAAGCTCGCAGCAACTTGCGGTTACGATTTGTTGACGAATCTGAGCCGGAGCGTTTCATTCGTCTTCTTTCCACGACAGACAATGGACCTTGGTTGAAATCACCTTCTTCTCGGGGTTCATTCTCACCGACAAGTTGGTCAATACTATGGCCATTCACAGCCCAATCAAGCCGAGGCTCCAACAAGCCTAGCTCCTGAGCATGTAAGCGAGCCTCCGGAGAAAGCGACTCCAGCCACTTCTTTGCTTCCAGGGATTCGTAAGCGTCACGATAGGCACGGTTGCGCTCAACTTCGCGGATAGCGTAATCATCTTTGTTCATAAACAATCTCCTTTCTGCTTGATGATGGATAAGCGGGAGATATGGCGTTGCCGGGGTGTGACGTTTATGTCATGACATTTCGCTATTTCATATCTCCTTATATACGTAAATTTAAATTTTATATTACCTATACCCCTATTTTTATTTTTTCCTATATATGGTTTATCCTTTACATAAAACGTCACAAACGTCACAAGAAAACAGTAAAGGCTGATAAATAATGACTTATAACAATGACGTTTTGCTATGACATTTGATTTTGCAAATGTCACAAACCTGCTAAACGTCACAGGCAGATGCGGCTTAGAATGGGCAAAGTTCATCGAGTTCTCCTTCCTGATTCGGGTTGTTGAGATAATCCATAAACGCCTTGCGCTTAATAATCCAGATACGTTGCTTAGAATTTCGGCCATATTCGAGGGGAAAATCGCCGGTACTGGCCAGAGCACTCATACGCTTCCCGATACTTCGAGCCGTAACCTCACCACGCAGCATGTCATTGACACCATCTACAAGCATCATCTGCTGCAAGAACCACGTAGCAGAGCCCTCCAGCACATCCAAACGGCTATCGGCATCAAACGCAGCCTGCACAAACAAGCAGAGAATCTCTTGGAACGAGGCGGTAGAGCTTGAGTTAGAGGCTTCTGCAAGCAACTCAGGATGCAGATAGTTACGCACACCCCAGCGGGCATCACCTACACAATGCTCGGGAATCTCCCAATTCAGCAGGTAGGAGCACAATGCCCCCATCTCAGCTCTGGCTTTGGCAGCTCCGTCCCTATCTTGCATAGGCTCATCAGATGTCTTGAACAGGCTGATTTTATCGCGGTTACTTACCTCAATATCCGGCAAGATTTGTAGCGAATCCGGGTCGGTATTGAGCGTGACAATGATGCGACCTTGCCAATAGATTTCCGCAGCACTCTTGTATTTTCCCTCGCATGTGTGGAGCTGGTTTGCTGCCATCTTTTTCAAGGCTTTCGCAAAGATGTTCCTCTCTCGGGAATCACCCTTAGCCACGGTATCATTTAACGTCCAGACACCTATGCGCATCAGGTAATCATTGAATCGCGTCTGCCCAAGAATATACGCACTGGCATCCAGCGAGCCTCCAAGACTCTCGCCATAAAGACATTCTGACAGGAAGTTTTTGCCACAGCCAACACCACCGGCCACAAAAAGCACATGCCCGTTGCGGGGTCGCCCCTCATAAGCGTTACGGTAAGCATAAGCCCAGGCTGCCATGAAGCGGTCACGTTGAATGATGTCCGGGAAGAGACGTTCCATGAATGAAGCAATCCAAGGGAATCCATCACCCCAGGAATGCCCTTGGCTCAAATCCGGCTCATGAACGCGCAGGAAGCTGGTATTGAGGCGCGGCTCATCCTGAATCCGAACAATGGTTTCTTTGCGGTATATAAAGGGCGTTGCAGCCGGGAGAGAATTGAGCAAGATGATTTTCGCCATGAGCTGCTTCACCGGGCTTTCTTCACCAATTACTTCCGGCTTACTGCTCACGTTATAATGCTCATTAGCGAATAGCTCAAAGTTCTGGCGGTTAAGACATTGCCAACCGGGAACAGACGTACCATTCTCGCATTTATAGCTGCTGCGGATGTAGAAGTTATTGTTGACGAAAAAGCACTCACTCAAAGCCTTGCCGAACGTATCAGCTCGGTAAGCATCAATGAAATCAGTACCGAAAATGTCTGCCCACGATTGGAATGGGAACGCCCCTGTGAAGCACACCATACCATTTTCGCGCACGATGGCAGCAGTAGGACAATCAGCCAACGGATCCCAAAAACGAACGCCTCGCGCACCTATCTCGAACTCACCTTGCCAACGCTTGTCCCAGCCCCGCTTTTTCATTTCTTCACGTATACGATCCAGCGGGATTTGGACGCCGGATTGAGTAAACTTGCTCTTTTTCAAAGCTTCATCCAGCCAAAGTACCGACAGAGATTCGGCAATCGGCTCGGGGCTGACCATCTTCCAATCCCAGCCGGCATGGTAATACTGAGTAGGGTTGAAATAAGCCTTACCGTCCAATGGGCCATAAGCATTCTTGAGTTTGAGCTTGCGGGCAATAATGCCGAGCAAATCCTGAACCATCTCGGCATTAGGCATCAGCGGGATAGGCGTTTGCAACAACCAAACCGCATGTGTACCACCGGAATAGGAGGTGGATATGAAATTAGGCTTGATGACGAGTTTGTCCGTCTTTTTCTGTCTCTCTGCATCATTCAGTTGCATGTCATAATCAGCAACAACCGCCAGCAATGCAGCCGGAACATTTTCACGCCCTGCGCGCTGCGATTGATTCAATCCCCGAATGCCGGAAAATACGCAATCGCGAGTATCAGGATTCGTGAGGTAGGTACGATAGGCAGCCTTGCTCGGGAGTTTTTCATGGGGAATAACGCGAACCGCCCAAGGGCACCCGACCTCGATGGCATGAGCGGCGAGGTTCGGGAGCATGGGGAGCAGAACCTCAACATTGCAATTTGAAGTGTGAGACACTTCACACACTTCATTTTGAACCTTATTTGAAGTGTGAGGCACTTCATTTGACACTTCACACACTTCATTTTGAACCCTATTTGAAGTGTCGGAACTCCATTTTTCTCGGTAGGCACGAGTGTTGAGTGTTTTTACATTGAGCCCAAACCTCTCTGCCGTGAGCTTGTAGCTCCGGCAGTAAAGGTAGAACTCGCGGACTTCATTCCAATCAATCTGGCTCATTTTGTGTAAAAGGTTGAGGTTGTCGTTTCGGCTGCTAGGGGTAGCCCCTCCAGCCATTCCGGTGCGGTTGTCATGATACGGTGTATATCAATGAGCGCGTTGTCAACATTGGTAGTCGGTACTTCTACCACCACCTCATCATGGATGTGCATGACAACACGGTACCCGGCAGCATCAAGATTCAGGAGAATTTCACCCAGCACGTCACGAGCAGTCGCGGATGTCAGGTTTTCCGTCAATTTGCCACCAAAGAAGCTAAAACGCTTTCCTTGCACTTCTGCACTCATACCTTTCGGAGTCATGGCTAAATTGCGGTAATACAGCTTGCGACCTGATGGCAACGGCAGAGCAAAGCAAGCTTTTCCCATGTTTACCGCAAAAGCCTGTTCCAATTTTGCCCACAACTGAGTGATGTGCTTATTAGAGGAGCGGAACGCCGACACAATCTGCTGAGCTTGGTGTTGCGTGATATCCAGCCCGGCCATCGTCTTGGCAATCCGAACGAACACGGCAGCTCCGGCACCGTAGCCCAGGCCAAGCACACGAGCTTTGGCCAGTCGGTACAGATCCGGGTTCTTATGCTTGAGCGGTTCGGGATCTGAATAACCCATAGTAGCACGGGCATGGGCCTCGTAGACAGAAATACCTTTTTCCAGCTCTTCCATCATGTCATTATCGCCCGCAAGCCAACTTAGCACACGTTGCTCAATCTGGCTCAGGTCGGAAATGATGAACGTATGGCCGGGGCGAGGGATAATCATCTTGCGCAAGTCCACACCAAACATGGGTACGCGGGGCATGTTCTGAATGTTGAACCCCTCATCGCCACTCCACCTACCTGTGTGAGCCCCAAAGTACTTGAGGCTATATGCAAAGGAGCCATCTTCTTTGATTCGGCTTTCAAGCGTATCGAGTTTCTTTTTTAAGGTGTTGGCTTTACGGTAATCTCGCATAGCGGCCACCCAAGGGAAACTTTCGCCGTACTTCTCCTCCCAAGATGCACAGTCCTCGGAATCCTGAGCCAAGGAAATCGGCGCGGGAATGCCGGCTTTAGCGCATTCTTCTTTCAAGCACTTTGGCGAAAGTATAGGAGTGCTGCCATCTGCCCATGGAATTTTTGCCATAGATTCATCCATGACCCGCAGGAGTTTTTGCATTCCATCAGCCAACAAAGGCTGGTCCACGTGGACACCAAAATCCCCCATGTCGCGGGTTAAGGCAGAAAGACAACGCTCTTTCTCACTCCAGTCAGAAGCAAGTTTATTCCACAGATGGTAGGCGTACCAAGCGTCCTTGAGACAATACTCGCCCAGACGTTGAGCCATGCCAAGCCGGATGGCATCTTCCCATGTCTTACCACACATATCGGCGCGAGTGTCCTTGTTGACGGCAACCCCGAACACACTTTCAACGGCTGCTTTCAGGGAACGACCGTAACCGAGTGCGCTCACCAAATCTGCGGTGCATTGCCACTCGACTTGCACATCAGCCGGGACAATGCCCAGTTCGCGCAGGCGTTCAAAGCAAGCGCGGTCGAATCGGGCATTGTGCGCGACAAAGGTGTGACCATGGAACTGACGCCAGTCCAATTTATCAGGCTTCCCTACGTAGGAGAACCCCGCCTCTGCCGAATAGACAGAGACGAGGTAGATAGAGCAATCCGGGTGGCGTAAATACTGGTGGATGCCTAGAGTGGTGATTGACACCTGCTTGTCGTAATAGGTTTCAAAGTCAATCGCGTAAATCATGGCGGATATCAGAATATCGTTTGATTTTCGGGAAGATATAATCCCAACCTGCTTTCGTGAGCATCGGTTTTAGCGAGATAAGCACGCCACCACCGGAGCTTTCTGAGTATGCTCGAATTCGGGTCATGTAACCGAGGTTCTCGCATAAGTCAGAGGGGGCATTACGGCGCTCACCCTGAGCAGATACGAGATAGCCACGGTCGCGCAGCCAATGAAGCACCTCTTCCACCGTCATATCACTGCCCTCATCTTGCAGACTTCTGGCAAGCTCATTGATGCTGACAAGTTTAAGTTCAGGCTTCATAGTAGACCTCCTTTCCGCGTACAGGGGTGAATCCGGGATAACTGACCAAGGGGTGATTGATGCACGGCTGAATCTCGCCATTCACCTTTGCCCAGATCAGATGGAATCGGCAGACAAGGTCGCCCAGAGGCGTGGGAGGTATGCTGAACTCTTCACGGTTGCCAGCCACAGAAAGCTGCTGTGCGGGGTACAGGCTCATGCTACTTTCTCCTTTCTATCCTTGTGAGTCTTTGCTGAATGCTTCAACTTTTCCAAACAGGCATTGCTGATGGCAGCTTCGCGAGCATACAAAGGCTCAAGGGTTGCTTTGGTTCGCCTGTAGGTCTCTTCATCGTCTCGCATGGCGGCAGCGCCCAATTTATGGGTGAGCTCCAGCAATCGAATGGTTAAGTCACGGGCTTCCTTTGCCAGAGCATAGATAACAATATCCTCGGGTTCATCACCTGCGTAGAACAGACCGGAAATCAAGTTCCAGCCTTTCAGGCTCTGTACCAGATTTGCTACCTGCTGGCTTATCTCTTCCGCATTGCGGGTCTTGTTTGTGATAGGTTTCATAATTGTGAATGAGGGGTTGTTGTGTGTCCTCATTCACTCATATGGAATTCAATGGCAAAAAAAGTCCGCAATGAAGTCAGTTTTTTGCGGATCTCTTGACAATAAGTAGATTTTGGTCTATCATTTCGTCATGTCAACATTACTGTCTATCTCACGAGAGCATCTTTCTGCGCTCTACCCCAGAACGCTCTATGAGTTTGCCCAACACCTGAACTCATATAACAGCGATTTCTTCATTGACCAAGATTCAGAACTCGCCAAGGTTGACCCCAAAATTGGTGATTTTGATGATAATCAAGATGACCTAAAGCAAAGGCTGCAAGATTACCGCGAAAGCATGATGGCAGCCATCCGCAAGGTTGAAATTAACAACGCAAGTTCAGAAGCGAACGTTGCTGTACTTGTGCTCCTCCATGATTTGAGAAAATGCGCCACTGAAGAATTGGTGGATGAGTTAAGCAATAGAAGCAGCGTATGTTACAGCTCAGGCATACCAGACTTTGAATATGTAGTCAGAGTCTTACTCAAGGAGAAAAAGCAAAACGCCAAAGAGCTTATACGTACTGTTGTACAAAAAGCTAACCGACGAATTTCGAGAGGCTTTAACTACTACACCATTAAGCCCGGTGATTTCAAACTAAACGAAGAACTCAAGCCGGGGCATGGGTTGGAAGAGGCTCTTGCCGATGAAATTCGCAACCAAGTGCAAGAGAAGTACGACACCGAAATTTGCATTGTTCGCATCGAGGAAGTGGGAGAAAAATGGCACATCGAAATCATTCACGGCGGTAAAAAACAGCGTACTGAAACAGAGAAAAAAGCCAAAGCGGCTGACGCATTAATCCAACCTCTTGAAACAGACACCATCGTGTATAATACCCGAACAAAGGATATTAAGGTACACATGGCCAAACGAATGGTCAGGACAGAGCGGGACGTTTATGTGGTTGCTTTAGGAAAATGCCTTAGCAACCAATTACGTTTATGGGAAAGCGTAGCTAAGTTCGACCTTGAACGTTTCCGAGTGAAAAAGGAGGAATTACAAGAGCTTCTCGATTCAGGTTCTAAATACCTTTCTTCCCCAGAATTAGGTAACGTCCAAGTACTTCTAACCGAAGTAGGATATTCGGAAATAGTTGAGACAGATTCCAAAAAGCATGTAAGTGTAGATAGGAAAAAGACCTGCACCTCAGATGGTCTTTGCTGTACTTTGAAACCGGGAGAGCCTTTACTAGAGGCAACTTATACGATTGACTATGTCATCTTAAGTGTTCGATATGGTGTTGCAAAGCCAAGAAAACTGAGGGTCGTAATCAAGCCTCAGACATTGAGTGAATGCCCCATAGCCTCTGTGGAATATTGGCTTGAGGAAATAGGAGTCGGGCAAGTTCCTGACGAGATATCGAAGAAATAAAGTGTTCACAATATGGACTTGTTTGTCCTACTCGAACGAATGGGAGAAATTGCACCAGTCTATGACTGGTGCAATCATTTAGATGGTTATGCTCAATTAAAACAAGCTCAAGTACTTGAATATGCAGACACTGGAGGAGGAGCCCTACGAGTACGAACCAAAAGAAGCTTTTCTTCTTTTCTTGAAATTGATGAGGACTTAGAAGATAGGGAGCATGAAGTCATAGCATGGGATCCCGTTGAATCTGTTTCAGTTCCTCTTAACGGGCACGATTTGCGAGCTATGCGGATTAACCGTGAAAAGCTTAGAATACTACTGACCCACATTCTGATGCCCAGTGCGGCAAAATCTCAGAGCGAAACCAGCCGATACCTTCTTCCACTGTTTGATGACCCTGCATATGTTGCGCTTCTTTTCCCTTGTAGTGCACAAGAACTGGGAGAAATCATTAAAAGTCTACCATCGGACAAAAGCAGCATCATACTCACTGTATCAAAATCGGATGTTTCTCCGATTGCCCTTAAAGAAGTATTAGAACATCATCCTAACGTTCACCTCTTCCATATCTCTGACTTCATTGAATTTTCTCGGCATAAGAAAGAGTACATTTACCAACACCCGGAATCATTCCAAACAATAATAAAGAAGCATCTTCATACAACTAAACACGGTACACTCCTCGACAGACCGGAAGGAGCAAATTGGGGTGATTTGGAATTCATTATATCGTCTCTTGACCAATCCATTGACCCAGACCGCTTACTTGGTGAGCCCAAGGATGAGTTCATTTTTGTTAAATATGATTCACCTTGGGGCAGTTATCGGGTAAAGTGCGGAGTATCAGCCATAGACAAATTCAGAGGTCAGAAAGGCAAAGGTAGCAATCATTACGTTATACTTAGGAAGTTTGCAAAATCTCCTAATAAAGGAATAAGGACCTTAAGTGAACCAAAAGAAAGAACAGCCATGACTCGTCTTAGAAAACTGTTGTGCGAAATGTTTGGCTACAACCGTTTTGAAGACCCAATACCCAACCCCGAACGCAATGCGACTTTGCTGAGGACAGCTTTCCGAATTCGCTTCTCTGCCGGTAATTCAGATCCATTGGCACGAGAAATGGCATTGGTACCACTTTCTGAATACGACGCCATAATGGCTAAACAAAATCAGCCAACCCCACGGAGAGGGCCACGCTACTAATTAGAGTTACATCATAATATATGAGAGTTACACAGTTTTCTGTGTAACTCTTATTTTTTATTTTTTTACAGGAGCGCAAAACATTGATTTTGCGCTATTCTTGCATTTTCGTGTATACAAGCAGTTTCGTAAAATTTACTTAGAGTTACACGGCAATTGCTGGGTGTATGAAAGAATACACCTTTAATAACGTAAACGAAGTAGTAGTAACGGTAGCTCTTCAAGTTGCCAAGGCCGTGGTCACCCTCATTAATCGTGGAAACGATGAAGAAGAAGACATAGTCACGGAGCTTGTGGAATATGGGCAAGAGTTAGAACAAAATTACATCCAGTTGGAGAATGGTAGTCTAAAGGGATACCTCAACAAATTTCTGAAATGGAAAGGTAACGACATTCTCAAACGTTACAAAGCCCAAAAGCGTAACTTCATCCGCCAAGTGTGTGATGAGGATACGCAAGAAACATACGACAACTACAGCCGAGACATGCCTGAGTGGCGCAAGAAATTATGCGAGGCCGTTCGCCAGATCATGGAGGAAGAATTGGGGCAAGATGAATTTGAGTTAGCGCAAGTTCTTACTGATGGCTCTTCAGCAGATGCCGAGCGCGAACTCAAATGGAGTCACGGCAAAACCATGCGCAACATGGCTAAATTACGTGAGAAATTCAAGAAATTCCGCAAAAAAGAAAAAAAAGATGAAAAAGAGCGGACTTTTGCCTGAGGCAATTTCCATACTGGTGAATAGAAGACCTCAACATCACATGAACTCATTACTTCCATACCAAAAAGAACACGCCGACAACATTGCGGCATCCATAGCTCAGCACCGAGTAGCCCTCGATGCCAGCGACCCCGGCACAGGTAAGACTTATGTCGCATGCTCCGTGGCTGCACGCCTCGGCAAGCCTGTGGTCATTGTCACCACCAAAGCTACCGCTCCCAACTGGGAGTCGGTGGCTGCCGGGTTCGGCATCAAGCCTATCCTCGTGAGCAATTACGAAAAGGTACGCATCGGCAAGTTGCCGGAGTGCCGCCGCAGTGGCAACCGCTACGTCTGGAACGTCCCGCAGGATGCGCTCATCATCTTTGATGAATGCCAGAAATGCAAGGGGCGTACCAGCCTGAACGCAAAACTGCTTATCGCCGCCCGCGCTCAGCACCTCCGCATTCTGCTCTGCTCCGCAACTGCGGCGAGTAATCCGCTGGAGATGCGAGCTATCGGCTTTGCACTCGGGCTGCACACCATCACCGACTTCTGGGCATGGACTGTGCGCTATGGAGTCCGTGAGACTCCGTTCGGCATGAAATTCACCGGGGGCGAGTATTACCTCAAGGCTCTGCACGAAAAGATTTTCCCCTCTCACGGTAGCCGCCTCCGTATCGCCGATATCCCGGACTTCCCGGAAACCGTCATTGAGTCAGCCATCATCGATACCGGCAAGGCTAAAGACATCCAGCGCGTGTACGACACCATGCGCAATGAACTCAAAGAAGCCGAGCAGGAGCAGAATAAAGCAGCGCTGGCCAGTCTCGCCGAACGCATGGAAGCCCGCAGGGCCAGTCAGATGACTATCGTCCTCCGCGCCCGTCAGGCGGTGGAGCTTCACAAAGTCCCGGCAATGGTGGAAATGACCCGCGATGGCATTGAAGAGGGGATGAGCGTGATCCTGTTGGTGAACTTCACCGACACCATCCGTGAGCTATCAGAAAAGCTCGATTGCCCCCACATCATCCACGGCGGGCAGACCGCAGAGGAACGGCAGGACATCATCGACCGCTTCCAGCGCAACGAGATTCCGGTCGTCATTGCGAACATTCAGGCAGGTGGCGTGGGCGTAAGCCTCCATGACCCGAGCGGCCAGCGTCCCCGCCTGAGTATCATCTCGCCCACATTCTCCGCGCAGGATCTGCGCCAGGCACTCGGGCGCGTTCACCGCAGCGGTGGTGCGGCCAGTATCCAGAAAATCTGCTTTGCTGCCGGAACCTGTGAAGAAAAGGCCGCCAAGAGTTGCGCAGCTAAGCTCGCACAGATTGACCTGCTCAACGATGGCGATATGCAGCCTTTCCCCCTCCAATAATCCTTAACTCCTCACTATCTCCCATGACAACTAAAGTAAAACACGCTAAGCATTCTCCCTCCAGCCTGGGCTACAAAGAAATCTGCCCGGCATTCCGTGGCCGCTCCGGCACGAATCCCGCAGCCGAAGAAGGTACGCTCATGCACGAAGCTCTGGAAAAAGACGACTTCTCCAAGCTCAATGAAGAACAGGCATTCCTGTGTGGACTCTGCCGTGATTACCGCGATGGTGAGCTGGCAAAGCTCTCCAATCCGACCCTGTATCGCGAGCTTAAACTCACCATTGCTGGTGGACTCACCTACGGTACAGCTGACTTCGTGGCGATTGCCGGGAAAATCGGTTTGCTGATGGACTGGAAATTCGGGCGTGGTGCTGTTGACCATGCGGACTCCAACGCCCAGGGCTGCGCTTACGCACTCGGCGTATTTGAGATGTTCCCCGCCTTGGAAGAACTGACCGTTCACTTCGTTCAGCCCCGCCGCCAGTTTATCAGTACCCACACCTACACCCGAGAGGACACCGAGCGCATGCGACTGCGCATTCATACCATCATTCGCCGAGCCAACGCCCGCAACCGCGAGGAGCATCCCGGCATGCATTGCTGCTACTGCGCTAAACAGGCTACCTGCGCCAAGTTGCGCAATCTTGCGCTGCCGCTGGCCAGTCGCTATGCAGAGCTGAGCATCCCCGAGGAACTCCATCCCTCGCGCATTACCTCGCCCGAACTGATGGCGCATTGCCTTGATTGTGCCAAGGTGCTGAAAGAGTGGGTAGAGTCAGTCAACTTCCACGCCATCGACATGGCAGTCAATGGCGAAGAAATCCCCGGCTACAAGCTCACCAGCCGCGCAGGTCGCCGCACCATCCCGGATGCACTCGCTGCCTACGGTGCGGTGAAAGACAGCATGTCCCTTGAGGACTTTATCTCCTGCTGCGGCAGCGTGAGTCTTGAGGAGCTGGGCAATAAAGTTTCCACGACTGCTCCCCGAGGGCAGAAGCAGAAAAGCAAGGATGAGCTGGTCACTCGGCTTACCGAGGACGGCATCATCACCACCGGTGCGCCGAGCAAGATGCTCAAGCGTATCAAGTAATTCCAAAAGCAAACCAAATAGAATCAAGAATTATGGCTAAGATTAAACCATACGAAATCAACGCTTCCGAGCAGAAGCCCTCGGAAGTAGCAAACACCGATAACACCATCGCCGCCGCTGAGGCAACCGACCTCGTTCCGGCAGTTGCCGAGACTCCGCTCCCGCTGGGTACGGTAACGGGCGATATCAGCACGGAGGACATCGTTATCCCTCGACTCAACATCGTTCAGGGTGTCGGTACTCTCTCCGAGTTGTTCGCACCGGGCAATGTCGTCCTCAACAAGGAAGTCGTGATGACTGATGGCACCAAGCCGTTGGAGCTGACGGTACTCTCCGCTCACAAGCAGTTCGTGGAGAATCTGCCCTTTGACTCCGAGGAAAAGCCCCGCGTATTCAATACGCTGGAGGAGGTCAAAGCTGCAGGTGGCACCATCGAATGGGTGAACGACATGCCGCCCGCATTCACGCCTATGCTGCGCGTTCAGCTGTTGTTCAAAGCCCCCGAGGATGCCGATTACGCCTACCCGCTGGAGTTTGACGGTGTTCCCTACGGTCTGGCGGTCTGGACGCTGCGAGGTGTAGCCTACACCCGCGCCGGGAAGAACATTCTCACCGCTGCGAAGTTCTCGCTGCGCGATGGTCTGTTCAACGGCAAGTGGGCACTCACCACCAAGCGCGAGAAGTTCGGTCGCAACAGCGTTGTGGTTCCGGTTCTGCGAAACATCGGGCGTCACACCCCGGACTTCGTAGAATTCATCAGGAATATCGGTTGATAACCCAAGCATGAAACCTCCTTTCTGTTATGTCCCGGCAAGTATTACAAATGCGCCCACGCGATTTCAGTCGCAACATGCTTTCATTGGCGGATGCCTTTGTGCCGCTCGTGGAGCGCATGGTCAACGATAAGAACATCGTGTTTGCTCGTCCGCAGGCGCTTGAAAACGATGTGTGTGTTTCCCCGGATTCGGCACATCTACCGGGCTTGCAGAAAGGAGGAAAATTAGGCCAGAAAAGCATTCGCAACAAAGATGCAACTAATTGAAAATAAATGCGTAAAAAGATAAGAAAAAGCTAGACATTTATTCCTCTCGTGCTATACTCTTACAAAGAGACAAAGCGCTTAATAGTTAAGGCGTTACACAAAATAGCATGAGTCAGAAACGCACCAGAAAAGCCCAAGCAGCCATCCGCATAACGCACTATCGCAAGACTCGGTACTGGGCCATCTGGGAGGGTGATGAATTGCTGACCGTAACGGTATATCTGAAAGGCGCACGCTCCATCTTAACCAAAATCAAGACCATGAAAACTACTACACATAAGCCGGGATTGATAGTCCCCGCCACCGATCGGGATGGCGCAAAAGTGCGCCTGATGGTAACCGCCAAGGACAAGACCGTCACCTATATCAGCCACAGCCTGAAAGGAGAGTTTGCCATCGATGACTCCATCGAGCAACCGCTCCCCGAACTGCTGGATGAAGGACTTTTTACGCTGATTACAAGCAAGGGAGAAAAAGAACTAGCTAAGTTCTTCGCAAAAAAGAAAAAAGCCAAGGAAAAAAAGAGCCCCAAAGCTAAAAAGAGCAAGAAAGTCGAGGCTGAGGATAAAACGGAAGAACCGATTGCCCCGTGGTTAGAAGAAGCCCCACAGGAACAGCTTTCTGACGAGGCGATAGAAGCAGAACTCTGGCAGCAAGTGGAAGAAGAGCGTGAACAAGCGGCTCAACGAGAAGTTTGCGAACCGGAGGAAGCCCCTGCACTGACAGCCGAGGAAACAGATCAAGAACCTACTCAATACAGTCAGGCATTGGAATCCGGTACCACCCCTAAAAAAGCCAAGGCCATGCAAGTGATTCTCCCCGGTACAACGGAGCCACAGGATATTCCGGCAGATTTCGTGATGACACCGGGAGCCAAACTGATTCGCATCTACAAAGGGCGTACTATCGAGGTACTCATGCAGGACCACAAACAATTCGTATGGGAGGGCAAGGTATACCCGACCCTTACCCATATCAGCTGGGAAGCTGCTGGCTACCAAATCGCAGGCTCCACATTCTTCGGCATACCCTCCAAACGCAAATGAGCAGAGAAGACGCAGACCAGTTAATCCTCAAGCTGTTTACCATGAGTTCCGATGAACTCAAACAGCTCTGGGCAGCCCTCTTCGGGACGGTATGCTATACCAACCGAAAGGACTTCATTCGCCGTAGGCTTGAGTGGCGCATCAATACGCTGGTAAGCGGCGGGCTTTCTGAGCGAGCCATGAAGCGTGTGGAGGAAATTGCGGACGATACCCTCATCCGGGTTAAGTCGAGGGCATTCAGCCCTCGGCAACCCAAGCGCAAAAAATCCACCAAGCCCACCGTTATTCGTAAGAAATACAAGGGAACGCTTTACGAGGTCATTCAATACCCGGACCACTTCCTGTACAACGGCAAGAAATACAGAACCATATCTGAGGTCAGCACGGAAATCGCGGGCTACTACGTTAGCGGTAACAGATTCTTCGGACGCCCCAGCACATCACGAGTATGAAAACAAAACGAAAGTCAGACACCATACGCTGCGCCATCTATGTGCGTAAATCCACCGTTAAGGGCTTGGAACAACAGTACAACTCCCTTGATGCTCAGGAAGACCGCTGCAAAACATTCATTGAGTTGCACGAGTCGGACGGTTGGGTGCATGTGCAGACCTTTTCCGATGCCGGCATCAGTGGTGGTACAGCCCAGCGTCCGGCTCTCAATCAAATGCTGGATGCAGCCCGCCGCAAAAAGTTCGATATGGTTATCGTGTTCAAACTGGATCGCCTGGCGCGTAACCAGCGAGACTTCCTGAACATGCTCGATACCTTGGAAAAGAACGGTGTAGAAGTGGCCAGTGCCACTGAGCCGTTTGATTCAGGCTCCTACCTTGGGCGTGGTATGCGTAACCTGCTGGGCGTATTCGCGGAAATGGAGCGAGAGATGATTGCCGAGCGTACACGCGAAAAAGCTGAGGCTTGCCGACGCAAAGGGCTTTACCTCTTCGGCGCACCTCCATTCGGCTATAAACGCATTGAGGGTAAGCTGAGCATTATACCCGATAAAGCACTCATCATCATGCGGATGTTTGATGAATATAACCGGGGCTATAGTTGCATAGAGGTGGCCAATATCCTGAACAATGAGGGGCTTTTGCGGACTTCGCGATCAGGTGAAACCGCCAAGTGGACGCACAAGGAAGTAAACCGGGCTCTGCGTAACCCCATCTATGCGGGCTATATCCCATCTGATGGCGTTTTGTACGATAGCCAGCACAAGGGCATCGTAAGCCGCGATCTCTGGGCTAAGGTACAGAAGCGATTGGATAAGCGTGGTAAAGAAATGAAGGAACGCACTAAGCCTAAGCGAAGCAAACCTGTATACCCGCTCGCGGGAATCCTTATCTGCGCAGCATGTGGCAAAAAGATGCGCGGTAGCTACACCATCAAGGATGGCGTCACTTACCGCTACTATTCCTGCGCTACCCGCAAGGTGATGGGCAGCGACTCCTGCGAATGTCCGCACATCAACGCTGTTGAGATTGAAACCTTCGTCAACAGGCAACTGACCACGTTACGCAATAACCCGGACTTCATAGCCGCTCTTATTACCAAGTTACCCAAGATTCCCGGTGGCAAGATATCCGATTGCGTGTTCAATATGGAGCATCTGCTGGAGTACGGCACGCCGGAGGAGATGCAGGCTATATACCGCAATGTATTCACCGCCATTTCTTTCGACTGGCAAAATGAGAAACTCGACTTCAAGTATCAATCCCTCACATGAGCACTAAATCATTCAGCACAGCATTCGTCAAATCCTCGGTATTCCCGCAGCGCGATAACCCGTTGGAACACTTATCCGAACTGAATACACCTGTCACGATAAGCACCACGCAAGGCTGGGACGCTTCGGTTCCCCTGCGTATTCATACGGACAGTCGCGGCTCGCTTAAGCATATTCGCCAGCGTACCCTAGGGGATGAGATGGCTGATAAGGCAGCGCATAAAGGAGCTATCCCTACCACCCGAGCGATACGCATGGCCAATGCCATCCTGCTTGAGCAGATTCTCGGAACTGGAGAGTTCGCTTCGCCCGCAGCTTTTGCCAAAATGATAGGGGTAAGCCGGAAACTCATTAGCGAATTGCTCGCTATGCTGAACCAATCTCCGGAAGAAATCGAAAAAATCCTCTTCGAAACAAAATAAATTCAAATTTCGACCGGAAAAACTTTCAGCTCAGGGGAAGTAATAGGTATGGAGGGTGCGAGTCCTGCAAGTTTCTTCCGAAAAAAAGCAACTTTTTTTTCAGGACAGCAAACATCCTCAGGTGATTAGGTAAACGAAGACATCATACGCCATGAAACAAAACAACACAGCAACAATGCGCTTTTTCCGGGGGCTTCTGCTCGCCGGAGCTACAGAAATGCAGCCCTGCGAAGCTTCCCCGGAAGTTTTTTCAAAAAAAGTTGGACTGTTTTTGGCAAGTGATACGAGTGACCGTTTTGAGGACATCATGCACGACATCATCAACAGCACGAAAAAGTCAGATTTTTCCGATTTTCTTCTCGGACTTTCGGAAAAAGACTGTGATACCGGAATGAGGGGGCAAAGTTTCTCCCTCAAAAATCGGAAATCACAGCCATTACGGACTGCCTTTTTCGAGAAAGAGGGTGAAGAAGGCATGATTTTCTCAAAAAAATCAAAAAATCTTCCGAGCAAGCGGACTTTTTTGCTCCCGACATTCCATATGTGTGTATGGCAGGGCAAAGAAAATCGCAGCTCAGGCAGGAAAAAGTGCCAAGATTCGCTTTTCTCACCTGCTGAAATAAACGGAGGTACAAAACTCCACCAAACCATAGAAAGACGCCAAGTCATGCAAAACTCAGTAAATACATCCCCCGGCTCATCTCCGAGCAGCAAGTTCCGCCGCATCACTTCCACCATCTGCGGATGGTTGGGATTGCCCAAGTCGGTAGACTCCCACAACAGTGAAACGCTGTTTGCTGCCCCTGAGACAGAGAATCGCGTGGAGCCGCTTATCTTAAATGTGGTTCCCTCCACCAAGCCCGCCGTCACCTCTTTTCTGAAAAGTGACGAGCCTCACGTTTCTCCCCATTTTATCAAGGGGATGAAACTCGGCGAGTTGATGTTTGCCATTGCGGCTGTTTATGCCCATGCCAAGCGTCATGACCTCGCATGCCGTATTCCGTGGTCTTATAACCAAAACACTTGTTCTCTGCGTAAGCTTTTGAATACTATCCGTATTCCCGGCACTACCTGCGGTTCTAATGAACCTATTGCTTACAGGGATCCCTCCATGCAATATACCCCCATCCCGGAGGATATGACGGAGGGTGGTCTGAAAGGCTACTTCCATTCTCCGCGCCACTTTGCGGACAAGGAAGACAAGATCCGCAAGTTGTTCAGTCCGCTTATCGCAGAAGAAAAGGAACCCGGCACAGTAGGTATTCACATCAACGTGGGTGAGGGAGCGTTCCAACACAGCAAGTTCCGTTTGGCCACTTGCTATTATCTGATGCGTGCGGCTGCTTATATCCCCAAGGAGGTGCGAGAGCTGACTATTTTCAGCGAAACTCCTGCCCAAGCGGTTGCTATGCTGATTGACATCCCAGAGTTCGAGCGCTTTTCGTTTAAGCCGGAGCACATGAATGAGATTGATTCGCTGCGCCGTATGACGGAAATGGAACGCCTCATCACCTCCAATGATGCCATTGCTTGGTGGGCAGCTTGGCTGAGCATGCCGACTCAGGTCATCACCTCCAATTTTTGGTACAATGTCTGTGGCGATAAATTGCCCAACTTGACCAACTCTTCTTGGATTAAGCTTTAATTTTGACACTCGCACTACGGTCATGAATGAGTTTTCTCCAGAGCAGCCCCAGGCTGCACGACAATTTTCCTCAAGCTGTGCTGAATCTCATCCGGCTACGCTGAAAAGCTGGGGGCTTCCCGATGGTACGCCCACCCGAGACGCCGAGACAAGCGAAGCTCAGCAAGAAGAATCCGGGCTTAGCATTGAGCCCACCCCGGCAGAAAGTAGGCAGTCCACTATGCCTACCCAAGCCACCCATTGTATCGCCTCCGGCGAATCGGATGCCGAAGCTCCGGCTGGGCTGCATACCAACGAGCAAGCAGGTTCTCACGACTGCGAACTCGTGGTAGCGCCCACCGGGCAAGGCTCCACCGCTTCAAGTGAAGCAAAAGCTGACAGGGCTCTTCCTGTCACCATTATAACCAGAAAGGAAACAAATACTATGTCTAACGAGACAATCGATAACCTCACTCCCGGTGAGGATGGCGTGCAGGAGCAGAACTCTTGCCCCGAATCTACCCTCATGGGTAGCAATGTTGTGGTCGATTCTTGCGACCAATCCACGGTAATCGGTGATACCACCGAATCTACCATCCCCGGTTTCGCCTCTGGCGAGCCGAATGCTGAAGCTCCGGCTGCCCAGCCTCCCAATGAGCAAGTAGTTTCTCACGACTGCGACCTCACCAAGGAGTCTGACTCCGAGCCCAGCACTCCCGCTTCATGTGAAGCAAAAGCCGATGGGACTTCTCTTCCCATCACCAACCAAACAATCCAACCTAGAAAGGAACCAAATACTATGTGTAACGACACACTCGATAACCTCACCCCCGGTGAGGATGGCGTGCAAGAGCAGAACTCTTGCCCCAAAACTACCCCCATGGGTAGCACCCCCGTGGCCACACCTTGTGACCACACCCCGGTAATCGATGACAACATCGAATCTACCACCCCCTCCGCAGCAGCTATCGCTTCTGCAAACCTTAACTCCGGCACCGATTTCGTTGCCACAACCAACACCAATACCGTCATGAATACGACATCCAATACCACCACTACTGTCCAGACTGACGACGCAAGTGCAGTCACCATCGTAAATCAAAATTCCAATGCAGTAGATTATTCTACGTTCCCGGATATTCGCCCGGAAGCATGGGTAGAGATTTTCAATGATGTTTTGGTAGACGAAACTCCCGGAACGCTTGGTCATAGGGGCTTTAACGCCTCAGAATTCAGCATTGAAGAAGGTGGCGCCTATCTTGAAGTTTGCCTGACCGCTGACGATGAAGGTATTCTTAAGATTGAAAACGCAGATAACTCAGAAGAGGTGTTGAATATTACAGCACAACTGCCTGAAGGTGAGTGGACTCATTTGGACGATGCTGATTATTGGCAAAGAGTAGAATATAAATATTTACCGGAAGGTAATTACCGGATTATTCATCATCTTTACAACAATCCTGATTATGGCACAACTAACAACCGCGCATTGTATCGATTCAGAATAAAAAAACTTTCTGCGTCAGATCATTACATCCCAATTGTGGGCGAATCTGTGCGCATTTGCTGTAATTGCGTAAGGTGTGTGGATAAAGAAGGAAACAATCTTCAAATTGCAGTAGAAAAATTGCCGAGCTCCTCAAAATACGAGTGCATGTCTATCGCTGAATTTGTTTTGAAGGGAGGTACCATAACCGACAATACGCGTTCAGCTACTGCTCCTTGCGGTTACCTCAAATCAATATCGCCCTTTGCATGGACAGCTTCCGTAGATTCCTCTAATGGCGACATTTACCTGATTACACCCAGAGAGCAAGTGCTGCGTTTTTGCCGAAATACGAATACTAATGCTTTGTATCCCGTTGGTTCTACCGCCATTGCAGGCTTCCAATTGGAACAGGCGAATGAGGACTCTCTGATTCTCCATGATGATGAGGGGCAAAAGTTGACCTTCTCCATTTCATCCGGCAAAGTTACGGCGTACGCGGATGCAAATGGTTGTATCACTACGGCTGAGGATATTGCCAATCAGACAGTTGTTGAACACAATGCTGATGGTAACATCAAATCCGTATACTCTGCAATCAATGGTTATTCCACGATTGTGACAGAAGGCGATGGCTCAGTATTGATTTCGTGGTTCTCTCCGGCGCAGGTATCAGTGCTTGCCGATTCTACCATTGTTACAAGTGGAGAGCCCTATAAAACGGCGCGTTACGCAGTGCAAGAAACAGAAACCGCGCGAATCATCACGATGACTCGTCAGCAAAAGGGGATGACGCCGCATGTTATTACCCGTACGGAAGAACCGGGGCGCGTTACCATCACTAATGGTTTGGGAGATGAAGCAATTGTACGAGTGTTTGAACAAAACATCAATACTGTCGGTCAGCTAGTCAAAACCGAGACCCTCAAAAAAGGTGAAAACGTAGCTTCCTCTACAGCATCTGTGTACTGCTACAGTCCTGCAGGCTGGCTCATAGTGAAGAAAACAGAAGCTTACGGCACACCAGTGGCTCAAAACACATATTACCACTATAATGCTCAGCACCTTATTCAGCGTATGGCAAACGATGTAGGAGATTACACGGTATATGAATACGATTCCCTCGGGCGTATAACCAGGGAGAAATCCCCTTGGGGTGCAAGCCTTGCCAAGGTAACCCGCACCACTTATGCAACGGCGCGCTTCTTCGATGTTCGCCCAGCTTCGGTGTCCGAGTATTATGTTAATGCAGCCGGCACGGAAATTCTCTTCCGTAATACGGCCAATACCTACGAGGAATCCACTGAACTGGAGCGTGTAACAAAAACAGTAACAGCAGGTGGTAGTTCGCTGCAGCAGGTGAGCATTGAGGAAACATTCGGATCTATTCCAGCTTATGCCTACGCAGCAGGTAAGCCGAAGTTCTCGCAAGACATTGACGGTGTGCAGACCGTTCACGAGTACGCGGCTACTAACGAACACGATGCTATCCATAAGCACACCTCCATCACTATGGCTAACGGTGAGTTGGTAGCAGCGCAGAGCCGCAAGAATGAGAGTTTTATCGCAGCTGATGATACCGTCATCTTTGAGCAGGAAAGCATCTGGGATGGCACGCAGTGGCTATTGCTGAATACCACGGCTTATGAGTACGAAGAGCAGCAACGCGTCATCAAGACTACGCGTGGCAACGGCAGGTCCAACACCACTACGTGGATGTGCTGCGGTCGTTTGAGCGAAACGGATGAAGACGGTATCACCACAACCTATACCTACGATTCCGCCCGTCAGCTTACGGAAATCAGTCGCGATGCAGTGTATGATGGCGAGACCTGCATCACTCCCGAAACTATCACGGAATACACCCGCGATGCTGCCGGACGAGTGCTCACCACTACCCGACGAGTCGGTGCAATGGAGACCACCGAATCCATGGAGTACGATGCTTTAGGCCGTGTCACAAAACAGACGGATGTGCTTGGTCGTATCACCTCCACCACCTACAGCTCCGATGGCCTTACTACCTCTGTAACCACTCCCGCAGGTGCGACCTCAAACACTACCTTAAATACGGATGGTACCACGGCATCTATCAGCGGCACCGCTCAGCGCGCCTTGGTGTACGCCTACGACCTTAACGGTAATTCCCTGCGCACCACCACCAAGTTGGCAGATGGCACAACCATCGCCCAAAGGATTGTCAACGGTTTCGGGCAAACCACCATGCAGGCTCAAGCAAGCACCTCGGGCTTTATCTACACCCGCAGCGAGTTTAATGCCAAGGGGCAGTTGGTGAAGCTGTATCAGGACACCGGTTGGAACACCGCCAAGACTGCGGCAACGCTCTACGAGTACGACTTATTCGGCAACGTGACTAAGCAGACACTCGCCCTGAGTGATACACCAACCAAGGATAATTCCCCGGTGATAGAAATGGCCTACAGTGTAGAATCTGCTGAGGATGGTGTGTTTAGTGTCACCTCGCAAACCCGCTACAATGCAACAGGTGAACCGCTGAGCACCATTCAAAAGCATCTGATTTCTCAGCTTACCTCCACCTTGGTAAGCAAGAGTATCAGTATCGATGTTCGGGGCAACAGCAGCACCAAATGGGCAGTCTACTCCGCTCCAGCTAAAATAACTAGCTTTAACAGTAGCCCCACCTCTGAGATTACAGCAGAGGCATTCATTGTAGACGGCTTTATTATTTCGCAAAAAGACCATGCGGGCATCATCACCACGGCATCTCGCAGTTACACCTCCGAAGGCATGTGCATGGTGCAGAAGAATGGTCGCAACAATGTCACCACCGTACACTCTGACCTCGCAGGGCGCACCATTAGAGTGACAGACGCAGCCAATGCCTCAAGAACCATGGATTATGAAGCAGCCCTCGACAAGCCAGCCGTGGTGACGGATGCATTAGGAAATACTACATATTTTAAGTATGACCTTCGAGGTCGCAAAATTGCAGAATGGGGTACGGCGATTCAGCCTGCTTGCTTCGGCTATGACGACATGGACAATATGATCAACCTGCGTACATTCCGATCCGGGACGGAGACAATCAGTACCGATCCGAGCGAACGAACGGATTACGACCAAACCACTTGGGAATTCCACCCTGCTACCGGCTTGGAGCTGAGCAAAGCCTACGCCGACGGCACAACTGTGGTGAAGACCTATGATGCTTACAACCGCCTCGCAACGGAGACGGATGCTCGAGGCAACGCGGAGACCCATTCCTACGAGCACGCCCGTGGCCTGCGCCTGAGTACTGTTTACACCGTGGTAGACGGTACAGCCTCTACTGCTGCGCGTAGCTTCTCATATAATCACCTCGGTAAGATAATCCAAGTTGTGGATGATGCTGGGGGACGCAGCTTTGGTTACAATAGATACGGAGAGCTCGAAAGCGACACTCTCGCGGTGGATGGAGATACGCACCTCATTACTGAGCAACGTGATAGCTTCGGACGATCCACGGGCTACACCTACGCCAAGAATGGCGCCGTTCTGCAAACAGTCACCACCAGCTATGGTGACGATGGGCGTATCTGCTCTGCCGGATTCCTGCATGGTGGCACAGCCAAGAACTTTGGCTACACCTACCTTGCCGGTACCAATCTGCTCCAAGTGCTCACCAAGCCCAACGGCATGACGCTCACCCAGACCTACGAGGCCTCCCGTAATCTGCTCACCGGTATAGCGTACCATCGCGGCAGCACCCTCGTAGCGCAGCGCTCCTACACCTACGACCTTCTGGGCCGTCCCACAACCCGCATCACCTCGCGACAGGGTACGGAGGTGAGCGATACCTTCGTACACAACAATCGCTCCGAGCTGGTTGGGGCAACGGTTAATAACAAGGAATACGAGTACACCTACGACAATATCGGCAACAGGCAATCGACGTTGGCAGGTAATGATGTCACGATGTATGATACTAACGCGCTCAATCAATATACCACCATCAGCGAGAACGGAGCCGCTGCTTTTGTCCCGCAGTTCGATGCAGACGGCAATCAGACGCACATTAAAACCTCAACCGGTATTTGGTCAGCCGTTTACAACGCCGAAAACCGCCCTGTGAGCTTCACGAATAACGAGAGCAACACGGTGGTTGAATGCGCCTATGATTCCATGGGCCGCCGCGCCTACAAGAAAGTGACGGTCAACGGCAGCGTAACGCTCCACCAGCGTTACATCTATCGCAACTACCAGCAAATCGCGTGCATCGACCTCACCCGTAGTCATCACCCCTGCCTGTGGCTGATCACATGGGATCCGACGCAGCCCATCGCTACTCGACCGCTTGCTATCCAAAAAGATGGCACTTGGTATACCTACGGCTGGGATTTAAATAAGAACGTATGCGAAGTCTTTGGCGCTTCTGGCTACATCGTCGCTACCTATACATACGCGCCCTATGGTTCCGTAACTAGCAATGGATCTGTTACCCAGCCAATTCAGTGGAGTAGTGAATATTATGATAATGAATCAAAATTACACTACTACAACTTCAGATATTTCAACGCTGAACAAGCTAATTGGATCTCTAGGGATAATGCAGAGTCGAATAATGAAATTAATCTCTACATACATTGTCTAAATGCTCCTATTAACTATATCGACTATTTAGGTAATCGAAGAGTTAACGGATTCTTTATGGATGGTCCTAAAGTTGGCATAAAATACGAATTTGACGTTTTGTTTAACAAAGAAAACTTGCACTGCTTTCTTTCTCTCGTAACAACTGTAGATATTACATATGGAAAATTAGGAACCAGGAAAGGACTTGAAGCTTTGCTAAAGGAGGCAACAACCAAGTTGCAGGAAAAACTGAACAAGTTAAGTGTTGATTTTAAACTCGAAAACAACCCGAAATGTTGCTGTAAAGATATTTCAATCGGCATATACACTTTTGTGAATGACGAAAACATTAGAAAGCAATTAGATTTAAAAGCAAATCCTCATCCTATTAATTACAATCCCACAGGAAAACGTTCGAATGCAGCAAATTGGGAAAAGAATAATGCTACGGTCATCATCCATGAAGTGCTACATCTATTCGGGGTAATTGATGAGTATTTAGATGAGATTTATTATCCAAATAAAACAGAAGAAGATTTGCCAGATACCCATGATTCCTCAATTATGGGTAACACACAAGGTGAGGCAAATATCTATCCATCGCATCTTGAGCAGATTCTAAAATTATCTGAGGTAAACAAAAAAGAGCTAAAGGATTGTTCATACAGTATTAAATATACTCCCTAAATCGGGGATGAGGGTGCCCTTAACTCAATTTCTGGGCCTACCCCCTTGTTGGGACGAGGGTGTTCCCTCACCCGGCCTTTCTTGATTAGCTAAGGCAAGAAAGACCTCTCCGCCACCCGATTTCACATCGGGCAGTCAGACATTACCATAATTTATCACCTGAGTAGGGGGACTTTTGTCCCCCTACTCGATTACAACCATCGCGATATGCACACTAAAAAAGGCACAGCCCCCTACTCGATTATCTTTTTCATAACAGGGAAAACAAATTGTGCATCTATAAAAACTCAAAAATTAAAAAGAGTATTTTGGATGTATATGGCATCTGTTCTTATGCTTTTAAATCAAATTCTCAATAAAAATTCTTTATCTAAATGCATTTACCCTACATGAGGCCTTGTCAAAACAACAACAATTGTGTTACCTCAAAAAAATTACAGAAAACGGAATTTTCCAACAACGCAAGAAAAAAAATCAGGGGCTGTTTCAAATCTGCTGGTAAAGCCTGGAAAAACAGAGCATTCTTGGAGTGATAGGGTAAGGATGTCTAAGAAGCATCAAGTTCTATAACAAGCCGGTAGTAAATGTATAGAAGAGCGCTAGTATCTGTTTCTATGCATGCCTTACTAACTTTATTTTAGAGAGTTTATAAATTTACCAAAATGCATTTTTAATGAAACTGGGGATTCCTTGGCTGACATTCAATGACTTAACTTCATTGAATCGGTCAAAACCGGGAACAAACACCAGCAAATCTGAAACAAACCCCAGTTACTCAAACAATATGGACTTGACAGGGCGCACATAACATGATATAAGCAACGGCATGTTGTTCGTTTCCTGCTGTAAGTCTAAGAAGTTTTTTAAGCGAATCTTTACGTTTATATTATTGTTTTTATCTACTGTTGGATGCATGATGTCTCAAGGGAGTAATTGCGAATTTGTTAAAGATGCCCATGCAAAAAATATTCTTAAGGGGGTTATTTTACACGATGAAGACAGTATGAAAAGTGTAGTTATTCGTGAAAGTAGGAACGAAGCTGGGACATGGGAAGTTTCGGAAGTTATCTATCCAAATGGACACATCCCTCCGTTAAACAAGCATGTTAGATACTTGACTTCCAATCAATTTAATGCCATCATTGATTATTCGTGCGCGCGCCTTAAGGGAAAACGAATGATTAAACATTCGGGGGTATTAGGTGATTCTAATATTTCGAATCTTTTTATCGCATATGATATCGAAAATAACAATTTATATTTAAGTTATCAAATAGACTTCTCGGGGGGTGAGGACACCATCGCATTCAAACAAATATGTGATTTGATATACTCAATACATGAGTAATACTGTGGTCGGCAGTTAAAATATGATTCTTGCTTTTAATAGAAAGCTTTATTAGGTAATAAAACAGCCAGCTTCCTTTGAGCGAGAGTGGCAACAGCAACAATTGGCAGTCACCAATCACCGCTTGAGGCAGAAGTACTACCTCTTCTTCGAATATAACATCTGATGCAAACAGCTGAATTTTGTCTTTCATTTGTAACTTTATTTTTATAAAAGCTTATTCATAAGCGCTTTACAACGAAAGAGAACTTTCGACTCCCATTGACGACCCTTAAGCAAATAACCCGTACCTGCAAAGGTGCGGGTTATTTGTTTTGGCGTGGGCGGATTCGAATCCGCGACACCCGGAGGGTGGAGTGGGCAAGCTGCGAGTGACGCAGCAGCTTGCCCCCAAGCCGAACAGACACTTCTGTGAGGGTACCGCTTGCATCGCAAGCGGCTTGGGGGGCGGCCCCAGAGGGGGAATCCCATCATCCACCCCTCTAGGCGGCGTTTTCAAATCGAAAGCGCCGCCTTTTCTTTTTACCTTAATCCATACAATATCATTCAGTTACGAAAACGAAGCGAGCGCTGATTGAGCCCCGAATTGACCTGAAATCTCGCTCTTTTACCCCACTTTTACCCCCTCTGGACTCCCCGGGACTCGTGTGGGTTCTACCCCCATGAAGCCCCCTCGCTGGGGGGGGTAAACCTCTCTCCCCACTTAATAATCAATCTTTTGCATTTTCGGCTCAGGCGCTTTTCACAACCACAAGAGCGTTTTTTCGCTCAGAAAAAAGTTCAACAAAAGTCATAAGTGCTCTCGTGCTGCCAAAGCTTTAGCAGAGGCTCAACCCTGTACCTCCTTGTGAGGGCGTAGAACGCAAACGGATGCGAGACTCGAAGCACCAAGTTACGAAGATTTCTTGCCTTGAGGGGTCATCAAAGTAGTCGCATTGGGAAAGCAAAAGCCGTCCCTATTACAATCGGTCGCGGATTGCTTGCAATAGGGTGGTGGTTCTAATCCACTATGCTTCACTTAATCCCAGAAACCGAATCAGAAAACAATCTGGTTCGGTTTTTGCTTTGCATTGATTTTCAACACCTACGCCCGCTTAGGCATGGCACGCTCGCAAGCCCCGTAACCGCCCTGCCGGGCGCAAAACGGCTCCAAAAGGCCAAAAAGCCTACTATGCCTACCCGTCACAGCGTAGCACATAATTTTATAAAGTTCTTGTTCTATGTTCTTTATAAAACTTTTTGCAAGTCGCTTGCAATAAAAAATGCAAAATCTGTGTTTTGTCACTCATTCGCTAAAAATGCGTTTTGCGAGCCGTCCGCTATCATGTGCCATCCGCTCATCAAAACGCTGTTTTAGGGGTGTTTCTGTGCGTTCCTAGGGTAAGGGGGCGGTAAGAAATCTCTTGAAATACCCCCCTTGTCATTCGGTGTTTCGGTCGCTTGCTCTTATCCTCGCAAAACTTTCTTAGAAATCCTATAAAACAGCAAGGAATAAACAAAAGTATTCCTAAAAGAAAGGGGCTCATCAAGCGAAAAGTCATTTTCGCCTGTTGAGCCACCGTCAAATCTAAATCTTATTCAAGCGGTGATAATCACCGCGAGCGAGTAAGCGAGCGAGCGGATTGATAATCTTTTTGATAATCCTTTTTAGGCGTTCGCCTAAATCTGTGTATCAAGTCATTTATCATATTTCCCCTAATTGTCCTTAGTATCATAAAGAGATTATAGTATAGTAAGGATATATAAGGGAACTTGTTTTGTTTAGTTTTCATTGTTTTCTTTTAGGATTATAAAACGCTCGCCTTATTCAATCCTATACAAGCCAAAAATGATGCCCCTTGAAAACAAAAGTCTTGCCATCACTTTTTTTCAATGCCTCGCGTAATCCTCGCGGAGTTCCTGAAAAGTTTTTGGCAAAATCTTTCATTGTATCAAAGTCAAGTCTTTCTCCCTTTTCGGTGATAACTGAAAACTTTTTACCTTTTCGTCCGAGTTCAATTTTTACTTGTTCATCATCAAGCCATGTATAACCCTTTTTGGCGAGTTCCTTTTTATAAATGCTTGTAATAAGTGCTTGTCTGTTTATGTAAAAGGAGAAAGTATAAAAGGGGTAAGTCACTGTTTCGGCTTGTCCTGTTTGCTGATTGAAAACTTGTTTTGTTCTTTCATTGAGTTCTCTTTTTATCGTATATCCTAAATCTTCATAATACTTTTTATTTTTAGGCTCATACTCTTTACCTTTATTTTTCAAGTGCTAGTCAAAATCATGTTTGCTTATGCCATCAAAATAAAATTGTATTGTGTTTTTCTTCTCTGATAACCTTGTAAGCGTGTAAATTATTCTTTCTTGTTTTATCCTGTCTTTTGTCTCTGTATATTCTTCTTCCGCTTCATCAATTCTAGCGAGTATCTGCTTGCTTATTTTATCATCACTTGATTTTACTTTATCCAAATCAAGATGCTTTTTTAGTCTTGATATTCGCTTGCTTGCCTGTCTCAATTCTACCAAATCAATGTTGCTGTAACCTCGCAAAAACGGAGTAACAGAAAACAAAACTTCCTTATCTGTTACAAAATACTTTTGATTGAGCGGAGCAAAATAAAAAGTTGTATCAAAGTCATCAGTAAAGTGTTCGTTCAATGCTTCACTTATGGCTTGTCTAGTATTTTGTTGTATAGCCTTGCAAAACTTATCACGCTTGCCTTTTTCTTTCTTTATCCTTGCGTTATCTTCATCAAGTTTGCGAGTAACGCCCTAAATAAGTGTATCTAAATCAATTTCAACCATACTTTATTTTATACTGTGCTTTCCCCTAATTGCTCTTATCAGGGGAAAGCCTTATTTTATCATACTTTTTACGGTAAGGGTATAAATCTTTCGTTGTCAGTTTGAGTTTTAGCCTCTTGATTTCTTTTAGCCCTTTTGGCTATCAAATCAAGGTATATATCTGATTGATAAAGTTCTTTTGCAAGTTCTAATTTCTCAAAAAAGTATTGAGTTTTTGCTAGATTTTCTAGATATTCTATCAACTCTTTTGTATCATCCGCTGTTAGCGTGAGATAATGCTTTTCTTCCGTTGTTTTTGGTGCGTGTCCTACAAGATAATTTATTTTAGCCTCTTGATATCCTGCTTGCGTCAATCTTGTAATAACGGTATGTCTAAAACTGTGTATCGTGTAAGTGTAAGTCTTTACCTTACCCTTTTGCTCATATTCATCAAGTCGTAATTCTTTTCTAGTGTCTTTATAAAACTTGCTTATGCTAAAATAAATCCCTTTGGCGTTTTCTGTTCGTAATGAAAAAATGTAATCCCTGTTTTCTTTCGTTGCTTCACCTCTCATCAAATACAACGCTGTCAGTATATCATTCATCAAATCAGTTATATATAACTCTGTTTTGATGCCGTCCTTTTGTGTTTTACTGTGCGTCAATTTGATAATGCCTTTTTGTAAATCCACCTGTTGCCATGTCAATGAAAGAATGTCACTAATACGCCATCCTGTTACCGTCAAAAAGTAAAAGATTGAAAAACGCTGTAAAATCTGCCACTTGTTCAATTTCTTGCTTGTTATGCTATAATGTAAAAAATCTTGTAATTGTAAATCCGTGTAAGGCTTGCGTCTTGTTGCTGCCGTTTTAGTTATCACTTCATCAAGTCGTAATGTTGCAAAAGGATTTTTGTATTTTAGGGGGCTGTCTTCATATTTGCGTATTACTTGCTTGAAAATGTAAGATAATCTTGTAATGTGTTTTTGTATTGAGCCATACGCTATGCCTCGCCCTTGTAAATGCTTGTAATACTCTTTTGTAATTACTTCATTGATTTTATGCAACACTATACCCTTATGTTTATCATCTAGCCATGATATAAACTCATTGATAAAACGCCGTGCCTCTCTTTTTTCGGCTTGTCTGCTTGTTATCGTCAAGTCATCATCTGATAATGCCGTGAGATAACCTGATGCCGTTATTTCTTCTTCATTGCCGTGAGTGCGTATATATTGAGCCTTATCCTTGCTTTTGTATTCTTCATCCGCTGCAAAAGTCATCAATCTTTTTTCAACGGCTCGCCTCTCTGATGCAGAGGGATGCTTCACGCCTTGCCACTTTTCAGATTTTCGGCTGTAAGGGTATTTCTCGCCTAGTGCCTCTTTTGCGTAATCTTTCCAAATCACGGTGAAGGTGCGTGTCTTTTTGTTGTAATTGCAAGTTGCCATGTATTCATTATAAATTCCTTACGCTGTTTGTCAAGTCTCTGTTTGCAAATCTGCAAAAAGTAGTCTGAATATGCTTGCAATTTTACGGCGTAGCACCTATACAAAACTTTTATAAGTGTTTTATAATAAAATGTTTTATCTCTTTTCTGTATTTTATACTACGCTCCGTCACGGCGTAGAAAGTAGGGCGCAAGCCATAACTCGAAGCCGGAAGCCCGTTTTGCTAAGCTCAAATGCTTTTCAGGGTCAATAAACATGCTTCGAATCTACAATCTGTTGATTCTGTGAGCTTAGGCGGTTTTGAGCAGAAGGAGCCATATTTTTGCGTTGACTTTCGGCGTGTATATGGGTAGCATGTCTGCATGAGACGCGTTTTTTATGGTATGGCCGTTTGTGGGAGCCTGCTCAGCAGTTGTGTTGTGCCGAATCTGGGCGGGGTGGTTGATGCCGTTGGCCGGGAAACCACGGTTGTGGTACGCAATAACGGCCACCCTAAAGATTTGCGCGTTTATGAGCTGGACAACGCCTATTACGTAGAGGTGCAGGCCACTTGGCAGCATGTTTCCGCCCGTTGTTTCCATTCTTGGGATCCCTTCCAAGGCTCGTGCGGCGGATTCCGCTTTTGGGAACAGCATGATGCCTCTGCCCCCAAAGAAATATTTTTACAGCGCCTATCTGCCTGGGAAGTAGAGCATTTGTTGCAGAAAAAAGTGCCGGAAGCATCCGCCCCTTCCTTTGTTCCGCAGGCGGAGTTTGATTACACCCGCGCCAAGCTTTGCAAGCCTAGACCAAAACTGAAACGCCAATACCCGGATGACTCTAAATGGGACTATGGCGAGGCGGATGACTATTACCATTACCTCGAGAATGGTGCGGCGCGTTGCTCTTGGCTGCATTATACCATGCAACCGGTGGCTTGGGCGGCTAAGGTGGTGGATGTACCGCTGACCGTGGCTATCAATGCGCCCATTTATGTGTTCCTGATGCCTTGGTTCGCTACGCAAGAGGTGTTGGTGCAGTCCGGTCTCTATGCCCCGTGGGAGGAAGAGACTGTAACCCCGCTTGTTTTACCGGTGGAGCCGGAGGAATAGCGGAGCGTGTAGCGAGCCTACATAGTAGGCGAACGGAACCTCCGGGCATGATGGAAATAAAATCGAAACCCCGTTGAAAACGGATTTACGGAGGCTTAGTTATTGCACGCTTCCCCACTGCTCGAAGCCGGTTGAGGCCCATTTTTCCCGTTCCGGGGACCAAAAAGCCAAAGCGTACCTAAAGCCGTTTTGCTAAATTAGAATCAGCCTTCGGGTGACCTTTTCCGGTTCGAAGATATAATATGTTGATTCTCTTTTAGTTCGAGCTTCGTGGCTCCGGTTTTGGAGTGGTGCTGACCGGTGGGATTAGTAAAAAGCGGAATCCGGGAAAAAGTGAGTACTTACTATCAACGTCTTGCGAATTGTACCCGACTTCGGTAGCCGAAGTTGAAAGATGTCATTCAAGCCACAAAAAGGCACCTGCAAGCCTAGGCATTGCGCGCTTGCTAGCCCTGCCACCGCCCCACCGGGCGTAGAACGCCCCCAAAAGGCAAAAAAGCCTACCTGTCACGGCGTAGGGCGGTAGCCCGAAGACGGAAGCACGCCTATGCCCCTTTTTCTAAGCGCGAATCCATGTTAGGTTCACTAAAGAAGTCTCGAATCAACAATCTATTGATTCTGTGAGCTTAGGCAATTTTGGGGCGATAGCAACTCTGTGACAAGCAAAGATGTTTCGAACTGGCAAGCTACACAGAATCAGGTGTTTAAGGTGCATTTTTCCGCGAGTGGCAACCTAAAATGAAACATCGCTTGCAAGGGGATAAAAAGGCGCTTGCAAGCGATGGACGGGTGCCGGTACTCATTCCTGCCCAGCTTTAGGGCTCCATGTCTTGCTGGTAACGTCAAAGGTACCTGCTACACTTTTCCAACATGTCATTTATAGTCAGGGAGCTGCCGCTGGCATCATTCGATGGCAGGGGGAAATCAGTTAAGCGGAAAACAGCTTCGTACAGGGCGGAGCTTTCCCGAAAATGTTTTTCAAAACGCTCTGCGAAAGCCGCAAATGCCTCTTTTGGAGCTCCTGTGCCCAACGGGTAGCCGGGAGAAGCGCGCTTGACCGTCAGAAATATGCTGAGAAGGATGAAATCCTGTGCTCCATCACCGGCGGTTAGGGCGTTAAATATATCCTCTGTTTCATGTTGCCCCCAGGGGCACGCCATCCATATCATCAGCATGTGTGCCCGAGTATACACACTGCATGTTCCTTGTACCGGGTTCCACAGCGCAGGAATGAGGGTATCATGTACAATACAGCGCAGTTCTTCAATAATGCGTTGGTACTGGTTCTGCGATTCTAATTCTCGACGCTCCTGCACCAGCCATATCCAGATTATATCTTCCCATACCTGCAGGGTATAGTCATCCTGAGGTGTTCGGAAAAGTTGGTAGAGAGCATGCAGGTAAGCACAACACTCGGTCGCTGTGCCAGCCGGCAAGTGCCCATTAAACACGCAGCTAAGCTCGTAGCCTGTGAGCCCTGTGCCTTGCTTGGCAATGATACCGCGCAGCAGTTCCTTGCTTCCTGGGTGGGTGAAATCCCTGTGAGGGTCACTTAGGTGAAAACCGGGCATATATGGAATCAGAAATCAGGGACAAAATCATTACTGAGCTTTAGAGTGTTTCCCGGAATGTCTCCTTGTAACAATTCCGCAAATCTGCCCCGCCGCAGCAAGGCACAGGGCTGTGGTGATGAGGATTCTGGGGATGGTGGGCATGGTCATAACTAAGCGAGTATCTGTTACGTGTATTATATCAATTCCCGCCCCTTTGTTCAAGAGTGGTAGGCATTTTGTTGCGAGTTTCCTGCAATTTTGTTGCCGGTGGCGCAAAAACAGGCTGCAAGCGATGGACGGAGCTCCGGGGGCCATTCTTGTCCTGCATTGGGCTCGTCCTAGGCTGCAAGGTGGTGTTTTGTGCGTTACGTTCCTATAGAAGGCGGGGAACTCAAACCGCTCTGAAAGTCGATGCCCTCAGCGGCTTGCCGGATATCGGCTTCGGTGATGGTATCCTCATTGAGCTGGGGGAGGTGGCGGGAATTGTTTGCCGGGGGTTCCCACCAGCCTGCCAGACAGCCCAGCGCGAGGATTTCCCGGAAGGTTGTACATGATTTCAGAAGCCGCTGCAGGTCGACTGCTTCGTGAAACTGTGTCCAGACGTCATCGTCTTCCCGGATGTAGCGAGCGATGAGCTTGCGCAGTTTGTCTAATTTGTAGGGGCGCGGGGTGGTGTATTCTACCTCCACCTGCCAGAAGTCGACATTATTTCTGCGGCGAAGGTGATTCCACCAGCTGAGCTTCTGAGGGGATTGTACCTGTGCTATTTTCTGACAATCTGTTTCGCCATACAAGATGCTGTCGCATGCCTCCTGCAGAAAATCAGCATCTCGGGACGGCAGGTCGGCGGAGGAGCAGATGAGACAGAGTTCTGTTTCGGTTTCCAGAAGCAGGGGAAAGGCAATCTGAATTTCTCTGCAATAAGGTCCACGCGGCTTTGAAGCACCTTTCTTTCCTTTGTTTTGTCTGAGCAGTACATCCAGAAAGGGCAGGATGATAATGGATGGCAGGGAGCCGTAATCGATGACAAAGCCCAACCATACAAGTTTCAGCGGGAAGATGTGGGGAAACCCCTGTACGAGCAACAAGAGAGCGATAGAGAGAAATAAACCGCCTAACAGGGGCATAACTCCGTTTCCCCTGTTACGCTGGCGAGGATTGCGTCGGCATAGTATAATCCACTCAACGATGCAGTACCAGTTGTTCAGCGTAATGAACGTCCCTAGCAGACCGAAAATCGTGATTAAGAAGATGATGAAAAAAGATTCCATGATGCAGGAGTTTGAACTACGGAAAAATCAATTAGAGTGCTCTGCGGAGCAACTCAAATTCAGCCCCACCGCCGCAAGGCAGATGGCTGTGGTGGCAAGGATTTTACGGAAGATGGTCATAACTAAGCGTGTATCTGTTACGGGCATTATATCAATTCCCGCCCCTCTGTTCAAGCGTGGAGGGGGATTTTCTTCTTTTTTGCCAATTTCTGCGAATGCTGTATTTCATTTTGCCTGACCTCTTACAAGCGATGTGACAGGCTCCCAAATTGCGAAGCCGATTTCATAAAACGCTTCTATCCAAAATATTATAATGTGATTCCATATTTGCTTGGGCTGAACGTAGGAAAAACGAAAAAAGCGAATTCCGGGCGCAAATTTCCCACGCTGATGGCTCGTTAATTCCAGGCGTAGATAGCGAGACTCGGAGCCGGGCATACCAGTGTTGCATACCACAGGCCAAGAACGGGGAAAAGATTTCGCGAGCTGTTTACATGATAGCTGTTACCCCTTTGACTAACCAGTATCCGCCGAATATCAACCAGACGAACAGCATCAGGGCCAGGATGAAAGGCCTGGCACCGGCTTTCCGGAACTTATCGAAGCTGGTTTCCGACCCCAGAGCTGTCATGGCCATGGTCAACAGGAAGGAATCCACCGTCAGAATACCGGATACCACCGGAGCCAGAAGTAAATCCAGCGAGTTGAACCCGATAACCACCAGAAAAAGGAAGGCAAAAACCGGTATGCTGATTTTCCTTCGTTCGTTTTCTCCCGCGCTGTTCTTTCTGCTCAAAAAGATTGCCATGATGACAAGCACCGGCGCCAGCAGGATAACTCGTATCATCTTGACGATGACCGCGTTGCTGCGAATATCGCTCTGGAGGACTGCGATACCGGCTTGATTAGCTGCGGCATCCATGGCCTCACCCGCGCCATATACATGGGCTACTTCATGCAGAGTAGCACCGGTGTAGATTCCCATCTGCCGGGCATCCATATCGAACACACCTGCCCGATACAGGGCCGGGTACAGGAACATGGCCAGTGTACCAAAAATCACTACCGTTGATACAGCAATGGCCGTCTTGTGCGGCTCTGCTTTCACCACCGGCTCCGCCCCCAGCACTGCAGCGGCTCCGCAAATGGAACTGCCCACCGAGGTAAGCAGCGCTGTCTGTGAATCCAGCTTCAACCACCTGCCAAGGAGAACACCGAAAATCATGGTAAGGCTCACCACGGCCACATCTGTCACAATGGCAGGAAGCCCAACCGCTAATACATCTGTGAGCGTTATCTTGAAACCAAACAAAACGATACCCGTACGCAATACCTGCTTGGAGCAGAAGACGATACCAGGCCCCCACCCGGACGGCAGTTTCTTACGCAAGGTATTGGCAAATATCATGCCTATGACAATGCCGACAACCAGGGGGCTCAGCCTCAGCTGCTGAATCCACTCAAGCTGGGCAAGAAGGGTGGCCACCACAGCCAATGCGACCATCAGCAGTACCCCGAAACAGAAAGACTTTTTATCACCTTGCTTCATCATTCTTTATCCACTATATTTTCTCCAAAACGGAATGCACCGATATTCTACCACTTAGATAGCATCCGAGCAATAGTTGTTACTTCATTGCCCCGCGCGGACAGAGGGCTGAGGTGGCAAGGATTTTACGGAAGATGGTCATAACTAAGCGAGTACCTGTTGCGGGGCATTATATCAATTCCCGCCCCTCTGTTCAAGCGTGGATGGCATTTTGTTGCGAGTTTCATGCATTTTTGTTGTCGATGGCGCAAAAACAGGGCTCCGGCTTCGAGTTCGGGCTTGCGCCCGCCTTTCTGGGGGCTTCTCGTCGATACGCCCACCCGGGACGCCGTGACGGGTCCGTCTTCGCGTAGCCCTATCGGGCTCTTGCTACGCCGAGACGGGCAAAAGCCGAGGATTTGCTCGAAGTGGAGCCCATGGTCAGCCGGGTGCTGGTCATGGTCTTGAGGGGTGCCGGAGTAAGGAAAATCATTGAACCAAGCATTAAAACGCAATTTGTCTGAGTTGTAGCCCGAACGAAGCAATAAACTGCCAAAAATGGCATTTTTTGCAGTTTTGGTAAAATAAAAACATTGATATATCAATGTTTCTGTTTTTAATCCCTCAAAAAATGATGGCAGAGTCCCTGTGAGTTCGCCCCCCTTGAAGGACCCTTAAGCAAATAACCCGTACCTGTAAAGGTGCGGGTTATTTGTTTTGGCGTGGGCGAATTCGAATCCGCGACACCCGACTTGGACGTAGTCAATTTTTTAAGCATGCAAAAGCACAATAAATTGAAATCATAACAGGGGGCAGCTTGGTCAGAACTTAGTCGGAACTTGGTCAATCCGGCCTCTCTTTTTAACAACTACTTATTCCCTTTTAGGAATATTTATGTATCTATTGTACTATTCTGAATAAAATCTACCTAATTGGGAATAAAGTCACAAAAAAGCAGGAATCTGTTCTTTTAGCATGATTTTCTCCCTTTCTGCTCAATTTCTTCGGCTCATTTTATCAAATTTTGAGCCGATTTATTCTGAACCAAGCATTCGAACACTATTTGTCTGAGTTGAGGATTGGGAGGATCGCAATGTTTGCGGCAGGTCTATCAGGGCGAGGAAAGGAAATTGTCATTGACGCCCCTTTATGCAAATGAAAGAGCCATTTTACTGCTGAACAAGAATCGCGGTAGGATAAAAACACCTTGCCAGACGTAGGCTTTGGCCGCTGGTGGGCAATTGCTCTCGGGGCTGCCATTCCTACCCGGCAAGGTGTTGTTTGCTTTTGTTCGTTTGGCGGGAGATGCTACCTCATTCCGAGGTTTCGGGGAGAAGACACTCTTGAAGGAATGATGCAAAGGCAGCTCCGATTTGAGCCGGGTATACGTGAAGTACGTTATCATGCCAGAATACTGCGCCTTGAGCCATACTATAGCTTAACACCTCTTCCGTATTTCCGTGTTCACGCAAGGCAAGCCCCCAAAACTCCATATCTGTAATGGGAGGCTGCATCTCCTTTTCGGTTGGCTCATTGAGACAGAAAACACCCTGCCATCTATCTACTTCAAGTGATGCCCAAAAAAAACGGTTCTTCTCATCATGATAACGGAGGGTTCGGTTTTCCATGAAGAAAGATTTATGCTGTAAAGCCTTTTCCTGCCAACAAAAATAAAGACAAGAAGGTAATATGGGAAGCTGTATCGTATAAGGCTTACTGAACAACATTCTACGTTCGTTCAGTTTATTACTGTGATTTCTCCACCAAAGAATAGGGTGGGTCAACGGGCTGAAGTCTGCAGACGGACGCTTAGCATCTAGTGTTTTCATATATTTGACTTATTGTTTAGCCATGCTGTTAAGATAAATCTTTTTGCATGACGAAAATATTATAATATTATATACAAGAAAAATCAAATACACAAAAACGATTGATAATCATATATTATAGTTATGAGATTTATTATAATTATTCCACAATAAAGCGATGAAGTTGTTCGATGTAAAAATGCGACAATTTGCCGAGGCGTCTATTGCGATGGTGAATGATGCCGATTCTTGCACGTTCCCTGTTTTTGAGAGGGAGGGCAGTAATTCTTGTTCCTGTTAATTCAGGGTGGAGAGTACTATGAGTCAACGTATACGCATTGACACCGATGAGCAGGTCAAAGAGAGTTGCTCGGTCGCGCACTCGAATATGCTGATTTGTATCCAGCGCGTTTAATACTTCCTCCGTTAGATAGAAGGAATCATGCTCCTTGTGTTCAAATGATACATAGGGGTATTCCTTCAAGTCTTCCAAGCTCAGAGATTCATTGTGAGCTAAAGGATGATTGATGCTCATAAATATGCGAGGACAGGCCGCCTCGGCTAATTCTTCAAAAATCAAATCTCTTTCTTTGAACGTTTTCAGAAGGATTTTTTCATTGGAATCATTGAGATAAATAACCCCCAGGGCGCTTTTCATGGTAGAAACATCCTCGATAATTTCTCCCATCTGCGTTTCTCTGATAGAAAAATCAAATTCATCATACTGATGATTTTTTACTAATTCGATAAAAGCTCTTACAGCGAAAGAATAATGCAAAGTGGATACGCAATATTGTTTTTTACAAGGGCCTTGCGACAAGTATTTTTCTTGCAGAATGTCTGCATGATCCAATACTTGCCTCACGTAAACAAGAAACTCTTCTCCATTTCTGGTAACCCGAATACCTGTGTGGGTTCTGTCAAAAATCGGGAACCCTATCTCATCTTCTATTTCTTGAATAGTTTTCGTTAGACTGGGCTGCGAGACATAGAGCATGCGGGCTGCTTTGGTAATAGAGCCGTTTTCTGCAATACTAACCAGGTACCGCATCTTTTGTAAGGTAAGATTATTCATGCATCCATTCATACACTGAAATTGTGTAAACGTGATTATAGCCTAAATGAGAAACATAAGCAAGTTCGCCGATTTTGTGCTTTGTTATAACTTTTGGTTATATTATAACAAACTTCCACACATAATCAATACCTTAGACAACACTGTCATGAGTAACAGCGCCAAGGGGTATGCAGTAGCGTAGGCTATTACAGGAGATTGCTTATCTGTTTGCGCCGTAATAGCGCCCAGCGCAGGGGTGGATGTCATGCCGCCACATATTCCGCCAAGTGTTTCGGCAAGGCTCAGACCTAAAAATTTTCGGGATAAAACATAACCAATCAATAAGGGAAGAAGAGTTACCAGTATACCTATGCAACATAAAGTAAGACCTTGTTCTCTCAGCGTTTCTATAAGGGTAGCTCCGCCATTCACCCCGGCACCGGCAAGAAACAACATCAGCGCAAATTCCATCACCATTACACGCGTATTTCGGGGCATATAGCCAACTACGGAACCAACATGTCCCAGATGCCCCAATATGAGAGATACCAGGAGAGGTCCCCCGGCTGTGCCTAAACTGAACCCATTAATAAGCTCAATTTTCCCGACTGCTATTCCAAGCGCAACACCTGCCGCCAATGAAAAAATATCTGTGGCGTTGATGGCAGAACTTCTATGCTTGCACAGGATTTTGAATTCTTTGATATCCTCGGGCTGACCGACTATGGTCAGAACATCATTGCGGAAGATTTCTGTATCACCATGAGGGACAAAAGTATTCCCTAATCTTGTAATTCGGGAAACAACAATGCCATAATTGCTCAGCGTATTGAGCTCGCGTAGTGTCTTATTGCTTAAACTCGGTTCTAAGATGAGAACCTCAGCCATTTCGTCTTTCAAACGGTGACTTTTCGGAGCATCCTTTTCTATATGTCCCAGTAGGGCAGCATCACGCTCCACCAAACTCAGAGCGCCTACAACAAAAAGCTGTTGATTATTCTCAAACACGTCCTCGGAATTCAGTGGCACCAACATATCGTTCTTCATCACTCTGGTCACTCTGCATTGCAACAATCCGTTTTCTAAGGCGGTCATGATATTATTGCCGATGAGCGTATTATTCTGAATGCGGATAACACGGGTTACAATGCGGTTCGGGTCAGAATTACTCTGTTCCTGCTTTCCCGGCTCATTAAGACTTTTTTTCAGCAGCTTGGGCAGCACCTGGACAAACAGCACCACGCCTATCACGCCAAAGGGATAGGCTACGCCGTATCCGATGTTAATTGGGGAGCTTGATTGTCCTGCTGTTTCAGCTGCCTCCAACGCTGCGGCCAATCCGGGAGTACTGGTACAAGCCCCGGCAAACACTCCTGCGCCGACTCCATAATCAATACCTAATAACCTGCAAGCAAGCAGGGTAATACACCACCCCGTGCAAACTATTACAGCAGACATCAATAACAGTTTGCCTCCCTGACTTCTCAAAGAACCGAAAAATCTGTTACCCACCCCGAGGCCAACGCAATATACAAACAAAGCTGTACCTATGGTGGTCACCCCTTCCGGTACCTGTAGATGGTAATGTCCGGCAATCAAGGCGACAAACAAAACTCCTGAACTTCCCAATGATATACCTTTAATCGATACATTTCCCAAAGCTATACCAATTGCCAAAATAGCAAAAAGGACAAATAATGAATCAGTCAGCATGTTGCACATAATCATATGGTTGAAAACAGCCCCGCCTATATCATCAACCGAATATTTTTTCAAGCAGTTCCCGCAACGTACGGACATACAAGTTACCTATCCTTAAACATAAGTAAAAATAATACCTAATCGCAATGATTGATAGTCAATTGTTCCGTGTTTTTTTATTGAAAGTCGACCGAACACTTCAGGTGTTCATTACGACATGCCGCTGTGAACCAAATTCAGTTCATGCGGGCAGAAGCTTCCATTTCGGCCAGACAATTAGCAGAGCAATGTGGTATGTCCGCCTGCCAGATTGAGAAGTACATCGCTGAATTAAAGAAAAAGGGAGTTTTGCAACGGGAAGGCGCAAGGAAGAATGGTAAGAGGAAAGTGTTGCTCCCGCATATCTGATACGCTTCTTGTGAGTTACAGCTCGGAATAAAACAGAGCGAACCAAGCATTAAAACGCAATTTGTCTGAGTTGTAGCCCGAACGGAGCGGTAAACTGCCAATTGCGTCGTTGGTTTTTCTGCAATCCAATGTGCTCAGAGCTCTGAGTATATGTTCTGCCACAATTTAGGCATTTATAGCGTTTTACCTTAATTTTCAGCCGCTTCCTTGCTCCATCTTCCCCCATTGCACTTACCTTGCGATAATAATAGCCATGCGCATAGACTTCTTCTCCTCCATGCTCAATCTTTTTGTGCGTTTTATTATTACTTTTCTCCGTCTTTTTCTCTTCCTTCATCCGGACATTCCACAATATTAGACGAAGAGCCAAAAAGTACGAAATTTTTAAGCGTTTTGGCGTTTTTACGCTTGCATCAGCATTCGCAATGCTTAATAATACCAAGCCAACGTGTTTCCTTTTGTCAAATGGAGTGTATACCTACACCCGTAATGATGCAACAGCTACAGAGCCGTTCTATACCGGGCCTTCTCTCTTTTTTACATCCGCCCCGGAGCAATCTTCTGTTAAGATGATTTTTACAGGTGGTTATACCAAGGCTTTTTCCGAGGTTCCTCACTTGACCTTTGCTGATATGAGTCGTCTGGAATTCGCATCGATGAAGTCCGGCGTCATATACACTTGGGGGCAGGATTCGAGTATTACCTTTTCCGGGATAACAGACGAAAGAACGGGAAACTGGGATGTAGAGTTCCTCTATAACAGCACCACGGGAAATTGTGGTGGCGCCATAGATGGGGATTATACCCACGTGAGCATTGAAAACAACGGAGGTGTGCGATTCTCTGAAAACAATGCACTGGCAGGAACTGTAAACAGCGGGAATCAAAACCAAGGGAGTACGAGCTCCGGCGGAGCCAGTGCAGGAGTCAATCAAAGTTACACGCTTAACTTGTTTGGATACAAGCTGAGTTTCGAGTTCGGATTCGGCCTGGGCTTCAAATACGAACACGATAATCCTCAGACCCCGGTAGTAGAACAAATGGATATATGCGGTGGTGCAATTAACCTCGTAGATTCGACTCTGCAGATGAATTCAAATGAGGCTGTCACCTTCACCTATAACTCAGCCGTGGACTACGGTGGCGCGATTTCTGTAGGCCCCGGAATTAATAGCAAAATCGAAATCAGTAACAATGGGCATGTTCTCTTCGAGGATAATACTACTCGTGGCCATATTCAAAATGGCAATGTAGTAGGTGGTGGAGGTGGTGCGATTTTCCTCGGAATGCAAAGCAATCTCTCAATGACCGGCAATACCGGCGATATCATCTTCAAGAAAAACTTGGCAGCTGCGGCCGGTGGTGCAATTTACCACGGGGGCAAGCTCTTCAGAATGAAGGGGCGAGCCTCGGGTGGATTAACAATACAGGCAACATCAGTTTCGAGGGGAACATATCCGGCGGAACAGGTGGTGCCATTTACATGATGCAAGGAGGACGCCTCCTGATGGATGGCAACACGGGAGTCATCAGCTTCGACCATAACCAAGCCGGCGTTAGTGGCGGTGCCATTTCTGCCTATAATGCATTCGTGACGCTGAATCACAACTCGGAAATTATCTTCAGCGACAACCTAGTCTACCACCAAGGTGTTGCCCCGGAAGATACTGACAGCTTCTCCAGTTATTACGTGGGCGGTGCCATCTACGGTACGAACATACAGATTCACAACAACGGCTCCGTACTCTTTCAGCGAAATGCGGAAATAGCAGACGATGGTTCCTTCCGCCTGCGTAGTCTGTATGTAGAAGGCAGCTCAGACCTTCTCGAAGTTTCCCTCTCTGCCGGAAAGGGGCAGACTATTGAGTTCCGCGACAGTATTTATACCCACTCTGACCTTCACTTGAACTCCGGCTATGCAGATCTCCCGCAGACCGGAGATATCATCTTCACCGGAGCTACAACGGTGGAAGACTTGAAAACCGTGAAGCAATACTACAAGGATAACTGGTGGAATACCGGAAATGTAGACACAACGCCAACGGAAAAGGAAATCGAGGATTCCCGTACTTCCATCGTACTGGGAGAAACTTGGCTGAACGGGGGACGACTTCGAGTGGAAAAAGGAGCGATTTTCAAAGTTTGCTACCTTACCCTGAACGATGGCTCTAATTCTACCCTGCGTATTGATGACGCCAAGGTGGTCAATATCAATTACAGAGGAGAAGTAAGTACAGCAACTCATGTCAAGGTGGGCAAAGGAACGACGCTGGAAATACTCGGTCATTCTTCTATAGAAGGAGGGAAATTAGTCTTTGGCGATGGGGCAAGGTGGGACTTCAGCCTTAATCAAACGCATGAAGCCTGGCAGCCCAATGCAGCAGCCCTGACCTTCAAAGGAAAACTGAACATTGATGGGAATTTAACCCTCATCCTGAACGTGAAAGGATCTGACATGATGCATCGATACCAGCTGTTAGAAGGTACAGATGCAACATATGAGCAAATCCGGAACCAATGGACAACCGGGAACATCTCCGTAGTTGGTATGGGGGATGCTGTCGGCGCCGGTTTCGATGATTTGGTGTGGGAAAATGGCAATCTGTATTATGTGATTTCAATGGTGTGGACCAATGGCCAAAATACCGGCGAGTGGGACTTTGAAGACAAGAACTGGCAGATTGACAGACCCTTTAAACAAGGAATGAAAGTAAAGTTCACGGATATAGGCGCCGGCACGGTAACCTTAACCGAAGAGCTTTCTCCCGGCGATATAATAGTATCGAATAGCAAGGGACACGATTACACCTTTACAGCAGACGGAGAGGACGGCAAACTTACATATATGACGCATCTGGTCAAACGGGGTGATGGTACTCTGACTCTGGATTTATCCAATGATTACGACGGCACAACAAAACTGGAAGGAGGCAGACTGAACCTCCACGATGACAACGCCTTGGGTAATTCCACCCTCTCGACCGCTGAGGGGACAACTCTGGGCGTGGGCGATGGTGCTGATGTGGTGCTGAAGGATGCCGAACATGACATCAAGGGTGACGTGGTCGTGGAGAACGGCGCCAGTCTGGAGTTTGCCGATGGCTCGTATCAGGCGTCTACTTCCTCGGTAAATGGCACGCTGACATTCAGCGAGCATGCACCCGAGGCCGGCACGCTGACCGGATCGGGCACGCTGGAAGTAACGAATGGTGCCACCGTAGCCTTTAAGGACGCGACCGGTTTCACCGGCTCTGTCAATGTAAACAAAGGCGGTTCTTTCATCCTGAATCTGCTTGATAATGTCGCAAAAGTCAGCCAAATTGCCGTGCAAGCCGGTGACTTGACCGTGAAGGGGTTGAATGCAGCTAACCAGCTGACGATGGCCGGCGGCTCGGTACTCTCCATGGTTGCCGGCGAGGTCGCCGGAAAAGTGACGACGGTGATGGCTGATAAGGTTCTTCAGTTTGCGGAAGATGCAATCCTTTCTGCTATGTTTTCCTCCATGCTGGATACAGACGGCGATGACATCTTGAATGAGGTCGTTGGCGGCCAGATAACAGGTGCAGGTGTAACACTGGATGCCGGTTCTACATTAAGGCTTGATAATTGCTTCATAGGCATGAATCCCGGAGACGCAGGAAGCACAACCGTAACGCTGAATGTTACCCCCGAGGATATTGCAAAGATTAATCTGGAACTGAGTCTGGCAGATAAGGTGAATGAAAACAGCAAGGTCTTGCTGTTCGACGGCGTAAACAAGGTGAACTTTGTATACGACGATGCCATCATTGGAGGCAATGGAACATACGAATGCTTAGCCAATCATTATTTCTCCGGCGATATGGTGGGCGAAAATACGATGCTGGTGTTCAAAGAAGGTTCCCTGTACCTGACAAATCTGGTTCCCGAGCCGACCACGGCTACGTTAAGCTTACTGGCTCTGGCTGCCTTGGCCGCACGTCGTCGCCGTCGCTAAAGCTTTGGCGTGACAAGGCAGCCGTCGGGCTTCTCGTTGTGATAAGGGCCTTCTCCGCGATACGCCCACTCATGCAGCCCGGACAGGCCTAAAGTTCCTCAAAAAATATAAGCAACTCTCAAAAGTCGCAGCCCTTTTAAGAAGCCGAAGCATTAGCGGAGGCTCTTAACTGGGCAGCGACTTTTTGACTTCTCGACTCTGCAATAGAAAGTTAATAGTGGCATTGAGCCCACGCTTATCGCAAAGAACTTTTATTATTCGTTCAGCAGAAGCAAAAGCTCTTCTGATGATGCTTCGGAATCAATACTTGAACGAAAATGACTTTTTCTGTATAATCTCTTTTGTAATTATGGGTATCTTACTACAGATTTTGGCGGAGCAAGACCTCCCGGCATTCAAGCGAGATATGCAGGAGGCATTTCAGAAAGGCGCGGAGACTGAATACGGCTCCATTTCGGAAGAGATTCTCCCGGAAAGCCACATCAATGCATCGCTATCCAAGCCCGGAAGCGTGGCTTATGCTGCGTTTGAAAATGGCTGTATGGTGGGAGGAGCTATCGTACAAATAGATGCGCAAACCCGACACAACCATTTGGATTTCTTGTATGTGAAGCATGGTGTTCAAAGCAAGGGTGTAGGTCAGACCATTTGGGCTGAGATAGAGAGACTTCACCCCGACACAGAAGTATGGGAGACCGGGACCCCGTATTTTGAAAAGCGGAACATCCACTTCTATGTCAACAAGTGCGGATTTCATATTGTTGAGTATTACAACGCGAAGCATCCAGACCCACACCAGCCGGAAGAAGAACAGCTCAGCACCGATGATACGCCCGGCTTTGAACACGGCTTCTTCCGTTTCGAGAAACGCACAAAAACACCTTGCCAAGCGTAGGACGCATCCGTTGGGCTGCCGTTGCTCCCGGGAATGCCCTTCCTACCCGGCCCAGCTTCGCTAAAGCGACGCCGAGGCAAGCAAGGGGTCGTTTTGGAGTCCGCTTGCGTGAACTTACTGCGGCGGAGCCGGAGGCGGCTGCTTGTGGTAAACCTCCATGCGGTGTTCGATTGCCTGCAAGCGTACGGACAACTCGGAGAGAACGCGGATGCTCTGCTCCTGATCCCGAGCTTGTTCGGCTGTACTTGTGGAAACGCCGAGAAGAATAGGTTCGCCCGCATCATTCAATTCCCAGATACCGAGGTAACATGCTGTGGGGCTCATCTTGCTGGGAGTTCCACCACGGTATTGGAGCGAGAGCGAAGTCAGCTTTCCCGTAGGGATGAGACCGGCATAAATCTCGCACCAATAGAACTCAGCATTGTCGTTACCTGTAGCGTGTCGGACAGACGGGTTTCTCCGTCCTCCATCCAAGCGAACTCGGTCATAGCGGCTAGCGTGGCCGGGGCGGCTTCGGTTCCTTCCCCTACATCGAGCGCGTCATTGAGCGCAATCGAGGATGCTACCAGTTTCAAACCAAATCGGGTACCTTGCTCCGTCTGCGTGCCAGATTCGGCTTCTGCAAGAATGAGTAGATCTCCCTCGTAGTTGCCCTTAGCTTTGATGCCCATGCGGAGGCCGGTGGCGATCTGTGTGCCCAGCACGGTAATGCTCAGAGGCACCACTGCTCCGCGCTTCACCTTAAAGCCACTCAGCGGGGAGCCGGTAGCCTTGGCCTGAATCAATGCCGGGCTCTTGTCTGTGTTGATAAAGATATCCATATCCGGATGCGCGATGTCAAAAGCGGGGCGGCTACCAGCATTCTGAATGCAGACCCTGTGGATTATTTGCAGAATTCAACGTGTTAGAGGCGAAACGGAAGCCAAATATTTGATATGGCGTCTTAGAATAATGGATAAAAGTGCATCATTTTCAGTAAATACCTACTTTTTCGCTTGCTTCAGCATTCAGAATGCTGTATATTTCTCTCAGCGGCTTAAGAGCAGGTCTCTCAGCCTCCCGGCGCGCGAGGGAAAGAGTATCCCTGCACAAGCCGCTCGAAACTCTTAAAATTCAAATCATACAATCATGAAAAAAACAATCATTGCCTTAACGTCTCTGGCAGGTGTGGTTTGCGCCGATGAATACACCGGAAAATTCGCTTGGACGGCTGATACCACCCCCACATTCACGCTTAACGCAGGGGTTCAGCCTGACATTGAAATGCTTATAACCGGCATGAACATTGATGGCGCTGCTGTTGATTTTGCAACGGCGGATCCCAAGGCCAATAGTGTCTATGCCGGAACTCTGACTCCCGCTATCAACATTGGTAACGGGGGCAAATACGACTTCTCATTCAGTATCACCAACAAGACTGAAGAGGCCCTGACTATTTTCGCTATCACATTCGATACCTTTGCCTACAATAATGGTGGCACTGCGCAGAGTGCTGACTTTTTGAAGCGTGAAATCAAGTTCACATTAACCGGTGATGCCGATGCCGAGCTTGTTCACAGTTTTACCAACATTGATGCAGAGACTGATGTGTATAACTGGGACAGCAACCCGACCCTTTACTTTGAACCCATCGAGATTGCCGCCGGCGCAACAGCCAACTTCAATCTTGCTGTTGAAAAGGCTGACTCTGTAGGATGCTTCATCGGTATATCAGGAGCTACGGTAATTCCTGAGCCCACCACGGCTACGCTGAGCCTGCTTGCACTGGCCGCGCTGACTGTTCGTCGCCGCCGCAAATAAGTAAAGCACAAGCTAATTTCAAAGGCCGCAGCTCTTTTACAGGGCTGCGGCTTTTCAATTCAGAATTTACGGCAAGTTTTACCACCGCATTTGAGTATGGCGGTACTAGGCATCATTCTAAACAGCGGCCATCGTTAGGGCGAAACTCTTGTGTGCCCAGTAGGGTCAATATTTGCTTGCCGTATGGCGTGGCAGCCAAGCCTCTTTGGCGAATTGCATCCTTGATAAAGCGGCAATAGGGTGCTTCTTCTTCTTGCATGTGGGCAAAGAACCAGAGGAAAGCCCATGCGTTCGCGACCTCTGCGTGGTCGGCGATATAGTACTGAGCCACAAAGTCAAAGATATCATCAGCGGCTAGCATATGCAATGCGTCGGAATATAAAGCGGCTTCTGCGCTATCAGTGCACTTTTGTTTTACATAGGGGATGATAACGCGAGCTAAGTAGCTATCGCTATCCTCCAAAATGAGCGAGGGCATTTGGGCCAAGTATTGGGGGCCGCGTAGAGCTTGTGAGTATGACTCTTTTGTTGCCAGAGCCCAATCATGGGAGCATACGATATACTGTGCCAAGGTTTTCTTTTGTTCAAGAGTTAACGACAACTCGGGGCTTGTTACGAGGGACTCGGCAGTGGGATATGCAACAAGTTCCGTCAGCTGGGTATGAGGCGTGGGGGATTGCCCCGTTTGGGAACATGAGCAGCCCACTACCGCATACGCTGCGGCAAGCAACAGGGGTAATGAGGAACGAGAGTTCATACGCAGGGCTATGTGTAGCAGTTTATTGGGCTTGGTTTGCCTGTTCTATCTCACGAATGACGTTTTTAGCAGTTTGGACAATGTCTGCCTGCTGCAATAGCCATGAAACGATGACAACGCGGCGGGCACCGGCGCGAAGCACCTGCGGCAAGGTTGTGCCGTTGATACCGCCAATACAGAACATGGGCATATCTGCGGCAAACGCCTGAGCGGCAGCAATATCTGCCAAGCCGATAGAGGGGCGTCCGGGTTTGGTACCGGTGGGGTATAGCGGTCCGAAGCCGATGTAGTCGGCCCCCTCCAGCTTGGCTTGTTTGGCTTGCTCCAAGCTATGGGTAGAGCGCCCGATAAGCACCCCTGCCCCGACAATATTTCTCACGGCGGCAAGGCTGCCGGCATCTTGCCCCACATGCACGGCATCTGCCCCGATTTCGGCCGCCATTTCAGGGTAATCATTCAGCACGAAGATAGCGCCACGCTCTCGGCAAATGGCCTGCATTTCAACTGCCCACGCCCTCACCTGCGAAAGCTCTTTGCCTTTGGCGCGCAGCTGAATAATATTGACACCGCCGTCTATAAGGGCATGGGTGCGTTCTGCCACTTGCTCAGGGGATGTATACCCCATGTCAACAATACCGTACAGCCGACAATTTGCGAGAAGTTGTTTCATGAGAAAATCCTGCCACAAACGGAGCAGAGCTACAAGCAAAAACAGGCGTTCCGCCATAAACATGACACAGTTACAACTTGCACGCTGCAAGTGTCAGAATTAAGATAAGAGCATCATGGAAACATTGGTATCTAGTGGCATCATTGAGTCATACTTCAACAAACTTCAAAGCAATCTCGTATTGGACGCGGCCATTGTAGGCGGTGGGCCATCGGGCATTGTGGCAGCATATTATCTGGCAAAAGCCGGGTACAAAGTAGCGTTGTTTGACCGCAAGCTCTCCCCCGGCGGCGGCATGTGGGGTGGTGCCATGATGTTTAATGACATTGTGGTGCAAGAGGAGGCCATGCCCATTGTGCGTGAGCTTGGGCTTACTTACAAGCCGTACCGAGACGGCACGTACATTATTGATTCCGTACATGCTACGGCGGGCTTACTTTACAAAGCAACCCAAGCCGGTGCTACCATTTTCAACTGCTATTCAGTGGAGGATGTGGTGTACAAGCAAGGGCGCGTAGGAGGCGTAGTGGTTAACTGGACCCCGGTGCTGCGTGAGGGGCTGCATGTGGACCCGCTGACGATTATTGCCAAGACTGTACTTGACGGCACGGGGCATGATTGCGAAATTGCCAAGACCGTGGCCCGCAAGAACGGCGTGAAGCTTAACACACCCTCCGGTGGTGTGGTTGGCGAAATGAGCATGGATGCCGCAGAGGGCGAGCGCTCCACCATTGACAACACGAAGGAGATTTACCCCGGCCTCTTTGTCTCGGGCATGGCGGCAAACGGGGTAAGCGGCAGTTTCCGCATGGGGCCGATTTTCGGGGGCATGCTCATGAGTGGCAAGAAGGCAGCCGAATTGATGGGAGCTGCAATTTCTGCAAATTAAACAAGAACAAAGGTATAGCTGATACATTTTAACGAAACACTCCCGACTCAACATCGGGGGTGTTTCTGTTTTAGGAGGCGAGGGAGTACGATAAAGCGAAGTTTATATAAAAAACGATGTATGTGAATCAGTACGAAAAAATGAACAGAAGCATGTAAACAGGAAGATTTTAACGCTTAAGCAAGTTTTGACTTGCAAGCGATGGTGCAAAATGGTAGTCTAATAACGATTTATTATTATTATGAAAATCAATTTTTCTTCTCTAGTCATAGCAGCCTTGCTATTAGGTGGGGGGCTTCTGGTAATAGCCCAAGATACCCCCGCTGCGTCAATATCACTTCCTGATGCATCAGCATGGAAAACACCCGACAAATTAAAACAACGCTTGGCAAAAGAAATTACCAAGCGCATAACGGGATTAAGCACAAAAGATATTAAGACTTTCCTGAAAAGTGAGGAAAACAGACGCTTGCTGCTGATGTATTACATAGCCTGTTCGGAGGCAGAAAATCAAGGTGCATACAACAACCATAACAATTCTCTGAACCAGCAAGTACAGTCGAAAAAAGACGAAATTGCGAGCCTCGAAAAAGAAGTAGAGCAGAAAAGCGGAGCCGAGAAGAAAAATGCGGAATACCGACTCAGCAATGCCCGCAAGGATTTGAAGATGCTGCAACAAGAGGCCAAGCACCCCATCGACCTGACAAAATGCGACAAAGTGCTCAAGGCTATATTGGCAGATACAGAATGGTTGGAGCAGATTGTATTCTCCGGAGAAATGCACCGATTTGCCCGCATCGTGGAGATTATCTCAGCCATTGCAGAATCTGACTCCGGTGCATTGAAAAAAGGTGTAGCACGAGACACCACCACGGCTATTGCGCTGGAGTACGCACGCAATGGCTCACGCACGGTCAAGGCCGTAGAGAGAGCCGGGTATTTCCTGAAATACTGGCGACAAGGCAGACTTAATACCTCGTTCGACAAATTGCCCATGCACCACCGTCGAATTGTATGCGGATGGAAACCGGACCACAGAGGCGGAACCGTAACAGCATTTGAATGGGCGCTCAACAATGTACACGTGCCGGATTGGCAATACCCCGCAAGCTGTTGGCGATGCGGTTATATTCTTGATAATGTGTATGGCGACAGCATTCACGGCGCCCACTACTTTGCCCCGTGGGAAGGTGTATGGACGGATAACCACATGGCCCTCACCAAATTTGTGGGTGGTGTATGTGGTGGTCTTTCGCACTTCGGCGCAGCGTCCGCCTGTGCAAACGGTGTGCCGGCACTTACAATGGGTGAACCCGGCCACTGCGCCTATGCAGTGCTTGTAGACGGCAGATGGACCCCTGCCTACTCTCTGACCTGGGAGCGAGGCCTGCACTGGATACCGTGGAGCAATAATTATACGTATAGCTCACTGCACCTTACGGATTCTCTGTACAGCAAAGAAAATGCCAAAGAAACGCGTTTGTCCAACGCCTGCCTCATCTTGGCAAGAGTATATACCGAGCAGGGAGATTTGGACAAAGCCCTTACGTGTTACGAGTTGTCAGCCAAAGCAGCCCCGCTGAATTACCCGATGTGGAAGGCATATTCTGCCTTTTTGGGTCAACACATGCCCAAGAATGTAGCTGCTTGGAAGAAGCTGAATTCCGTTTTATGCTCCGGCATGGCATCTCAATACCCGGAGCAAGCTTCCACACTCTTACACCAGGGCATTCTCAACAGCCTTGCCACCTGTGGTATGAGTGCAGATGAGTTTGCCGCAGCCTGCGCGCTGTTCTGGAAACACGCCGGCACCATGGGCCCGGACCGCTGGTATATCGAGAAATTTGCAGATGCCCAGCTGCAAGCATGCAAGAGCTTGGGGGGCGACTCCGAAGAGCTGGTCTGCGAAGTATTCGGCAAGATGCTGAGTGCAGCCATGCCCCACGAAGTTTACGCCGGTATCCTTATGTCTTGGGGTAACGGCCTTGCCGGGCGCATGAGCGAAGAAGGCAAGAAAACCATGGCAGCAACTATGGTGAAAGCCATAGGTGATGACAAGAAGATGGGCAGCGATAAACGCGCCGGCATGCTGCGAGAAATCATTCTGGCCGCAGAAAAATCCAGAGACGCATCAACGTTCCATTCTGCCAGCAAGATGGTAGACCAGAAGAGCGTACATGCACAGGCAGAAATCCCTGCATTTGAGCCCTTCCCCGGCAAGCTGGTGTCTGAGGGTGGCATGCCCTTTGCCAGCTCTACTGCCGAGTGGGACCAACCACATACCCACGCAGGTTTGCTTACCAAGAAAGGCGGCTGGATACACACCGGTAAGGAAAATAATCCTTGGATTGCCGTTAAGCTGCCCAAGCACGCCTATATCACCGGTATTGTCTACGTAGGTACCCATCAGAATCATCTTAAAGGGCGCCAAAAGCCCATCCGCATTCAGGTTTCCGATACCGGGCGCGATGACGATTGGCACGATGTAGGAGGCACCATCAATACGGCTACCGATTACGTAAACCGCATCGACCTCGGTCAAGATAAACCCAAGGCCTTGTATGTGCGAATTCTGCGAGAGGGCGGCCCGGACTTCTTCCACGCCAGTGGCATATATGTATATGGCACACCCGCAGCATAATCAATTAATATTTCAAGCATGATTATCATGAAAACGATTTTATCCTTAGCGATGGTGGTTGCGTTGTCTGCAACTATGACAACCCCGGTGTACGCAGCTAAACAATACAGCAGTTTTGAAGCTGCTCAACAAAAGGTTACGGATACCGGCTACATTGTATTCTTCTATCCTGCCGGATGGGACAAATACGGTGAAAAACTCTGCAAAAAACTGATAGCGGACGAGGGCGTATGCAGCGCTGCCGGCGATGCCGTCATGCTGCTTGCCCCCGTGTACCAACGCCGCAATGCAGATACAGATGCAAAAGCCAAAAAGATGATGGGGCATTTAGGGTATCCGCACGATATGTCCGATATATCCTACCCTGCCATTGTTTTTTATGAGAAAGGCGGGCGCATGTACTCCACACTTTGTGGCGAGGCCTTAATGGAAGCCTCTACCCCGGAAGTGGCCAAATTGATTAAACAACGCTTGGATGCTAAGAAAAAGCAACAGGCATTGCTTGACAAGTCGGGGCAGACAACGGATGTTGGTGAAAAAGTGCGTTTGATACTGGCTGCAACCAGAGTAGAGGGCATTGAGTGGCCTAATCAGGTCAGAGAAACGATTAAGAGTATTGACCCCTCAGATGCACACGGATGTCTTGCTGCCCTTAATTTCAACTTCGGCATCAACGGAGGAGAAAGCATAGACGATATCACGAAACGTTTAGACCAAGTATTGGAGAACCCGCTTCTTACCAACTGGCAGAAGCAGCGCGCATGTGCCACTGTTATAGGTCACATACGCAGAAACTATGGAACCATGGCCGGTGGCCCGCTTATTACCAAGTATGCTAAGGCCATGCACAAGCTGGACCCCAAGTCTGCATTGGGTGTTTCTGCCCCCGTTATTATGCGCGACTGGGTACGCGTGTACCGATACGGTATGGGCTGGAGCGATGGCATCATCCCCGCGGGGCCCATCCCCATGCAAATGCATGATGTCCCCATGCAAAAGCCCGGCACCTATACCGTCACCTTCAAGCTCACCACCGGGCGAGACGGCATCCGCATCAACCGTCTGCGCCTTATGGATGGCAATAAGTGCATTGCGGCTGATGACACCCCGCGCGACGTTACTTGGGGCAACACAGAGCAAACTTACACCTTTACCGTGAAAAAGGCGCTCAAAAACCCCGTGCTGGAAATTACCTATGGTAACGAACCCAACAAACGCAGCACCTGGGGCAATATTACTGTTAAACAGCAATAAAAAGAGAACGACACAAACTATATATAAATATGCCCCCTTCCCCAACCATGCGAGGAAGGGGGCTTTATTCATCATAATATCAATATTTAGCTTGATAAATCAGAGTTTTTAGCGAGTCCGAATACGCTATACAAAGGACGATGAAGCTACCAACTGAAGCTTAAATATAGACTAAAATAAACAAAACGCATATTACCCCCGAACTCGTAGTGACTTAATAATCTTGCACAGGGGAGCCGGGGGCGGCGGTAGATTGAGACGGGACCTCGGCATTGAACGCGCGATTATCTGCAAGGTAGTCGTGCCACTCGATAAATGTCATGGGGGTGAGGGCAGAGAGCGGGAAGCGGAAGGCGTTGACGCGGCGCTCCACCTCTTCCATGATTTCCGCAGGCAGTTGAGAGATAGCCTCGGCGATGGATTCGAGATGCTCGCACGCATTGTGGCACACAAGGGGGAGGTCGCAGCCGGATCGCAAGGCAAGCGCCACGGATTGCGCCGGTGTGTATTGCTTGGCAATGGCGCCCATGCACAGGTCATCCGTAAAAATAATACCGTTGTAGCCCAACTGAGTGCGCAGAAAATCTTGCACCAAAGCGGGGGAAAGCGAGGTGGGCAGCGTGGCATCAATCTCGGGGATGAGCACGTGGGCAATCATCATGGAGGGCAGCTCGGGCATGAGCGCATTGAAAGGGATGCTAGCCTCTGCCAAGAAGGCATCTCGCGTGCCGTGCAGCACGGGGAGGTCGAAATGAGGGTCGCACTCTGCACCGCCCATACCGGGAAAATGCTTGCCACACGTGGCAATACCGGCACGTTGGTGGGCGCGGTTCCATATACCGGCCCATGAGGTAACGGCTTGCGAATCTAGGCCCCAACAGCGGCTGGGCAACGCATTGGCTCGGGCAGATCCAATATCCAGCACCGGAGCAAAATTGGTATTAACGCCCAACGTATGCAAGCATTGGGCATTGTAGTAAGCCGCGCGGGTGATGAGAACGTCATCTTGCGTGGCGCAAAGCTCGGCAGCAGAGGGGTGCTGCACGCAGATATCTGCCGTGCGAACCACGCGCCCGCCCTCTTGGTCGATGGCGATAATGGGCTCATCGGGGCCGGTGGTAAGGGCGCGCAGTTCGTCCGTCAGCTCACGGGTAAACTCGTAATCCGTGATATTGCGGGTAAATAAGATGTAGCCCGCCGGTTGCAGGCGAGAGAACAGCTCGCGCTCACGCGGGGTAAGCACGGGGCCCTCTATGCCTACAATGACGGGAAGCATCTTGATATATGTTTGTGTGGGGCTTATTTATCGCCGAAGATGCTGGCGCGTGTGAACATGGGGTATACGGGGATACCGCGGCTTTCAATAGCCTCGCGTCCACCTTCCTGGCGGTCTACCAGCACCAAAGCAGCTACCACCTTACCGCCCTCTGCCTCGATAGCATCAATGGCTTTAAGGGTAGAACCGCCCGTGGTGATAACGTCGTCTACCACAATTACCTGTTGGCCGGCAGAGAAGTTCCCCTCAATACGCTTGCCGCGGCCGTGGTCTTTGGCCTCCTTGCGCACAGTGAATACGCAGAGCGGCTTCTCAGCAGAAGCAGAGTACATACCGATGGCCAAGGAGATGGGGTCCGCACCCATGGTCATACCGCCGATAGCCTCAGCCTCGGGGAACTTGGGCAGGATTTCCTCTTGCACCAGCTGCCAGCCGACCTCGCCGATGAGGTTAGCACCGCGGGCATCCAAAGCCGTAACGCGGCAGTCGCAGTACAAATCGCTCTCCTTACCGGAGGCAAGAATAAAATGACCGGTCTTGATGGACTTTGCCAGCAAGATCTCAAGCAATTCAGATTTAGCTTTACTCATGACGCCTTTATTCTACCCTGCCCGGCCTTAGATTGCAACCATAAAGAGAGGCAAAAACGGCGGAATACAGAGATAATTCGGCACAACAAAACAAAATGGCGTGTTTCCGCATACAAAGCAGGAAACACACCATGCGTTTTTCTCTCAACTCAAAATCTGATTAACGTCTGTGACCGTGGGGTTTGCCATGGGGCTTCGGCGGCTTCGGGCCGTGAGGCTTAGGACCGTGAGGCTTGGGGCCATGCGCATGCGGATGATGGGGAGGACGCGGCTTGACTACCCTGACAGGAGGAGGCGGAGGCGGCGTTACCACCACGGGAGGCGGTACAGGTGCAACTACCACAGGTGCAGGAGCGGGGGCTACCACCACAGGAGCGGGAGCCGGGGCTACCACCACGGGAGCGGGTGCAGGTGCAACTACCACGGGAGTACCGACACTGACATGCACATCAACATGAGCTTCTGCCTGAGAAGCCCCGATGAAGGCAGCCAATGCCCCGAACAAAACAGTGCTGTAAAAGGATTTTTTCATAACATATAGAGGGCAATGCGCCCTGTCCAGATTGTTATACACCGGACAAGTCGCATTCGTTCAATATTTTTAACATTTTTCTAAATAAAATCAATATCAATAGGAGGCGGAGAAACTCTTTCCAGCCAAAGGTTGAGAATTTCTACCGCAGCGGCTTGGTCAATGATAGGTTTAAAATTTTTGGCTTTCTTACCGGCAGCATGGAGTTTTTTTGTAGCTTCAACAGTTGTGTAAAACTCATCCATATAGACAAGCGGTATGTTGGGGAATTTTTGGCGGAGCTTGTCACCGAACTCCCGAACATACACGCAAGCAGAGCCTTCTGTACCATCTGCCCGCAAAGGCAAGCCGAGCACAAGGGTGCGGATACCGCGCTGTTGCACCAGCTCTTCAATACGTTTAAGCGGGTTTGTTTTATCTACATGAATACTCTCTACGGGGTGGGCAAGAATGCCGCAAGCATCCGTAGCGGCAATGCCGATGCGAGCTTTGCCCATGTCTATACCAAGCGCCGGGTGCATGATTTAAACAAGGGAATCGGGCAGTTTGGCTACCACATTTTTAATTTTGTCTGCTTGGTCTCTGTGAGCCACCAGCAAAGCATCGCCCGTATCTACCACAATAAGGTCATCTACACCCACCAATGCCACATGTTTACCATTGGCAGAGAATACGATATTGCGAGAAGAATCTTGGGCGCTCAGTGCCGTATTGGCAGCGTTGGAGGCATCATCTTGTTGCAGGTATTTACCGACGGAAATCCAAGAGCCGACGTCATCCCAATCAAAGGAAGCCTCAAAATTGAGCACGCGGTCCGCTTTCTCCATGAGAGCAAAGTCTATGCTGATGGGGGTAAGTTTGGCAAACTCTGTTGCAATAAAAGCGGGTATATCTGCCGCCACGGTAAGGCGGTCGATAAAGTCTGCCAGCTCCGGTGTATGTGCAGCCAACTGAGAGCGAACATGAGCCACATTCCAGATAAACATACCGGCATTCCACGTAAAATTACCACTTGCGAGATATTGCTCGGCAGTGGCGGCATCCGGTTTTTCGCGGAAACGCACAACCTCATAACAATCATGAGAGAGGGCGGCATCATTCAATTTCTCGGCACGCTCAATGTAGCCGTAACTCGGGCACGGCCACGTGGGGCGTATACCGATAGTCATCAGTGCTTGCTCTCGCCCGGCCAAATCGAGGGCATCTGCGGCCAGCGAGCGGAAGGCCTTGTCATCCAAAATCAACGAATCGCTGGGGATAACAATCATATTGGCCTGCGGGTCACGAGCGGCAACCAAGGCCACGCCCAACGAAACAGCAGGTGCAGTATCTCGGCGGGCGGGTTCGGCCACAATGTTGGCAGCCGGCAATTCCGGCACCTGGCAGCGAACCTCAGCCTCTTGCAAAGCATTGGTAAGAATGAAGATATTTTCTGCAGGAACCAACCCACCGAGGCGAGCTACTGCTTGGCGCAACATGGTACCGTTGCCGAAGAGGTCGAGCAACTGTTTGGGCTTTGCGTTGCGAGAAAGCGGCCAGAAACGCGTGCCGCTGCCACCTGCGAGAATAAGTGCGTAATTTGCCATTGCAAGGTCAGTATACTGACAGATGGAGGAAGAATCAAGCAGAATTACCGTTTCAATCACCCCGGCGGGCATAAATACTACTTGCAACCGTTTCTTTTATATGCTAATATACGGGGCGAAATATGGCAGGAGAATATACGGAGGATCACATTAAGTCACTGACGTGGCAGGAACATATACGAGCACGTGCCGGCATGTACATAGGCAAGCTCGGGGATGGCAGCATGGCAGATGACGGCCCATACGTGCTGTTGAAGGAAGTTATTGACAACTCGGTAGACGAATTTGTGATGGGGGCGGGCAAGAAGATTATCATCCGCATATCTGAAGATGGCTTGTGCGAGGTGAGAGACTTCGGCCGTGGTATCCCGCTGGGTAAGTTGTTTGACTGCGCAGCCCAAATCAACACCGGCGGCAAATACGATAACGAGGCTTTTCAAAAATCCGTAGGTCTTAACGGCGTGGGCATTAAAGCAGTGAACGCGCTCTCATCCTACTTCCGTATTCAAGCCTTCCGCGAGGGGCAGACCCGCAGCATCACGTTCTCTGCCGGCGAAATGGTGGAGGGAACGGACATAACGGAACCCACCGATGAGGCAGACGGCACCAAGGTAACATGGATGATAGACCGCACCGTTTTTGCGGAAAATGCATCTTATAACTTGGAGTACGTCACCCGCATGTGCCGCTACTACTCCTATTTGAACACGGGGCTTACCCTGAATCTGAACGGCAAGAACCATGTATCACGCAACGGCCTGTTAGATTTGCTGAAGGAAGAAATGGGCGCTGAGCCCCTCTACCCGCCTATTCAGCTCAAAGGAGAAGATATTGAGGTGGCGTTTACCCACTGCGACCAATACGGTGAAGAATACTATTCTTTTGCCAATGGTCAGCACACAACCATGGGCGGCACCCACCAAAGTGCTTTCCGCGAGGCTATTGTCAAAACCCTGCAGAACTTCTACAAGAAGAGTTACGAATCTGCTGACATACGAGCCAGCATAGAGGCCGCCATCAGTATTAAAATTATTGACCCGGTCTTTGAATCTCAAACCAAGACCAAGCTGGGCAGCAACACCATGGGACCCGGCAAGGAAACGATACGCACCTTTGTCAGCAACTTCTTGGCCAAAGAACTGGACAATTTCTTACATAAAAACCCGGAAATTGCCGAGGCGCTGGAAGATAAAATCAAAGAGAGCGAGCGCACCCGCAAAAAGGTGGCAGACGTACAGGGCAAAGTTGCCAAAGAACGTGCCAAAAAGGCCCGTGTTCACAATAAGAAACTGAGAGACTGCCGAGTACACTACGACACCAAGCACAAACGAGCCAAAGAAACCATGCTCTTCATTACCGAGGGTGACTCGGCATCCGGCTCAATCACCACGGCCAGAGACGCAGAAACCCAGGCCGTATTCTCCCTGCGCGGTAAACCGGCCAACAGTTTCGGCATGAACAAAAATGCCATCATGGAGACCAATGAAGAGCTGGACTTCTTGCACTTGGCACTCAATATAGACCGCAGCATAGACGATTTGCGTTACAACAAAGTCGTCATTGCAACGGATGCTGATGTGGACGGCATGCACATACGCCTGCTGCTGCTCACATTCTTCATCCAATACTTCCCGGAGCTGATACAAGATGGGCACCTGTACATTTTACAAACCCCGCTGTTCCGCGTGCGCAACAAACAGAAAACCATTTACTGTTACTCCGAAAACGAGCGCGATAAAGCAGTCAAGACCTTGGGAAGAAACCCGGAGATAACCCGATTCAAAGGCTTGGGTGAAATTTCACCGCAAGAGTTCAAGGGATTTATCGGCGAGGATATTCGCCTAGAGGCCGTTTCTCTTGAAAACGCAAAACGGTTACGCGATTTACTGCGTTTCTACATGGGCGAAAACACCACAGACCGCCGCCAATACATTATGGATAACCTTCGCATTGAAGAAGACCCCGCTTAATTTCTAACACTTACAACCAATATGAAAACACTCATCATAGCACGCCACGGCAACACCTTCCGCAAAGGTGAAACGCCTACCAGAGTCGGTTCCCGCACCGATCTTCCTCTTGTGGAAGAAGAACGCGGACGCGGCATCGGCAAGTATCTTGCCAAACTGGGGCTTACCCCCACACGCATTCTTGCAGCCCCGCTGCAACGCACCATGGGCACGGCAGCTTTAGCCGCCGAAGAATTGGGCAACCCCTGCCCCGTACAACCCGATGCCCGATTCATTGAGGTGGACTACGGCCCCGATGAAAACCACAGCGAAGAAGAAACAAAAGCCCGACTTGGTGCAGACATTGCAAAAGCTCAGGGCAAAGACCCCGCCACACTGAGCGCCGAAGAGCTTGATGCCTTGGGCGAGGCCGCCATAGAAAAATGGAACGCCGAGGCTATTGTTCCCCCCGGCTGGAAGGTGGATGTAGCCCAAATCATCAGCAACTGGACCGCCTTGGCAGAGGAAGTGCAAGACGGCGAGGTGCTGCTCTGCGTATCCTCCAACGGCACGATTCGCTTTGCCCCGCACATTACCGGTGATTATGCAGGGTTCTGTGCAGAGCATGACATAAAGGTAGCCACGGGCGGTGTATGTATCTTCACCAGTGAGGACGGCAGCACATGGACCTGCCAAGAGTGGGGCGTTAAAGCTTTCAAAAAAATCTGACCTACAAAGATTATGAAAAAGATTAAAGAAGTAACCGGCAGCTGGTTAAAAGAGTTCAAGGTATTTGCACTTAAGGGCAATGTGATTGATATGGCTATCGGTGTTATCATCGGTGGCGCATTCGGCAAGATTGTAACATCTCTTGTCAATGACATCATCATGCCCTCTATCTCATTGGCATTCGGTGACGACAAGAGTCTTGCTGACCTTGCCTTCAAGGGTATCAAATACGGTAATTTCCTGCAAACAATTGTAGATTTCCTCATCATTGCGCTTTCCATCTTCTTAGCAATTCGTCTGATATGCAAGCTGCGCATGCGCAGCAAAAAACAAGAAGAAGAAACACCTGCCGAGCCTGCCGCCCCGGCACCTACGCCCGAGGATATTCTATTGTTGCGTGAAATCCGCGATGCGCTTAAAAACAAGTGAATAAAAAGCAACTAATTGCCCGTGTTCAGCGTTATATGGGCCCGGGTGCAACCCATTCAACCGCCTCTGCAGCAGTGGAGGCGGTGCTTTCTTCCATCATCAAAGGAGCCTCCGATGCCAAAGGGGTGTGCATTACCCGTTTTGGGGTATTCCGCAAAAAGGAAAGAGTAAGCAAAGCACCCTGTCTGCATTTTCAGCCATCCCGCAATTTTAAACACTGATACAAAGGCGTCTCACAAAAAGGCCGATATCGCATGCAAACGATATCGGCCTTTTTTACCTGATGCTTACGATTTTATTGCTTAGGCATCGAAAGGATGAAGAGAGGCATGTAGGGAGTTTTCTCTTCGGGTGTATACGGAACCATTACCCCATTCTTCATCACATACAGAGGTTCATCCCCGGGGATTGTGCGAATAACGTTACCCTCAACATCCAAGAAACCAACATAGGTAGCGAGAGCATCTGTCATTTGAACTAATGAATCACGGATTTCTGCGCAGTAATCATGCTGAGCTACTGAAGCGAAGAATTGCTCATAGGGTTCTTCATACTTAAGGTCATACAATTTAAGCCAGCAACCGTAATGTTTACCTTCTACGGACGGCAATTTCTTAAACGCTGCTATGTCCGCCTGAAGAGAGGGAGAAAATGCCACACCGGATGCTTTGGGGTCTAAATTAACAATAATGGCAATCAGCTCTCTGACAAGATAGGCACGAGCAAAGACCGGTATATACGTAGATTCATTGCTATAACGAATCACATTCATCAGCAACTGAACAGGCGGAACAGCCCCGGAACTGAGATTAGCTTTGGTTATGCCCATCTTGCTACGGCAATCTTTAAGATGCACAGGCTGTATATCGGGATATTTTTGGTTGGGTCTGTATTTTTCTCCCTCAACATATCTACCACCGGTTTTCTTTATGTCCGCTTCAGTTGCTTTAATGCGAGCAACAAGCTTTTTATCCTTATCTTTGAGAAGCCCGGTACAAACTTGATTGCTGTGGTTAATAATACGCACAAAGGAATCGCTCCAGTAATTGATGGGGTCACTTACAAGCTCGTCGGATACGCGCTGAACCTCAGCGTTTCTTTCGACATAATCATAGAGCGGTTTACCATCTACATAAACATCTCTGTATTTTTGCAACTCTGCCTGCCTTTGCTCCGGAGTGAGTGTAGAAGCATCTATCTTGAAAAAATCGCCGTACTTATATGCACGCATGGCTTCATTCTCATTACCAACCATGGCCTCAAGCTCAATGACAGATACAGCATTGGGAACACGTTTATAAAAAGCGCCACAATCCTTAATAGCAGCCACGTACTCCGGAAGAGTTTTAACCGTAGTTAACTTATCGGGTAATTGTTGGAAAATCGTAAAGCGCCGCGAATTATCAGACATTGTCTCTCTTAACGAGGGATCAAGACTTGCAATTTCGCTGTGTTTATCCAAAAGTGAAACAATTGCCGCCGCTTCTTCCGGAGAAGCCGCAGAGGCGCTCAAGCGTTCAAACTCCGAGCGTACGGCACGCGCAAAAGCTCGGCAGACCTCGGCATCTTCCTCCGGCGTAACCTTAAGAAATTCTTTACAAGCAAGATATTCCATGTAAAGAGCATCCAACTGTTCGAGGTTAAGTTGAGCAGGCGGTGCAGCAAAACGAGCCATAACAGCAGGGCGCATATCATCTTTGCTGCTGTTAAATGCTTGCATTAAAGCTCTGATATTTTCACTTGCAAGGCAATTATAGCGAGAATCCAAATCATGAATCAATTTCATTGCTTTATTCACCAATGCAAGGCCGTGGGTCATTTGAGCCGCTGTTACATCCGGAGAATTCAAAGCAGTTACAGCTTGCTGAAGCTCTGCCTCCAGAGCTATTAAACTATCATTAAGCAGATAATATTCCGCCAACCATGCTTCGGCAGCAGCTAACTCGGCCTCGTATGAATCGCTAATCAAGGTACGTAATGCGCGCAAAGGCTCCATATCCTCCACATAGCTGCGCACTAATTTGAGATTGCGAGCCTCTCTGGCATTGCGCAAGTTCTCTTCCCTTGAGCCGGCACCTATATATGCATATATAAACAAACCGGATGTAAACACAACAACTGTTACCAAAATGCCCACCAGAGAGCGAACTATTACTTTACGGCGAGTTTGAGCAAACAAGACGGAACGAACTTTTTGCAGAGTATCCGAGATATTTTTGCTCAAGGTCTCTGACTCGGGCAATTCCTTGAGCTCTGAAACGCGGTCCGAACATTGCACCAACTCATCCCTGCACATGGACAAATCCTCACCGGCCTCTACACGACCTTTAATTTCCAAATAATATGCCTCTTGATCTAAGAAAATTTTATTCAGCTCCATCAAATGGCAGTGGTGCTTCCAATCTGCATGCACTTTATCTAAGACAGCCCTGTGCTCCGGGGATATTTTTAATTTTTTTGAGGCAGCGTAATTTTCAATACTGACCGCCATTCCCTCACGCTCTTTAGCATCTTTAGCATCTTTGAGTTTGCTGATACCTGAGAGCAACATGGCATTGCAATAACGCAGCTCTGCCTCATCTACGCGAGCAGCAGCAGTACGGTAGCCGGGCAACATGCTTAATTGCTTTTCATCGGCCATCATACGCAGGCGATTAACCAACAATGCTATACGATTCAGATTACCATCTGACAAAACCTGTGCCAAGTCACGAGCAACCTCCTTATACACACGTTGCCCCAACTGGCGCTGCAAGTTCCGGGCTGTTGTATCTTGCGGATTCTCTTTTAACAATTGAAGAACAATGTTAAACCCCTCCATCTCATTACCGGCATCCAAAGCAGACTGAAGTCTGCGATAAAGAACCCGTGAATAAGGCATAGCATCTTGCGGCGTTTGCACAGTCAGATGATTATCCGGCTCTTGCGCCTTAGATGTTGTAGGCTCTGTTGTTTCTTCAGGTAAAGACATATGAGGAGGTGGAGGATGATATTGTGTGAGCATACTACCACAAAACACATATTCTGGCAACACAATAATGCGTACGCGCGCGCATATTCGGCATACCGGAAAATAGGCTTGCAAAACGGCCACGGGAATGCTAACATGCTGCGAGGCGTGCAGTTGGCTTACTATGACGGCTGCAACACACGTAGAGAGTACACGACACCTACAACCATGCCAAGCGTACTGATAAAAACATACGGCTGCCAGATGAACGAGCGAGATACCGAGCAGGTACTCAGCATGTTTCTGGCCGGGGGCTATGATATCACAACAAACGAGGACGAAGCAGACGTCATTCTCATTAATACCTGTTCGGTGCGAGAAAAGGCTGAGCTGAAAGCCTTGGGCAAAATGGGGCTTTTATGTGCCCGCCCCACAGCAAAGCCTTGGGTTGTGTATGGTTTCATGGGCTGTATGAGCCAAAGCCGCAGTAATAGCTTGTTCCGCGATATTGCCAGGCTTGACATCGTAACCGGCACCCACCAGTACCACAACGTGTACAAACTTTGCAATAGACTACTGCGCAACCGCTTAGCCCAAAACATAACAGAACCCATCAAACGTGGGGCTCGTATATGTGCCGTTGAACACGAAGAAGGGTTCCAAAATGCCATTAAAGACCACCTGCCCCCCTCGGGCAACTGCACGGCTTTTGTATCCATCATGCAGGGGTGTGATATGCGTTGCTCTTACTGCATAGTACCCAGCACGCGAGGTGAAGAATGCAGCCGCCCGATGAATGATATTCTTACCGAAGCGCGAGAACTGGTGGACCGCGGCGTAAAAGAAATCACGCTACTTGGACAAATCGTTAACCGATACGGCAGAGAAGAGCCCATCATCAATGGAAGAGGCGCCTTTGTACGCCTGCTGGAAGCCCTGCACGAGATTGACGGGTTAGAGCGCATACGATTTACCTCCCCGCACCCCATCGGGTTCCGCCAAGATTTGGTGAACGCCTACACATATCTGCCGAAATTGTGTAGCCACATACACTTCCCGATGCAAAGCGGCAGCGACCGCATACTCAAGCTCATGCTGCGCCCCTACAAGAATGAAAAATACCTCAAGCTCTGTGAGGATATGAGAGAGGCGCGTCCCGATTTGGCCATCACCACCGACATCATCGTAGGATTCCCCGGCGAAACGCATGAAGATTACCTGCAAACAAAAGCTGCCGTAGAGCGCATTCAGTTTGATAACGCATTCATTTTTCAATATTCTCCGCGCAAAGACACGCCCGCAGCAGCAATGGCAGACCAAATTTGCCTGCGCGTGAAAGAAGAACGAAACCATGACTTGCTGGAATGTGTAAACCGCATAGCCACAGCACGCAACCAAGCGCTTGTTGGCACCACCCAAACCATTTTGGTGGAAGGGCCCAGTAAGAACAACCCGGACCGACTTCAGGGCAGGACCTCGCAAAACAAACCGGTCATTATTGACGGAGGCTCCGCCCAAGTGGGCACTATTGTACCCGTCACTATTACAGAATGCACCGGCTTCACCCTTTACGCAAACGTACAACAATGAAAATCACCAGTATCATCACCGCAACATTCGCTATGATCAGCACAGCACTCGCCGCATGGCAACCGGAAGAAGTACCCGACGACATCCGCAGAAATTATTTGGACTCCAACATGGTAATGTCCGAAGACCCCTGCGATTGGAGAGAACCCGTGCGTGCCATCTTTGCCCCGGCAGTGGAACATTGCAACAGCCCGCGAGAAGCTGTACTCTATATTGCCGCAAACATGACCAACCTTACCGGTGCCTACTACACCATTGAACGCCGCCGTGCAGATATGAACGCACTGGAGGCTCTGGCCGAGAAGAAGATTTCTTGCTCCGGGCAAACGATTCTCATGGTATGCGCCTTCCGCTCCGTCGGCATACCGGCCCGTGCCGTAGGTATCCCCACGTGGAACCACATTCGCGGCAACCATTCTTGGCCTGAGGTATACTTTGAGGGAGAATGGCATATGATTGAATTTAACGAAAAAGACTTTAACACCGGCTGGGTAATGGAAAACATAGGCATGTTGGATCCCAAACACCCCATGCAGAAGATATTGGCTGTACACCCCGGTGGTGAGTATTGTTTCCCGGTGTACCAAGACCGCCCCATACCTGCCATTGATGTGACAGATCGCTACCGCAAACTCTCAGCCGACTGGTACGCAAAATACGGTCCCCCCGCAGACCAACAGCGATTAATGGTAGATGTAGTCCCCCGCCCCGAGGTAGCCCCGAATATCGAATTGCTTGACGAGAAAGGCAAGGTGCTGGGAGTCAAACCGCTCCCCGTCAAAACAGATGACGTACGCTTCTTTGCCACATTCTCCATGCCGCGTGAAGGTAAACACTACCTGCGCATAGAAGGCTCTACCCAACAGCTCGAGGTGCCTTGCACGCCCGAAGCGGTTCAGGTGTTACACCTGCAAATGGGTAAAAAATAAACACTTAATTATAGATATGACAACGGCCCCATACAAACATTGTATGGGGCCTTTTGCGATATAATAAATCAACTTTTTCGCAGTTTTCTTATACAGTTTTTCCAAGCCTCCACCATGGGGTGAAACATATGGTGAGACTTGGAAACCACAGACAAAGGCTCTGCCGGAATGCAAACATTAAGCGGGTGAGTCAGTTTTTTAACTACTGCTTCTTCACCCGGTTTGATGGTACCCACATAATCGCCATCCAACTGATAGTCCAATTTACCTTCTGCTGTAATCACGCAGGATTCGAAGCGCCGTACATTGGTAAACATACTGGTATTGCGTTGCGTAGCACCTTTCTGCAACATACAGGCCAGCACTTCAAAAAGAACCATGGGGCTTTCTTGGTGCATGATAACAGCATCAAGCATACCATCATCAAAACACGCGTCGGCATGCAGATGAGCCTCGCCCCCGTATCTTTTGCCATTACCCAGTATAACTTGAGTACCTAACAACTCCTCACCATTAGGTAAGGTTACAGTAATGACCGGGTGCCTATCCATAGCAACTCGAAAGGCGGTAACAATATGAGATGCTGCACCTAACCACCTCTTCATTTTAGGTGTAATCAGTTTGATGACGCGGGCATCCATACCGAAGCCCGCCATTTGCAGGAAGGGCTTACCGTTAATGGTAAAAATATCTACCGGTTTTCGTTGACCATTTTGCATGGCCAAAAGTGCCTTATCAAAACGGCGCGAACCAATCCCCAGTTCCCGAGCAAACACATTCATTGTACCGCACGGTAAAACACCTAAGGCAGCCGAGGTTCCGATGAGGCCTTGCGCAGCGCACATAAGGGTACCATCGCCACCGGCTGCGGCCACCACAGGCTCGCCCGATACCGCAAGCTCATGTGCCTTTTCTGTCAAATCTTGAGCGCTCGAGGTGTGTATAAACCTGAAGTCTTGGCTATGACCTTCAAGCCAAGACTTCAAACCGGAGCGAAACAGGCTACCGGCATTTGGGTTAAGCAGCAATGGTATAGGGCGGTGCATACATCAAAGCACTACCAAAACAGCAGCAAAGAATGACACGGTGAACGCCGGTGAATCTATCAAATCAAAAATACCACCGATGCCGGGCAACAGAGAACCACTATCCTTGACAGCAAGACCTCTCTTGATGAGAGAACCGGCCAAATCACCCGCAACACTCAAGATGAAGATGCAAGGCATCAGCACGCAGAAGAATTGAACCGGAGTGATAGTGAAATTGAAAGTTGCAAGCCAAAAAAGCCCCCATGCACAAGCAGAAGTTATAATAAAAGAGCCGATGATGCCCTCCCACGTCTTCTTGGGAGAAACCACCGGGCTGAAGCGGCGCTTGAAAAACTTGCCGCCCAACAGAACACCGCTCACATACGCCCAAATATCGCTCATCTTGGTGACCAACACAAGCCAAAGCAATGTTTTGATGGCAGGGTCAGAATATAAGGAACACAGCGCAAAAGAGAAAAGCCATACCGGGTAGATGAAAGACAAAACCGTAGTACCCATACTACTGAGCGCTTGCGCACCGGTTCGCCCTTTATAGTCCATAGCGCGCAACTCTGCAAAGAATGCGGCTATGACAAAGAATACTAAAAAGCCCAAGGCAACAGAAACAAAATCAAATCCCAGCTCATTAAAAAGAGGCAGTCCATTTTCACCTGACATCAACATGCCGGCAGCCATCAACCACGGGCATACCAAACCGGCAGAAAAAGCCAGCCCTCGGTTAGCTTCTGCGGAGCGCTCGCGCAGCATATTGAACCACTCATAACTGGTGAGATTACAAAGCACGCACACCAAAATGGCATATCCGTAAGGAGACCCCCAGTAAACAGTACCACCAAGTAAGGCAAGTAAAATCACGGTACTGATGCCACGTTCAATGAATGTCTTTAATTTGGGACTCATGTTAAATGATTTAGTTTCTGTTGATAGTAAACGGGAGAGCCGCAGCACCCGGATACGGGGTGCTGCGGAAAAGGAAGCTGCAAATTAATGAGCGCAACCCGGGCATGCCCAGCCGGCGCGTATATCTGCAAAGAAGTCATTTCCCTTATCGTCTACCAAAATGTAGGCGGGGAAGTCTTTAACGGTAATCTTCCAAATGGCTTCCATACCCAGCTCGGGGTACTCGATGCACTCAATGGAGGTAATGCAATTCTTAGCCAAATCTGCAGCAACGCCACCGATGGAACCCAGGTAGAAACCACCGAATTTATGGCAAGAATCCGTTACACACTGAGCACGGTTGCCTTTGGCAATCATAATCATGCTGCCACCATGGCTTTGGAAGAGCTCCACATAGGAATCCATACGACCGGCAGTAGTGGGGCCGAAAGAACCGGAGGGATACCCCTCGGGGGTTTTGGCGGGGCCGGCATAGTAGATGGGATGGTCCTTCACATACTGGGGCAGGTCTTTGCCGGCATCCAGCAGCTCCTTGAGCTTGGCGTGGGCAATATCACGACCTACGATAATGGTACCGTTGAGAGAAAGGCGAGTCTTGACGGGGTACTTGGTAAGCTCTGCCAACACTTCGGGCATGGGGCGATCCAAATCAATGGGAACCCCTGCACTCTTCGTTTCACGCAATTCTGCAGGGATGTATTTTCCGGGGTCATACTCCAACTCTTCGATGAAGATACCCTCCGGGGTAATCTTGGCTTTGGCATTGCGGTCTGCGGAGCAAGATACACCGAGAGCAACGGGGCAAGAAGCACCGTGGCGAGGAAGACGAACCACACGAACATCGAGCGCGAAAGCCTTACCGCCGAACTGAGCACCCAAGCCCAACTTCTCAGCTTCTTTCTTGAGCTCATTCTCAAGCTCTACATCGCGGAAGGCGCGGCCATGCTCATTACCGGTGGTGGGCAAGCTGTCGTAGTACTTGGTAGAAGCAAGTTTCACTGTTTTGAGGCAAAGCTCTGCGCTGGTACCGCCAACAACAAAGGCTACGTGGTAGGGCGGGCAAGCAGCGGTGCCGAGAGTGCTCATCTTCTCAATCATGAACTTCTTGAGAGAAGTGGGATTAAGCAGAGCCTTGGTTTCCTGATACAAATATGTTTTGTTAGCAGAGCCGCCACCCTTGGCAATAAAGAGGAAATCATATTCCATGCCATGATCAGTAGCAAAGAGGTCAATCTGGGCAGGCAGGTTGGTGCCGGTGTTAATCTCTTTGTACATATCAAGTGCAACGTTCTGAGAATAACGCAGATTGTTCTTGGTGTAGCAATCATATGCACCGCGAGAGATGTATTCGGCATCATCAAAGCCGGTCCATACCTGCTGGCCTTTCTTACCTACACAAATGGCAGTGCCTGTGTCCTGACAGAGCGGCAACACACCCAGTGCGGCAACCTCTGCATTGCGCAGCATGGTAAGGGCTACGCTCTTATCATTTTCAGACGATTCGGGGTCGTCAATAATATCGCGCACCATCTGCAAGTGTTCGGGGCGCAGGTAAAAAGCCACATCATGCCAAGCTGTTTCAGCCAGCAAACGTAAACCCTCGGGTTCTACCTTGAGAATGGGTTTACCCTCAAATTCACTTACACTCACGTAGTCCTTAGTAAGCAAACGATACTTCGTGGTGTCTTCCCCCATGGGGAACATTGTCTGATAAACAAAAGGAGGTGTTGCCATAACGCGGGTATATTAACATAAACTTATCGAAATTTCCAGCACAAATACCCGCATAAACACAAATATAAGCCCGTACTGGCGGAATTTAAGCTTGCAAGTGGACTCTTGACATGGGAATATAGTGTTAAGATGTACAGAACCGTTGTAATCACAGGCGCATCTTCAGGATTCGGCAAAGCCTTTGCCGAGCAATTAGCCGCGCAATGCACACGCCTCATACTCATAGCTCGCAGTACAGATACGCTGCAAGCCATGGCAACAGAGCTACACTCCAAACACGGAGTAGAGGCTATCATATACCCATGTGATTTGGCTAACGACAGCGCGAGAGGCGAACTGGCAGGCAAGCTCGGCGAGATACAAGATGAAAGCATCCTGCTCATCAACAATGCAGGTTTGGGTGATTACGGTGAGTTCTGCACCTCTGAACCGGAGCGCAACAGAACCCTCATGGCAGTAAACATGACCGCCCCGGTGGAGCTCACTCGGGCCATGCTCCCGGCCATGCAGAAAGCGCAAAAAGCAGGCATCATCAATATAGCCTCTTTGGCGGCAGATTTGGCCATACCGGATTTTGCCATGTATGCGGCCTCTAAGGCCTTTGTTGCCTCGTTCTCCGAGGCGTTGCGAATGGAGCTGAAAAAAACACACATCCATGTAACAGCCGTATGCCCGGGCCCCGTTCACACAAACTTCGGTGAAGTTGCAAGACGAAACGGCAGGAGCAAAAAAGAAGAACCCTTCCGCAAATGGTTTTACAGCACCATACCCTGTGTTGTCAACACAGCGCTGAAAGCAGTAGCTCGCAACACCCCCCGCTGTTATCCCTCTTTCAAAATCAGAATGGCAGGTTTGTTCGTAAGATGCGCTCCCTTATGGTTATTGCGTCTCATCATGAGCACACGTCCTCGTAAAGCAATCCCAACTACCAATGCACAATGAGTCTCAGAAAACATAAGAAAAAAAGCAAATCTCTCACTATGTTCATTATAGGCCTTCTCGCCATAGCAGGTGTGGGCGCAGTCTCTCTCTATTCCCCTGACAAGTTATTGAAATCTTTCATGGCTAATCAGGAGGCACAACCGCAGGCTGCAACAGAACAAGTTCAGCAAGAACAAGCACCTACACCACCGCAGCCCGAGCCTGTGCCGATGAAACCAACCATTGAAACAGAGCCATGGCAACCTACCTCTTCTTTTACCATGGCCGAAATTCACTTACCCCCCTTTCCTCCGGCTCTCCCGGAGCGTGTTGAAATAGGTAAGTTTGAGCATATTAATGAAATGGAACGTGGCATCAACATCAAGAGCCATGTCAATTTCTCGCAAGGAACAACGGCTTCTCAAGACCGCAAGGCAAAGGGAGCCTACCAAGTGAGGGTATCTCTGGAGCTGCTTACCCCCCACGCGGCACAAGGAGATGAATTGCTGAAAGCAAATCCGGACCTCAAGAAGGCTCTCTCCGGTTTTGATACGTTGATGCAACATGCTGAAGTTTCACCGTGGTTCCACAAATTATATTTATACAAGCAAAACAGAATACGCCACAATGCGTGTACGCTTTCTCGCTTGCTTGACCGCCACAATTACTACGATACGGATACCATTTTAGAAATCACAGCCCCCGACACCAAGCGTAAAGCATTGTGGATTCAGGCAGATATGGATGTTGTTTCTGACGGGTCAGACGGTGACCGCCTGCCTGACATGCCGAAAAAAATCAAGGATAGCGAATACTATCAGCCCTCCACCTCATACAAATGGAGGAAGAGAACAAAAACGCCCAACCCCTTATTACCGGCTTGGCAAGAACGTCTTAAAAAATACAAAGAAGCAAACAACCAAGAAGGCATTAAGAAAGCAGAGCGCATCATCGGCGACCTCAAGATTTTCAGTTTTCTTCTGGCAGAGTACGACTCTTTCATTGTAGTACCTCTAACCGTTAATGATAAAGGCTCGACAAGCAAAGAGGAAGAACACCTCAAGCAATATCGCCCGACAGCCGGCGACTACGCCGTTGTTATTGTAGGCAATAAGGTATACCCCGCCATCGTGGGCGATTTCGGGCCTAAATTCAAGACCGGTGAAGCATCCCTGCGCCTCTGCAAAACGGTTAACAGTAAGGCAAGTGTCAATAGTCGCCCCATTTCCCACTTGGGCGTATCATACATCATCTTCCCCGGTACTAAAGAAGAAGAAAACGGGCCGATTAATTATGATAGGCTCAATCAACGCTGCCGAGAATTAGTAGCGGAAATAGGCGGTTTGGGCCCCGATGCCGAGTTTGTCGAGATGAAAGACCTGCTGCCACAGCCGGCTCCAGAAGAACCGAAAAAATAATAACACCGCATAGCTATGATATCTTTTTTACGAGGCACAGTAGCAGAGGCCCTGCCCCAATGTCTGATATTGGACGTAGGCGGTGTTGGGTATGAAGTACAAATACCATTGTCCACCTTTGACCATATCAACCCTATGGAAGGACAAACCGTTACCCTGAAAACGCACCTGCACATACGGGAAAATGCGCAAATACTGTATGGCTTTGCAACAGATGCCGAGCGAGACATCTTCCGCCTACTCATCGAGCGAGTAAGCGGCATAGGGCCGGCAACAGCAATATCCATTCTCAGTGGGCTCAATGTTAATGCATTCAAGGCGGCCGTTGCCGCAGGAGATTCTCAAAGCATTGCAAGAGCCAAGGGCGTAGGCAAAAAAACAGCAGAACGCATTGTCCTGGAACTTAAGGACAAGATAGGCCTCGCTGCTACATGGGAGGCGCAGCAACAGGGAACAACTACACCTGCCGCAGCAGATGCAGAATTGGCGCTCGTGGCTCTCGGGTTCAAACAAACCGAGGCAAGAAAAGCAATTAAAACCTTGTTGGCTGAGAATGCTCAAGCAAATACGGACGACCTCATACGCGGCGCTCTTCGTCTCATGACCCGATAACAAAAAACGCCATGGCATATCCGGTGGGGCGTTTCATTCGAGTTTTACTTTGGTTGGTATCTGCCATAGTTGCAGCAATACTCACTATTGTGGTGCTGTATCTGTTGCCACTCCCCTCGGAAGAAGAACGCGCGAAAGCGTTGCCGATTTCATACGATATACCTGCAGAAGTATTATGCCGGGTTGCAGCTACCCCCGGAGAGGCAATACCCGAGGCCGTTACCTCAGACAAGCCTCTGCTCAGGCTCCGAGAATACGCACCGGGTCAATACGAACTCCTATACTGGGGCAACCCGGTGCGCCCTCATTATACTTTCTCGATTACTAAAATCAGCAGCGGAAAAAGCGTCTTATATTCGCCGGATGGGAAACCGGAACAACAAAGGAATTTATCGGTTACACACCCACGCCGAAAAGACGCCAAACTACCGCTCCAACCCATAACAAAGCTCCATGGTTTAGAATCTGACGAGGGATTATACTACGCAGCAAAAGTTTCGGTTCATGATGGCACCACGGGCAAAATACTGTGTTCAGAAGTTTATATCATAAGCTGCGGTAGCAACTGACAGTCATAATTATTACTTGACGCATCCGACATCTTACCATACAATCCGTTCTCACATGAAGCCGCTCCTCCACACATTAAAAGACTTTGTTTTACTTATATTATTGTGCATCATTATTTTAGTGAGCATCAATAATTTGAGGTTCGGCATGACCACAGGAGTATTTTTTGATGGCGCAGGCAATTTACAATACTCAGTCTTTTGTGGTTTCTTAGGGCTTTTATGTATCTGTCTGCAACTGGCAGCAATGCGTTGGAGCACATACGCACTCAACTCACTATTAACTATTTTCAGCATCCTTTTATTTGCAGAGATGGTAACATTGGCATTCGGCCCCGCCATTGCTCAGACACCGGCCATTCATCAACAGGCCGTTAGTGCAGGCATGGGCAATGTGCTCAGAAGCAATTCTGCCTTGTATTGGTTAATCCCCCTCGGTTGGTTTATTGCTTTGCTGGGAGCCAAACACCAAGTGCGCATTTTCTGCATGGCTTTGGTATGCTATACGCTTTGGATTGTATTCACCCCCATGCTTAATAACATCGTAGCCAAATGCGCATCTCAGGGGACCTCTCTCTTTCAACAAACATTCAACATACTCTCCGGCGCAGAATGGATGCCGGCTGTAGCTCTGGGCTGCTTCTTACTGCTATTCGCAATGATAGTAGATTTGTTAGAAACGATTTTTCCCGAAAAGAAAAAGCAAACAGAGCCGACTGCCCCCAATGCGGAAGGAAAAGCGATTTAACCGTATGACTGAGGCCAGATACCCTCAACACCATACAAAACTCAGCAATGCAAGAGTCGGACAAAGCTGCTCAGGCGAGAACGCGTGTACTACAACGGCTCGGAGCGCATCTCGGCAAACCGGTTTTCATTCGCATTTTTAAAGAAGAACGGCTACTGGAACTTTGGTTGCAGGCAGCAACGGGAGAATGGAACTGTTTTAGCACCTACACCATAGCGGGCATGAGTGGCGAGCTTGGCCCCAAAACACAAGAAGGAGACAAACAAGCCCCCGAGGGTTTCTACAAAGTTACCCCAAGGGGAATAAACCCACACAGCAAGTATCATCTTTCTTTCAATATCGGCTACCCTAACCTATACGATATAGCGCAAGGCAGAACCGGCAGTTATATCATGATACACGGCGGCACTTCATCTCAGGGATGTTTTGCCATGACTGATGAAAAAATCGAAGAAATATACACACTGGTAAACGAGGCGTTCGCATGCGGCTCAGAATCTGTTCCCGTTCAAATATATCCGTTCCGCATGACAGAACAACGCTTGCAGGCCGAGAGAAACAGTCCGCATTGCGAGTTCTGGCAACACCTCATGCCCGGTTACATCTATACGGAAACGCACAAGGCTCCCTTTCCCTATACAGATTCTTATTGTTAAAAAGAATACTTGCACGTTGAATAAAGTTGCGCTATAATACGCGCACATATGATGGATAGCACTCTTCTTTCCACGCTCGAGCAGGCCGTTGCAGACGGCAAACTGCTTGCAACATCGCTCGAAAACATTCAGCTTTTGCTTGCCGGCACGCAAGATCCCGTTGCCCCGGCAGCCATCTGCGAGCTTGCAGCCGCAGGAGAATGGGCCGAGCTTAACAACCGCTTTTATAAAACACTCGCTTTCGGCACCGGTGGCTTACGCGGTCGCACCATCGGCATGGTAGTTGCCCCGGCAGAGCAAGGTAACGGCGGCATCAATGGTCGCCCCGAGTTCCCCTGCGTAGGCACCGCTTCCATGAACTACTTCAATGTAGGGCGAGCCATGCGTGGCCTTATCACCTACGTACGCCGTTTTGTTGAGGCTGAAGGCACAGGCCGCAAGCCGAAAATTGTAGTAGGGCATGACACCCGCCACTTCTCCCGCGACTTTGCCGAATACTGCGCTAAGATTGCCACGGATTTGGGCTGCGACTGCGCCTTGTTTGACGGTCCCTGCTCCACCCCGGAGGTATCATTCGCCATTCGAGAACTGAATGCCGACACGGGTGTGGTGCTTACCGCATCTCACAATCCGGCACACGACAACGGTTTCAAGGCATACTTCAACGACGGTGCTCAGCTGATAGCCCCGCATGATAAAGCTGTAATCGCAGAGGTAAATGCGCTGACCTCCGACACCTACGAGCCGCTGCCGGCAGAACAGCAAGGGCAGCTGAGCATACTTGGCCCGGAGTTTGACGCCATTTACATTGAGAAGCTCAAAGGCATCATCCTGCGCCCGGATGTGTTTGAGAAAGCAGGCGCCAAGGTTGTGTACACCAACCTGCACGGCACGGGTGGTCGCTGCATCGTACCCATCCTCAAGCAAATCGGCTGCAATGTAAGCACCGTTGCAGCACAAGATGTGCTTGATGGTCGTTTCCCCACGGTGGCAAGCCCCAACCCGGAGAACGCCCCTGCCCTCGATATGGCAATCGCCCAAGCCGATGCCGAAAATGCAGACTTGGTAATTGCCACAGACCCCGACAGCGACCGCATGGGTATTGCCGTGCGCGATACAGCAACGGGCAAGATGCAACTGCTCACCGGCAACCAAACCGGCTGCCTCATGGCATGGTACCGCTGCATGAGCGCAGTGGAGCTGGGTATCATCACTCCCGAGAACAAGGACCACGCCGTCATGGTAAAAACCTTTGTTACCAGCCCCTTGCAAGATGCCATTGCAGAATCTTTCGGCATTGCCACGGTCAATGTTCTCACCGGGTTCAAGTACATTGCAGCCAAGCTCGGCAAGTATGAGCAAGCCATCCCCGCAGCAGAGCGCGAGGGCTACCGCAATATGACAGAGGCTCAGACCCGCGAACTCCGACTCCGTTACAGCAAGTACTTCATCTTCGGTGGTGAAGAAAGCTACGGCTACTTGGCTCAAGACTTTGTGAGAGACAAAGACGCTAACGCCGCTGCCCTCTGCCTGGCAGAGATGAACGCCTACCTCGCCTCCAAGGGCATCGGGTTGCTCGAGTGCCTCAACAACATCTATACAGAGCTCGGCTACTACATGGAGCTGGGTAAGAGCATTGTTATGGAAGGCGCAGACGGCGCTGCCAAGATTGCAGCCCTCACCCAGAGCTACATGCAAAACCCGCCCACTGAGATGGATGGTGCAGCCGTACTCGGCGTGCGCGACTTCTCCACCGGCACACTCATCGATGCCGAGGGCGACCCCATACCTGCTGAAAAGATGTTGTTCATTGATTTGGCTGACGGCCGCAGCTTTGCCGTACGCCCCAGTGGCACAGAGCCTAAAATCAAGTACTACCTCTTCGCTCACGGCGAAAAAGGAGCCGAGCTCTCTGCCGCCAAAGCAACGGTCGAAGCCGGCATTGCCTCCTTGTGGAGCGCTGTAGAAGCAGACGCCTACGCAAGAATGAGCTAATATCCTGCATCATTTTATCACCATCCCGGAGCTTCGGCTCCGGGATTTTTTTCCGCAACACCTTACTACCATGAAATGGGGATTTTTTATCTGCTGCCTGTTATCCGGGTGCATCACCCATGTGTCTGATACGTTCTTCAACAAAGCACAATATGAGGCATATGGCGACACCGCCGTCATTCACCCCGATAACGATATCTACATCCTTTCAGACGGACAAGATTACTACATCGAGCTACCGCGTATCAGAGATGACAGAAGAGCTACCACATCTGAATACGGCGCGTTAAGAGGCATGGCATATTACAGTATCCGCGATGAAAAAATCAGCGGAGTGAAAGATCTATACCGTCTCCCGAAACAACAGGCTCTTTACCTTATCGGTAAAAGCAAAAATCCCGGTTACGGAGGGGTGCTTACCTACATAGAAAACGGGGAAGAAATGAAAGCAAAATGCACACAAAAAATTCCTGTACGACAAGCCCCCGATAACGGCACGTTCTGCAAAACACATCACACCGTAACATCTCCACATGCAACAGTCTTCAACACATTGGGCTATGCAACAGCAGCAGTGGTAGATGTGCCGTTAAGTTGTGCGGGCACGGCCTCTGCCGTAGCCATCAATGCCATTGTGTGGCCCGTGTATTTTATCATTTCACCGTCTGATGCGGCAAGTGCTTTTACTGCAGACTTCGGCAGCCATGCGTGGCAACGTTTTGTGGAGCTCAAATAAATGGCTGTTAATTAAATAGATTGCAACAATAAATGCGGTGGTATAAAAAGAGGGGTAAGCATGAATGCCTACCCACCATCCCATTACCGAGTCCACTTTGTTATCATCTTTCTGTTAGTAAGCTTTAATTTGCGCATGAGCTTCTCAGCAGCAGACCCGCTGCTGGTGTTCCTGATGCGAGATTTGGGCTTAAGCGTAAGCGGCAGCGGCATGTTCGGGCTTTTGCCCATTATGTCACTGGGCATAGCCGCTCCGCTCGGTGCCATTTTGACGCGGCACATACGCCCGAGAGTACTCATTATATACGCCCTGCTATGGGCAATAGGTGGCGTTGTATGGCGCAGTTACGGAGGCATTACGGGCTTGTTCGGTGGTACCATCGCCATTGGGCTGGGGCTTGGTATTGCCGGCTCTGTCATTCTGGGTATCGGCAAACAAGTTATACCGGACCGCTTGCCGGAGCTGATGAGTGCCTACACTGCCTGTGTCAGCCTGGGTACGGCAGTGGGTGCAGGCGCAGCCGCCCCCATGGCACTATTGCTGGGCGGTTGGCAACACGGCCTGCTTTTTTGGGGGCTCCCCTTATTGTTTGCAACCCTGCTCTGGAGCGAATTGGTATTGCGCGTTAAACCGAGCCACATACAACAAAATACACTCAAAACACCCATGCTGCCTCTTTTGAAAGAACATAAGGCACGCATGGTAACACTTTTTTATCTTTTCCGCGTAGCAGGTGCCTGGTTATTGATAGTATGGTTATCTACCTTGCTGAGAGACCGCGGCATGCCTCTGGTAGAAGCAGGTTTGGTATTATCCGTTGCCACGGCTTTTCAAATACCGGCTTCTCTGCTATCCGGCATTTTCAGCCGCTGGTTAGGCGGTATGGATAAGTTGATGATTATAGCCGTACTCATCTCCATAACAGCATGCTGGGGATTATTAAAAACACCGCTGCATTTTTGGCTTTTCTTTGCCATATTGTTGGGCGCCGGCTTGGGGTGTATTTTTTCCGTAGGCATGACCCTGATAGTAGAAAGTGCAGCGGATGAGGCCGGCACGGTCGCCATATCCGGCTTGGCACAAGGAATAGGATTTACCGGCGGCGGACTACTGGCTTGGGTGGGCGGAATGTGCATGCAATGGGCGCACCGAGATATATGGATTGGCGGCATCTATACCCTCTTTGCCTTGTTCGGCCTTGTATGCGGGCTTCAAGCACTGAGAAAACCCGGCGTAAACAAGAAGAATGCTTGACAGCGCTGCCTCTGAAAGGTAGAATAAAGGGCATGAAATCGCGCATGGATGAGTTTGCAGAATGGGGCACCGAAGTAGTGTTCGGGCGAGCCCGCGGCTTTCGTGCGTGGATGATGCGCTGCGTATTGCGCTTTGCATCTTTCTTTTTCTACCTGTTGGTCAAAACCCGTTTATTCTTATTTTCACGCCGCATTAAAACCGTACGCTATCTCGGTACATTCGTTATCAGTGTAGGCAACATTACGGCCGGTGGCACAGGTAAAACTCCGGTGGTAGAATTTCTTTCACGAGCCTTGTCGGCAAGAAAACGCAAGTGCGCCATTTTGACACGTGGCTATAAAAGCGAGCCATTGAAAGAAGCCCAGCATTGGAAAGATGCAGAGGGCAACGAGGTGAAAGACCTTCCGAAGATTGCCAGCGATGGAGTAACTCGCTACCTGAGCCCTTTGTATGCGGGGGACGAGCCTTTCATGCTGGCACGCAATCTTGATGGCGTGGCGGTGTTGGTGGATAAAGACCGCGTAAAATCCGGAATCTTTGCCATTGAGCAACTGGGCTGCAACACCTTGATTCTTGATGACGGCATGCAGTACCTCAAGCTCAAGCACGAGATTGATATTGTGCTGGTAGATTGCGGATTCCCCTTCGGCACGGGTGCACTTCTGCCCAGAGGCACCATGCGAGAACCCCGCACCAGCCTGGCTCGAGCAAGCTATATCATTCTTACCAAAAGTGGCGGTAAGCCTCAAGATGAACTCATTGCCACCATCCGCAAATATAACAAAGTGGCAGATATCATCGTAACCAACCACGCACCTGCCCATCTGGAAAACATCTTTACAGGTGAACGCAAGCCCCTCAGTTTCCTCAAAGATAAATATGTTGCCTGCATGAGCGGCATTGCCCGCCCGGAAAGCTTTGAGGGATTGGTGGAAGGCTTGGGCGCCCATGTTGAAATACGCCGCCGATACCCGGACCACTACTGGTTTGACCAAAAAGATTTGGAAACGTTCGTAGACCGCTGTGCAGACCGCGCTATGGACTTGATTGTAACAACGGAAAAGGATGCCGTGCGTTTCCTTAAACCGGGAGAAATGGAAATCCCCATCTACTTCTTGCGCATTCAAATTGATATTGAGCAAGGGCAAGAATACTGGGACCGCATGATTGACCGCATCTGCGCCTTGGGCGACCCACAGCCCCAACCGCAGTGGAGCGATGCCTTGTAAATAAGGGGAAGGTTTAATCTTTCACAAAATAATACCCTACCCCGCGCTCTGTGCCTATGCAAGAGGCATGCTCGCCTAATTTTTGGCGAAGGCGTTTAATATGGGTGTCTAATGTGCGAGATTGCGTCGTATCGGCATAGCCGAAAAGCTCATTTTGCAATTTATAGCGGTCTTGTACCTTACCGGGGCGTTCCATAAGGTATGCCAAGAGGCGAAACTCAGCGGTTGTAAGGTCCAGCGGTTCACCGGCGAGGGTTGCCACGAGGGTATTTTTATCCAGCACAAACTTACCGGCACGCACCAATAGTTGCTGAGAAGAAGCAGAATCACACCTACTGAGAATGTTACGAACACGCAACACCAGCTCCTTGGGGCTGAAGGGTTTAGTTATATAATCATCTGCCCCGAGAGAAAGTCCGGCCAAGCGGTCTTCTAACTGCGCCCGCGCCGTGAGGAAGAGGGTAGGTATCTTTGCCGTCTGCGGAGATTCTTTCATGTGGCGATAAATCTGCAACCCATCTATGCCGGGCAACATAATATCCAGAATCACCAAATCGGGCAAGAGCGTTCGTATCTGCTCAACAGCCTCTGCACCATGATGCACCAATGATGTACGCCACCCTTGGCGCTCGATATTAAATGCAACCAGCTCTGCAATATCAACCTCGTCTTCTACTATCAGAATGTGAATGGACATGGTAAAATAGCGTTATTCCGGCAAAGCGCCGAACTCTTCTTTAAGCGCGGCCTCTGCCTGTTCGATTTCTACGGAAATATCCTCCCACTGAGAATAAAGAGCCTCGGTCTCTCTCTCCAATTGTTGGTACTCTTGCGTGAGAGTCATCAACATCTGATTATCAGACATGTTCTCCGGCTTCTCCAACTCTGCGGAAATTTCTTCACGTCTGCAATCTTTTGCAGCTATCTCATCCTCTATTTGAGAGAGTTTTTGCTGCAAAGGTTTAAGAATGCGCGAACGCTTTTCGCGCTCCTGCGCACGCGCACGACGGGCGTCTTTTTTGTTTGCCGGAGCAGCAACAGAGGCCGCAGCAACCGGTGCACTTGCCATCTTGAGACGTTTTTCTTCAGCCTCAACCGTTTCAATATACTGAGATACATTCCCGTAGAACAAACGCGGGGCATAACCGTTGCGGAACTCCAGCACTTTGTTGACAATGGGATCTAAAAATTGGCGATTGTGTGAGACAATACAATATGAGCCGGGATACTCGGCCAGAGCGCGCTGCAACACATCCTGGCTTTGGAAATCCAAGTGGTTGGTCGGCTCGTCCATAATGAGGAAGTTGGCAGGTTTGAGCAACATGCAAACCAAGGCTACACGAGAGCGCTCGCCACCGCTCAGCACACCGATTTTCTTGAAAACATCGTCACCGCGGAAGAGGAAACACCCCAGCAAATTACGCACCAGCGGGCGGGTCTCGCGAGAAGCGGCGGATTCTACACATTCCAGCACCGTTTGCTCGTTGTCAAGAATATCTGCATGGGTCTGAGAGAAGAAGGCTACCTCAGTATGGTGTCCGAAGCTGAATTTACCGCTATCGGGAGCTTCCGTTCCGGATATTAAGCGGGTAAACGTAGATTTACCGGACCCGTTAACACCGACAATGGCAATGCGGTCTCCCTTGTCCATGGTAAAATCGTAATCTTTCAGCAGGCAAATGGGGCCATATGCCTTGCAGGCTTTTTCCAATTTCACCACGGTATTACCACCGGGCGGAGGCGGGGGAAAGCGGAAACTCATTACCGCATCATCATCTTCCACCTCAATAAGTTCAATTTTTTCAAGCTGTTTGATACGGCTTTGAGCTTGGCTTGCTTTAGTCGCTTTAGCGCGGAAGCGGTCAATAAAGGCCTGAGTTTTGGCAATTTCGCGCTGTTGCGCCTTTGCCTGGCGCAGCAAAATTTCTTTACGCGCTTTGCTTTCTTTGAGATAGAAGGAGAAATTGCCGGAGTATTCTTCTGCGCGCCCGTGGTGAAAGGCAATAGTGCGAGTTACAAGAGAATCCAACAAGGCGATATCATGGCTGATAATGCAAATAGCGCCGCGATACGTGCGCAAACTCTGCTCAAGCCAGCGTTGGCTTTGTATGTCAAGGTGGTTGGTAGGCTCGTCCAACAAAAGCACCTCAGGCTCTTGTAACAAGAGTTTGGCCAAGGCTATACGCATTTGCCAACCGCCGGAAAACTCCCCACAATCTCGCGTAAAATCTTCCGCACAAAAACCGAGCCCACGCAAAATTGATTCGGTACGCGGGCGCAGCGAAGCGGCATCGCGGTCTTGCAACAATAATTCCAGGTGCCCGATTTCTTCGAGCGTTTCGCGATACGCCTCCGTTGCAGAATCAAGCGTCTGCAATTCAGCAGACAATTCATCCACCGCCTGCTGAATTTCTACGATATTACCGACAGAACCCAACACCTCATCCAGCAAAGTTTTGCCGGAAATATGAATGCCGTCTTGAGGCAAATACCCCACATGAGTATGGCGAGGCAAAAGCACCTTGCCGTGGTCCGGCTGCATTACCCCCACGATGCATTTCATGAGGGTAGACTTACCGGCACCATTCTGCCCCGCAAACGCGATGCGCTCTCCTCGGTCAACAACAAAGGAGAGCGAATCAAAGAGTACGCGGGGACCGAACTCAATGTGAAGGTCCTGTACGGCAAAAACCATTATTTACCCAGCTTGCTGTTCCAGCGGGTGATGTTGGCAGCCTGCTCCTCGAAGAGGTCTGCACAATCATCATGAATTTCGATAGAATCAATGGTATCGCCTTGGCGAATATCATTGACAACCCCCTGGTCTTCAGCGGAGCAAACCTCACCGAAGATGGTATGCTTGCCATTCAACCAATCGGTGGGCACATGGGTAATAAAGAATTGAGAACCATTGGTACCCTGCCCGGTCCACGTTTTACCTGCATTGGCCATAGCCAACAAACCGGGGCGGTTGAACTTGAGGTCGGGGCGGCACTCATCATCAAACTTGTAGCCGGGACCACCGCACCCCGTACCCTCGGGATCGCCACCCTGAATCATGAAATCTGCAATCACACGGTGAAACTTCAAGCCGTTGTAGAAGCCACGCTTTGCCAAATTGAGGAAACTGGCGGCTGTCATGGGGGTCTTAGAAGCAAAAACGACCAAATTGATATCGCCTTTGCTCGTCTTCATCGTGATTTTTTTATCTGTTGCCATGCGCGCACCATAGCAACACCGGGCGTTTCTTGCAAGCCCAAAGCGTGGCATACACAGATTTTATCTTGCGAGTAGTAGCGCTATTTGATATGATAGGGTGCATGAAAAGGTTTTCAGCATACTTATGCCTCTGTGCCATTTTGGGGAGCGCAACAACGGCCTATGCAGATCAAGCAGCCATGCAGAATGCGCTGGAGCACTGGGATAAATTGATGAGAGAATACCATGCGGCATTGCAAGTTGCTAAAACCCCGAACCAAATAGAAGCAGTACGCAAACCGAATGCAGACGAGGTAGCATTGCTTCTCTGGCACAGCATCAACAAGAAAACGGGTAAAGAAAGAAAACTGGTTAAGCCGACAGCCGAACAACGAATGAATGGCGCCTCAGACACCTATAAAGAGGTGACAACCTATGAGTTCGAGCAACCGTGGGCAGCCCCGGCAGTGGTGTGGTTTATCAATCATCCGGATGAATTCGCCAAAGTTTTTGACGGACGCAGCCGTCAAGTATCATTTTATGCCAACGCAATGCTGGAGAGTGTTGAACACGTTCACTACGCCAGCCCCCACATAGCAGGAGCCTGTGCAAAACTGGCAGAAAGCCCCAGTATGCGTATTTACGAACTACTGCAAAAAATATACACACGCAATCTCAATCCCGAAGCGCAGGCTAACGCAGCAATGGCTATGTGCATTTTGCTGAGCAATCCCACGATTGCCAGTGCAGAGAAAAGCCCGGAAGATGCTCGAGCCAAACAGATTTATTTCTTAAGACAAGCGGTCATACTGGCCCCTGACAACGCCATGTTCGGCAATGTTACCCTTAATCAAATGGCTTCAGAGATGGCCTACGCTCTGCACTATCTCAGTTTAGGGAGCGTGCCGCCTCAAATGGCTCTGATTACCCCGAATGGTAACAAAGTTAAATTTCCGATACCCGGTAAACCCACACTTCTCTTTTTCTGGACCCCCGAAGAAAGTATCGGCTTAGACATTGTACGCCGCCAAGAGCTACTGAAAAAACAATATCCAGAGCTCATTTTCTGCCCCATCTCCGTAAATCAACCCACGGAGGAGTGGCAGGCCATGCTGCAAGAAAACGGTATTACCAATGCCTACATGGACAATGAGCAAAATGAGGGTGGCAAAGCTTACCGCGTATCTCAGTTGCCCATGGCTGTACTGGTGGACGAGCGCTGCCGTATTCTCTTTATCGGCTTCCCCAACCAACAGCTTCAGGCCGCTCTCAACAACTGCTTTGCTGAAGAAAAAGGAACGGCGCCCAAAGTAACAATTGACGGCGTAGATGCTTCAGAATTTGATGAGGAAACGGTAATTCAACCGGGGTCTCAACCGAAGCGAGGCCAGTCGCCAAGCAATAATGAGGCACCGCCACTGCGAGACATGCCCGAGTTTTGATATCGGCACAATACAAGCAATAGGCTTGAGAAGCACAGAATGGCGTGATATAATAAGCGAATTATGCTGTTTGAACGGGAACCATTAACACCGCAAGGGAAAGCAGACGTATTGGCACGCCTGTTTGCCGAGGCGGCAGAGAAAAGCGCAAGCCAAGCCTCTGCTGCCGGCATGGTACCCAGAGAAGTATTGGAAGCATACGGGGATTTATCAACGCATGTGCGCTTCATGGTAGAAGCCGCAGCACACACGCCGGCAGGTAAAGAAATTCACAAACACCTGCGTAAAATTGAGAAGTTGCTTGACAGTCTGCCGGAAAGCATCTTATTGACTTTGCCGGCAAGGTCTGATTCCAATTGGATGCAGTTATATCGTGCCTTAGTACAATTGCACGGTTTGCTGGAAGATTGTCTGCCCGAAATGGATGCCGATGAGTACACAGCCATCGTACAAAAGCTGGTGAGAATGGCAGAGGCAGTTGCAGAGCATGCGGCTGTAAACATCAATTCAGCCTCCATGTTTACATTGCTCTTAATGCAGGTACATTTGCATAAATACTCTCCCACCCGCAAGAAAGCCACCAAAAGGCCCAAGAAGGCAGCAAAAACAAAAAAGAAGGCTACCGGCAAGAGCAAAAACTCAGCGGCGAGTTGAGAAGATGCTGCGTTTCTTCTTCGGTTTGATAATCGGCAGCGCTATCAACAAAAGCAACCACACAACAACCATTACGCCGATATGGTGCCATTGTTGAGCCGCCATACCGCTCCACATTTGATAAAAGAGCCAGTTGAGCCAAACAAACATTACCACCAACTTGAGAAGCCCGGGCATGGATGGTAAGAAGCGTACCACAATAAATAAGAGCAACAATACGGAAATAATGCGCAAAGCCGAGTTTTCTATGATGGGTTGATACCACAAAGACGGTATGGGAGCGCCGGCAACCGTTGAGTATTCATGGTACTCTTTAGCACAAAGTTGAGAAAGCGTTGCAGCTATGCTCCCAATTCTGCCCTCTGCAACCTCCTCGGACAAAGGCTGCATCAACACGGCAACAGCATGCGGAGCCGATTTTTCATCTACTTTTACTTTTTCATCCCAAACATCATTAATATCAAGCTTCTGCACTGAAACCCCGCTCATTATCAACCGGCCATGCAGGTCTATGGGGAATGTTACATTACCCATGCGTATTTCTTTACCCAGCTCAACATATATATCATTCGCAGAGCATCCACGCACTGACATCGCCAATCGTAACGGCAATGTAGGCAATATTTCGCCGTTCCAACGCATCAAAAGCGGAAAGGAACGATCCGACAACGCGGCCGGTGCCTGAGTCATCACTTCATCGTGCAACCAGTCGGGAGCCCATACAATCTCCCGAGCAACCTCTGCGCCATCTAAATCATTCTCAACTTTGCAGTTGGCAAAGGGCAAGTTTGTAACAGCCCCTTTCACATGAGATGCCGGTATGGCGCAGGAGGTAAGTACGCCGGGGGTAACATCCGGCATTGCTTTGGTACGCCCGTGCATACCCAAAACAACATGCTCAAACAGCGTATTGTTTACCACGGTTTGAGAAAGCATCATCTGATGCCCCTCTCCGCAGCCCCCATCCTCCCAAATGCAGGGCATAGAAACAGCCAGATTTTTGACTCCGGCCTTAGATATTTTATTAAGCAGAGGGAAAAAGTTCTGCAATATCCAGCTACCGGCAGGGAACAGTTGCTCCGGCTGTAAATCAATCATCGCAACAGTCGGGCATTCAAAATGTGTATGAACAACCACGGAATCCGGCAGCGTAGGCTGTTTTTCATCCGGCTCCAATAAAGGGACAGAATCACCTGCTTGTACAATCCCCTTATATGGAGCTACTTTGTTATAAAGAAAAACATCTAGTGGCTTGAATAAAGAGGCGGCAGCCAACAACAAAGTTGCCAGCAGGAGGTAACACACCAATATTCGGACCCATCTTATACGTGATTTAGCAGCCATTGAGCAAGAGGATATGCTGGAGATTCAACAGATGTGCGATTAGCCACATGACGCAAAGCTCGTACACCGGGCGGTATCATGTTCAAATACCATGTTCTCTTTTGATTATAGCCGATGTTGGCAAACGCCCCCAATGCCTGCATGAGCCTTTGTAAAGCACATGCGAAAAATATGGACATATCAATTTTTTCACCGGAAATTTCTGCGTACACCGACAATAGTTCATCACTCTCTTCCGGCAACAGGCTCATGTAGGGGTCATACACCAGCGAGGCCAAATCATACTCGAACCTGCCCATTCTCATCCCCTGAAAATCGATAAGATAAGCCTCACCCGCATGAAGCATAATGTTTTGACTTTGGAAATCGCGGTGCACGGGTCCCCGTGGTAATTGAGCAAGAAAATCTGCAACGTTGCGGGAACATTGCAATTCAGCGAATGCAGAGGAACTCAATCCTAAATGGCGACCTAAAAAGTGCTCTGCAAAATATTCTTGTTCCCAGCGGTACATTTCTGCATCAAAAGCAGGCTGCAATAACCAATCAGGGCTTAATGTATGCAATTTGAACACCTCTTGCAAGGCAGAACAATAGGCAGCTCGGCGCATCTGCCAAGGTTCCTCTTTCAGGCCAAGCAAATCGCGACAGCCTAAATCTTGAATCAGGCACGTGCCACAGCCGTTACCCTCATCGCGATAACGCAAAACACGGGGTACTCTTACCCCCATGCGGGCAAGGCCCTGCGCAGCAACAACAAATGAGGCATTATCTGCGCGTGCCGAGGTCCAATATACGCCAACCACACCTTTGTTGAGAGCCCGCATGATAACGCGGCCGGAGGCACCTGCTACTATTAATTGCAGGTCAGCAGAATCTACCTGTATGCCGCATTCACGGCACAGGGATAAAATACACTCTGCTCCATCCGGTTGCATATGCAATATATTCAATCAACTTTAAAGAAGCTCAGCGAAGGTTCTTTCTTTTCCGGCACCACAGATTCCGCCTTGACTTGTTCCGTTTTCTTTTCCTCAGTTATAGGTTCTTCTACATGAGGCGCCGCCGGTGGTTCAGGGGCGCGGTCGGCGCGGAAAAACATTCCGGACTCAGAGGGTTGCTCGCTTTGTTTCTTTGCAATAGGCTTAACCTTTGCTTTGAGAGCCGTTGCAGTTACATCATCTCCGGAGGAGCGTGCAATCAAAAGCTTCTCAAGCATGCAGGCTATTTGAATGAAGATTTCAACAACAATGGCAACTGCTATAGGCCATGCTGCTTTTGCCAAACCGGCGGCAAAAGCCCCTGCTCCGAACACTGCCGCATTTGATGGATTTGGCTCGCTGAGAAAGGACCCCAGCTGCACCAAGCCACAGAAAGCAAACAAAACAGCAACCAAATGAGCGACGATTACAACAATAAACATAACTGAAATCAATCGTTAGTTTCTTTTTCCGCTTCTTTCTCTGCTTTTTTCACGTCTTTGACAAACTTTTTCCAGTTACCAGCCAAAAACTCTGCAACCTCAGCACCACTGGCCTCGCCCAATTTATTACCTTGAGCATCTAATGCCACCATGCAGGGTAATTTATTGGAACCGGTATGAGGGAACGGAATACCGGAACTATCCCCCGGGGCTACAATGGGAAAACGCATTTTTGCTTTTTTTGCCCATTGGGCGGCAGTCTCAACATCTGCATCAACATTAAGCATTACCAACTCAGCCCCTTTACCTTTCATCTTTTTATATGTTGCAACAATGGCCGGAGCTTCGGCTACGCATGTCGGGCACATATAACGAGATTGGTATATGAAATAAACCTTGGCATCCAATTTCGGCTTTGTCTTGGTGACGTACTGACGATCCACAAGAGAAGCCGGTACGGCCGGCAACTCCGCCGCGGAAACCTCCTCTGTCTTATCCTTAGCAGCATAAACACAGGGAGTAAGAGCAGCCGAACCGAGTGCTGCAAAACTTATGAGGCTGAATAGCGTTTTCATCTTCTGAGTATGGTTGCCGAGGGGGGGGGGACAAGCGGTTGCGGAGCCTCGGGACTCCGCAACCGAGAATAATATGAAGATTAGGCTTTGGCAAAGCTGTCCTCGCAGGGACAAGCAGCCAGAGTCCACTTGGCCTTACCGCTCTCGGCAATGTGCACAAGAGCATGGTAGGTATCCTCTACATCTGCGCCAACAGCGGCAGCCACTTGAGCGGCCGTTGCCGGGGTAGCGGTAAGGGCGGCCTCTGCATCTGCCAAAAGCTTGAGGAACACGTTGGCAGCCAACTTACCGGCTTGTACGCCGGGCTGGTGGTATGCATTGATGTGGATAAGGCTGGCATAGAAGCTCACGGCACGCTCAAAGAGGGCAATAAGCATACCCAGCGTGTAAGCATTCACCGTGGGGATGGAAATGGTAATGCTCTGGCGACCGCTCTCGGAAAGAGCCTTGCGGGTACCGCGCAAGAAACCTTGCAGGTAATCGCCGGCGGTGAAAGCATTTTCCACCTTCACCGTATCGGTGGGAGCTTGGCGCACTTCAATAAAGGTTACAAAGAAGTTGTTGAGGCCATCGCGCAGCTGTTGAACGTATGCGTGCTGGTCTGTGGACCCCTTATTACCGTACACAGAGATACCTTGGTTTACCACCTTACCATCCAAGTCAAGCTCCTTGCCGAGAGACTCCATGATAAGCTGTTGAAGGTACTTGGAGAAGAGCACAAGGCTATCCTTGTAAGGCAGCACTACCATGTCTTTCTTACCTTTACCTTCACCGGCTGCGTACCATGCAAGAGCCAACTTCATGGATGCATTCTTGGCGGTATCGGCAACGCGAGTATGGGCATCCATGTCGGCAGCGCCCTTAAGCAGGGCATCTACATCCACACCTTGGAGTGCGGCAGGCACCAAACCCACGACGGAGGTCTCGGAGGTACGACCACCTACCCAGTCTTCCATGGGGAAACGCTTGAGCCAACCCTCGGCGACAGCTACTTTATCCAATGTAGAGCCTACACCTGTAACCGCTACGGCTTGAGGCGCAAATGCCACACCTTTATCTGCGAAATAAGCCTGGGCACACACCATGCCGTTGCGAGTCTCGGGCGTACCGCCGGATTTAGAAATAACAACGGCAAGCGTCTCGGTCAAGGGCAAGGTGTCAAGCACCTTGTACATGCCATCGGGGTCTGTGTTATCAAGGAAGGCCATGGCCAAACCATCAGCCGGCAACGCATCGGCTACCAACTCCGGGCCCAATGCCGAACCACCGATACCGATGACAAGGCAGGTTGTATACTTCTTACCATTGGGTGCAAGAATCTTGCCGCTATGCACATCTGACGCAAAGGCCTTAAGAGCTGCCAAGGGCTCATCAATTTTGGCACGCAACTCGGCAGTGGGAGCTATGGCGCTGTTTCGCAACCAATAGTGACCCACCATGCGGTTTTCATCAGGGTTAGCAATCACCCCGGACTCAAGTGCAGCAATATCGGAATATGCACGCTCAATGAGCGGATTCATTTCTGCCAAAAAATCTTCCGTCAAAGGGAGTTTTGAAAAGTCCAAAGAAATTCCCATTTCCGGATAACGCAAAAGCTGTTGTGCATACTGTTTCATACGGGCAGAAATTATACCCCCGCTTTGTTCATTTGGCAAGCAGAAACACATAGACTGACGCTAAGAATGCTTGTTTCTGTCCTCTTCATAAAACGCACGAGAAAATCGTTAGAGAATACTAAAAGAAGGATTGACGAGAGGGGGGAACTTGTGTTATATTGTCGAACAAGACATACAATGAACAACGTCTCCTGAATTGTGAGCGGAAAAGAACGACAAAAAATAACAGACTTAACAGAACTTGTTAAGGGTGGCAAACATCTTCCGAAATGGTTTGTTTCATGGGCAGAAAAGCGTTTGGGGCTGCACGCGCTCAACGTAGCGCATAATCATATTGAGGAGGACTGGGAGGCCGGCAGCTCAGATAATTTCTTCAAGCTGGCCTGCAAACATTTGAATCTTAACTATGAATTGGAGGGACTGGAAAACATACCCAAAGAAGGCCCCTGTGTTATCGTCAGCAACCACGCGCACGGCATGTCAGATGGCCTCATGTTCGGCGACATTGCGATGAAAGTGCGCAGCGACGTGCGAATTGTGGTCAATGAGTTCCTGCACCATGTGCGCGGCATGCGACCATATCAAATAACGGTAGACGTATATGGAGGCGAAGCCGCTAAGCGTGCCAACATGCAGGGCATGCGGGAAATGCTGCGCTGGCTTAAGGATGGCCACAGTCTGCTTGTTTTCCCCAGTGGTTCTGCAGCCACCTGGTCATGGAAAGACGGCAGAGTCATAGATGACCCGTGGCAGACCAATATCTCTTCCATCATCCGCAAAACAGGCGCCACAGTTGTCCCCATGCATTTCTCCGGGCACAACGGTTTGTTCTTCCAAACAATATCGGTACTGGCAAAGGGCTTGCGCTCCAACTTTTTGGCAAGAGAGATTATTCGAGATGGCAAGACGCTCCACAAAGTCAAAATCGGCAAACCCATCTCGCCGTCAACCATTGCCATCAATGAAACAGATGAGGATTTATCTGACTTCTTAAGGCTTAACAGCATGATGCTGCGCTATCCGGATTTGCAAAAGGATGAAAAACAAATCGCAGCAGCAGATACAAAAGAACCCATTGCCACCCCCATTTCGGCAGATATTCTTGAGCAGGAAATTAATGCCCTGCCCGCAGATTGCCTGTGTGCCGTCAACGAGCATGCCCACCTACAAGTGTATGCGGCAGAAGCGGCACAAATTCCCAACATGATGCAAGAGATAGGCATACAGCGAGAAATCACCTTCCGCGCTGTTGGCGAAGGCACGGGTAAATCCATAGACTTGGATGAATATGACCCCCACTATGTGCACCTGATTATGTGGAACCCCCAGGAGCGAGTCTTGGTTGGAGCCTACCGTATCGGGCGCACAGATGTCATCATGGATAGCGCTAAAGGGTTTAAGGGCATTTATAATTCCGCATTCTTCAAATTCAGCCCCAAATTGCAGCAAATTTTAAGGCGTGGCATAGAAATGGGGCGCGCGTTCATAACCCCGCCATTCCAGCGGCATCCGGCCTCGCTGGATACCCTTTGGATGGGTATCGGACACTACCTCTTTAAACACCCGGAATACCGTTACTTATACGGCACGGTAAGTGTTAGCAGTGAGTATGCACCGCACACACGCTCGCTCATACTGGCCTACCTGCAACAGCACTGCATGAACCCCGAATTGGCAAAAGAGATAAAGGCCTATAATCCCCCGAAATCACTCCGGCTTCTCAGTGAGGATGCTCGCCTTATAAAAAACGGCATCAAAGATTTACGGCTTCTTTGTGATATGGTGTCGCACCTTGAAAAAGATGCAAAATCCATACCGGTGTTACTGCGCCAATACTTGCGCTTAGGTGGAGAAATGCTCTCATTCGGCATCGATGAAGATTTCGGAGGCACCTTGGATGGTTTAGTGTTGGTCGATATGTGCAAAGCTCCGGAACGTATTTTGCGCAGATTCTGCGGCAAAGATTACACGCCCCGCGCCTGATATTACGGGCAGCAAGGCACAAAAAAAGCAGAGGCACAAACCTCTGCTTTTTTCGTAAAACAAACAACGAAGAAAAAAACTTTACTTGCGCGTGCGAGCACCCACTACATAGGTGGGGCGTGCCTTGTGTTCCATGTACAATTTACCCAAGTAAATACCCAGAATACCCAGCATAAACAACTGTACACCACCTATTGCCAACACTGTGGCAATGAGAGACGGCCAGCCCACGCTGATATTCGTTGCCCCCGATGTCGCAACAATAATGACATACAGGAAATAGGCAAAGGAAATAATAAGGGAAATGAGCCCGAGAATTATGGAGAAATACAGAGGACGTACGGAATAACCTACTATGCCGGTCATTGCCAAAGAACACATCTTACGCAATGTAAACTTGGAAACACCGTGCTGGCGCTCGTGCGGTTTATACGGCAGCAACTCCATCCGCAAACCACTCCACGGCAACAAGCCGCGTAAGAAAAAGTCCTTATCCTGGCAGCTTACAATAAACTCTAACACACCGTGGTCAAGCAAACGGAAATCTGCCATACCATGCTGCAGCTTTACCCCACTGAGTATGCTGAACACGCCGTAAAACATCTTGGAGGTTAATTTCTTGAACAAAGAAATCTTGCGCCCCTCGTCTTGGCGAGCGGCCTGTACAATACGAGCCCCACCACGCCAAGCTTTCACCATCTCCGGTATAAACTCCAAAGGATGCTGCAAATCTGCATCCAATGTTACGTACACATCAGCTTCGTGATGTTCCCAAGCCTCTTCCAAGCCGGCTTTGAGTGCATTCTGATGCCCGAAGTTGCGAGCAAAACAAATACCATGAATTCGCGAATGCTTCTTGCTGATACGCTGTATCTGCTCCCAACTGTTATCCGTGCTGCCATCGTTGACAAATAAAATATGCCAATCATACTCACTCAAATTTTGTTCGGCAGCAGCAACAAACAGCGGTATATTCTCCTCCTCATTATAGCAGGGAACTATCAGTTGCATGCGTAATTTTGCATGTTTTTCACTCATGTCGCGGATATTATAATACAATTAAACTTACTTTTCCAGTCTTTTTGCTATTTTCTTGATTTTTTATCTTTCTCCTATTGACATTGTAGGCTTTTTATGATACACCAACGGCAACAAAACAGAACAGCCATGAATATAAGAAAATTCGAAACACTGCAATTACACGCAGGGCAAGAGCATGCAGATGCCGCCACAGGCGCGCGCGCAGTGCCAATCTATGCAACCTCTGCATATGTTTTTGAGAGCTGCGAGCAAGCAGCAGACCGCTTTGCGCTCAAAGAGAGTGGCAACATCTACAGCAGATTAACCAACAGCACTCAAGAGGTATTAGAGAAAAGAATGGCAGCGTTAGAAGGAGGCATCGGCGCTTTGGCGCTGGCATCGGGTGCAGCAGCCATCAGCTACACCTTGCAGGCCTTGGCCCAAAATGGCGGGCACATTGTGGCACAGAAAACAATATACGGTGGCAGCTACAATCTGCTTGCCCATACCCTGCCCGCATACGGTATCAGCTGCACATTTGTAGATATTCATGATGAAGAGGCAGTCAGAGCAGCCATACGCCCCGAAACTCGTGCCATTTATGCAGAAACCATGGGCAACCCCAACTGTGATATACCGGACCTTGCGGCACTGGCCACACTGGCACACAAACACGGTTTGCCGCTGGTGGTAGACAATACATTTGCCACCCCATATTTGCTGCGCCCCATAGAACACGGTGCAGATATCGTAGTACACTCTGCAACTAAATTTTTGGGAGGCCACGGCACAACCTTGGGCGGCATCGTGGTAGATGCCGGCAACTTTGACTGGGCAAAAAGCGGAAAATACACCGCCATTGCAGCTCCGAATCCATCCTACCACGGTATCAGCTTTACAGAGGCAGCAGGCAATGCGGCATTCATCATCTACCTGCGCGCCATCTTGCTGCGCGACATGGGCGCCTGTATTTCCCCCTTTGCAGCATTCCAACTGTTACAGGGTATTGAAACACTTTCTCTGCGCATAGAGCGCCACACAACGAATGCCGATAAGGTTATTAGCTACTTGACCTCACATCCACAGGTGGCAAAAGTCAATCATCCCACCCTCCCCGAACACGCCAACCATGAAACATATTGCAAGTATTTTCCGAACGGAGGTGGCTCCATCTTCACGTTTGAAATCAAAGGCGGGCAAGCAGAGGCATTTCGTTTTATAAACTCGCTGCAACTCTTCTCGTTATTAGCCAATGTAGCAGACATGAAGAGCCTGGTCATTCACCCCTCCAGCACCACCCACTCGCAAATGACGGCAGCAGAGCAAGCAGCCTGCGGCATCACCCCCGGTACCATTCGCCTTTCCATCGGCACAGAGCATATTGACGATATTCTGGCAGATTTAGAGCAAGCTTTTGAAAAGGGTAAATAAAGCAACTGTATAACATACCCCACAGGTGCACCACGCAACAAAACCGTGATGCACCTGTTTTTTATCCCCTAAAAGAACACTTGGACATTTTATTTCGCGGATTTTTCTTTACGTAGACTTAACATAAGTATAGAATGACAGAAACTGCTTTCTCCAATATGAAAATTCAATCATGCACCGCTAAGCTCCTCAAATACCCGGCACTGGCCACAGTGGCAGCAATGGTTAGCTCCTTGACTTCATGCGAGCAACAGGAAACGCCCCCTCAAACTCCCTGTACAGAAAAACAGGCAGATACGCAGCCCCCCGACCAAACCGAACCGCAATCTTGCACCGTCACCCCGGAAGAAACAGAGCAACAACCTGAAGAAGAACCGGAAATGTTAGCCGGAGATGTCCCCTATATCCCGGAGGAAGAAGAAGCCACGACCGAAACACCCACTATCATACCACAAAATACAGTGGGCTCCGTACCGCGCCCGGTTCAAGAACAACATAATTGACGCACATGCACATCAAGCCTTCATCAGCTCGTAAAAAAGCCTACCCCACTTTAACATGTGTGGCAGCCGGTGCTATCGTGTTGGCGGGCAGCTCCTGCCAACAACACGCCCCCGGCTCGGTACCGAATGCTAATATCATCGAGGAACCTATCATGCTCGGCGGCTCCGTACCACACCCAACGCCCCCCGGTGAAAAAAGCCCCGAGAAAACCGCAAAATTACCGCGACGAGAGGCTCAAGCTGTCGTTGGGAGGGCTCGTCTTGATAAGCAAACGGGAGAAATTATCCAGCCCTCTGCAAAACAAACCCCCACTACACCTCATGAAAATTAAGCCCTCTCCAACAGCAAGAAAAATAGCTTACCCCACCATAGCGGCTTTGGCTACTGCAACAGTACTCTCCGCTTGCCACCAACAACCCCAAAGGATTAGCGGAAAATTCCCGGCAAACAGCAGCCCCGCTATACAAGAAAAACAAGTTCACGGTGCTGTGCATCAAACTCACCAACCGCATAAAAAAACGGCGCCCCAGCGACTGGGTGGAAGACGAGAGGCGGCCAGATAACCAAACAATATTCTACAAATGATTAAGGTTCTTACCTGCACCCTGTGCCTGACCCATGATTGCACCCTGCGCTGCAACTATTGCTATGCAGGGCGCAAATACAGCCATGCCATGAGCAAAGAAACGGCACAAAAAGCCATTGACATCTGCCTGGAAGAAGCTAAACGCATGGGCCGTGGGCTGGATTTATCATTCTTCGGCGGTGAGCCTCTGCTGGAGTGGTCGCTCTTGCAATGGTGCTACGAGTACTTGGAATCACGCAAGGAAGGGCTCATTGTCTCCCCTCGCTACGGTATCACCACCAACGGCACCCTGCTCACCCAAGAGAAATTGGAATGGATGGCAGAGCGCAACTTCCTCATCGGTATCTCTATAGATGGCTCCCCTGCCATGCACAATGCCAACCGTTGTTACGCAGACGGGCGCGGCAGCCACGAGGCGGTGGCCCGTGCCGTTGCGATGCTGAATGCGCACCCTACCATACGCACCAAAGCAATTTGCGTGGTAACACCCAACAACGTCAAATATTTGGCAGAAGGCGTAGATTGGCTTGCCGCTCACTTCTGCAAAGAAATCGGGCTCAACATAGATTACTGGAGCGAATGGTCAGATGAACAATTTGATATCCTTTGCGAGCAATACCGCCTTGTGGCTCACAGGGTACTGCAAGCCTACCGCAAAGGCACCCCCATAGCGCTCAGCAACATTGAGCACAAAATTCTCTCGCATCTTCACTCTGACGAAGAGAAGAAAAACTGTCTTTTGTGCACTATCGGGGAGAGAGAAATAGCCGTTACGGTAGATGGTAATTTCTTCCCCTGCTCTCGCTTGGTAGGTGTAGGCGATACCCCCGAACTCAACTTCGGCAATGTGAATGAGGGTATCAACCGTGCTCGCCAAGAATGGATTATCGCCAACCGTGGTAATAGCACGCCCGCGTGTAAAGTTTGTGAGCTGAGAAACCGTTGTCTTAATTCATGCGGCTGTACCAACCATGCTGCAAGCGGTTACATCAACCAAGTTTCACCATTCCTTTGCTGCTCAGAAAAGCTTTTTATTGAGGCAGCAGATGAAATTGCAGAGATTTTGTATGCGGAGCAAAATCCGTCCTTTATCAAACGATTTTACAAAGATTTGCAGTAGCCCCTGATTCCGGCAGCATGCAACCGTTTTTCTGCTTGCAACTCTGCCGTATTCTCCTTATACTGATGTTGCACACCACAACACTATAAACCACATGCGAAAGATAGAAGTTTGCTGTACCTCACTCGATGAAGCACGCGAAGCCGCGGCCGGCGGCGCCATCAGAATAGAACTCTGCACCGCCATTACCTGTGGTGGCGTTACCCCCAGCCATGGTACCATACAAAGCGTTGTAGAAGCAAATCTCGGTTTGGATATCAATGTATTGATTCGCGCACGCGATGGCGGTTTTTGTTATACGGAGGCAGAGGTAGACACCATGTGCCGCGATATTGAGTATTGCCGGCAAGCCGGTGTGCAGGGTGTAGTGATAGGCGCCCTTACCGCAGAGGGCGACCTCGATATGGAGGCCTGCAAAAAAATGGTAGCCGCGGCCGGTGATATGTCCATTACCTTTCACCGTGCATTCGATATCTGCAACTCCCCTCTTGAGGCGCTTGAGCAAATTATATCACTGGGCTGCGACCGACTTCTCACCTCCGGGCAACAACAAAATGCTGAACAGGGCGCGCCGTTCATCGCAACACTCATGGAGCATGCGACTGGGCGCATCATCATCATGCCCGGTGCAGGCATCAATCCCAAAAACATCGCCAGGGTGGAGAACATCACCGGCGCCACAGAGTTTCACTCCACCGCCGCAGTAGATTGCACGGATACCGCTTATCGCGGTGCGGCCGTATCATTTGCAGCCAACCCACAAAGAGAAGGCATCATTCGTCACTCCGCACGCGAGGTCGTAGCGCAGCTGGTAAACAGCTCCATTTAAACGTTACAGAGCCCACAAGGAATACCCCGTCGGCAGCAACAGCCAGTTAATGGGGGTGGCAATAAAGGAGAGCGGAATATCTGCAGCTTCGGCAGCCCAACGTATGGGCTGCACCACAGTGTTGAGGGTACTGCGGTGCTCCGGCAAATGCGCGGTGATGGCCATGTGAGCCGCTACCTCAGAAAACGCAATCTTGCCTACGGTTGCACCGGTAGTCGTAAATTCATCTGCGGCAATCAGGCGTGTGACAGTGTACGGCCCCTCGCCTTCTATCTCCGCATAGTATGTTTTCGTTGGGCTCAGATAAAAAATATCGAAACGCTCGTATGCTTCTACGGGACAACCACCCACCATGTAACAGTTAAACCACTTGGCACGGGCGGGCAGATATCGCACATCCAGCTCGATGTAGCGTTTTCCATCTGCCATGGTGTAAAGGGGGTATGTGGTTTTCCGATGTTTTTTGAAAGGCATCGCCAAATCATGGCTCACGGGGATTTCTCGCCCCACATTATCCACCGCCCCGCCCAAGTCCACAATAGTGCATGAGCTTATACTTAATGTACACGCCAACAATGCAAAACGCTTCATGATACGTATTGATGTTTATTCATTTATCTCTGCTGCGCGTTTTGCGCCATGCTCTATCAGCAAAGGAATAGCCTCCGCGAATCCATGCTGCTCAGAAGCCTCATCCAGAGGAGTCTTATGCGTTACTTCACCCTCGGCAAGTTTGCGGGAAACTCGAACCGCATTCACATCTGCACCACATTGCAAGAGAATGCGTATGCACTCCAGCGCACGGGCAGCATCTTCCTCAGAATCGGGTTCACTGTCCACGAGCACATGTAAGGGTGTTCTGTTGCCATTAAAAAGAGCGCGTTCATTGGCATCTGCCCCGTTCGCTAACAAATAGCGCATAAAATCCGGATTCTTCTCTTCGGCAGCCATGCATACGGGGCCCAACCTCCCATCTTCTACGGCCATTTTCAAATCTCCGCCATATTGAAGCAACAAAGGTAACAAATGTCTGGCAGACGGGTGCAGCACATCTATCATAGCAGAGCTACCGAAAACCTTCAGATTCGGGTCGGCCCCATTCTTCAACAAGTAACGCAGTTGAGCTTCGGCGTTTTCTATGTTCTTTCCAAGCCCCAAATAAGCCGGCAAACCGGGGTAATCCACATCTGCCCCCATTGCCAACAATACATCTGCCGTGCCGAAGTACCCGTTGCTTACAGCATTATAAAAGTAGTTATCTTTTCGGGCAAAATCCGTCACAAAGCAACAGCAAAGCACCGCCGCCACATAGCAGGGGAACACCACCCAATAGGCGTAAAGCTCCTTCTTCTGCCTTGCATCATCTTCAGCCGTATTCGAATCTTTATCTGGTGGGCTCAAGGAATAAGAATGAGCCGCTTTTACTTTTGGTGGCGGTGGCAGATGCAGCCCACACTTGCGCCACAAATAATACTCTACCAGCAACACGGCGGCAAATATCAATAGACAGCCTAAAGCCAGCCCCGCCTCAGTCCACCCGGAGGGAAATGGGAAGGCATCAAACGTTCTCACAAAGAGGTAGAAAGGCGAAACCGCCATAGCTACCATGCAAAACACAAGCAATATGCAAATTCTTTTCATCATTATTCTACAACAAATTCTACAACAAATTCTGTTACAGGTGTATTCTCTTTCCACCCCACAAAGCGTTCATCGGTTTCACCGTCGCGGAACTTGCAGCACCGAATCGGCTCCTCCACTTTCGGGGCACCATTGCGCCATGAGATGTATATGATTTCATACTCTTCATGGTCGGCGCCATAATAAGGGTCAACAACCAAGCCTTTTCTGTCCGGGGCCAAATACAGCATCGTGGCAACTTTTGCATCTTCGTTATAAACGGCATCAAAAGGCAGCGTTTGATATTCTCTGAAAGGCAATTCCAAACATGTGCCATCCGTTCCCTCGAAATACAGTTTCCACACCTCTCCCACTTGTTTAAAATGCAAACAATATGGGGTACCTACAATCTGCGCGCGTTTGCCGGCAGAATCAACCAGCATCCACGCATCGGTATGCCCGCCGGTAATATTGCGAGGTCCATAACCCAGAAAATCTCTCACGTAGTTACGTTCTTGTATATCAACAGCGTGGGCCTTTTCAAACGCAGCCTCGCTGATGCGCATTCCCTCCGCCAAAAACCTGCGGGTATACGGTCCCATTTCTTCCTCATCACAAGGAAACTCCGCATCTGCCGCCACAGCTTTACCCCGCATGTCTTCTGTGGTGGGGGTACCGGCAATCCCGGCATATATACCGCCCTTTGTCTCGCGGTTATACTCATCCGCCAATTTGTTCAGGAAATCAGCATCCGCTGGGGCATAATCGGTATAACCTTTAAACTCACCCGTTTTCTTATCGAACAACAACTTAGCACGCACGGGGCAGACTTCATCCCATGCGGTACTGATTTCGTATTCCGTATCAGAGCACTCTACACGCAGATAACTGTGTACCGGCGGCAAATAGGTGCTGCGAAACTCAAAATAAGGCTCAGCCGGTGGTAAGGGTACCATGAAAAGCCCGGACGGAGATGGTGAATCATACGCGCAAAGCCTTTCGAAATCATCAGCATCGGGCACGAAAAACGTATGCGTTGCCGCGCATATCAAATGACCACTGATAATATCAAGCGGCACCTCATCGCTATCGGCCTCGGCAGATTCTGCCAACTTTGCAGGCTCCGCGGTCACACCATTCTCTGCTACGTGGGTACAAGATACCAAGGCACACACGCAACACGAGATGAGAGGTAACGTTTTCACGGGCATTTTCATCGTAGACAGCATATATAAACAGCAACGGCCTGTCAAGTCTAAAAGCCAGAACCGGTTAATAATGCAAAATTATTGAGATTTGTTCGGCACTTTGACAACACAGACTATCACCACAGACTCCAACACGCAGAACAGAGCAAAGAAAGGAAACGCAAACAGGGAGAGAGGCATATTCATGGGGGCATACGGCAAGCGCGCACAATCTGACGTACTTACAAATGCCATAGGTAACCACGTCATTCCCCAAGCCAACAAAATGTAGCTGAGCTTATGCCCGGGCCAATGCCACACCAACCAAGCCAACACAAAAGCCGTGGTTATTGCCACATACTGCGCCACCGCCATCCACAGCTGCGCATTCAGCAAAGCTTCTCGCCAATCCCACAGCTCGGGGTATGATATTTGACACAACAAAGCATAATCTATGACCAAGTGCAACCACAAAGCCAAGGCTAATACTATTAACTCGATGATTCCAGCTACCAGCAATTTACGCATATTTTTTCATCAACGATGACACTTCATGCCTATTTGTTTCCTACTATATTTAACACTTTTCGTAAACAAACTGTTCAAATAATTCAGTATCTGCTGCTCTTGGATGCGTGATGTGCTGCAAAAAACGGCTTAACTCAGCGCTACGTTTTTTACTTTATTTCCTGCGGGGGCCATATGTGTTTTGGATTGACATTGAAACAAAAAAATAATAAGCTTCCGCCGACATGTATTTTGTTACCTCGTAGTTAAGTCAACATGCTATGAGCGTCAAAATTATATAATCAGTTAAGCAATAAATGAACACAAACAAAGCGGTAAAGCGCAAAAGAATAGAATCACTTTATGTACTAAAAGCTATATGCGCTTTTTTTGTTATCTCTATTCATATACCGTCAATTCAACAGATACTGGTTCCTTTTGCCGGAGTTGCCACGCCATGTTTCTTGAGTATAACCGGCTATCTGTTGTACTCGGCATCTCACGAACGAGAAATGGGTAAGTGCAAGGCATGGGCCCTAAAATCATTCTGGCTGGCAGTAATGTGCAATATCATCTACGCGGTGGTCTATACATTCGTCTTTGACATTGAGCTACCGTGGTCAGATGGGGACTTCTATTTTAAGATTATATTTTTAGGGATTGGCATTTCAGGGTTTCTTTGGTATTTAACAGCGCTGTTTGAAGCGTTGCTTCTCTTATATCTCATCATCAAATACTGTCCCAAATTAATTAATTTTCTCCCATTGCTGTATATAGTTGCATTTATCATCCGCACCTTTGAGGGGATGCCGGATTTAGACCTCAGCGGATTATTTTTTCACCCAACAGCCCTACGCAATACGTGCATCTTAACCTCATTGCCCTTTTTGGCTACCGGGTATTTGATACACAAACACCAAGAAAAGCTGCTCAAAAGCATTAACCTGTTGTATGCCATCCCCATTACGCTGGTGAGCCTGGTTGCTGAGTTTTATATAAGAAAGGACCATGCATTACCATCAAGCTATTTTATGCTTGGTACCTATCCTTTAGTTATTTTTTTAATGTTGACATGCATCCGCAATAAAGACTTTGACATTCCCGTATTGGGATACATAGGCAAAAAACATTCTCCCAATATTTACTATTTTCACGGTTTGTTTATCATGTTTTTGATGAAGATTCCGCTTCCGACTTGCAGTACCTACTATCTGGTGATGGGGGTATATCTTGCATGTCTACCCTGCTCTTTCGTATTCAACTATATCAGCGAAAAGTGGCATACTCTTGTTTGGCAGCCCTTAACAGATTATATTAGGCTTAAAATACTGAAACGAAAAGCACAATACTGAGTTTACAACTCGCCAATCCCCCGTCATTAAGGCTCATTGAGTCAATAGAAACAAAAAAGCGCACTGTGAGAGGCTTATACCGTCTACAGTGCGCTATTTAAGGAAGAATTTTCAGGCGGGAGTGGGATTTGAACCCACGAATGTCGGTTTTGCAAACCGATGCCTTAGGCCACTTGGCTATCCCGCCGAAGCTTGCTTGCGGGGCTGAGTATACAGAAAATTTACGTATTCGTCAAGCAAAAATTGAATTTTTCTTAAGTTTTTGCATTTTTAAGAAGAATAAATGCGCGGAAGACGGGGGCCGAGACCGGTAAAGATAGTCCATACGATGGTATCGGCCTTATCTGCCACCTCTGTAATGGGGATGTTAGGGCCGATGAGCTCAACAGTATCGCCGGGAGAGACAGAGGGGACAAGTGAGACATCTGCCATGATTTGATCCATGGTAACGCGCCCGAGAACCGGGCAACTATGCCCGTTGATGAAGACTCGGGCGCCCTTACCGGAGATAGCGCGGGGCCACCCATCTGCATAGCCGATACCGATGGTGGCCACGCGGGTGGTGCGGTCTGTTATATAGGTACGACCATAGGCTACACCATGCCCGGCGGGCAGCTCGCGCACCAGCGAAACGCGCGAGTAGAGGCGGAGGGTAGGCTTGAGCACGCCATCGTATATGGAGGCCATGGGGGCAACGCCATATAGCAACAAGCCGGGACGAGCCAAATTAGCCACGGGAATTTCATAACCGAGCTCCCCTGCACTGGCCGCTATATGGCGGTAGCGCAAGCGGAAATGCTGCTGCAATTCCTCCACACATTCGGTAAAGAGACCAATCTCGTTTTGGGTGTACGGTACATCCTCGTCAGCCGAGGGGAAGTGAGACATGACACCATCCACCCGCAAGTTGGACATGGACAACAAGGGGGCGACCACCTCATTAAGCTGAGCGGGGAGGAAGCCCTCACGCCCCATACCGGTATCTACCGCCAGATGCACCAAGAAGGTTTTATCGTACATGGCGGCCAAGCTGTTAAAATGCGCTGCTTCCTCAAGGGTGGAGATAGTGGCGCACCAGTTATTGAGTACAATTTCCTCTCTTTCTTCCGGGAATGTAGGGCCAAGGATAAACGGTTTGGTACGCACCCCGGCACGGCTGAGGCGGCGAGCCTCGCCGGCATTGGCAACGCCGAAAAAGGCAATACCATCCGTATCTAAACGGCGCGCAACGGGTTCCAGGCCGTGCCCGTATGCCCCGGCCTTGATAACCGGCATCAGTGCGGTATCAGGCAAAGCCTGGCGCGCAACATCCAAGTTGTGCGCAATGGCTTCAAGGTTCACCTCTACCCAAGCTCTCGGCGGGCTCTCGTGTGTCATGCAGATAGTGTAGCACTTACGGGCAGAATTGTAAATCACAATCTAACGGCTCTGCCGAACGCTTTATTTTTTCTTAGGTTGGCGCAGCACTTTGTACATGGCTCGCCCCAAAGAAGCATGGTGGCTTAGGGGTAAATCTGTCTCGTACGCCCAAATCATAACGCCACCAAACCCGTTATCCTTAGCCCAGCGGCATTTATCAGAAATGAGTTTACGGCCATTGAATGAGTGCATGGCACCATCGCTGCCATCTTTCTTTTTGGCTCGGAAGGTGTTGACATCGGGCTTGAGGTTAGGATACCAACTATAGATTTGAGAATAGCCGTACTGATCTGTAAGTTTACCTTGCTCGTTACTGTAAAAGGGCAAACCCAGCACCACTTTTACCTTGGGCATTTTAAGTTTGTTCACACAAATGTTGGCTTCTTTCTGATAGCGCTCCATAGAGGCATGCTGCGCCGCTTGGGAACCGTAAGACATGGTGACAATGAAATCTATTTGGTCTGTTACCTGCACGGTAGGAATGCGGTAATTAACGGATGCCGCTATACTGATAGAAACACCACTACCTGCCAGTTCCTCACGCAACTCTGCCAAAAACAAGGCAAACTGGTTCCACTGGTTGGCATTTTCGGGGTATTCCCAATCCAAATCTATGCCTTGATACCCGCGGTCAATGACCCATTTTGCCATGTTGCGGGCCAATTTACGGCGCACGGCGGGTTTTGCAATAATGGCTGTTATTTGCTTATCAATAAACCCGAATCCGGCGATAAGGCGGGCACGAGAACCGGCTTCTTTATGCAAGCGTTTAATTTCAGCCAAGGCTTCATCTACTGTCTTTTTGCTATCACCACCGCCGGCCCATTGGTAGGTAATTTCACCTTTGTCGGAAATGCTGTAGGCAAAGTGGATAAGGTCGGTAAACAAATTAAAATGCTCGGGGGTAAGGTGAACGGCAGTTTTTGATTTTCCCCATCCTTTCACCCAACGCGGGCGGTAGTATGGAACAATACGGTGAGGGAATGGGTATACGCGCCCAACCACGCGCTCTTCCAGCCCCTGGGCCATTTTAAGCTCCGGTTTTACTACACTGCCATCGGCCATTATTATCTCCGTACAAAGGGCATCCACCTTGGAGTTTCGCTTAACGGTGGACGGCAAATCGTAGCTAACCCACAGATAAAGAGGCTTGTTGCCTAATTCAATCTCGGTATCAAAACGGACGGTGCCGTGTACATTTTTCTTCTCCGCCTTTTGTTGTACAGGGTTTTGAGTGTGAGTGGTAAACATATTTCTGTTACCCGAGCTGCTGAGACGGGCAACCTTTATTTTACACCCGGACGATGTTTCGCCCGTATTGATTTTAACCGCCGTAATTTTTTCACCTGCGGTACCGCAAATTTTAAGTTGTAACACGGGCTGATTCTCCACCCCCGGATAAAACACGCTATGAGTGTGCCTGGCCTCTGCCGTTGCGGCTTGGATATATGCGGCGCAATTTACAATAGCAATAAAGATAGCAACAAACCATTTCATGGTTCTGCTCTACCACAAAGCATGAAGCTTTTCAAGCAATTTTCGCCGTACAGTATAAAATTGGACGCTCAACTTCATACTGCACGGCAAAACGATAAATTACTTTTCCTTTTTCTTGAGGGGGACGGCGTGATAAGGCTCGGGCTTTTTGCCCTTGAAGTTAGGATTCATCGATGCAATGTGGTCATTGCTGATGAAGAAGGTAAAGGTGCCCCCCGTTGCAGTATCTTCGGCGTCCAAGATATGATCAAACACGCACACACCGGTATTGCCGGGAGTTTCCGGCGCAACAAACAGGCCAATTGCCATGGAGGGGCGCTGAAGGCCCTCGCGGTCTTTAATCTTGTAGGTAATAGTGTTCTGCCCACGCTTGAGTCCACCGGAGATGATATCGGCACGGCGTTCATCATCAAACTCATGCACAGATACACCATTAATGGTTAATTCTATATTGCGACCGGGACAATCTACGAAAACTTTACCGATAAGCTCCGGGGCACGGCATGCCATGGGTACGGCGGGAATATGGTCATACGGCATGAAGCCATCTTGCTCTTTAAGCAACTCCAAGTCTTTACTGTAAAGGCGCTTGCGCACATCAGGCAGTTGAGAAAGGTCAAAAAAGCGCGTTTGGTCAAGCTTCCATTTACCTTGCTCTAAAACGAACTCGAGAACAAAAGCGTTTTCTCTGGGCTGGCCATCGCCTAACTGCAACTTACCCACATAGGTGCAAGACATTGTTGTACCTTTGGCTCCTAATAAAGCACCTACATAAACAAAGTTATCCAGATTGGGAGCCTCTTGAGTATAGCGGAAGAAATCTCTGGGGAACTGTCCGCGCTGAGAAATGATTAAGTTACGCACTTTCATTTGACGAGAACGGCAAGTGCTGGCGCGCCAAGCCTGTTCATTACCGCGTATCATGCTCAATCTCCATGTATTATACACGGTTTCCGCCACTTCTCGCGCTTTCTCTTGGTCAGGCACAATGATATCGGCTTTACGGGCAGGAGGCGTTGCCTGCGCTGCTTTTTTCTGCCCCTCTCGGCGCTTCAACTCGGCCTCAATCGCAGAGGGGGTAGCGGCACTCACGATGCTACCGAACAAAACCGCAGAAGCGGCAAATTGAAAAAAAATGGCTCTCATAACTGTTGATAACATACATCAGACTTGCTTTTTTGGCAAGAAAATAGCATACTGAGTGCAAGTTATGACGTCATTTCAACGCAAAGCACGCACCGCCGCAGAGGCAAGATGCCGCAGGATGCTTGAAAAAGCCCCCGCTGTGGTGTGGAAGCGTTTCAGCGATGGCGTAGAACTCAAGGCTTACATTATAGCGCCCCCTGGCCATACGCCGGATTCCATTGCGCCATCGGTCATGTTCTTTTTCGGCGGCATGTGGGCGTTGGAGTTTAATGCAGATTTTGTATCATGGGCCATGCACTTGGCCAGCAGAGGCATTGTGTGCATTTTACCCGAATACCGCACCCATGCCAAATTTGATGTAACGGCAGACGACATTGTTACGGATGGGCTCGATGCTTGGCGATGGATTCGCCACAACGCTGCAAACTTGGGGCTGGATCAAGAGCAAATCTCGCTTGCCGGGGCAGATGCCGGGGCCCTGCTCGCCCTCAACGCCGCCATGCAACCCATGGTAGAAAAACGCAAATGGTGGAAAATAGGCAGCAAGGATGTACCCCCCGTTATGCCTGCCAGTGTAGCCATTTTCCGAGGCGTGGTAGATACAGATGCACCCGAGGCAAAGTTGCTCAATATCAAAGCAGAAGTACAAGACCCCGACAGTATTAACCCCTGCGCTTTGTTGCGGCGGTACTTGCCCCCCTTATTTTGTGCACACGGAATGGCCGACCCTCTGCTGGATTACGGCATGAGAGAGTGGTTCTGCGAGCAATGGAAAGCGCTGGACAATGAGGCTGAGATTGTACTGAGCCCGACAAGTGACCACACCCTCACACATTTTGATGTGAACCCGGCAGCCTTTGAACAAATACTGCTGGCCTGGGAAAACTTTATGGCCGAGCAAGGTATTTGGCCGGAGACCGTGATTGAGGACCGTGCGCTGATGTGGTGAGCGATGAAAAGCCTGACGGCTTACTTTTTCAGGGCTCGGGAATCACTGCGCTTACGCAGCAATTGGCGCATATCTTTATCTTGTTGAGTAATACGGCGCGCATATTGAGTACGCTCTTTTTTGCCGATAGAAAGAATTACCCAATCCTCCACAAAATTGAGGGAGAAATATTCGCCGCTGAACACCGTGCGCGGAGGATAGGTAGCGTGAGTGATTTCTCCCTGCTCTGTAAACTCTCGCAGATAATCTCGCACCTTCTCTTTTTCGCTCTCGCGCAGGGTTACTTTCTTGGCTGAAGCAGTGGTATCAGACTTAGTTTTTAATACACGGGGAGATACAACGGACAAGGTGCAGTTATCCCCCGGCAAATCCTCCCATGCAGGCATATTCTGTTGCACACAACAACTGAGCCCCACCATGGCAAAAACTGACAATAAACACTTCTTCATGAGCGCTATTATAACCTAACAGCCAGAAAAGTAAACTATAATTTTTTCTTGCCAAACGCCTGCTATACATATAGACTGAGCACATGAAAGCGTTTTTTTGCATGTTATTAGGCTTGATGGGCGGCACATTAACAGCTACGGCACAAACACCAGCACCGGAAGCTCAGGCCCCCTCTACCGAAGAACTGATGGCCATTACACGGGATAACCGCAGCAGCTTGCTGATTGTTACCGCCTTGGTAGGCAATACCCCCATGCGTATGATTCTGGATACCGGGGCCACGCACACCATTTTGCACAAAGGCAGTGTGCCTAAAATAAAAAAAGGCATATACAAGATTGATACCTCGATGATAAAGTTTGAGGGCAACGTTGCCCAACGCCCCGAAATGGTTGTGGGTAATTTGCAGGTGGGGCCGGCACTTTCCCCTCAGCACCCCTTGGTTGTGCTGGATTTGAGTACAGTGCGCAGCATGATGGGGGAAGAAATAGACGGCATTGTAGGTATGGATATATTGGGGGCAGTCCCCTTTACATTTGATTTTAAAAGCGGGGAGTTCTATTGGGGAATAACGGAGGGAGTGGCGCTGACACCGCTGCGCGGCAATATGGAGCGAGGCGGGCGCATGATGGTGCAAGCCGCTTGCGGTGGCAAAGAAATCAAAATGTTGCTGGATACCGGCAGCGCCGTGACCCGAGTGAATGCCCCGGATTGGGCCCCGGGTGAGGGAGTAGAAATCATGGCTCAATTAGGCAATGTAAATGACACGCAAAAAGTACGCATGATGGAAGGAGCCGCCGGTGATTTGGAAATCGCAAAGGGTGTTATCCTTAAGGGGGTTACTCCACTTTTAGATCCCCCCGGACAATCTGTGCTGCTGGGGCTGGATGCGCTTAAAGACAGCGTGCTGATTCACCTACCCACCCCGAACTCCCCCTACGGTAAGTTCTTCATTGCCCAATAAGCAAATTACAAACTTATAAGCTCGCCTGTGGAAAACACCTGCAGGCGCTCCCCCATGAGCGGCTTGAGGATTCCGCAGGCGAAATCCCCCGTGCAATGGCCGGTATAATAGCGGGTGGGTTGTTGCAGTAAGATGGCGGCGGCTTCTCTGAGGCGGGGCTCATCGGCAGCAGCACTGCACGTCATGAAATGAAAACCACCGATGAGGACATCGGGGCGAAAGTGTCTTGCGATATTAAGCACACCGCGGTGAGAACATCCGCTGATGAGAACTCGCAGTCCATTCTCCTCCACCATCAGATATTGCTCATGCCGAAAATCATCTGCCACGGTGGTAGCATCTATGATGGCGGTCATGCCCCTGCCCTCGGCAGGATGCGGGGTGGGCATGTTCCATGCACGGTGCAGCACCACACCGGTGGCAAGCTCATAGGTGTCCGCCTTTGCCACCCGCACACGATTGCTCAACAGCCGGGGGATACCTATATTTCTACCGTTGGCATTGAAATGCGGGTCAAAGGCATGTTGACTCACCCACACGGGGGCATGGTGGTTGAGCTGTAAAAAATGAGGCAAGCCACCGCCGTGGTCGCAATGCCCGTGAGATAATACGCAAACATCCACCTTGCGCAAATCTACGCCAAGGCTCTCTGCATTAGCTGCAAAGGCGGTAGAAGCACCGGTATCAAAGAGGATTCTCTGCCCGCAAGCCTCTATCAGCAAGCTGAGGCCATGTTCTGCTTGCAAATCGGCGCGGTGGCTCGTGTTTTCTATTAACACATGTATCTTCATAGCACTTACAAATACCGGTAACGTTTACGATAATACAGCACAAAAAACAGGGAAACGGCAAGCGCCCCCACCTCTGCTACGGATACCGCCCACCATATGCCCTCCATACCGAACAACAAAGGCAAGCAAAGCACCGCTGCAGCTTGAAAAACAAAAGTGCGCAGCAACGAGATAGCGGCAGATACCAAACCGTTGTTCATGGCAGTAAATAAGCCGGAGGCAAATATATTGTAGCCCATGAGAGCAAATGCCAACCCATACACCCAAAAGGCATGGTGTGTTAGCTGAGCAAGGTCATTGTTATACCCCACAAACAAGATGGCGATGGGATACGCAAAGGCCACGGCTGCCAAGGCTAAAGTGGCACCACAAGTGCCGACAATAACAACACTTTTGCGAAAAAGGTTACGCAGTTCCGCATGATTTTCGGCACCGTGATGGTAGGCAAGCAATGGGGTGCTCCCCATATCGTACCCGATAAATATAGCCACAAAAAAGAACGAAACATACATAACCACGCCATACGCAGCCACGCCATTCTCTCCAAAGTATTTGATGAGCTGATAATTATACAGCATGCCCACCAAGGCTGCAGAAATACTGCTCACCAGCTCGGAGGCACCATTAGTGCAGGCCTGCAACATGGGGCGATATTGTATGCGCGTACGGCGAAAACGCAATAAGCTGCGGTTGGGCAGCAAGAAATACACCACAGGCACTATGCCCGCCACTACTTGGCTGATACCCGTAGCCACGGCGGCGCCGGCAACTCCCCACCCCAGCCAGGCCATAAACACGGCATCCAACACAATGTTGGTAACACCGCCCGCCACACTCAACCAAAAGGCCAGCTTGGGTTTCTCTGCCGTTATCAGCAATGATTGAAAAGTCCACTGCAATATGCAACAGGGCAAAAACGCAAGCATAATGCGCCCGTACATCAGCGCATCGGGCTCCAACTCTGCCGTACCGCCCAGCAAGTGGCATATCTGCGGCAACAATAAACACCCAATACCGCCCATCAACGCGCCGAATACACTTGCCAGAAGAACGATCTGAGTAAAATAACGCTTCGCACGTTTTGCGGCTCCCTGCCCCAATGTTTTAGCCACCAACGCCGTACCACCGGTACCGAACATGGAGCCCAGCCCAGCCATCAGAATCACCACAGGGAACACAAAGTTTACCGCAGCAAAAGCTGTTTTGCCCACAAAATGAGACACAAACAAGCCGTCCACCATTGTATATACCGATGTCAGCAACATCATTGCAATCGGCGGCAATACAAAGGTAAACAATTTACGGTAGGTAAAGTGGTCTGACAACTGAACAGCCATGGCCGCCTATTCTAACATAAAATACTTTTATGTCAACACGCAACCGCATGTACACAAAACGGGCAGAAACATAACTGCTTCTGCCCATTGATTTTTTAAAAGAATAAAATCACGCCTGCAACAACGCCATTAATTTATCTGCGTGTAGCAGTGCTTTTTGCTTAATTTCTTCAAGCATTTGCGGGTCTTGGCGCATTTGGTAAGAAACACCGCCGGTGTGAATGGAACCGGCATATTCCATACCGGTAAACCCACAGGCTGCACGTACAAACTCAAAGAAACCGTCAAAACTCATCATCTCTGCAGGCGCGCCGGTGGTATATGAAATAATGAGCTTTTTACCACGCAGTTTGTCGCCGGTAGAGCCATGAGAGAATCCATGCAAGAACGTTTGCTCCATCCAACGGTGCATGATGGAGGGGAAAGAAAACCAAAATACGGGGAACTGAAGCACGATAACATCTGCCCACTTCAGGTTCTCTTGCTCCCCTTCAACATCAATGTTAAAGTCGGGATACAAGCGATCCAAATACACGGTTCGGCAGGCAGGGATTGCGGCCTCAAGTGTCTCAAGAATAGTACGGTTGGCAACAGAGTCTGATGTCGTATTGGTATGGCCGGATACTATGAGTATGTTTTTCATATTGCAACGTATTGATGAATGCTCTCATTATGGCTGACAGAAACTATTTTTCAAGAAATAATTTCGGCATCACGCTTTTACCAACCATTGCGCCAATGCATATCCCACCATAAAACACAACACACCACCCAACATAGTAATGAGCATATAACTACCGGCTGTGAGATAGGCGCCGGCCTTAAGCAGTTCGGTATTCTCCCACGCAAATGCGGCTAAAGTGGAATACCCCCCACAAAGCCCTGCGGTGAGCCCCGCTTTAATGCTGGGAGACTTCACCAGCCCCTCATTAAACAAGCCGCAAAAAATCCCCATTACCAAACACCCCACAAAGTTGATCAGCAATGTATGCCATGGCATATGCGGAGGTGTCACTTGACAATGGCTGCTGACAAACACGCCCGTCAGATACCGCAAGGTACCACCAGCAAAGCATCCGCACCCTATGCAAAGTAAAGTTTTGAGAGAAATAGCCATCTGCGCGGGGGGATTTTACTGCATCGCTATGCAGTTGGCAAGTAAAACCAGCTAATCTAACCTAATGTTTTTACATTTTTAAGGACAAAAAACGCAGTACCGAAAGAAAAAACACTGTTATTATGTAAACAACATGTCAATTTATATAATTTCTATTACTTTTATATGCTTTTATGCTTGTCAAGGCCGTTTCGTTGCGTATAATGAACGCAACCACCGCAAACTCGCCATGACCACCTATTTCATACTCGACCGGCACAGCAACACATGGAGCGACAAGCACTACCCGTTGAGCAACATCTTGGCCACACCCGGCATAACGGAAGGGCATATATTAGCCAACGCCAGAACCCGGCAAACGTTAACAGTTGCGCAGGCACGCACCCTTTCCCAAAGGAGCAAACCATTAACGCTCACCCCCGGCAGCAGCAAAGCGCAAAACAAGCCGGGCGCCTACATGTCGCTTTCTGCCATACCCAAAAAGGCAGACAGAAGATACAAGGTAATCAGCCAGAACGACAGTCTTTTCAACGGGCAATTCAGCGCCAAAAAACTCAACAACATACTCAATAATCACGCGCAACAGGGGTGGCGGGTCATCAACTGCACCACAGCCCCGACATACGATGCGCAAGGATACGAGCGACATGAGTTGCTGGTTGTGTTAGAAAAAGCCGCAGACTGAAGATTCTATACTTCACAACAAGCGGCTGCTGTGATAATATGGCAAGCATGACCGCACGAGCAATCATCTGCCTGACAGCAGCCGCCGCTTTATTTTGCCCCCCTCTGCCCGTAGAGGCCGCCCCTGCACCTACCACACAGGAGGCTACAAAAGCAGCGCACCCGTTTTTTCGAGAAGAGCTCTACCCGCGGTGGTCTGAAATGACATCTTTGCAGCTTGAGGCAAACCTCAAAGAAGCGGCACAGCGCATCAATAACCGCCGGCGGGAACTTGAGGCGGTAAACGCTCAAACAGCCACTTTTGAGAACACCTTTGGCGCCCTGAGCCGCTCCACAGAAGAGGCAGAGCAAGCAGAAATGTACGCCAGACACCTCTACTTCACCGATACTGCGTACGAACAGCTTGCCGATACCTACGAAAGCAACTCCGGGGTGATACGGGAAGCTCGCTATCAACTTCTGCACTCGCCACGCATTCAAAACACACTACAACAATGGGCCAAAACGCCGCAAGCCGCCACATTGCCCCCCGCCTTACGCTACCTCGTCGAGCTTCAACTGGAGAAGTTTACCCCGGCAACGGATGATAAGACCGGCGCTCAACTTAATAAGAAGGAGGCAGAGCTGCACAAACTCATTCTCCAATACTCATCCAACATACGCCATGTTACAAACACATGGTATTACGTATTTAATAACCGAAACCAACTGGACGGCGTGCCTCCCGGCACCGTCGCGGCCATGGAATCCGCAGCCCGACAACGTGGATTCGGTACAGCAGAGCAACCCGCATGGCTCTTCACCCTGCAAATGCGCAGCATCGCGGATGTGCTTAAATACTGCCGTGTAGAAGAGACCCGAAAAAAATGCTGGCAAGGAGTTTACTCTCCGGGCAATACCCGCAGTTATGACAACGGCCCCATTGTGTTGCGCATTATCCGACTGCGGCAAGAAATCGCCAAGTTGAAAGGCTACAATAGCCATGCAGACAGTCAAATGACACACAGCCTCATGGGCAGTGGCAAACAAGCACTGGCTTTCATAGACGACATGCTCCGAAAAATTCAACCGCAAATACAAAAGCTTAACCAAGCTACGCTGAACCAAGCATCTCAACAATGCGGTAAAACTATTACTGCTCTCAACCCGTGGGATTTGCATTATTACATGGCAGAGGCAACACAAACCCTCAACAAATTCTCCCTGCAAGAGATACGCCCGTATCTGGAATATGAGCACACGCTGCTGGCCACGTTCAAATACTTTGGGGAGCTTTACGGACTGAGGATTCAGGAAGTACCTACGGCATATGTAAAAGGTGGCCAAGTTTGCCATGAAGGCTATGCAGAAATATGGCACCCGGATGTGCGAGTATTTGAGGTATACGATGCCGACACCGGTAAACACTACGGTTCATTTTATCTGGACGCCTACTCCCGAGATGGCAGAAAATACAGCACAAGCACGCAACTCATCAGCTACGGTACGGTAGGAGAAAATGGGCAAGAGGTGTTCCCCCCGCTTGTCGTCATGATGCTGGAGCTCCACAAACCGGCGCCCGGCAACACTCAACTGCTCAGCCACTTGGAGCTACGTATGCTATTCCACGAGCTCGGGCATGTATTCCATCTTTTGTTAGGCAAAGGCGAGTACAAGGAATTATCTGCTCTTTATGTTGCCAGAGATTTTATTGAATTACCGGCACAATTACAAGAGTTGAGGGCTTGGGAGGCCGATACCCTCTGCGCCATAGGGCGCCACTACCTCACCGGGGTCCCTATGCCGAGAGAGCTCGCGCTCAAAGTTGCAACGGCTCGGCATGACTCCGAATACATCAGCTATTTAAGACAGCAGCTACTGATATCCAAGCTGGATTTAGAAATGCATACCCACTACGATGAAAAGTTTAAGGGCAAAAGTCTGGACCATGCAACAGCGGAAATTCTGGCTCCATACAGCATACCGACAACGGTTATAGCACCATCCGTATTACGAAATTTCCCCCATTGTATAGAAGGATATGATGCTCGCTACTACGCCTACATTTTAGCAGAAGTAATGGCAGCAGATATCCACGAAGAATTCAAACGCCATGGTCTGAATAATTCTGCAACGGGCCGGAGTTTCCGCAAGGCGATTCTTGAGCCCGGCAACAGCCGCCCGGCCGCAGCGCTTTACCGTGCATTTATGGGTAGAGACGTAAGCACCGATGCGTTTTTTCTACATTTGAAAAATTAAATTAATAAAGATTCCTCATTAGCCGTATATCTGACGCGGATTTTTCTTTATCTCTGCACCATTTGTGGTACGATAGAGACAAGAATACATACTGCTACATACAATGGACATATTCAACGTCTCTCGCTCCTCCTTCATGTCGGGTATATGCATCGGCATTGCCGGTTTCGGTTTTCTGTCTCTTAAGGCAGATGGCAATTACTTGGCCGGATGCTGCATCTTTGCTTTTGCGCTTATTGCCGTAGTCAACTACAAACTGGCACTCTATACGGGCACGGCAGGATTCATCCGCAAGAATGAGTTTGCCTACCTAGGGTTGGTATTGCTGGGCAACATAGTGGGCTGTGCCACATTATCCTTGCTTACACGCCTCTCTCCCATGCCTATACAATCCACCGCCCAACAGCTGTTGGAGGGGCGATTGGCACTGGGTGTTGTTAATGGGTCTCTGCTGTCGATCGCCTGCGGTTTCATTATGACCACCGCTGTCACCTTTGCGAGAAAGGGTAATATGCTACCCCTGCTCTTCGGTGTACCGCTCTTTATTGTATGCGGGTTCCCCCACTGCATTGCAGATGCCTTTTTCTACAGCTGCGTGCCGCTTGACTTCTGGGGGGCACACCTTGGGGAGATTCTCATCTTCTACGTATCGATTGTCATCGGTAACTTTATCGGCTGCAATTTCTACCGCAGTGTCATGGGCAGCAATCCCTGATGAGAGGTAACAAAATGCAACCCCAACACATACCCGCCCCGTAATATGGAACACGCCTTAGTAATAGCGCTTACCTTGGCCTTGGTATTAGGTATCACGGCTCATAAGCTGAAACTGTCTCCGCTGGTTGGGTATTTAATAGCAGGCATGCTTGCAGCGCAACCATGGTGGGGGGCGCCTGTGGATAGCCATATAGTAGAGGGCTTTTCGCACCTCGGCGTCATCTTGCTGTTGTTCGGTGTAGGCCTTCAATTTCACTTAAAGGATTTGCTGGCCGTACAAAAGGTAGCGGTACCGGGAGCCTTGGTATGCATGGCCGTGTCCACCATGGCGGGGGCGATTGTTTTCCACCAATTCGGAGGAGGCCCCAACTGGGTAAGCAGCATCATGTTCGGCCTTTGTATTTGCGTGTCGAGTACTGTTGTGCTCACCCGCGTACTGGGCGATAACAAACTCTTGCAAACACCCACTGGCCACACAGCCATGGGATGGTTGGTAGTGGAAGATATTTTTACCATATTGATGCTGGTGCTTCTGCCCGTAATCATCAGTGGGCAAGAGCTTTTACCGGCCATTGGCAGCGCCGCCATCAAATTAACACTTTTGGTGGTTTGCATTGCCTTTGTGGGGCGTAAAATCATCAAAAGAGTACTCACCTACGTCTCGAAAAGCGCCTCCAGCGAGCTGTTCATCTTAGCAGTATTGGTTTTTGCCTTGGGCTTTGCCGTACTGGCAGCCAAGGGATTTGATGCCAGCATGGAGTTCGGGGCATTTTTGTCGGGTATGGTAGTAGGGCAAAGCAAATTTGCAAGCCGCGCCGCCAGCGATGCATTACCGATGAAAGAAGCCTTTGCCGTGCTCTTTTTCGTATCAGTAGGCATGGGCTTTGATATAGGCGGCATGATGGCACACTGGCAACTGACTTTCTTTACGTGCTTGGTGGCTTTCTTAGTAAAGCCCCTTGCAGCATTTATTGTCATTACACTACTGGGTAAACCCATCAGAATGGCCCTTAAAACAGCCGGTGCTTTATCCCAAATCGGTGAATTTTCCTTTATTTTGGCAACACTGATTGCAACCAAATACCACATGTTGCCGGAATATGCAGCCAATGTTATCACCGGTGTAGCCATCATCACCATCACGCTCAACGCCGCGCTGTATCGATTCATACCCAAGCTGGCAAATCACTTGGAGAAAAAAGAAATAGGCCGCAAACCCAAGGTTAAAGGTGAGGTGCCGCAACCGGCTATTGATAAACACCGTATTATTGTGGTAGGTTACGGCCCTTGCGGACAAATCATGACCGATATTTTGCGCAAGTACGATTTGGAGGTAATTGTGCTGGAGATGAACATTGAGACCGTTAACAAGCTGGAGAAGTTGGGGATTCCCGCATTGCTGGGCGATGCTCGCAGGCGCAGCATTCTTCGCATGGCAGGTGCAGAGCACGCTAAGGCCATTATCATCACGGCGGCTGCAGCCCCCTCTCACGATATAGCAGAGAGTGCGCACGAGGTTAACCCAGATATCGATGTAATGGCGCATACCACCTATATCAACACGGCAAAGTTACTGCGACGCCAAGGCGCAGAAACCGTATTCAGCGGCGAGGAAGAAGTTGCTTTGGCTATGGCCTCGCACACGCTCAGGTCATTAGGAGCCACAGAAGAACAAGTGGCCCGAGAATGTTACGAAAACCGCCGCCGCTTGGCCGGTAAATATGCGGATGAAATCCCAGGCGGTGTGTAATGCCGACTGTTACGGATACAAAAAAACTCGGCAAGTATCACCTGCCGAGCTTTTTTATATATTCAAGAATGATTAGTCTGCCCAGGTAAGAACAACCTTGCCGGACTGACCGGAGTTCATCACATTGAAGCCCTCAACGAAGTCTGTGTAGTGCATACGGTGGGTGATGATGGGAGATACATCCAAGCCGGAGCGCAGCATGGCATCCATCTTCTGCCAGGTAGCATACATCTCGCGGCCATAGATACCTTTCATCTTCAGGCCCTTCCATACAAAGGTATTCCAGTCGATGCCGGAGCCACCGGGCTGAATACCCAACAGGGAGATATTAGCACCGTAGGCAGAGTGGTTGATGATGTCCTTAAGGCAGGCCGGAGCCCCGCTCATCTCAAGGCATACGCCATAGCCCTCTGCAATGCCGAGGTCCTCGCGAGCAGCGGCAATGGAGTCGCCACTGATAACGTTGACCGTGCGGTCTGCACCCATGGTCTTGGCAAGGCTAAGCTTATAATCGCTCACATCGGTAATGGTAACAGTGCGGGCACCTGCCTTTTTGCATACGGCAGCAGCCATAGAACCAATCAGGCCTGCACCGGTAATCAGCACGTCTTCACCCACCAAATCCCAAGAGAGGGCGGTGTGTGTAGCATTACCCAAGGGGTCAAGAATAGAGGCAATCTCCATGGGCATATCCTTGTGAATGCGAATCACGTTGGACTGCGGGATGGAAAGATACTCTGCAAAGCAACCGGCGCGGTTAACACCCACACCCATGGTGTTGGGGCACAGGTGGAACATGCCACGGCGGCAGTTGCGGCAATGACCACATACGATATGCCCCTCGCCTGAAACAACCTCACCCGGCTTGTACTCTGTTACGGCAGAACCTACGCTCTCGATAACACCGCAGAACTCATGCCCAACATGCATGCCGACGGGTATCGTCTGCTGTGCCCAAGCATCCCAGTTCCAGATATGCAAATCCGTACCGCAAATAGCTGTGCGGTAAATCTTAATAAGAACATCGTTGGGGCCGACCTCGGGCATCGGTACCTCCATCAGTTCGAGTCCTTTATCAGCTTTTGTTTTAACGAGAGCTTTCATGGGCGAAAATACTACTCCTCTTCCCCCTGCTTGGCAAGCCTAATTTTGTTCATATCAGGCTTTTTTTGCTTTCGTCAATCCGATTGATGAAAGACATCAGCAACACAGCGGAACCGACACGGATAAAAATTGATTTCAGGGTGGATGAATCCCTTTTTTCTTGCGATTTCGGAAGTAATATGCTAGATTTGTAAACGCATGGGAGCATTTGCACATCGGTTAAGACTTGGCTGGAGAGGGATTCGCAATTTCATATCTCAAGGGATGATTGACCCGCTCCCCGTACGGCACGCATTGAAAGGCTACACACCTCGAAAAGCTGGGCGTGACATGAAAGCCGCCTTGGATGTAGCGCTGGTAGGCTTGCCACAGGGTATGGCATTTGCAGCAATGGCTGGGCTGGACAGCATCTACGGCATCATGGCAGCAACAGTGGGCACCTTCATTGCGCCGTTGTTTACACGTTGTAGTTTGACAGTGAGTGGGCCCAGCAATGCCACAGCCTTTATGCTGGCGAGCTTTTTTCTGGCATCCTCGCCCCATATACAAGCGAACCCGGGCATATTCGTGCCGTTGATTGTCTTTTTGGCCGGTATAACTTGTGTGATAGGTGCCTTTGTTAAGGCAACGGAGATGCTGCAATTCGTGAGTCGCAGTGTGCTGGTAGGCTATATCACCGGGGCGGCCACACTCATTATCGCATCTCAATTACGTTATGTATTAGGGATTAACGATGTAAATGCAGGAAGCTCGTTTTTCACCATGAGCGCCGCAATCATCAACAACCTTCACATGGTACAATGGCAGCCGATAGTACTGGGTGTGCTATCCTTTTTGATGTTCATACCACTCAAAAAGCATTTTAAGTTTTTACCGACCTTTGCCATTATTCTACTGACGATGAGCCTACTCAATGCACTATTGTGCATGCCGTGGAGTGGTGCTGCATTTACGGATGTACGCATGCTCAAAGATTTCACAATGAGCGATTTAACATGCAGGCCACCCGATCTTACGGCCATAGCGGGTAGTTTTGCGGAGCTTTTTCCCGTTGTTATCGGTATCGCCTTTTTGTCCACTTTAGAGCAAACGGTGATGAGCAAAACCATTTCTGCCAAAACAGGCGAACCCGTCAACCTGAACCAAGACACCTTTGCCGTGGGTATGGCCAACATCGGTTCAGCATTCACAACCTCGCTTCCCTGCTCTGCATCACTTACGCGTTCCATGCTTAACTACACGGCCGGCGCGGCATCTCGATTCTCCGGTATTTATTGCGGGTTAATGTGTTTGGGCATAACCTTCGTACTGGCCTGTTTCCCGTTGATATCAAAGATACCGCACAGCGTACTGGCAGCCCTTGTATTGGCAAATGCGGTATCATTGTACGACCGCAAGTTGTTGCGCATTTGTTTCCGCTCCACCCCGGGCGATGCGGCCGTGCTCATCATCACCTTTGTTGCAGCGCTCCTGTTGCCGCTGCATGTGGCCATCTTTGTGGGGGTCATTATATCGGTATCCATCTTCTTGCGCAAGGCATCCAAACCGGAGCTTGTTGAATATACCTTTGATGACAAAGGGACCTTGCTGGAGGTGAACGAAAACGCCGGCCGCTTACCGCAGATTTCCATTGTACACGTTGAGGGTGACCTCTTCTTCGGTGCTGCAGATCTCTTCCGCAAGCAGGTAGCACGCATTGCTGAAGACCCCTCGCTGGCCGTTATCGTATTGCGCATGCGCAATGCCCGCAACCTGGATGCAACATCCGTATGCGCTCTGGAAGAACTCATCAAGTTTACACGTGAAAAAGGGCGCCATCTCATCATATCGGGCGCGGGGCGAGAAGTATACAGAATTCTCAAAAAGAGCGGTGTATTGCGAGTGCTGCAAGAGAATTGCGCAGAAGGAGAGAGCAACATCTTCTTGTTCGAGCCGAAGAATCCGAATATATCTACCCGCTATGCCCTCAAGAGAGCGCAAAAATTGCTCGGGTCTCAGCAGGCTGATATCTCCATTTATACCACAGAAACGACAAAACCGGCATAACGCACCATGCTACAGCAACATTACAAGGATTTTTCACAAGCCTTGGTGGATTGGTTCTTGGAGAACGGCAAAAATTATCCATGGAGACGCACAACAGATCCTTGGGCAATCTTGGTGAGCGAAATCATGCTGCAGCAAACCACTATCCCCACTGTATTGGGAAGGTATGAAGCATGGATGCAGCAATTTCCTACCCCGGCTATACTGGCAGAAGCAGACGAAGCTACGGCCTTGCGCTCATGGGAAGGCTTGGGATATTACCGCCGCGTGCGAGCTTTGAGAGATGCTGCAAAAATTATAACCGAACAATATGAGGGAAATTTTCCCACAGAAGAATCTGCCATACGAGCCTTGCCCGGCATAGGAGACTACACCGTAGGGGCCGTTTTGAGTTTTGCGTACAACCGCCCCGCCCCCTTGGTAGATGCCAACGTATCCCGCGTCTTTGCCAGAGTCTTCAATGACACCACCCCCGTGGATTCGCCGGCAGGGCGCAAAAAGCACTGGAAGCTTGCGGCAGAACTGGTAGACCGCACAAACCCGCGCGCCTACAATTCGGCGCTCATGGAGCTTGGGCAATGTGTTTGTACGGCTGAAAACCCTACGTGCTTAATTTGTCCGGTGCGGGATTACTGCAAAGCAGAAAACCCGGCAACGCTTCCCGTAAAGTTGCCAAAAAAAGAAATCAGCCAAACAGAACACCACGATTTGTGGTGTGTGACCGAGCATGGGCTATTGATGGAGAAGCAACAAACCGGCAAACGGCATGAAGGTATGTACAGACTGCCCCAAAGGCCATTGCACGCGGTGAAAAATCTGGAGCTGATATGTACCCAAAAATACAGCGTTACGCGTTACAAAGTGACCCGTCACCTCTACCGTGCACCGTCTGCAGCACCACAAGGTAGCGAAGAGTTTATACCTTTATCTCAGTTACCGGATACGCCCATGGCATCACCGGATAGAAAGATTATCAACAAACTGCTTCACAACCTGTAAAAGGCACCATTTACGCAAAAACAAAAACAGCCGCTCATACGAGCGGCTGTTTTGAATGTAAATATGGGCGTTTGATGTATTACTCCTCCTCATCCTCACCACCGGGAACAGCCAGCAACACATGAATGGTGCGCTCGTCATCCTTAATGGTGTTGGTTACATGTACCGCACCGATACCCTCCAATACGGGAGTAAGAATGGTAGCCTCGGGCGCAGCACTTGTAGCAATGCTCAACGCAGCAGGACGAATGGTGTACACTGCACCGGTAAAGTTAATTTTGCCGGTACCATACTTAATCATCTGGGCATTAAGCGCGGCAGAGTTGCCGAATGCGAATGTGTTGTTCTTGGAAGAAATAGTGGCGTTAAGCTCCATGCCCGGGCTGAGGTCTGACATATCGGCCGTATGAGATGCCACACTCTTACCGGTCTTGCTCTTTACCTTCTTGCGAAGGAAATCTGCCTTACCACCAAGCATGCGCCCGACACATGTTACCAACTCATCACCGGCCTTGCCGAGGGCAGCGCGGTCCTTAACGGCGTTGAAATAAGACAGAGCCATGGTCCCATCCTTGAGAGGCATTACCACAAAGGCGGGTACATCCCCCAGCGCTTTGTCCGCGGCACGAACATTGCGCATCAAAGTCTTCATGCGCGGCATATACTTAAGCAACTTCTCGCCACCTTCAGGAGCCTCAAGCGTGGTAATATAACCGGCTAATAACTGAATAGCAGGCTCAAGCACATCTACCGTTTTACGAGGATTCTCCGTTACCTCTTCAGTAGACTCGGCATAGAAGAGCACCTTATCACTGGTTGCAATTCTGGCCAAGCGAATGTTACCGGGGTTGAACGTAGAACCGTATGCATCAAAAGACACCTTAACGTGAGTACCATCGTCTTGCGGCCATACGCAGTAGCGGAAGGGCTTATCGGCATCGGTGCGTACGTATGAAGAACAATAGTTAAGCACGGGTTTCACTGCAGTAGCGGCTGCACTGTACGCATTCACGTTTGAGTCGTCTTCTTTGCCCATGGCGCGGAAAACATCTGTCACGAACACAGCGAAGTTGTTCATGTCATAGACGCTGTATGCGGTAAGGGAATTAATCAACTCGGGGCTCACATATGCCGCAGATTTAACACCGGAAAGCAAATAGGGGTCATAAGGCTTCAGCGCATCTGTTGACAGCACGGATTTGTCCGGGGTTTCTGCAACATTGATTTCCTGTGGATTTTCGCAAAGAATAACAACCAAGGTACCACCTTGTTGTTTGAACATCACATACAGAGAGCGAGAAGAGATTTCCTTGCGCACGGCTGTCTCCACCGTGGCATCACCCTCGGGCATATCAAAAAGGGCAGTAAACGGAATCTTAACACCCTTGCAGCCATTTTCCTCTACTTTTGTACCACCGTATTGTTTCTGATAGGCGCTGATGTATTCATCTGCAACATCCATCAAGTAACGGTGAGCGGGAACATCAGCCGTTACGGCAATATACACAGGGCGCAGGTGCATGGCCGGCAACTTGTCCACAGCATCCAAGGCACCCTTACGAGCCAGCGTAGAAACTTGGTCCTTAATAATGCCGGAGTATTCTGCCCTTGCATCCTCAACCCAGGCTTCTGCACGGGCGGGGTAATCCACACGCCCGACAAGGTACTGATACACAGGCATGAATGCAGATAAATCCGCAGCATTACCTTTACCAATGGCGAAGGCTATGGTTTCCACATGCTCTTTAACCTTGGGATTATCCAAACCTTGACCGGGGGCAATTGTCAAGAAAGGAAGGTTAACACTGTTGATATCTGTAATAGCAAGGCAAGCTTCTACATCTGCCGGCATTACGGCAAGCGCGGGATATGTGCCGGCACGGCGATTGGCATCGGCATCCACCGCATGAGGCGAAGTAGCCAAGTCCTTGTACAGCTGCACCTGAGTACGAGCGGAAGCAGACTCCACGGCAAAGGGAGATACTACCAGGGCTGATAACAATAAAGAGTGACAGAATTTCATATCTGTCTGCATTCTAACTAATCAGGCTCGCTGTGTAAAGTCAAAAATTCAGCCGTTGTACTAGGATTTACATTTTATTGGGAATGAGTCTCATCACAACTCATCAAAATCCACCCCGAAGGTAGCGCTCAATGCCGCAATATCATAGTCAGCAATATCTGCAGACGGCACGCTTGCAGACATCAGCTCTGACGGGTCTATGCAGCGCAGAGTAAACAGCAAAGAGGGGTCGGCATCTATCAAACACCCGGCCGCATAAATTGCAGCAGCAGCGTGTGGGCAAGGCTCACTCCAATCCGGGCAAGAGCAACTCATTTTCCATTCATCGGGATTGGGTAATAACCCGATTTCGGGATCGCACAGCAATTTCAACACGGCAGCATCCACCTTCCCCTCCATTAAAGAGACCAAAGAATCAATACGCCCGGCGCAGGCCGATTTCAATTCTTGCAAACGCTCCGCATCATAAGGGGTGATATTGAGCTGCACCTCATACAGCTCATCCGCACTTACCAGTGCGCAAATACAACCGGGGGCTATGCGTAAATCAAGCACACAACCATGGCGCAGAAGAGAGCGACCGGGAGCCAAGCACAGCCCCCCTGCCTCGCATTGTGCCAGGTGCTTCATCCAAGCCGCCCCCCAAAATTGAGAGGCCAGCTTTCGCGTAGTATTGACCACGGGATGCAGGTCTTCACCGGCTTCTCGCAAGGCTGCCAGTCGCTCTGTGGCAAGTTTAGCAAGCGCAGCCACACTCATGCGCGGTTTTTCATCGTCCCAGCACATAAAAAAGCGCGCCGCAAAGCCGCTATGGAGACGCATTGCGGCGCGAAAACGTTTAAAACAAATTACTTGGTAACGCTCTTGTAGTAATCAAGGGTGGTCTTGAGACCTTCCT
>JBGVMR010000029.1:0-21385 GCA_045124875.1 Akkermansia sp.
CAAAATCATCGTAAATACTAACACCTCGCATTATGCCACCCCGCCATTCGGCGGGGTTCGAATAACGTTTATTCCGAACCCGGGGTTCCGCCCTTCGGGCTGCACCGCCGGGCTACCATATACCGCCTCGCCATACGGCGAGGCTCTTAAATTCCGCTCGCCTACGGCTCCCGTCTTCGCCCTACGGGCTTCGCCGAGGCTGGCGCCATCTGCCCGATAAATTATCATTTACGGGGCAAATCACGTACTGCCCACAAACGATAACATGTGTTTTTGAGTTCAACATACAAAATTCGGCGGGTAAAACTGCTATTTCTGGCTTGCACTGGGGGATGTAAATGGTATAATGTAGCCGTTATGAGTACAGACGCAACGAAACCGGAGCTTTCAGCTTCGGTAAAACGATATGCCCTTTACCTGATGGTAATGGCAGGCCTCGGTGGTCTTCTCTACGGCATCGACGTAGGTGTGATTGCAGCGGCCCTTCCGTATATTGAAGAAACCTCCTCCTACACCCCGCAAGAGATTTCTCTTGTAGTGGCAGCCGTGTTGGCAGGTTCGGTGCTTTCCTCCCTGTTTGCCGGCATGTTGGCCGAGTGGCTGGGGCGCAAGAAAGTCATCATCATCTCCGCCTTGCTCTTCACGCTGAGCATCCCGGTTATCTGCTTCTCTGCCGGTTCCTTCCTCATGCTGATGGGGGGCCGCATTCTGCAGGGTGCCTCTGCCGGTTTGGTAGGTGTGGTAGTACCCATGTACTTGGCAGAGTGTTTGGACGCCAAAGCCCGCGGTAAAGGCACGGGTATGTTCCAGTTCATGCTCACGGTGGGCTTGGTATTCGCCGCTCTTATCGGCCTTATCACCACCATGTGGGTAGGCGACGCCAAGGACGTCATGGTAAGCGACACCGCAAAAACCGTTGCATGGCAGGTTATTTTCTGGTGCTCTGCCATCCCCGGCATCATCCTTTTCTTCGGTGCATTCAAGCTCAAGGAGTCCCCGCGTTGGCTGTACCGCAACGGCCGTGAAGACGAGGCTCTGCAGGCTCTTGCAGCCAACAACGGCGAGGAAGCAGCCAACGAGATTCTGGCCGAAATGAAGGCCGCAGATGCAAAAGAGGCATCAGACAAAGCAGCTATGGCTGAGGCAGCCAAGGGCGACAGCCTCTTCCAACGCAAGTATGTCATTCCTTTCCTGCTGGCAGTAGTGGTACTTGCCTGCACACAGGCTACGGGTATTAACTCTGTGCTGAACTACTCTGTTAAGATTTTCCAACAGGCAGGTCTTGAGGGCGAAACCGCCAACTACGCAGACCTTTCCATCAAGATTGTCAACATGCTCATGACCATCGTGGCCGTGACACTGGTAGACAAGAAGGGCCGCACCTTCCTGCTCAAGATGGGCACACTGGGCATCATCGTAGGCCTTGCCGGTGTGGGCATCATGTTCAGCCTGGTAGAAGGCAAGCGTGTAGACGTTACCACATACGTTAAAGAGCAAATCAACAAACAGCTCTCTACCCCCGGCACACAAAACGCCCAGCTCGCTATCTCTATTGAAGATGTAGTGAAAAACGCTGCAGCAGGCAATGCAGACCTCATTAAAGACGGCAAGGTATTGGACGGCGTGCAGCTCATCGTTACCTACAACCAGGGTGGCGACAACCAGGTAGTTGCAGAATACTACGACCGCGCTGCCGAGCTCAAGAAGCTGGAAGGCATCCAGCAGAAAGATGCCGCCGGCAATATCACCCCCCTCATCTATAAGGACGACGCCTTGACAAAACCCGTTGATCTTGCCGAGGCTCAAGCCCTCTTCACCCGCAAGCAGACCGGCCAGCTTACCGAGCAAGACAAGGCCAACGAAACAAAAATGTCTGACAAGCTGCGCAAGGGTGAAATTGTGCTTGCAGACGCAAGCAAGAAAGACGAAGTCGTCAAGACCATTCAGAAGCTTGAGAAGAACAGCGACCGCATTATCATCGCCCCCGATTTCAATGCCGAGCCGAACTTCATTGACAACATGTGCTTCTGGAGCGAAAAGCCCGCAGTAGGCAGCCTCAAGGAGCTGACCATTGCCCGTGCAGAGCTGGGCATGAAACCCACCCCGGTAACCGGTTGGGCCGTAACGGGCTTCTTCGTGGTATTCATCGCCTTCTATGCCGCAGGTCCCGGTGTTTGCGTATGGCTGGCACTCTCTGAGCTGATGCCCAACCGCATTCGCGCTAACGGCATGGCCATTGCCCTGCTCATCAACCAGCTGGTATCCACCACCATTGCAGGCACCTTCCTGCCCTGGGTAGGCTCTGCCGGTTACTCCGGCGTATTCTTCTGGCTGGCCGGCTTCACGGTAATCTACTTCATCACCGCCGCATTCTTCATGCCCGAAACCAAGGGTCGCACCTTGGAGGAAATCGAGCAGTACTTCACCACGGGTAAGATGCCCGAAAAGAAGGACGAAGAAGCTGAAGAAGAAGCCAAGGCATAAAAACATTCTCTCATCTCTCTGAAACTTACACACCAACACCCGGCTCTCCGCAAGAGCGCCGGGTGTTTTGTTTTCACAAACACACATACCCCTGTTTGATAAAATGAAGCCCGGCAGATTAGTATCTACCGGGCGGGATTAAAAGCGTTGGGAAATATCCTTTATTTATTAACGCGCAACATAATGATGCGCTGGGCATAGAGGGGGTTATCGGACTCCATTTTAATCACAAGGCGATTGCGGAGTCGCTTGGCGGTAGATTTAGGGGTTACGGTGACGGTATACTCACCTTTTTTCTTACCCTTGGCAGCTTTGAAGATGAAATCCTCGCCCTCGAGGCCGGCTTCTTTAAGGGACTTGACGGGGGAGCCCTTGGGCACGGTAATGTGAAGCACCTTGGGGGTGGGGGCCTCACCCACTTTCCAAATAAGGGCAGCGGGGGTAAAGATGACGGCCTGCGGCACGTCGAACTTCATGGTAAGGGTTGTTTGAGCGCCGTCTGCCGTGGTGGCTGCAATTGTTTTATCTACCGAGGCATCGAATGCAGAGGTATCAACAACAGCTGTTAGCTTGTTGCCACTGATGGAAACCGTGGTGCAGTCGCAATGCGGGGTAGCGGCAGTAATAGCGCAATCTGCCTCAAATACAACGGTCGTTTGTTTTTGGGCATAATCAAGCTTTACGGCCTTGGTAGGTTGCGAAAAACCGGCCATAGCGGGGCATGCAGCGACAAATGCTAGCAGGGTGAAAAGGTTGTATTTCATGATATCAGGCTTCCTTTTCTTTCGGTTCGTCTTTTTTATCAGGGGTAATGAAGGAGGCAATCAGGAAAAATCCTGCGGCCGTGCACACAAAGGCATCTGCCAAGTTGAATACGGCATAGTGGTAAATGCCCTCGGGGTTCCAGAAAGAAACCCACTCATCGGAGGTAATCCACGGAAAGGAGAAATCGATAAAGTCTACCACATAGCCATTGGTAAAGTTCTCGAAAAAGCCCCGAGATTCTGCCCCCTTCAACCAAAAGCCTTGCAAAAGGCGGTCGGTCATATTACCGAGAACACCGGCCATAATGCACACCCAAGCCGTTTTAAGCAGGCGGGTGTTGAAAAAGCCCTTGCGGTAATAGATGATGAGGGCAACCAACGCTATAATTTGCACCCCCAAGAACACAAAGGGAGCCCAAGAAGTACCATTACCCATACCGAATGCCACGCCTTGGTTGTGGTACCTCACAAAATCCAAATGAAACAGCGGGCAATCCGTCACCACGTGTACAATGTCTCGGCTATAAGGCTCTTCAAAATTAAATACAACAGCCCATTTGGTCACTTGGTCTGCCAAATAAAGAACAGCTACAATGAGAATCAGGATGAGTGTGGAGCGGTTTTTGGTCATGGTCAAAATAAAGGGTTAAAAGTACCCCGCCTGCGCACTTGCAGGCGGGGCGATGTGAGTGGTGGTATCAGTGGCACACCCCGGCGCAGCGCTCGCACAGGCCGTCATCGTTAACGGCGGGCTCGTAGCGGCGGCAGCGCGGGCACATGGCGTGCGTGGTTTTCTCTGCCGTGGCAGTAAGCTCTGCACCGCGCACCACGTTGAGGCCGGAGATGATGAAGAAAGTCTTGGCAAACTCTGCATCCTCAAGCAGAGCCACCACGGCGGCATCTTCATCTTGCGGCAGGGTGAGGGTGACTACAGCCTCGTTGTTCTTGTTGAACGCCTTGGCCTTAATCTGTGCCTCGATGGCGATTTGGATGGCGCCTTTAATCTGCTGCAAGCGGGCAAAGGTGGCGGTGTAGCCCTTATCAAAGGCGGCATCTGCCGTGGGGAAGTCTTGCTCGTGCACGGAATCCGTGTGGCCGGCGTGCTCCCAAGCCTCTTCTGCGGTGTAGGCCAAGATGGGGGCCAGCAGGCGTACCAGCACATCAAACACACGGGCAATGGCATACTGGCGGCTCAGGCGGCGGGTGCTGCCGGCGGCGTCGCAGTAGAGGCTGTCTTTGGTGATATCGATGTAAAGGGCGGACAGGTCATTGGTGCAGAACTGGTTGATGGCCATGAACACCTTGCGGAACTCGTAGGCATCGTAAGCGGCGCGCACCTCGTTGATGAGGGCGTTGCTGCGCTCAAGAATCCAGCCGTCGAGCGCATCGAGGGTATCAGGCTGCTCGCCGTTGTAGCCCTTGAGGTTGGCCAGCAAGATACGCAGCGTGTTGCGCAAGCGGCGGTAGGGGTCGGTAATCTGCTTGAAGAGATCTTCGCCGAAGGGCACCTCGTTCTGCCAGTCTACCGAGCTTACCCACAAGCGCACGATATCTGCACCGTACTTCTCGTAGAAGTACTTGGCATTGGTGGGCTTGGTGTAGGTGCCCTGGGCGCTCTTGGAGAGCTTGGAGCGGTCTTGGTTCACCACGAAAGCGTGGGTGAGCACCTTTTTGTACGGGGCCGTGCCACGCCATGCGCAAGAGAGCATGAGCGAGCTTTGGAACCAACCGCGGTGCTGGTCAGTAGCCTCCAAGTACACATCGCAGGGGGCGTGCAGCTCGGGGTGCTCCTCAAGCACGGATACGTGAGAGCAACCGGAGTCAATCCACACATCGAGCGTGTCTTTACCCTTCTTGAGGTTGCCGGGCAGGCCCAGTTTCTCGCAAAGCTCTGCGTCCGTAAGCTCGAACCAGATGTTGGTACCGTGCTCTGCCACAAGGTCAGCCACCTTGTTGACGATGTCGGCAGAGAGAACGGGCTTATCGTTCTCGTCAAAGAAGACGGGCAGCGGCACACCCCATGTACGCTGGCGAGAGATACACCAGTCCGGGCGGGCTTCTACGGTGCTGTAAATGCGGTTGCGGCCCCATGCAGGCAGCCATTCGGTCTTGTCAATCTGCTCCAAAGCTTGACCACGCAGCTTCTCCATGCTGATGAAGAACTGCTTAACGGCGCGGAAGATGATGGGGGTTTTGGAGCGCCAGCAGTGCGGGTACTGGTGGGTAAACTCTTCACGGCCCAACAGGCGGTTACCCTCTACCAGCAGGGTGATGATATCCTCATTGCACTTGAATACGTGCTTGCCTACCAAGTGGGGCAGCCCGCATTCTGCGGTGTAGTTGCCGTCATCATCCACGGGGGAAAGCACGGGCAAGCCATAGGCCATGCCGGCAATGTAGTCATCTGCACCGTGGCCGGGGGCAATGTGTACGGCACCCGTACCGGCATCCGTTGTTACGTATGCGGCATTGATGATGAGAGACTCGCGGTCCAAGAAGGGGTGGCGGGCGGTGCGCTTCTCAAGCTCGCTGCCGATGAAGGTGGTAAGCTCCTCTTGCAGCACCCAGCCGGTCTTGGCGGTGAAGGTCTCGATAAGCTCGCGCACCACGATGAACTTGCGCTCTGCGCCATCCTTGGCATAGCGGCCTACCACATAGGTGAAATCGGGGTTAAGGGCAATGGCCAGGTTGCTCGGCAGGGTCCACGGGGTGGTGGTCCAGATGACCATCTCGCAATCTTCCACACCGTTAACGGCACCATCCAACTTAAAGCCCACGTAAATGGCGGTGGAGGTATCCTCCATGTACTCTACCTCAGCCTCTGCCAAGGCGGTGTGGTGGGCGTAGCTCCACTGCACGGGTTTCATGGACTGGTAAACGGCGCCGCTCTCCACCAACTTGGCGAACACGCGCAGAATGCCGGCCTCATACTTGGGGTACATGGTCACATACGGGTTGAACCAATCGCCGAAGACGCCGAGGCGGCGGAAAGACTGGCGCTGCTGGTCGAGGTAGCCCAGCGCAAACTCCGTGCAACGGCGGCGAATCTCGGCAGGCTCAAGCCCCTGGTGTTCTTTTACCACTTTAGCTTCAATGGGCAAGCCGTGGCAGTCCCAACCGGGAATAAAGGGAGCATAGTAGCCACTCATCGTCTTGCTCTTAACGATGAAGTCTTTGAGAATCTTGTTGAGGCCCGTGCCCATGTGTACGTCACCATTGGCAAAGGGAGGGCCGTCATGCAATATGAAAGTAGGCGCACCCTGAGCTTTGCGGCGGCCGGTAATTCGCTCGTAAAGCTTCTCGTTTTCCCATTTTTCAAGACGAGCCGGCTCCTTGGTGGTAAGGTCACCGCGCATGGGGAACGTGGTGTCCGGCAGGAAGATGGTGTCTTTATAGCTCTTTGTGGGTGTGCTCATACGCGCGCCAGTATACCCCCTTATTCCCCTAATGTCAATCATATTGTGGCAATTAAGCACATTACGGCCAAAAAATGCTTTTTCCTTGACTCCGTACGCAGATTTGTTATTATACTGAACACTTCAAAATAATAGTAACCGGAATAAAAACAAGCAAGATAAAGAGCCCCATACAGCCCACCGTTATCATTACATGGCAGAACACTTGACACGAACTGAAGAATTGTGCTATAAAGGTCTCACCATAGCGGAATATACGAATGCCACGTTATCCTGAGAGCTGCGGTTGCAGCGTACCAATCTAATACTTACACGCGGTGCAACACATATGATTTCCGGAGAAAGATACGATTACGCACATAAAATACAGCGTCTGATTCATTTAGCAGAGACTGATTTACAGGCCTTCGAAAAAGAATCCGGAATGGATTACTCTGCGGATAAAGAAAACGAGCTGCGTGAAATTTACAAAGAACAAAATCTGACACAGGTTATTGTTCAATATGAGGAAGAGCAGCGTATCAGAGAGCAGGAGGGAGCTGAAATTCAGAAAAAAAACACTGAGCAATATCTGGCAGAAAAGAAAGCTTTTGAGCATTCTTTCTACGGGTATATATACAAGTTTTTTCAATTCATACTCAAGACATTCGTCATCTTGCAGGTAATCCTTCACGGCTTTTTGCAGTTTATACTCATAGGGGCAGCCATAGCCGGGATAGTGATATATTGGATGGAGCATTATCAATGGACACTGCATGGCACGGGTATATGCACGTTGCTTGCGTGTTTTGCCATGCTGATATTGTTGGCCATTTACAGAGTAGAAGCCAACTATCATGCAGATGATGCGAGCGGCATAAAATATACGCAACAATACCGGCTTGCCGAGTTTACAGATGGCCGCATGCGGGTCATTAAGCATAAATTATTTGTACCCTTAATGTTTACACTGCGGCACATAATCTATTACGCGGTGGATACCATACAGGCCATTGCCAATCTGGCTTTTATGGCCACACTCATCATGATTTCTCCGCATCTTTTGGCAATAGCCGCCGTTGTCAGCATCGGCGGCTTGTATGCATTTAACAGAATGTGCGCAGAAGACAAAGGAAACGGGCTTCTCTCATACCTCAAAACAAAGCCCACCGCATGGGGCGCCATGCTCGTCAAACTGGCATATTCAGCGCTTCTTTTGGGCGCAGTGTACCGGTGCGGCATCTTGGACTACCAAGCCGGCTATATCAAGGTATTAGAGCAAATTTATATCTTCTTGGTAAATTGCTGAGGCCTGCAGGGGTGGGGCGGAGTCAGGCTTTCGGCTCGCGAAGCCAATTACTGCGGTAACCATGCTCGCCATCGGACCACACTTGCCAGAGGCTGACAATAAACAGAGCTTGGCGGCGGATTTCTGCCGGCACATCGGGATTGTAGGCAACGTAACGCGCTACCATATAGCCACCGTAACCGCTCATCATGAATTCACCGCCCGAAGTATTAAGAAGCGCCTGCTGCTCCGGGGATAAGGAAGCAAGAGCGCGGGTAAACATGCCATCCCAATTACCGATACGAAGGTGGCGATTGTTGACCCCGAAGTCTTCTGTAGTGGCTATATGGTGTTTTTGAAGGGAGGCCGTATATTCTTTGACGTAAACCAAGGCAAAATCCGTTTTTTCTCGGGGGCTCATTTGAGCGAACACCTCTGCCGCAGCATCGGCCTTGCGACAGCCGGCTCTGAACTTGGTGGCATATTCGCGGTCGTCCTCATTGTCGCTTTGCTCATATTGCTCCAAAAACTCGTCACGGTACTCGGGGTGAGTAATGACGGAGTAGAAGTGAGTCATATCTTCATCTGCCGCGTACCATGCAGCACTGCCAATGGGAGACCATGCGGGATCAAACTCAGCCATCACGGCAGAGGAGCAGCCGGTGAATGCCGTTGCACTAAGAACAGCGCAAAGCGCGTATACAATATAGCGTTTGGCCATGCCCTTTAATCCGGGAAAATGCTACGGAGGTCGTGGTGGCGCAAGGAGCCGGCATCTGCATTACCGGCAGCCGGTGCAGAGGAGCGTGCAGCCGGTGCATAATCCGCAGCGGCATCTACCTCTGCAAAGAGCCTGCGGGCGCGCTCCATTTGGTCATCTGCAGAAAGTTTGGTATTGGAAGCGGGCAATATGGACGTAAGCTCGCCTTGGTGCATTTTCTGCTCAGGGGCGGCAGTTTGTTCATCTTGCTCATCTTCTTCCTCGGGGGCTGTTTCCTCATCATCAGAAGTTGCCTCAAGCTCTTCTTCCTCGGGCTCATCGGCGTACAGGTCATCGCCTTCTGAGTCGAGGGTTTCTTCTTCCCCGTCCTCTTGCTCGTCTGTCTCTTTTTCTATAACAGGTTCTTCTTCGGGGGCCGGTTGAAGGGCGGCTGCTTCTGCTGCAAGCTTTTCTTCTTCAATCTGTTTGGCAATACCGGCATGGAACTCTACCGAATTAACGGAAGCAATAATGGTGACACGGATTTCATCGCCCAAGTGAGGTTTAACCGTAGTACCGAAGAAGATGTTCACCTCTTCATCCGCCAAGGCATTTTTAACGGTTTCTACCGCCACGCGGATTTCATGCAGAGACATATTTTCACCGCCGGCAACATGCACAATGACGGTGCGGGCGTATTGAAGGGAGCCTCTATATGCCACCAAAGGAGATTCCAGCGCACTGCGGGCAGCTTGTTCTGCACGATTGGCGCCATACCCCTTACCGGAGCCAAAAAGGCAGCGGCTGTCATTATTCTCCAAGGCAGTGGCCAACTCATCAAGCCCGAGGTTAATTAAGCCGGGCGATGAAGCCAACATGGGCACGGCAGCCGTGGCTTTAGCCAGCAAGCGGTCTACCTCTTCAAACACGGCGCGTGCACCGCGGTTGGTGGTAAAGAGGTTCTCCATGTAGTCATTCTCAAAGCAGAAGAGAATATCCGTAAGGCAAGATATTTCTGCCAGAGCTTTATCTGCCTGCTCGCGGCGGCGCTTACCCTCGAAGCTGAAAGGCATCAGTAGCACCGTTACCAAAAACACGCCTTTCTCTTGTGCCATGCGAGCCAATACCGGCGCTGCACCGGAGCCGGTGCCACCACCCAAGCCTGCAACCATAACCAACAGGCGGGTATTCTCCAACATGGCCTCAAGCTCTTCCCTGCTTTCTTCTGCTGCACGGCGGCCTACATCGGGGTCGCCACCGGAGCCCAAACCATGGTTAAGCCCGCCTCCCAGCTGAATAAATTGCACATTGTCGCCCAAAGCTCGGCCCACTCTTTCATCAAGAGAGGCCGTATAGAGCTTGACGTTATCTGCACTGGAGCCGGCAAAACATTGCAAGATACCGGAGCCTGCGCCGCCGATGCCTACAATGGAGATACCGTGTTCCTTACGGGATATAGTTTGATAGGGAAGCATAATGTGATGAAAATTAAATGTTAATATCAGCTTTTTTTGCGAAAAATACCAAGCAAGCGTTTAAACCAGCCACGCTGTTCGGGTTCTTCTTTTTCTCTTTCTTTCTGCATGGCGTAGTAGATAACCCCAATGGTGGTGCAGTAACGAGCATCGCTCATGTAGGCGTAATCTTCTTTACTGGCAGGGTCAAACGGTTGGTATACGCGCTTTTTAAAGATGAACTTGGCCAAGCGATCCAGCCCGAACATAAGACTACCGCCGCCGCAAAGATACACGGCCATGTTGGGGCGGTCCCACACATACGCCGGTATTTCAGCTTTTACACTTTGCAAGATATCGGCCAAGCGGTCGCGTATAATATCATTAAGCTTACCGCGGGGCATGCTGTAAATGAGGCCGAGGTCATCCGTATAGGTAGCGGGGGTGTAATCGTCGCTGCTACCGAAGGCGCAACCTTGGTGGCACTTGAGGCTTTCTGCAGCCTCAAAAGTCATATCAGCCCCGGCCAGCTCCATAATATCAGAGTTAATGGTATTACCCCCTTGCGGTATGCAGCCGCATGCCAAAAGGGTGTTATCGCAATAGCAGGCGTAATCCGTGGTGCCACTGCCGATATCAATAATCAAGGCACCGGCATGGCGCTCTTTGCGGCTGGCCATGAAATGAGCCGTCGCCACCGGAGAAAACACATAGTCCTCAACCTCAAGCGGTACATTGCGTATGCACTGATGAATCATTTTGAGCGTATCGCTATCCGCATGAATGACGTGGCTCTGGGTAGACAATTTTCTGGCGTAGAGCCCCAAGGGCTCATCTACTACCTTAGTATCATCTATCAGGTAGCTGCCTTGTTCGCAACTGATAAAGGTGCGGTTTAACGGTAATTCGCAAGCAGAGGCGTGGTTGTCTACCAAGTCTATGTTATCTTGCGTTATCGTGTTATTTACATCGGACAAGTAGCAGAATCCCTCCCCTAATTGCCCCATAATATGCTCGCCCGTGATGGCTACGTAGACGCTCTGAATATCCACATTGGAGTGATCTTGAGCAATTTGCCAGGCATCACGTATATTGTTAATTACCTGCTTTCTATCAACGATGACACCATCCTTCATACCGGTACTGGGCACCTCGCCCAGACCTAAGATAGTAGAGGGGCCGTCTGCATGAATTTCACCTACCACCATACAGGTTTTGGTGGTACCGATTTCAAGCGCAGCGATAATTTGCGATTCGTCCTTCACTGTAAATTACGGGTGCGGTGGCGCATCAATGGCGCCCACGGAAGAAGTTGATAAAACGGCGCCACCAACCGCCTTGTTTACGGCGCAGGGCAGCATCACACTTTTGAGCAAAACGGATAAGGCCTATGGCCGTGCAGTAGCGGGGGTCCGACAAGTAGGTGTAGTCATCTCCCGTGCTGGGTGGCAGCGGTTGGCGCACCGGCACTTTGAATATGAATTGAGCCAAGTTATCCAAGCCACGCATCAAACTGGTGCCGCCCGAGAGGTACACTGTCATACCGCTTTGGCTCAGCACTTGCGGCGGTATATTGTCTCTTACCTGCAAAAGGATGGAGGCCAAGCGGTCGCGTATAATCTTATTCAGCAAACCGCGAGGTATGGAAACCTCATGCCCCAAATCGCTGCGATAATAGGCGGGCGAGGTATCCTTAACATCGCCGAAGGCGTTACCCTCCGTACATTTAAGCACCTCTGCAGCTTTGGTACTCATTTGTTGGCTGCTCTGCTCTACGATGTCTTTATCAATGGCTTTACCACCCACGGGTATGCAACCACTGGCGACAATGTCACCATTGCTGTAACAGATAAAGTCTGAGGTACCGCCACCTATATCAATAAGCAGAGCCCCGGCTTCTTTCTGCTGGCGAGTCAATACCACCTGCGCCGTAGCGAGTGGCGCAAAGACAATATCCTCTACCTCCAACGGCACTTGGCGGGCGCACATCAGGTAATTCTGGATGCGGGTAAGAATACCGTGCATCACATGGCATTTCACATCCAGCGTGCGCCCCGTGAGCCCCACCGGGTGGTGAGATGTCTCGCGGTTATCAATACTGAAATTGCCCATTTCGCGGTTGATGACAAAGCGGTCTGCGGCAATCTCAATCTTTTCCGCCTTTTCGCGAGCATGGTTTACATGCTCATATTCAATGATATCCTCATCATCAGGCAAGCGGTAAGAGCCCTGCCCGTTTTCACCGTAAATATGCTCACCTGTTACAGAGAGAATGACGTTGGTAATCTCTACATCTGCATGGTCTTGTGCATGCTGCCATGCGTCAAACAAGCATTGGCGCGCCATGCTCATGTTAGATATCTCGCCCGTACGAATACCGGCACTGGGAACCTCCCCTACACCGATGATGGCAGCCGTAGAGTCCGGGCGGACCTCTCCTACCACCATACAGGTTTTGGTGCTTCCCATTTCAAGACCAACGATAATCTTTGTTTGAGCCATAATAATTTACAGACGAGATACTTGTATATGCAGATGCGTTAGGCATGCCGTGCCACCCGAATTGCCCGAACAGTATAGCAGGTTTTCAGGCGATGTGCGCGGCAAATGCGCGTCATATTATCGACATGTGGCACATTGTTCTGCCGTGGGCATGAGGTGCGGTTGTAAAGATACGTTTTTTGTCGTGTATTCTTCGGACGGCACAAAGAGGAACCCGGCATCCTTGCTGCGCACCTCGTACCCCGTGAGGCGGAACACGGGCAAAGCCTGGTTGGTGTTGGGCTCATAGGCGCTGGTGCCGGTGTAATTGCCGTGTATAATATACTCCACATTATGATCACTGCCGAACACCGGGTTATCCAACGGGGGTTCAATACCGCGGTCGGGCTGGCGGCAGGTGTGTTCATCCATAATGACAAGCTTTGCCGTGCGCCAACTTTGCCCGGGTTTTCTCAAATACCCCCAAAAACGGGTATAGGGTATGTAGTAGCGGCGGCCTATGTAATAGTCGCCCACTTGTTCTTGAGCAATCTGCGCCTCACGCTCGGCCAGTGCTTCACAGTCAGATTTGAGCGTGTGACACTGCACCAGCATGAGGCATGCGGCGGTGCTGAGTATGATTTTTTTGAACATGGAGGTGCTCTGTTCTACTCTTTTGCAAAGGCGGGGTCAAGCAGATAGTTTGACTGCGCGCCCTTACTCTGCATCATTCTGAGATTGCCCCGGCTTCTTGTTCATGATTCTCTCTGCCTCCTTTTGGCGGGCCTTGGCTCGGCTCTTGTTTACCAACACGCGCCAGATGATGATAAGCAGCAACAGCGGCAGCGCCACAATGAGAATGTCTGTCACCATGGCAGAAAGCCCCAGCATCTTCTGCACCGGTGCAGAAACACTCGGCGGCAAGAACCCCTTACCGGCATTTGCGGCAGCAGCTTTATCCTCACTGCTTGATTTCGTCTTATTTTGAACAACAGGCTCATCGTCATCCAGAGTAATTTCTGCATCCGGGGTGCTGAAACCATCATCCGCGCCGGCATCAGAGGCTGCGGGCTCTTCCGGCGTATCGGCCAAAGCCACACGCTTACCGGCAGGTTTAGCGCTTCTGCGGTCTTCCTCATCTTCTACCAACGCAGAGATATCTACACTGCTGCCGGAGCTACCCATGGCGGTGTAGCCGCCATCTGTACGCGCCTCGCCGATGCTCAGGCGGTCGCGCGTGGGTTTGGATGCATAATACACCACACGGGTGCATTTTTTACGCGCAGCAGAGCTGTGTTCTACGAATATCCACCCATCCCCCTTACCATCGGCATCTTTCACCTTGGCACCCAATGCGTGCTCCAAGCCATAAGTATTCGTATTCTTCTTGGGTTTACCCAACTTTTTATAACCTGACTTACCACCCGTAATCGCTTTAATATCTTTATCTACCACTTTTTTAGGGGCAGGTGTATCATACTCAATGGCAATGCACAGTGCTTGCCCGGTGCGATTGAGCTTAAAATCCATATGCACCGTGCGCTTATCCAATTTCCATGTACGGCGTATGGTGCTGTCAGACAAAATGGTGTATTGGTAATCTTTAGTGAGGCTGCGGTCTGCTTCATCTCGGGTCATCGGCAAATGCAAATCCTCCAGCGTTATAGCTGTGGCATTACTGCACAACATACTTGCAACCAAACCCAGCATGCCCGCCACTTTTTGAATCATTTTCATATTGTTATTTGTGGTTAAAATTGACGCTTGCTCATTCTACCATATTTTACCCCGCCCTCTCAAGCTAAATGTGTCTGTCAACACAAAATCTCTTGACAATTCACTACCTTGCACTCATAATACCCCCGCTTCGTCTCACCGACAGCATGGAGAGATGGCTGAGTTGGTCTAAGGCACTCGACTCGAAATCGAACGTGGCAGAGATGTCACCGAGGGTTCGAATCCCTCTCTCTCCGCTTGAAAAGCCCCGCTCATGCGGGGCTTTTTTATTACAAAGCAATAAATTACGGTCTTATTTATAATTTTATATTGAAGCCGTAACACTTACCCACGTGCGGGTGGTGGCGGCGAGGGTACGGCGAAGCCAAGCCTGCATTTGCTCATGTGTAATAGCGGCCAGGCGCACCGGCAAGGTATCCGCATAATCGGCAGGTAAGCCCAGCACGGCATTGACGGCAGAGGCCGCACAGGTTTTGGCGCCCGACTGCTCGTTGAGCAAGCGTTGCGTAAGCATGGTAGAGCGGGTGCGCTCCAACGCCTCGGCGGGCATACCGTGTTGCGCCAGGTCGGCCAGCAATTGCTCCAGCGCCTGTCTGGCTTGGGGCAACATTTGCGGGGCCGTGCCTAAGTAGAAATACAGGCACCCGGCATCTGTGCCCAGCAGCTCTGCGGCAGCGGCGTAGTAGGCCAGGCCCAGCTTCTCGCGAATCTCTGCAAACATGGGGCCGGCCATATCTTTGCACCACTCTGCAAAGATGCTTTGCAACAGTTGGTCATCTGCCGTGGCTGTGGTACCGGGCAGGGCCAGCACCAGCACAGCTTGTTCTTTATCGCAACCAATGGTGAGGTCTGCACACATTTGCTGCGGGGTGGGGGTGCAAGAGACCGGGGCACCTGCCGGCATGGGTCCGAAGAGGCGTGTGGCAGCCTGCAAGATGGAGTCGGGTGCAAAATCGCCCGTAACAACCAGCACGGCATTGCGGGCACACACCAATCGCGCATGCTGCTGCACCAAGTGCTCGCGGGTGAGGGATTGCACGCTTTCTACCGTGCCATCGGGGTGATTACCGTATGAGGTCGCCCCGAAACAAGCGTGGCGCACATGGCGGAAAGCGAGGGAGGCAGGGTCTTCCAAAGAGTCGAGCACATCTGCCTCCATATCCTCACGGGCCATGGCCACCGCATCCTCGGGGAAGGTGGGGTGCAGGGCCACATCTGCCATGAGCTCCAGCATGGTATGGGCATCATTTGCCAATGCTCGGGTGGAAAGAGACAAGGTATTATTGCCGGCTGTGCAGTTAATATGGCCACCCAGGTTTTCAACGGCATCTGCCAATTCGGCAGAGTTGCGGGTGGTGGTGCCTTTCAGCATGCATTCTGCCAGCAGATTATTGATACCGGCGGTGGCGGCTGTCTCTGTGCGGCAACCGGCAGCCATGGTAAGGCTTGTATAGACCATGGGCACGCGTTTGTCTACCCGCATGATAAGCCGCAAGCCATTGGGCAACACATGCTCTACCGGGGCGGGTAAACCGTGGGTGGCAGTGGCAGCTGCGGGCGCGGGGTTGCTGCCCACGGGGTCAACGCTCACCTCGCAAAGACGCTCGGGGCGCAGGTATGCGGCGCACACGCGGGCAATATCTGCCGTGGTAACACGTTGCAAGGCCTCTGCCCACTCGGTATCTGCCTGCAAGTTGCGGGAGCGGTGCCAACATATGGCCGTGAGGGCGGCTTGCCCCTGCACCGTGGCCAAGGTGCGCAAGCGTTGGGCCTCAATTTGGCGCAGGGCGCGTTGTATGCCTTGGGTAAAGTCTGCCTCGGGCAAGCGGGCAACGTAGTCCAGCAGGGCATCGCGCAGGGCATCTCTGTTGGCACGCTCGGCGTCTGCCTCAATAATAAAAGCGCCTTCTCCCTCTTTATCGGGCATCACACTGGCAGACACATCGTGCGCTTGGGCTGTTTCATCATGGAATTTTTTGTACAACCAAGCGGCGCGGCCATCACCCAACACCGAGGCCAGCACCGCCAACGGCGCGGCATCTGCATGGCGAGCGTGCGGTATGCGCCATGCCAGCATCAGGGTGCTGGTAGGTTGCGCAAACTCTGTGCGGTACAGGCGTTTGCCCCACTGGCGGGGCTCTTGCACGGGTGCATGGTGCACAGCGGCGCGCGCAGGTATGGCCGCCACAGCATCTTCTACCATGCTGAACACCTCTGCCGGGGTCACATCACCCGCCACACACACAAACATATTGCCGGGGGTGTAGCGGTTGCGGTGGTAAGCCACCATATCGTCATGGGTAAGGGCATCAAAGCGTTTTTGCTCGCCGATAACAGGCAGACGCTTGGGGTGTACTTTATACAGGGTGCCTACGAGCGCGCGGTACGAGGCATCTCGCGGGTCATCATTGTACATGGCCATTTCTCGGCGTATAACCTCGCGTTCTTTCTCAAACTCATCTGCGGGGAAAGTGGGGCTGTACACCAGCTGCAACAAAATCTCGGTAAACCGGCGGCAGTTGGCGGCGGGGCCATCTATGTGGTACACGGTGCGGTCTGTGGAAGTATAGGCGTTCCAGATACCGCCCAAGTCCGCTACCTCTTCATTAAGTTGCTGGGCATCGAGAGTACTGGTACCTTTGAACACCATGTGCTCAATAAGGTGAGACAACCCGGCCCCCGCATGCTCCCCCTCGTGCTCGGCCCCCGTGCCTACCCACACTTGCACCGACACCACGGGAAACGCCGTTTGGCGGTTTACGATTACCGTCAAACCATTTTTACATGTATATATCTCACCTTGCATGCCCTCTATATTACTCCATACGCATTCCGCGTGCAAGCCATTAAACTTGCAGCACACCCAAAGAACGGGAGGGTTTGCCTCTTTTTTCTGTCAGGCCATCTCATTACACTTGCGTAACGCAAGACAACCCGCTATACTGCTTAGCATCGAACCCTTATTTTTTACAAATGAAAAAAGCAAGCTTCATTTCAGCAATGTTGATGGCGCCGGTTCTTTATGCCCAAGAGCCGCAAGCGCCGATTGTGCACACCCCCGATGGCCCGGTTCAAGTATTCTCCGAAACCCGAGTTTTCGTGAACGGCAAAGAGCTGACCCCCGAAGAGGTAGCAGAATGGGAGAAAGACGGCGTGTTCCGCATCCGCACCACCACGGCAACAGCTGAAACGCCCATGCCGCACCCCATGGTGCCCGTTGTACAAGAGGGCGGGCGCGTCTTCATCCACGGCCATGAGCTGCCGCCCGAGATTGCCGCCCACATGATTGAAAGCGGCATTATCAGCGACCTGCAAACCCCTGTCCACAAAACACAAACTATTACCCCAACAGAGCGCCCCGAGATTGAAACCACTTGCCGCTTTGCCCCCGAGGCAGCCAAACCCATCGACGGCCGCGTCTTCATCCATTGCGGCCCTGAGCCCAGCCCCGGCACACCCGATGACAAGTGCGGCGCACCCGAAGCACCCGCTTGCGAGGCTCCCCAAGTTTCCATGAAGGTATACATCAATGGGCAAGAGGTAGAGGTACCCGCACACCAAAGTGTTCATGTGGCACATAGCCCTCACGGTGTAACCGTCAACCTGCCCAAGCCCCCGGCATGCGGTATGCCCAAGCCCTTCTGCGGGCAGCCCTGCAACTGTGGCCCCGCCCCCAAACCCTGCACCTGCACGCCCGACAGCAAGTGCGGCCCCACTGAAGCCCCCGCCACCCCGCAACCCGCTTGCGAGGACCCCGAGGTTTCCATGAATGTATACATCAACGGGCAAGAGGTAGATGTACCCATGCCCAAACGTGTTCATGTGGTGCATTGCTCCCGGAGTGGCACCATCAACCTGCCCCACCCCCCGGCATGCGGTATGCCCAAGCCCTTCTGCGGGCAGCCCTGCAACTGCGGCCCTGCCCCCAAACCCTGCACCTGCACGCCCGATAACAAGTGCGGTGCTACCAATACCCCCGCATGCGACACCAAGCCGGCAGAGCCTGATACCCCCGTGCTGCCCACCCCGGCGCTGCCCGCAGCAGATGAAAAACCTGCTTGCCCCATGCAGAATGCCGCCGTCAAGGTAAGCATCAACGGTAAAGAGGTTGAAATACCCGCCGGTAAAATGATGCGCCTCACCACAGATGCCGATGGCCAAATCACCATCGTTCCCGTTGATTAATACAGCAGTTTATGCGGGATAACGTTCCCCGCCCATTTCATCCCGCGCAAGCACCCCCACTTGCGCGGATTTTTTTAACGCACAACTCGGTTTTCCCCCTCAAAAAAGTGCATCATAACTTTCTTTTTTAACTCATTACAGATGTTATTCACATTTTTATCAAAAAAAATTACATTTTTTAACTGTTTTTTAATTCGTTTATAATAAAAGAATAAGAAGCTGTAAATAGTTAAATTTTTCTAACTTATATATGACATGAATGAATTTTAGGCTTGCCAAGACAAAAAAAATAATGTAAACTGCGCTTGCGCCCTTTTCCTACTCTTGGACTGGGGACACCTTCAAACAATCAAAACTAGTAAAGATCATTATGAAGACCATCGCTGTTCTCGCTCTTGCCGCCGCTGCTCTCGTTTCCTGCCAGCAGCAGCAGAATCAGGGTACTCCTGAGACCGTTGAAACCCCCACTGTTCAGGTTAGCAAGAAGTAAGTAGCCCTCGGTAAGCCATGAGCTTACCCGAAATACACTTTTGGCACGCCCGAGATTAATCGGGCGTGTTTTTGTTTGACCAAGAGGGGTGAGTTTGCTAGAATCGCGCCCATGGCATATCTGGAAATCAACAAAGCATGTGTGCATTACCCCGTACGCAACACTTGGGGCACAACGGGTGAGGTAATACGAGCCGTTGATGAGGTAAGCCTGAGCCTGGAGAAAGGCAGCATATTGGGGCTGGTGGGCGAGTCCGGATGCGGAAAATCTACCCTGTCGCGTGCCATCATGCAATTGCAGCCGCTTACCTCGGGCAACATTATTTTGAATGGCACCAACCTGAGCACCCTGCCGGCAAAAGAAGTGCAGCGCCGCCGTACGGATTTTCAGATGGTTTTTCAAGACCCCTACGCCTCACTCAACCCGAGAATGAGCATATTCTCCACCCTTACCGAGGCGCTCAGCCGGCGAGTAGCCATACCCAAGCGAGAGCGAGAAGAGGCCGTTGCCGCCCTGATGCAACGCGTGGGGCTGAGCCCCGAGCACATGTACAAATACCCGCATGAGTTCAGCGGCGGGCAACGCCAGCGCATCGCCATAGCACGCGCCATAGCCCCCCGCCCGGCTTTATTACTGGCAGACGAGCCGGTATCTGCGCTGGATGTTTCTATCCAAAGTCAAATACTTAACTTATTGACAGAGCTCACGCAGCAGATGAACATCAGCCTGCTTTTCATCTCTCACGATTTATCGGTGGTGCATTACATAGCAGACCACATAGCCGTGATGCAGCGCGGCAAAATCGTAGAATACGGCACAGCAGAGGCCGTGTTCAACAACCCGCAACACGAGTATACCAAAGCCCTACTGGCGGCTATTCCTTAACGTACAGCCCGGTGTAGTTGGTAATGGTAATATCGCCGATTCGCCCATACAGGGGGTGCTGCGGGCAATCGAATTTGAGCATGCCGTCTTCTACCTTGAGCGGTATGCGGTGCAGGCAGCGGTTACCGTCGTCCGAATCCGTCATGTACAAAGCAACGACTTTAGGGGTGGCATCCGCCGTTTTTTCAACATCTACCCCCCAAACGGAGAGCGAATGCGTGTGCAGCTCGCCATTACGGCGATAGAACGAAACCCCAATCCAAAAAGCATCACCGCGTGAGAACCCCTCGTAAAAAGCACGGGTCACCGTCTCGGCATTCACCTGGTTGCCGCGACCACGGTATATCAGCTTGTAGAAAAACTCATCACCCTGCCCCGCGCGGTCCGCATAGTAGCTGCCGGTGGCATCTGTGGTAATGGCAGCACTGGGCACCTCGTCGGCAAACATGGGGTCATACTTGCCGGAGTACCACCAGCGTATACCTTGGTCGGGGTCGCTCCCCACGTTGGTAAACGTTTGCTTATAAATATCCCACACCGCATCCCCCATGGGTACGCCGCTCGGCAGGTTTTGTGCGGGTTGTGCATTTTGCCACCAGGCAACAAGATTCGCCGCGCAAATAGCCCAACACATTTCGGATTGCGAGCCATCGCGAGTTTTATTAAAATCATACCAACCTTGCTCTCGGCTCACGCCGGTTGCCCACAAGGTATCTGCTGAGGCAAGAGGAGTGCAGGCCACAGCGGCGGCTATAAATGCGGAGATTTTCATACCGTTACAGTTCATGGGCTATGTTTCTGAGTTCTGCGCTGCCGTAGTATTCATTCTTTTTGATACGGGCCACGGCAGACTGAATACGCGGGGCCAGCGAGAACACCGCGGTCATCAGCTGCTGGTGCAATTTATCGCGGGTGGGCTTATCGAGCTTGGGCATTGCTTGCAACTTATGGCGGCATTGCTGCATGCGGGCTTCCAGCGCCTCCAGTTGTTTGGCAGCAGCGTCCGCGCTGTCTTTATCTTGCACGCTTTCCAATATCGTTGCCATTTCTTTCAAGATGGTGATAACCTCATTCACCATAAGCTCTGCCTCATCGGCCGGTAATACGGCAGCTTCGGCAACCTCGGCCCCTGCCTGCGGTTGTACCGCTGTTATGCCACAACATGCTGTGCAGGCTATTATAGCTATCTTTTTCATCATCTTGAAATTATCTGTTCGCTGCGCCTCAGAATACACCATTTTACCCCCTTTGTCAATGCCACGCCTTCCCCTTCTTAATATCTATGCAGACCTCGAATCGCTCTGTTAAACATTCCGGTCGATAAATCGGAGTATAGCGGGCAGATGGCTCGCGTTAGCGAGCGGAATTTTTGAGCCCCGCACATGCGGGGCGACATACAATAGCCCGGCGGTGGCGCCCCGTAAGTCAATTATGAAAATGAAAAAGGTGAAATTTTATGCCACGCTACGTGGGGAAGGGCTCATTACCGCCCTTCCCCACACCCCTTCCTGCTAGGGTGTTG
>JBGVMR010000030.1:0-48470 GCA_045124875.1 Akkermansia sp.
TGCCGAGGCCGGTAATAAGAATGCCGTTAAACGCTTGGAGAAACTGCCTCTCAAGTCTACCGTGTCGTGGTGGGAAGCTCGTGCTAAAGATGGCGATAAAAAGGCCGTCTTAAAATTGCTGCGAGCCTACGCCACCGGTAAAGGTTTGCCGAAGGATATGGAAAAAGCCCGCGTGTACTATGAAATAGCCGTCCGCGAGTGGCCTGAAGATGCTGAAAAGATTCTCGATAAATTGTCCGAAGAACAAAGAATGGCCTTGGTACCCCCGCCGCCTCCCCCCGCGCCGAAACCCGAGCCTGTGGTGGTGCAGACACCGCCTACAGCCGTTAAAACCCCGACCCATAGCTGGAAGTTTGTGCGCTGCGATAGTAAGTACTATACCCAAGCATCTCAGGAAGAGACAGAGAAACTCTACCGCGAGAATTTGGAGTTGACAAATGCATTGCTATCACAACTGCCCTCTTTGCTGCATGAGGGGCGTGGTGAGGTTTTTGCCGCTAGGGCTGTTGGGCTATATGCGATGGGAGAGATTTTCAGGATAACTCTGATGTCTAAATACCACGTAACAGAGGAGCAATTAAACAGGACGTACGGGCACTTGATATCACAGCAAAAAGATTTGCTGGACAAGATTCTTGCCGTTTCATTGCAAAATCAGAATGCTGAGTGTAACCGGGAATATTTATATTTAGTAGCCATTATTGGGGATGGGTATGGGGATGATATGCCGCTTGATTTTCTCAAGGAATCTTTTGTGAGTTATTGTGATATGCATCTTTTCCTTGTTGAGTCATCTTTGAAGATGGTAACATTGAATCCGGATGACCCAAGCAGTGCAGAAACAGCCGGTTACTTCTGGTTATCTTTTCTCGCTTTGCAACGTTATGTAGTGGTGACTCATCCCCGGTGGGCATCCGTTGTTCAACTCGACTATTATGGGGATACGGTAGATGGACTGGCAAAAGTGTGTATGCGTATAAAGCAAGCCAATTATTATGGGTCTGCTTTGATTAAGCAAGTTGTTGTTCAAATATACGGAGAATAAAATTTACTTTCTGATTTTGAAATGAAAATAAAGACATTATGGACGATAGCCGGGTGGGGCGCGCTTATGGGCGGTGCTGTCACGTTGATTTCTTGTAATGAGCAGAATAATACTACTTCTGTTCAAAAGAAACAAGCCTCTGATTCTAAGAAAAAGCCTAAGAAGAAGGCAAAAAGAAAGAAACAATCCTCTGCAGAGGAGTTGCCTTTCTTGATTTGCAATGCTGATTGGGATAAGTTTTGGAGCTACCGTTTAGCAGAAGAACGACAGAAGTTTGCAGATAAGAATGAAGCGGTACTAGGTTGTAAGGAAGGCCTATCTGAGGCGATTATTTATCTGAATATAATGCTTGAAGATTCTGAACTTACGGCGGCGGGTTTGGGAAAAGTCACTGCTGCATACACTATACATTTTATGGCTATGAGCGAATTGCATCATGTGCATGGAATGAGTTTTGAAGAAATAGACCTCATTATAGAGAAGGAGAATAAGGAGATTTTTTCATTGCTGAAACGGTTTGCTGCCGAAGGTGGAAGCCTCGGGGAAGTGCTGGTCGATTTTTTCTTCTCTGATGATGTGTCGAAAGTATATAGTAGTGCCTCTCTGTTATGTAATCTGTATTTATTGCATGCGCATACTTGCCTGAAAGGGGTGACTTCTGCATCTGAAGATTCCCTTGAAAGCTCTGATTTTGCTTGGGCATCATTTATGGAGTTCTATTGGACTTATTTATATTTTACAATGATATATGGGGCTCAGAATTATGATGAAGAAAGCGGAAGTTTCGTTATCTTCGAAGAAGAGGCGTTCAGGAATATCTATACAGAATTGAAGCGTATTAAAAAAGCCGGTTGTTATAATTCTCCGGTCATACGAGACAGAGTAGATGCCATGCTGCTCTTCTTCGAACGATTTGCCCGGTAAGGCCTTCTGATTCATCTATAGTGTTTTCTGCATGAAACCGTTTCTTATAACAATAGGTGTGTTGGGTGGTTTTCTGATTGCTCATATACAGCTGGGCGGTTCGTTGAGCTTAGATTCAATTACGTCTTTATTTCGCGAAAAGAAAAAAGAGAGTCAATGGTTGCTTGATTTTCAGCGTGTTTGGCATAATGCATCCTTAGCATTCTATAGTGCGGAGGATGATGATGTCCATGCTCAAAAGATTAGGTATTATACAAAACAATTGGTTGCATTGCGGGCAGAACTCAAAGATGTCGAACTTGAGGAGAATATAAGTTTTTTCCAAGTGTCGGGCCTGCTGGGGATACAGTTCGTTGTTGATAATGTGAGTCTCGCTGAGGACTACTACAGTGATTCTCCGGAATTACGATGTGTATTTGACGAATACAAAAATGAATATATAAAGTGTGTGCAAGCGTATGATCAAAAGAAACGCTCTGCCAAGTAAATTAATGAATGCTTATGTTTCAGAATCTGATAGATGTTTGGAATTTTAATCCTATATGGGCGGTACTTGTTGTTAGTGGTTCATTGATGATTTGTTCTGAAAATGATACCGTTAAAGGTATATCGTTTATAGTGACGATTATTTGCGTTTTTATGATTTTTTAAGGCGGTGCTTAAGCTTGAAGTTGATGAGATAGGTAAATTTTAATTTACGATTTATAGAGTTAGTCTCCTGCGGCGACAGATTGCTGAGGAGCCTCCTTGTGTAAATCCTCAGAAGTAAATGGCTTGCTGAATATCGGCATCTCGCTTTCTTGCACCCCTTGAACGGGGCGCTTAGGTCCGGCTCTTTACACTCTCATATAATGCCCCGATAAACTGCAATTTACCAACCAAAAGATTCACATAACCCTATGTAATGCCGGGGTGATTATATCATCGATTTGCAATAAAATCTGAGCAAATAAAACCGCCGTTGTTCTGTTGCAAGAACAACGGCGGTTTGGATTGAGGGGTATCGCGATTATTACTTCAGCGCATCGAAAGCGCCCTTGAAGAAGTAGTAGCCCCAGCCCCATTCTGCATCACCGGACCAATCGGGGTCGTAGTGGTGGCGGGGCTTGAGGAAACGCTCCGGGTGGGGCATGAGGCCCATAGCGCGGCCTGTGGGGTCCATAAGGCCTGCAATGCGCAGCTCAGAGCCGTTGTGGTTGTCTGCATATTGCAGGGCAACGCAGCCGGCATCCATGTACTTCTGGGCATCGCCGGGGTCACACACGAGGCGGCCTTCTGCGTGGGCAGAGGGCAGCTCAAACTCAGCGGGCAGGTAGGTGGTGTAGGGGCAATTGGGGGCTACCTTTACCAGCTTGTCCCACATGCACTCAAAGCGCTCGCTCTTGTTCCAGATGAGGGAGGCCTTGGGCAGGATGCCGAGTTTGGTGAGGATTTGGAAACCGTTGCAGATACCGAAGAGGAAGCCGCCGTTGGCGAAGTGCTTGTGCAAGGCATCGCCGAGGAAGCGCTCTGTCTCCAGCTGGGCAAGGCGGCCGCTCATCACGTAGTCGCCGTAAGAGAAACCGCCGGAGAATACCACGAGCTGAGCCTTGGCAACATGCTGCGGTGTAGCGGTGGCAATGGGCTGTACCTGCGTGGTGAAACCGGCTGCACGCAGGGCGCGCTCTGTCTCCACGTCGCAGTTAGTGCCGGGATATTTCAGTAGTAATGCGTGAGGCATAACGAAAAGTACTATTTACAAGTTACAATTTACAAAGTTGATTAATAGAACGGGGTAAGACCGTGCTTCCAGATGCTCTTGAGCTCTGCCACATCGGCGCTGAGCACAGTGTTGCCCTTGGCGGTGATGGTGAGCTTGCCGTCTGCGGTGGCGGTGCCGATGCAGGCGCAGGGAGTGCCCTCCATAGCGGCGGCGAACTCGTCTGCCATGTCTTCATCTACCTCTACCAAGAAGCGGCCGGTGCTTTCGGAGAAGCAGGGCACGGCGTTGTTCTGCCAGCCACCCACGGTGGGCAGCTTGTCGAGGTCGATGCAGATGCCACCCTTGCCGGAGAATGCCATCTCTGCGGCAGCCACGGCCAAACCACCTTCGGACAAGTCGTGTGCGGAGAGCACGAGGCCTTGGGTGAGGGCTTTCTCGTAGTACTGCTTGTAGATGGCGTAGTTGGCCTTGTTGTCGGTCTGCGGTACCTTGCAATCCTTAACACCCTTGATGCGGGCATAGACGGAGGCGCCCATTTCATCCTCTGTGTTACCCACAATGAAGATGCGGCTGTTGTTGCGGCGCAGGGAGGCGCCACGCACGTGGTCGGGGTCTTCAACAACGCCGAAACCGGAGCAGAGGAAGGTGACGGGGATGTTCACGGGGCCGTCCTCTGTCTCGAAGTAGTTGTAGAAGCTGTCTTTACCGGACACGTAGGGAGCGCCGTAGGCCAATGCGGCCTCGCGGATACCCTTGGCGCATTCTACGATGCGGCCCAGCTCTGTGGGGCACTCGGGGTTGCCCATGCAGAAGTTGTCGAGCAAGGCAATCTTGTCGGGGTTGGTGCCGGCCAGTACCAGCTGACGCACGGTTTCGTCTACCGTGCCGGTACCCATGGCGTAGGGGTCTGTCTTACCCCACTCGGGCAGAATAGCCAGGGCGAGGGACATGAGCTTGTCGGAGCCATCGATGTCGATGACGGAGGCATCTTGAGGGGCGTCTGCCGTGGCGCCTGCCAGCGGCTTGAGCACGGTGTTGCCTTGCACCTCGTGGTCGTACTCGCGGATGATGGGCTCGCGGGAGACGATGGCGAAGTCGCCGAACACCTGTTTGAGGTCGGCGCACAGGTTGCTGTCGTCAAGCGTTACACCTTGCAGGGCAGGGGCAGGGGTGAAGGTGGAGGTAAGGTACTTGGTGGGGGCGTCGTGCAGTTTGGAGTTGTCCATCTCTACCACGAGCTCGCCGTTGTGCCATACACGCAGCACGCCGCTGTCGTTGGATTCGCCCAGTACGGTCATCTCGGTCTGGAAGGTGTCTGCCAAGCTTTGCAGCTCTTCCAAGTTCTCGGGCTTCACGGCAAGCACCATGCGCTCCTGAGACTCGGAGAGGAAGATTTGCCAGCTGAGCATGCCGGTTTCCTTGAGCGGGGCGCGCTCCAAGTAGAGGTTGCCACCGGTTTCGGAGAGCATTTCACCTGCGGCAGAGGAGAAACCACCGGCGCCGCAGTCGGTCACGAACTCGATGAGGCCGCGCTCGCGGGCTTCCAAAATCACGTCCAGCGTCTTCTTCTCTTCAATGGGGTTGCCAATCTGTACGGCCTGTTGGTCCTCGGTGGCAGATTCCTCGCCCATGGCGGCAGAGGAGAAGGTGGCACCGTGGAGGCCGTCCTTACCCGTGCGGCCACCGATGACCACCACGGCCAAGCCGGGCTTCATCTCTTTGGCAATATCGCTTTGCGGGATAACGCCTGCCGTGCCGCAGAATACGAGCGGGTTGTAAATGTAGGTGGGGTCAAACTGAATGGCACCGCTGGTGGTGGGAATACCCATACGGTTGCCGTAGTCGCGCACGCCGTGTACCACACCGCGCATAATGCCCAGCGGGTGGATGATGTTGTGGCCCTCTACCATCTCTTGCGGGGTGTCGGGGGCACCGAAGCAGAAGACGTCCAGGTTTGCAATGGGCTTAGCGCCTTTGCCTGCACCCAGAATATCGCGAATCACACCGCCCAAGCCCGTGTTGGCGCCGGCATACGGCTCAATGGCGCTGGGGTGGTTGTGGGTTTCTGCCTTAAGGCATACGGAAAGGTTGTCGTCCAGCTTGATGAAGCCGGCGTTGTCCACAAAGCAGCTGAGCACAAAGCCGGGCTTCTGCGCCATAATCTCTTTGGACGGGCGCTGAATGAAGGTTTTGTACATGCTCTTAATCTCCTCCGTCTCGCCATTCACGGTGTGCTGAATGGTGGCGGCGAAAATGCGGTGCTTACAGTGCTCTGACCACGTTTGGGCAATTACCTCAAGCTCCACGTCGGTGGGCTCGCGGTCAATCTCACGGAAAATCTGCTGTACCACCAGCATGTCCTCCGTAGAGAGGGAGAGTTTCATGTCCTGGCTCAGCTTGGTAAGCTCTGCTTCGCTCAGGTCGCGTACGGGTATGTGTCTATACGTTGCCATAATTTAAAATTGTTTTTACTTTGTACTTTGTACCTTGTACTTTGTACTTCACTTCACGCTCCAAGTGTGGATGGCGGGGTTGCACACGTCGTTGCAGAAGCGGGCGGAGAGTGCCTCTTTGTCACCCTCGCCGAAGATGTAAATCTTCTGCGTAATGGTGAGGGCGGTCAGGGTAAAGGGCAGCCCCTTGCGGCCTGCATAGTTGGTGAGAATAGCCTCTTTCTCCAAGTCAAGCGCACCTTTCTTGATGCCGTAGGAGATGCAGAACAGCTCGCCTTCCAAGGCGGGGGTGCCGCCTTCTTCCACCTTCTGAGAGATGGGGTCTACCAGCACGCGGCGCATGTAGGCTGCGGCTTCTTCCACGTCGCCCTCGCATTCTACGGTGTAGAGGCGGGTGTGGTTGTAGGTCAGTTTGTCGTTAATGGGGGTGTAGAGCAGCTTGTTGGCGTCCGTGGCGGACTGAAAGCGGCTGAATACCTCAAATGTAAGTGTTGCCATAAAATTGAAAAGAGCCACCGCACTTTTTCAGTACGGTGGCTGCGGGGTGAAAATCTTAGTTCTGCAAGCGGTTCAGTACGTCGGCGTAGGCCTCCATGAAGCCACCCAAACCTTGGCGGAAACGGTCTTTATCCATCTTCTTGCCGGTCTCTACGTCCCACAGGCGGCATGTGTCGGGGGAGATTTCGTCGGCCAGTACAATCTTGCTCGGGTCTTCTGCCAAGCGGCCCAACTCAATCTTGAAGTCGATGAGGCGCAGGTTGGCTTTCAGGAAGAACTCGCAGAGTACCTCGTTGACCAGCAGAGCCATTTTCTTGATGTTGGCGCACTCTTCCTCGGTGGCGGCGCCCATCTCGCGGGCGTAGTCATCGTTGATGAAGGGGTCACCCAGGGAGTCATCCTTGTAAGAGAACTCAACGATGGGCTTCTTGAAGGCGGTGCCCTCCGTTACGCCCATGCGCTTGGAGAAGCTGCCGGCGGCCACGTTGCGCACAATTACCTCAAGCGGGATGATGGATACCTTCTTTACCAGCAGGTTGATGTCGTCTACATCATCCACCAAGTGGGTCTCTACGCCGCGTGCCTCAAGCATGCGGTAGATAATCAGGGTGATGGCCTTGTTGAAGCGGCCTTTGTTCTCAAAGTCTTCCTTCTTGACGCCGTTGAATGCCGTTGCGGAGTCCTTGTACTCCATGCGCAGTACATTGGGGTCATCTGTCGTGAACAGTCTCTTGGCTTTGCCTTCGTAAATCGGTTCCATGTCTTTTGTGGCGGGAAGGTTATAAACCCGCACCCCCACTATACCTTTTATCTACCTGTTGTCAAGCCTAAAATGCCTTTATTTCCTCGCGCGCGAGCGTGTGTATGTGTCGCGAGTCGCGTTTTACTCCTCAAAATTGTCGTCCTCGTCTTCTTCGTAATCTTCTTCTTCGTCCTCTTCGTCCTCCGCATCGGTTTCAATCTCTTCGCTCAGCACGGGGATGTTGTACTGTTGGAGAAGTGACATGATTTTGGCGCGTTTTGCTTCATCTTGCGGCAGGTGGAATTCTTCCAATTCTGCCGTGGCCCCGTGGCGCAGTAGGGTTTCCATACACTGCAGTTGGAGGCTGAATTCTTCTTCATCCTCCGCAAATGCGATTTCCGTCAGCAGAACCAGCAAGGGAGAACGGTCTCCCTCATAATATTCATCGAGATACTCTTCATACTCAGTGTCGTTTTTAAACTCTTTTCTGTCACGGCGCGGGGGTGTGTAATTCGGGTCGAATCCCATGGCGATAAGTTTTTCTAATTTCTCGGGGGCGTCGGGGCAGTATGTGAATGTGGAGAAGAAAGAACGATTCTGTTCCATACCCTTGCGGGTGAAGATGCCCTTGCGGAAGAGGCGTTCGAAGGTATCCCAAGAGCCGGGTACGTGCCAGAGCATGGCTCCTGCGAGCTCTGCTTGGTGCTCTGCGGGTAGGGTGTGCATTTTGTCAAGAATAAGGGTGGTGCAGGTGCAGCGGTTGTGCAATATCATTTCCATTTGGCAGCACAGGCTCAACATGCTTAGCTGGCTTTTGTTGGGGTCTGCTCCGTTGGCCAGTAGCCATTGCACTATGTCTGCGGCTTGCTCGGGGGTGAGGATGGCGGTTTCACACAGTGGTTGTTGTCCAACGGCAGCGCACAGCAGGTCTTCATACGCAGGGCCTGCTACATGGAGGTCGGTGCCGACGAAGTAGCGTTTGTTGGGGTCTGCGCCGCGGCGTACCAGCTCTTTGGCAAGCTCCGGCATGCCGAGCCTGATGGCCAGGTAAGCAATGGAGAGTCCGTCTTTGTTGTAAACATCTCCCCGACCGGCGGCGGCTGTTTTTTTGAGCAGGTTGCGCATGGGCAGTGTTGTGGCTTGGGCTGCGGCTCGCTCTGCCATGGTGGGTTCTTTTTCTGCTGCCTGTTTGCGGTTTTCTTCTAAAGCTGCAGCTACTTTTTCAGCAACTTGTTCGGAGGTGTCGCCCTCCTCAAGTTCGATGGATAATTCATGGCTTGTATTTGCTGCTTGAATCATGTCTTTCGGCAAATCTACACTGAGTATGTGGTACATGTGCAGCAAATCGGCACGTTGTTGAGGGGTCCAACTTTCGTGAAAAGTGAAGTTGTGCTTGTTCTGTTTATGAGCTGAGGGCGGGGTGGGCGTGTTTGCGGCCGGGCAAAGAGCGGCGGTGCAGAGAAGAAGGGCAGTATACAAGGCAGATTGCATGTTCATGCTGATAGTATATACATATTTTATGCGGGGGGTCAAGCCGTAAAATGTGCGTTTTTGTATGTGTCACGATTTTAGCTTGACTTGTTAAGGAATAAGGCGTATTACAGTAAGCATGAGTGCAATTCCATGGTTAACAATGGCTGTTCTTTCAACGGGTGTAGATTACTTTAACCCCATACCGCAGCCCGGTGAGCCCGGCTATACGGCAACACCGCAGCACCATTTCAGAGGTGTGATGGAGAACGACTCTGCATTCAGTCAAGATTCCTGCTATTCTCACGGTACGCGCTTGGATTATGCGCAGGGGTTGAATAGTAAAGATGCTTGGGGTATCAGCCTCACACAAAATATATATACCCCGTCGACTCATACGAACGGTGCCGTTATGGGGGAACACCCCTATGCCGGGTATTTGGCAGTGGGTGGTGCTTATTTGATGCGCGGTGAAAATTTCGGTAATGCTGTGGAGTTTCAATTGGGTACCACGGGTAATGCGTCTCTTTCTCGCTATATGCAGAATGGCTTGCATGAGGCCTGCGGTATGACTACGTGGGATGGCTGGCATGACCAAGTACCCTCTGAGGTGACGCTGCAGTTGGCGGCACAGCAGAATATACGCCTGCCTTGGCTGGAGTTGTGCTGCCCCAATGGTTGGGAAACGGATGGCACGTTGATTTTGCGTGAAGAAGTGGGTACGGCATTCATACGCGGCGGTGTTGGTATGTCGGTGCGTTATGGGCGCAACTTGCCACCTGCCATGATGGTAAATGGTAACCGCGCTGCGCAGTATGGTATCAGCCTGTTGGAGAAACCCGGTTACAACCCCGCAGAGATTTCTTATTTCTTGGTAGGTGAGGCCTATGTGGAATATGTGGCGCGCGATATCACGGTAGATGGTGGCGTGTTCCACCATTTTGACCAAACATGCAGCCGCCAACCGTGGCAGGCAGAGTTCCGCCTCGGGGTGGGTGTGTCGCACCAAGGTATAGATTACTTTGTGGGCGGTGTTTATAATACCGATACGTTCCGCAGCCAGAAAGAAGACAAGTTCTACGGCACATTCTCTATCAGCTGGCATTGGTAAAACAAGATGAGTGGATTGCTGAAAGCCACATTAATGGTGCTGGGGGCGGCCTGTGTGCTGCTGTTGGCGGGGGCATTCCCCGTGTTGGGGGCGCCTGCCGTGTTTCGCGGTGGAGTGATGATATTGCTGGGCATTGTGGCTGCCCTGCTGGCTTTATGGGGCGGCTGGCGTTTGTCTGCCGGCAAGCATGCGCAATTCCTCTTCGGGTTGGTGAGTTTATATTTTACCACGGCCGGGCTTGTTGTGGCGTGGATGTATGGCTGCATGGCAGTGGAGCACGCATTGCTGGGCGGTGCCATGTGGTTCGGCGCCCTTGCTATGGCATGCACCATGGTAGTGGGCCTTTTATTTGCCTCCATATTCGGGTTTTTCCTGCTTAAGTTGATGACGCCGCGTCTGTGGTTGGCGGGGGCGCACTGGTGTTGCACGTTTATCGTATTGGGTGCCATGGTAGATTTTTGCGCCGAGACTCGCGCCTACATTTACACAACGGCCGATAACGGTGAAATTAAAGGTGATGTTATTGACAGTGTCGTTACGCCAAGCGGCGAAAAACTGCCGCTTGGTTTCACCTTGCAAGTGACGGATTTTTCCGTGCTGCATTATGAAGCCCATCAAACGGAGCCTGCCCGCCACCATTTGATGATTCTTGGTGACGGGGCCAAGTATCAAGCCTTTATCTACGAGCGAGAAAAGTGGGTGCCGGTGCCGGAGGGGTATATGACCCGCGTGGGTGATGAACTCAAACTCCCCGGGCGCTCGTTTAAGGTGGCAGACGTCAAGCAATACCCCGGTTTGCAATATCTTTGTCTGCTGGCAAGCTCCCCCGCGCCGTACGCTACCGTCAATCACAGCAGCGTGGTAAAAGAATACAGTGCCGCATGCACGGTGAATACCGACCACCGCGGGCGCCCCGAAACCCGCAAAGAAACATTAAAGGTAAACTACCCCATCGTTTGTAAGGATTGGCGTATTTATCTGCTGGATTACAAATATGATGCATTAAGCAACAGAATGCTGCTTATGCTTGAGGCCCGCCGTGCACCCGGACGCTGGTTTGCGTTGACCGGCATGGTAGGGCTCATCATTTGCACCGCCTGCTGGTGCTGGTGGAAACGCGAGAAACTGACCCCCGAAACCGATGGAAAGGAGACGGCTGCGGTATGATTATGCTGATTTATACGCTGAGCATCGGTACCATGCTGCTTGCTCTTGCCTCATGTGTGTTGGGCTGTTTGAATAAGCCGGACTTTGCCCGAGGTATGATGGTAGGCTGTTGCTTGACTGCACTGGCCTTGTTTGTTGCCAACTGGTGTTTGGCGCAGGCCGTGCCCTTCGGCAACATGCGCCATGTGCTCAGCTTCTTCCCGCTGGTGCTGGTGCCGGCCGCGTATTACATGTGGTGCTGCCGTGGGTATGAGCTCACCGCCTATTTTGCCGGGGCTGCCGCTTTGTGTATGGTGGGTGCCTTGTGCATGCCCATGCAAGCTGCGTGGCGCCAAATGCCGGCCCTGCAATCTCCTTGGTTTGTACCGCATGTTACTTCATACGTTATTTCTTACGGCTTCTTGGCGGTGTCTGCTGTATTGGCGGTCGCATCATGCTTCGGCAACCGTAAGGATGAGAAGCTGCGCGCGGCGGATGAAGTGGTGATGCTGGCCTTCCCCTTCCTCACCTTCGGCCTGTGGAGCGGTGCCATCTGGGCAGATGAAGCGTGGGCACGTTACTGGGCGTGGGATATCAAAGAGGCTTGGGCCCTTATCACGTGGTGCGTGTACCTCATCTATTTCCACGTGCGTACACAAAAGAGCTTTGCCACTTGGTTGCGCCCGTTGCTCCTCGTCGGCTTTGTCGCCGTGCTCATCACTTTCTTTGTGGTAAACCTGCTCCCCTCCATTCAAAGTATACACAGCTACGCGCAATAAGGCTTCAGCTGTAGGGCAGGGCTGAGATAAATGGTAATTTTTGTCGAGGTTGTGGCGATTCTCCATTGTTCGAAGCGTGAGACTTCAGTCCCGCCTTTTACTATTCCCCCGGAAGGTTGATACAAAAATGCCTTCGAGGAACATCCCGACAAGCATGGTCCGAATACCGCTGCTACCTCTCGGTCCTGACGGGGTTTTCCGGCCATGCCTCCAAGAGTCCCCGAAGGCGTGCTTATATTGGCATATCTTCTCCCACGCGTCAAGCGCTTAATCATAATATGACGCAAAATGAAGCAGGACCGGGAAGGCGGCTTGACGCCGAAGCTGATTTTTTATAGAATAACCGCTGATACATGATGGTGTAACATCGTAGCCAAGAAAAGGAGAAGCAAAACCGTGAAAGTACACCCTTGCGCAGTGATTCGGGCGGCAGAGCAAGCATGCTTTGCCGAGGGGCGCACAACGTCTGATGAATTGATGGATGCCGTGATAGACCGCCTGTGGTACACCCTGCAGAACGACCCCGAGTTTACCGCGCGCAAGATTGAGCGCATTACCGTGTATGCCGGCAAGGGTAACAACGCGGGCGATGCCATCGGGCTTGCGGCTCGCTTTGATTGCCGTGTGCAGGTGTGTTCCGTGTGCCCGCCCGAGGAGTTCTCGCCCGAGACCCGCCGCCAGTACGAAAAATTGCAGAGCCGCCCCCAGCAACAATACCCACCCATGCCGGCTCTTATGCAGGGCGATGCCTGTTCCCTCATCATCGATGGCTTATTGGGCAGCGGTGTGAGCGGCAAGCTGCGCGATGAGTATGCCGCATTGGTGGAGGAGATAAACGCCATTCGCCGTTACGAGCCCAATTCGCTCGTGCTCTCCATTGATATCCCCACGGGTTTGCAGGCAGATACGGGTGAAATACTCGGCTGTGCCGTGCAGGCAGACGTGACCGCCGCCATCGGCTGTGTGAAACCCGGCATGCTGGCAGACGGTGCAGAGGACTTCGTGGGGCGCTTGCTGTGCATACCTCTCCCCATTGTTCCCTTGCCCGAGGCACAGCACGCCGTGGTGACGGACCCCCTGCATGCATACATATGGAACCGCCCGTATTCCTGCTTCAAAAACAAAGTAGGGCGGGTCAACATTGTGGCCGGCAGTATTGGCTACATAGGGGCAGCGCAGCTGTGCGCAGAGGCGGCCGTGGCAGCAGGCGCCGGGCTGGTGGCGCTGTATTGCAAAGAAGATATATACCCCATCCTCGCCGCCCGCGTGGCGCCCGAGGTGATGGTGCACCCCGTTCAATCATACAGCGAGGTGCCTACCGCCGGTGCGCAGACGCTGGTCATCGGCCCGGGTATCGGCAGCCCGTCTGTTGCAGAGGTAGAGGCGCTGCACCGCCTGCTCAATCAATTTGACGGCCCTGTGGTATTGGATGCCGATGGCCTCAACCTTGCCGCCAAATACCACTGGAGCATCCCCGAGTCCGCCATCCTCACCCCGCACCCCGGCGAAATGCGCCGCCTTTTCCCGCAAGCTGCCGAGCTCACCCGCGCCGAGACGGTGCGGCAGTTCCTGCAACACACCCCCTGTACACTGCTGTACAAAGGCGCGCGTACCATCATCGGCGCCGTTACCTTCCCCTACCTGATATACAACAGCAGCGGTGGTCCCTACATGGCTAACGGCGGGCAGGGCGATGTGCTCTCCGGCGTCATTGCCGCCCTGGTTGCACAATCCGGCGATGCCGTGTGCGCCGCCCGTTGCGCCGCATACGTTTGCGGTATGGCAGCCACCCACGCCCGCGCCGCTTTCTCCAATCCCCCCGCCATCCCCGCCTCCGCCGTCATCCGCCACCTCCCCGCCGTGCTTAAGGTGTAAAAAAATCATATTTGTGGCATAAATTCGGTTATGTTGCGGATTATATGCTTGCGTTGGGGATTGAAACTGTGTAAAATGAACGCGAATGCGTGTAGCTGTGTAAAGCGGTTGCGTGCATGAAGCGGCAGGGTAGCTTAAGAACCCTGCCACCTGCCGAGGAAGGGAGTTTGCCGGTTCCGTCCTTTTGAGGTGAAGCAAGGAGCCGGCACAAGAAGATAGAAAAAGAAAATAAAATGAGTATACATTCCGTATCGTGCGCCGTTGGCGCCAATCCCATCACAATTGAAACCGGTAAGATTGCCCGCCTGGCAGATGGCGCTGTGACTGTTCGTTGTGGTGATACCGTGGTGCTTGTTACCGTTGTGAGTGCCACCAAGATTAAAGAGGGGCAGACCTTCTTCCCCTTGTCCGTAGAATACAAAGAAAAGGCTGCTGCAGCCGGTATGTTCCCGGGTGGCTACTTCAAGCGTGAGGGGCGCCCCACGGAGAAGGAGATTCTGACCTGCCGCATGACGGACCGCCCCCTGCGCCCGATGTTCCCCAAGGGCTACTTCTACGACACGCAGGTAATTTCTTTGCTGATGGCAGCCGACGGCGAGAATGAGCCGGACATCCTCAGCATCAACGGTGCATCTGCTGCTTGCGTCATCTCTGACCTTCCCTTTGCCGAGCCCGTAGGCGCCGTGCGCGTGGGCCGCATCAACGGTGAGTTCGTTATCAACCCCACCAACAGCCAGCGTACGGAGAGCGACCTCGACCTCGTATACGCCGGTTCTAAGGACCAGGTAATCATGATTGAGGGCTCTGCCAACGAGTTGCCCGAAGAGGACTTCATTGCCGCCCTGCGCTTTGCCCAAGAGAATGTGGCCAAGATTTGTGCTGCCCAGGAAGAGCTGCGCGGTCTTTGCGGCAAGCCCACCCGCGAGTACGAGCTGACACTGGCCAAGCCCGAGCTGCTTGAGATTGGCTACCAGGTGGCCGGCGACCGCATTGAGGACGCCATCTACGCCCCCAACAAGATTCAGCGCCAGAAGCAGGTAGGCGCCCTCCGCGATGAGGTGGAGGTCAAAATTAAGGAGACCTACCCCGAGGCTACCGACTTTGACGTAGAGCAGGTGTTCGAGTACATTCAGAAGAAGGCTTTCCGTATCTCCATTATGGAGCAGGGCAAGCGTGCAGACGGTCGCGCCATCAAGCAGCTGCGCCCGCTCTCCGCAGAGGTGAACGTGCTGCCCAGCGTGGTGCACGGCTCCGCTCTCTTCTCCCGTGGCGAGACCATGTCCATGTGCTTGGCTACCCTTGCCCCCATGGAAGAGAAGCAGTACTTGGATAACTACACCGGCTCCGTTGATGAGAAGCGCTTCATTCTGCACTACAACTTCCCCCCGTTCACTGTGGGTGAGACCGGCCGTTTCGGTGGTCAGAACCGCCGCGAAATCGGTCACGGTGCTCTTGCAGAGCGCTCCATTGCCCCGGTAATCCCCGATGAGGCAGACTTCCCCTACGCCATCCGCGTATCCTCCGAGATTATGGAGTCCAACGGCTCCACCTCTATGGCTTCCGTATGCGCCGGCACGCTTTCTCTGTTGGCCGCCGGTGTGCCGCTGAAGCGCCCGGTTTCCGGTATCTCCGTCGGTTTGGTAACAGAGTTTGCCAACGAGGGCGACCGCGAGCCCGCTCGCTACGAGACGCTGTTGGACATCATCGGCTCTGAGGACTTCTACGGCGACATGGACTTCAAGCTTTGTGGCTCTGAGGTTGGTGTAACCGGTTACCAGCTGGACCTCAAGCTGCCCGGCATCCCGCTCTACATCTTGGAGGACGCCATTCACCTGGCACGCAAGGGCCGTTTGGATGTGCTTGCCACCATGAATGCCTGCATTGCCGAGCCCCAGAAGATGAGCCCCAATGCCCCGCGCATTGAGTCTACCTCCATCCCGCAAGACCGCATCGGCGAGCTTATCGGCCCCGGCGGTAAGAATATCAAGGCCCTGCAGGCTGAGACCGGTACCGACATCAACATTGAGGAAGACGGCACTGTGCGCATCTACGGCAGCCGCCAAGAGGGTGTGGAGCGTGCTCTGTACCTCATCGACCGCATGTTCAAGGAAATTGAAGTGGGTGAAACCTACGAGGGTAAGATTGTTTCCACCAAGGAATTCGGCGCCTTCATGGAGGTGCTTCCCGGTAAGGACGGTCTTATCCACATTTCTGAGCTGGCCGAAGGCCGCACTCAGAAGACGGAGGACGTTGTGAAGGTGGGTGACATTGTGACCGCCAAGTGCATCGGTATCGATGACAAGGGCCGCGTCAAGATGTCCATGCGTGCCGCTGCCCGCGACCGCAAGGCCGCAGAGGCTGCTGCCAAGGCAGAACAAGCCTGATTCATAGCTGCATCCTCTATATAAAAAAAGCATTAAATTCCCCGCGTCCGGTACGGATTTTTTCCGACGGACGCGGTTTTTTTATTGTCAGAATTCATAAGCATCTGAAAAAAATGCAATAAAATTCGGGTTGAGTGCTTTTTTTGATTGCCAAGCAGTGAAATCTGGTGTAAAAGATATATCGAACAGTTGCAAATTTACTTACACCATGTGGAAATACATCATCATCTCGTCGGTCGTGTTCCTCGGCGCATCGTTTTATTACTTTTCAAAGAATCATGAGGGGTTGACTCAGCCCGGTGGCGAAATCTCTGCCATCTACCAGAAAATGGGTGAAGTGATTTCTGACAAAATTGATGCCAAACAGCAAGAAATTGCCGGCGCTTACAGCCAACAGCGTGAGGAATTCTATGTAAAGGAGGCAAAACGCGAGGCCGGCGTTCAAAAGCAGGCTGAAAGTGATGCCGATGCCGCTAAAACTGAGGGCGATGAGCTGAAGCGTCAGAATGACGACCTTAATGACAGAACAGAGACCGTAGAGCGCCAGCTCAAGGATGTTGTCAGCAAGACCGCAGAGGTAGTAGGCCTCAACGCCAATGAGGACGAAGCCGCAGAGATTATCGCTGCAGCTAAGTCTTTGATGGATGAGAACGTAGCCCTGCAAGGTCAGATTGATGATGAAACTGCCCTGATTGCCAGCCTTGGTGCCCGCAGTGAGGACCTTAATGCCCGCATCAACGCCGCTAAGAAACTTGCTAAGGATCGTCAGGACAGAATTTCCCCGCCTGAGCTTAACTGCCGTGTAAACTATGTGGATGGTAGATATACATTCGTTGGCCTTGATGCCGGTATTGATAACGGTGGTGTTGTTATCGGTTCAGAACTCGCTGTTGTTCGCAACGGTAAGCAGATTTGCATTCTTAAGGTAACCAATGCAGAGTCTAAATCATCTGTTGCTGAAGTGAAGAAAGGTACCATGTTGAAGGGCGAGACCGTCAAGATTGGCGACAAGGTTATCTCCGTTCGTAACGATCAGTAAATCTTAATTCCTATTCATTTATGAAAATATTTCCCGTAATTCTCTCCGTAGCGGTACTTGGTCTTTCTGTAGGTGCATGGTATTATGCTGACCAGCAGCAGTCCGTCATGCGTGCTGTTGTTAATGTAAGTGGTGGTAAGGATGCCAAGCAAGGCTTGGGCGCTACCAAAAAAACAGCTGAGCAAGCATTTACCAAGGCCAGTAGCGAGGCTAAATCTGCTAAGGAATCCGCTGAAACTGCCAGCTACGAACTCAACGGCGTAGATAAAGCTATCGAAAGACGCGAGAAGGCTGAGCGCGACCGCGATGCTCAGATTGCATACCGCGATGGTAAGGCAGAAGAGCTTAAGGCTACTGAGGCTCGTTACGAAGATGCCCAGAAGAGAGCCGAAGTTCTCTTGGAAACCATGCGCACGCTCGAAGACCTTGCCAACGTGGCAGACCTCTCTGAAGTGGTAGATACCTTCCAGACCATTGTTGAGCAGGCAAAAGAAAAGAACGAGGAGTTGAAAAACGAGCATGAGGCTCTTGTAACGGCTCGCGAGGCTGCTACCAATAAGGTTGCCGGTGAGGAGGCCGAGCTTGCTCGCCTCGAAGCTCAAAACAGCGAGTTTGCTGCAAATTATCGCAAAAATACCCATGAGTACACTGTGCTCTCGGTAGTGCCCAGCCGCAATATCATCTTGTTCATGGTCCCCAAGGACAGCGGTATTGTTATCGGTGATTCCGTTCCTCTCATTGTAAAGCGTGGTGATGTTACCATTGCCAAGCTGCGTGTAGAGAAAATCTCCGACAACCAGGCTACTGCTAAATATACCTTGGAGCCCGGCCAGCAAATCAGCGCGGGTGACAGCATCATTCGTGTAAGACCGCACGGTTCGTAAGTTCCGTGTTGCGAGTTGCAACTTTTCATTAATTGCCGCTGCGTGTTTTGACACCGGCGGCAATTTTGTTGTAGAGCAAGCAGGGGGTATTATCCTGAAATCTGCTTTTTGTCATATTGATGTGTAATTGCGCTCGCCAAGGGGGGCGTTGTGTGGTAATATAAGGTCACATCGGAGCTTTGTTATGAAAAAGTCTTATATCTCTGCGTTTTTGATTGCTGCTTCTGCAGTTTTGGCATCATGCCAGACCTCCATTCCCATGGTGCCCGATAGTGGCCGAAAAGTGGTGCCGCCCCAAGGTAGCACCAATACGGAAAAGCCGTGGAATGCACCCACCAAGACGGAGGGCGATGCCGTACTCGGTCCCTTGAGCAATATGCGCCGCTGATTCAGCACCTATACCTATATGTTGCGTGCGCAGCGAGCAGCCATTGTGCTGGAAGAACTGGAGCGGGCATACCCCAACCCGGGGTGCCCGTTGCACCATACAGATGCTTTTACTTTGCTGGTGGCCGTTATGCTGTCTGCTCAGTGTACGGATGCTCGCGTCAATAAGGTAACACCCGCACTGTTTGCTGCTGCGCCTACACCTCAAGCAATGGCGGCTATGGAGTGGCAGCAAGTGAGAGAGTATATCGCCACCTGCGGCCTTACCCAAACAAAGGCCAAGCGTCTTGTAGAAACCTCCAGATTGTTGCTCGAACGCCACGGGGGCAGGGTGCCATCTACCTTTGAAGAGCTGGAGGCCTTGCCGGGTGTGGGCCATAAAACCGCCTCTGTGGTTATGGCTCAGGCGTTCGGTATGCCGGCTTTTCCTGTAGATACGCATATTTTTCGTTTGGCTCGCCGCTGGAAACTCAGCCGCGGTAAAACGGTGGAGGCCGTTGAGGCGGACCTCAAGAAATGCTTCCCCGAGCACTTGTGGAACAAACTGCATGTTCAATTTGTTTTATGGGGGCGAGAACATTGCCCTGCGCGTGGTTGTAAACCCGTATGCCCCGTATGTGCCCGCTTAGCTGTGGCATAAATCGCGCTTTTTGAATGTTTGTGATTGACTTTTCTTCTAAAAAGTAGTTTCATATCCGCCCGAAAGTAACACGTTATGCTTGTTTCTCAGCTAAAATCAAAAATTCATCGCGCTATGGTCACCCGTGGCGATGTAGAATATGAAGGTAGCATAGAAATACCGCAGGATCTCGTTGAAGCTGCCGGTATTTGGCCGGGCGAGAAGGTGTTGGTTGCCTCTATCACCTCCGGCAATCGTTTCGAAACATATGTGCTTGTCGGGCCTCCCGGTACCGGACAAATTATCATCAATGGTGGTGCTGCTCACCTTATCAAAGCCGGTGAACGTGTGGTTATCATGAGTTTTGCCTTGGATGATAAGCCCATTACGCCTACCCGCATTGTTTGCAACGAACTTAATGAAATTATTGCTTAAGACTTTACAATTCTTTTTAATCTGATATAATAACCGCCATGTTTCTTGTAATTACTTTTAAATATATCGTTTTCGCTCTGCTGTTGATTGTATCAGCCTTGCTTCTTTTGCTGGTGCTGATGCAACGCCCCAAACAAGAAGGCCTCGGCGCTGCCTTTGGCGCCCAGATGACAGACCAGGCATTCGGTGCCCGCACGACCGATGTCCTTAAAAAGGGTACGATTATCTTCGGCTCTCTTTTCATGATTCTTTGCTTCTTGCTGAGCGTACTCATGCTTAATGAGCACAAGCGCAAGAATGAGTCCAAGTTGGGTGAGAATAATGCCCCTGTTGCTGAAGTTCAAAATACCCTTGTTCAAACCACTGCTACCGAGCAACCTGCAGCTCCTGCCGTAGAAGAGCCCGCCGCTCCCGCCGCTCCTGAGCAACCCGTGGCTCCTGCCGTAGAAGAGCCTGCCGCTCCCGCAGCTCCTGAGCAACCCGCGGCTCCTGCTGTAGAAGAGCCTGCCGCTGTTGAGCAACCTGCCGAGCAGCCTGCTGCTTAATTAAGATTTTTATATCAAAAAAACTGCGGTTACCATATCAGGTAACCGCAGTTTTTTTGATGTTAAAAGTTATGCCGGAAGCAAAGGAAAAGGACGCTCTGCCCGATTTACTCTCCGGTTTTAATGGTGAGCATGGCAGAGGCCCATTTAGCATCTGCATATTTTTCCATTTCTTTGAACAGGTCAATAGTGTTACGCTCCACCTCACCTAGGGTACTCATATTATCTCGTTGATTGAGGTGTTCTTGCCATACAGGAATCCAGTCTGTCTTTTCGGTACATGCAATGGCAAGGATGGTATCCACCCCATAGGGGAGGTCTACGTACAATTCGTATGGAGAGTCCGCTCCCGTAGGCGGAACCTGCACCTCTTGCCCTGCTTGCAATTTATTGTGTGCACCACCCACCCCGGGAACAAGAATGGCGGCATCGTTATTGCTGTCGTATTGGATCAGATAAAAATAGCAATCCTCTTCGGCGCAGATGCTGAAGCGTAGCAAATCGCCGGCCTCTATGGTAGGCGTAGAATTGAGTAAGCAGAGGTTCAGCTCAAAGTCGCTCGGTAATCCCAATGCCGACGCCGGCACCGCGGGGTCTCGTTTTACCTTAACTCCATTTGCAGACTTACGGTGTTTAAGCTCTTTGGGCTTTGCGGTGGTGGGGGCTGTGTTCAGCCTGCCTGCCGCCGTGTAAAATGGCCGGGGCGCAGCGCGTTTTACCAGAGCTTTACGTGGTGGCGGGGGAATGAATTTGCGTTTTGGTGCAGGGAGGTGGTCTGCCACTGTCGGTATTTCTACCACGGCAGGTTCTTCCTGTGCCTGCTCTTCTACCACGGCGGACTCTTCCTTCGGCAGCTCCTCGTAGGTTGGTTCTACTGCGGCGGGTTCCTCCACCGGCAGCTCCTCGTACGCGGGTTTTACTGCGGCGGGTTCCTCCACCGGCAGCTCCTCGTAGGTGGGTTCTACCGCGGCGGGTTCCTCCACCGGCAGCTCTTCGTAGGTGGGTTCTACCACAGTGGGGGCTTCCTCTATGGGCGCATCCGGTATGAGCTCGAGCATCAGCTTGCAGTTGCCTACTCGGTACTGTTTACCGGGCAGCACCAGAATCTCCTGTGCGCGGGTATCATTTTCAAAAATACCGTTGCTGGAGTTGTTATCTGTAAGCAAGGCGCAAGCATCGCCCATGGTCAGAATGCAGTGCACGCGAGAGAGGTGCAGTTCACCGGGCAGCGCGATTTCGCAACCGGTGGAGCGCCCTATGCGGTATTGTACACCGGGCGTAGAATCCAGCTCGTATGTAGAGCAGATATTATCGCTGTTGATGATGGTGAGAGAAAGCATGGGGGTATCAGAAGTCAATGGTGATGCCTTTTTCCTGAGCCTGCTCTTGCAGAACATTGAGAATCTTGTCGCCGAGGTCGCCGGCGGCCTTTTGCTCGTTATAGCGTTGCAAGAGGCGGGTGCGGCGGTCCGCTTCGCCTCTGATAAAGGCAATGATTTCTTCATCGCTCTTGCCGCGCAATTCGATGGGCAGGTTGCCTCTGCCGCCCAGTGTCTCAATGCCGAACTCTTCTTCGGGGGTATGGCGGCAAATTTCGATGGCATCCCACTCGTATCCCAGCAGAATGCGGCGCTTGTTTTCCATAAGCCACTTTTGCAATTTCTTGGGATTGCCGGCAGGCGGCGGCTCGGCATTTCTTATCATGTCAAGGTAGCGGCGTTGAACAGCCGGCGGCCCGATGGGCAGGGGAGGGCAGCCATGCAGGGCTTTCAGAGTAGCATAAATATCTTCTTCAGATACCTCGGGTGCAGAGCCTTCGGTTATGTTAAGCGTCAGGCCCACGCCATTTCCCAACTGTGCGGCTTCTTCCCATTCTGCATCCGGGGGGCCGCAGTGAATGGTGTTAACGATGATGTTCTGCTCGGTAGCCATAGCAATGGCTTGTTGGTAATCGATGTCGCCTTGGTCAAACGGCTCATTACCGGCAATGAAGATAACCTTGAGCATGTCATCTCTGTCTCGGCGGTTCCATTCAAAATTGTGCACGGCAAAAGCAATAGCGGCACCACATTCTTCTATGGCGCCATCGCAAGCCACTTTATCCAGCCGAGACCGCATTTTGCGTACTTGGGTGGTAAAGGGTGAAAGCTTCATGGGCGCACCGTTCTTCATGGCTTGCCCGTAGATGACAATGCCCACATTTACCTTGGTTTTTTTGCCGTTAAGCTTGGCGTTGCTGAGGGTAGTGAGCACCTTCTCCATAGAGGCAGAGGCGGCTTTGAACAGCTCTATCATACTGCCCGAGGCATCCAACACCAGCACCACTTGAATGTCGTCGTTGTAGCCCTCGCCTTTGCCACCGCTACCACCATCGCCGTCGCCATCGCCCATGCCTAGTCCATCACCTGTGCCATCCCCCAAATCACCGACACCGAACCCCATATCGCCGATTCCGTCATTACCGTCAATCCCGGCAGAAAGGTCATCAAATTCTGACGGAATATCCATCGAGACATCTGAGGTGTTGGAAAGCACGAGGGAGGAGGAATCCGGGTCTGCCGAACTGCTGGCAGATTCAACGGCATTTTCCTCTTTTGCAATACTCTTGCGGTGTTCCGTAGGCTTTTTTACCGGTGGCTGGTAGGTTACGAATGAACTGTCATCCGCCTCCGCAATATATATTTCATACAGCTTAAGAGTTATAGCGGTGAGGATGATGCTGAATAATGCGCATAAGAACGCCAAGAGCAGCATGCGGCGTATGATGGCGGCAAGCTTTTTTTTAGTTTTGTTTCTGGGACGTACGTAAATAGCCATGGGCGTCAGTCTTTCTTTTGCGGTTGCAGCCCGGCTGCTTTGAGGGCATCTGTGGCGGCTTGGTCTTTTGCCAGTTTGGCATAATAAAGAGCGGTGCGGCCATCTTTATCCGTGGCGTTGAGCAAATCGGGGGATATGCCATCGAGTACGGCTGCCAGAGTTTCTGCGTCTTCGCTGAGTGCGGCGTGCATCAGCACTGTTTCCCCGCGTGAATTGCGTGCCTCGGGAGAAGCGCCCAGCTTCACCAGTTCGCGGTACAGCTCAGCATCGCCGCGCCGCGCCGCCTCGTGCAGGGGGAGGTTTCCTTCCGGGTCTTCTTGGTTAATCAGCGTAAGATGGCGGGAGGCAACCAGCTTGGCGCTTGAGGTATCTGCCAGTCTCATGACTAGGCAGAAGTACGAGGTGCCGTCTTCCGTGTGCATTTTTTGCAGAGTCATAGCTTGGTAAATCCAGCTGCTCAAACATTCTGCATGCGCTTCACCCATCAGTTTGCGGAAAATAGGCGTGCCGTCTGCAAAGATGATTTCCGTTTCGTTAAGCGCACTCAACAACGCAGACAAGGCATTGGCATCGTGGTATTGTACTGCCAGTTCAACAAGCGTGGTGCCGTCGCTCATGCGGTTGCCGGCATGCGCACCGTACATAATAAGCAGGTTGAACAGGGCTTGATTGCCCTCCCTGATGGCTAAGCCGAGCGGGGGCTCGCCGTTCACCGGCCAGTCCGGGTTGGCGCCGCAATCCAGCAATGCTTGAATCTCATCCTGATTATGAGACGCTATTGCTGCTTGCCATTGTTTTTTGAGCAAATTGCTTATGGCTGTGCCTTCGCCCTTTTTTTCATAAGCCATGGCATTGTCTCCGTTTTTATCCGTAATCATTAAATCCGGAGAATCTCGCAACACCATTTCCGTGGCGGTGTCATTGCCGAGAGCCGCCACCAGCATGAGCAGTGTGCGCCCCTCTTCATCTTGTAAATCTATTTTGCCGCTTTTTTTGACCTTGGGTGCCAGTGCGCGTATGGCAGATTCATATTTCTGGCAGCGAGATTTTTCTGCGTTGATTTCCTTGTTAATCTCTTTTGCGTAGTCTCTTTGCTCCTTATCGGCTTGAACCTCTTCGTGTTCACGCTTCAATCTGGCCAGTTTGGTGCTGCCGTGGTCAATCAGCTTTATCAGAGTCTTGTCATCCAAAGCCTGCGAGCTCATCGCTGTGCAAGTTATTAACAAGATGGAGAAAAGTTTATGTAATCGGAGGAGACGCATAAGGATTCTCCTCATATACTACCAATTGTTATGCCGTACTGCAAGCTCAGAGTGCAGCTGTTGACCGTTTTTTCTTGTTATGCCTGCCGAGTTTGGTATAATAGCGCCATGAAAGGGCTATTATTAGGCATTGCCACCGCCGTGCTGCTGTTGCCGTCTTGCATGGTTCTTACCTCTGAGGCTGTGGTGAAAAGCTGCATCTATGAGCCGCGTGAGGATAAATCTCAGGAACTGCAAATTTGCCGCGTGGATGATGTGTATTATCTGAAACTGGGTGTGCGTTATGTATGCCAAGCAGATGCCGTGTGTGTTGGCGGTGCCATGGCCGTGCCCGGTAGCGAGGTGAAATTGCCCATCTCTTACCATGATGAGCATGCTCCCCAAGCCATGTATGTGCTGATGGATAGTGACTCCGTCAAAGCTTTTCTCGGGGTGAAACCGTCCCGTCATCAGGAGACGGCGCCCGGCTATTATACCGAAGATGAGTGGGATGCCACCCGCGCCACTCTTTGCAAGCCGATTCGCCCCCTGCCGAAAAACAGAATCAGTGTGTTCCGCGACCACCTGCTTGCGCCCGGTTGCTATTTGCGGGATTATAAAGGCGATAAATGGGATGCGCTGGACGTCTATTTACCTACCATTCGCGGTTGGGATGCCGTCTACAAGTACCCATTGGCTGCCGTGTTGGCAGTTGGTGTAGATGTGCCTTGCACGGTAGCTGCCACGGGGGCGGTTATGGTCGGCTCTTTGGTTGCAGCCCCATTGGTGGTGCCGGTTCAAGCTATGTCTCAACAATCTGACGCAGAATAATGAGTATGAAAAAATGGTGCCTGATATCCGCAGCATTCGCGCTGATGCTCAGCTCGTGTATGTGCACTACCTCTAAAGCTGTGCTGCAAACCTGCAATTTTGAGCCCGAGCAGGTACAGGATGAGCCGTATGCCTTTTACCGCAAGGACGAGCAATACTACCTTGCATGCCATGTGGACTATAAGTGCGAGGCCGATGGCTTGGAGGTAGGCAGCCTGCTGCCGGGCATTGGGCCGACTGTGAAATTACCCGTGGAGGTGAAGCGTGAGCCGCTGCGCAAACAGTATTATTTTCTGTTGCCGCCAGCCGTGGCGCAGCAAGTGCTGGGGGTAGAAGTGGCTGCACCGCCGAAAGACGCCCGCTATTGTATACCGGCAGAAGAATGGGATGCCACTGCCGCTCAGCAGGTTTGTTCCCCTGTTTCGCAAGCGGAAATTGTGTTCCGTACCGGGGAGGCTCCTTGTCGATATTACTCGCAACCCTCTCAATTTGAAGTTTGTGTGCCCGCCTATCGGCCATGGGATTATTGGGTGAAAATGCCGGCAATGGCAACTCTGTTTCTGGGGGTAGATATCCCCTGTACACTGGCCGGTAATGTGGTATGGGCTGCCGTTGATATAGTTGCGTACCCATTCGCAGCCATGGTTCAGCCAAGCGTGGAGCCGATGGAAGTTAAAAAGACCGAATAAAATGATCACGAAATTAAAATGTGCATTGGTTTCTGCCGCGATGCTGTTGTTGGCATCTTGCTCGTGTTACTTTTCATCTGCCCTCAAGGATACGTGTGATTTTTATCCGGTGGAACAAAAGGATTCGCGGTATGATGTTTACCTCTCAGCGGGGCAGTATTACCTGCTTTGCGATGTGTCGCATGAATGCGAGCACGAAAAATTGAGATATGGGGCTGTGATAGTTGCTCCTGATGATGCGGAGAGTTTTTACCTGCCGATTAGTGTTAAGCGCGAGCCTGTACAGCGGCGCTATTATGTGCGCCTCAGCCCGGAGGCTGCGCTGGGTTTATTGGGGGTAAAGGTAGCCCCCGCCCCCGAAGATACACCGTATTGTATAGCGGAGGAAGATTGGGATGCCACGGCGGCCAAGAAGATTGCCTCCAAGGTGAAATTGTCTCAGGTTACTGTCCTTGATGGGGATGAATTTTGCCGGTATTATGATGATGAACACGGAACAAGATGCTATTTATTTGTGCCACAGTATAAACCCTGGGATTATTGGGTAAAAATGCCCTTATGCGGATTGTTGCTTGTGGGGGTAGATGTGCCTTGCACCGTGCTCGGCTCTGTGGGGGTGATTGTAGGGGATATGATGATTTATTGATTTTTTTGAGATAGCAGTAATACGCGGGGTTGACAGTGTGTGTTGAGTGCGTTACAATGCGTAGCGTGCATTACGATTCCGTCATCCAACTGAAAAACGCCACAGCCGAGGGCGAGACTCAAGGCGATGTGTTTGTGCAGCTTACGCAAAAACAAACTCGCACCACCAAGACCGGCACACCGTATTTGGAGCTCACCCTGGCAGATGCCGGGGATAGCATGGTGATCAAGGTGTGGGACAATGCCCCGTGGAATGCAGCCTGCCGCGCTATGCCCGAGGGCGCCTTTGTGGCGGTGACGGCAGATTGGACCTGCAATCAATACGGCATGGATGCCAAAAATATGGATTGCCGTCCGCTTACCCCGGCAGAAGAAGAGGTGTTGCTGAGCGGCGGGGCAGACATGCGCGCTGTGCAAGAACAAGCGTGGGCAGATATTCTCTCTTATATCGACAGCCTGAAAGACCCCCGCATACAGGCGCTTTGCCGTGCGCTGACAGAGGCACACGAGGCGCGATTCCGCCGTGCGGCTGCGGCCCGTGGCATGCACCATGCCCGCCGAGGTGGCCTGGTAGAGCATACGGCAGGGGTGATGCGTGCGGCAGATTCCATTTGCAAGGCCTACCCCTACATTAACCGCGATTTGGTGTTAGCCGGTGCGCTTTTCCACGATTGCGGCAAGATGTGGGAGACCGGCTGCGCAGAGCAGGGCTTTGCCGTTGAGTATTCCGAAATGGGCGAGCTGCTGGGCCATATCTCCGTCAGTATCGAGGTAGTCAATAAACTGTGGCAAGGCATTTGTACCGCAGAGCAACGCGCTGCATGGAAAACGCTTACCCCCGCAACGGAGCAGGTGCGCCTGCATGTGTTGCACCTCATCGCCTCTCACCATGGCGTGTTAGAGTACGGCTCTCCCGTTGTGCCCAAAACCCCCGAGGCCTTGGTGCTGCACCATGCAGATAATATTGATGCCAAGCTCGAGATGTTCCGCTCAACATACGAAACATCCGAGGCGCTTACGCCCACCATACGCCGCCGAAAGTTCGGGTTGGAGAGCAACGCCGTGTTGCCCTTGCCTGCTTTTAAAGCAGAAAGCGCCGAGTAATGGAAGCGGTGCTCAGCTTGGTTGTGGTGTGTGGCTTGCTGGTGTTGTCTCAGCTCAGCCCGGGGCCGGATGTGTTCTTTGTGTTTCGCACGGCGCTGGCTCGCGGATTCGGTGCCGGGGTGGCTGTGGGAGCAGGTATCAGCCTTGGCTTTTTGATACAGGCGGCCATAGCGTGCACCGCCGGTGCTTGGGTGATGCAGCAGAGCTGGAGCCTTTACCTACTGTGGGCTGCTGCCGCCTGGCTGCTTTATCTGGCATGGAAGATTTTCCCGAAACATTGGCAGGCTGCAGAGCTTGATTTGAGCCAAAAAGAGCAGGGCGGTGGTTGCCGTGCCTTGTTATGGCAGGGCTTTTTGTGCAACATACTCAACCCGAAGTGCATGTTGTTTATTCTTACCCTCAGTGCCGGCCCCTTGCAAATACACGGCGGGTTGACATGGTATGCCCCCGTGTTGATAGTGGCTCTTACGCTGAGCGGGTTAGCCGGTTGGGTGCTGTGGAGCGCCTTGCTGCAATGGAGCCCCGTACAGGGCCTTTACCGCCGAAATACTCTGTTGATAGATGCCGTTTTTGCCGTTTTGTTGGCTGCTTTTGCCGTGCTTTTGGTTGTGCAATCATGAAAAAATAGCCTTGTATAGCGTATTGGTGCTTGCTTTTTCGGGTGGAATGGGGTAGAGTATGTGGCGCAAAGACGTTATTGCACTTATGAACGACATTATCACGACAGCATGCAAATTCGTCACGTCCTCCATTGGTCGCAAGATTCTTGTGGCCTTGACAGGTTCGTGTCTCCTCCTCTTCCTGGTGGGGCACCTTGCCGGTAACATGACCATCTTCGGTGGTAGCGTTGCTGAGGGTGAAACCTCCTGGATTAACTACTACGCAACAGGTTTGCACTCAATGCCCGCCTGGCTTCTGTGGTCCATTCGTTTGGGCTTGTTGGCCGTGGCTCTTGTTCACATTGTGCTTACTTTGGTGCTCAAGTACGAGAACTACAATGCCCGCACTCATTACCAGAAGGAGGGTACCCTCAAGGCTACTCTTTCTTCTCGTACCATGGTGATTACCGGTATCATGATTCTCTGCTTTGCCGTATTCCACCTCTGGCAGCTTACTTTCAACGGTGACCCGCACGATTGCTACAACCACATCATTGCCGCATTCCAGGATCCCCTGTGCTCCATCTTCTACATCGTAGCCTGCTGCTGCCTTTTCATGCACGTGCGCCACGGCCTTCAGTCTGTGCTGCAGACCTTCGGTCTTGCCACTCGCAAGGTGCGCCCCTTCTACAACATCGTGTCCGTACTCTTCGGCTTGGTTGTTTGCGGTGGCTTCATCTCCATTCCCGTGTGTGTAATGCTGGGCATCCTTAAATAAACCTTTACTTAATAAGCTCTGATTATGAACGAAATCAAGTTTCCCGTAAGCGACTACATGCCGGATTCCTGCATTCCGGATGGCCCTATTGCCGAGAAGTGGACCAAGTACAAGCGCGAGGCCAAGCTCATTAACCCCAACAACCGCCGTAAGTACACCGTGCTTATCGTGGGCTCCGGTTTGGCCGGTGGTTCTGCCGCTGCCACACTTGCCGAGTTGGGCTACAATGTGAAGTGCTTCTGCTACCAGGACAGCCCCCGCCGTGCACACTCCATCGCCGCTCAGGGTGGTGTGAATGCTGCTCACAACTATCAGAATGACGGTGACTCCGTATACCGCCTGTTCTACGATACCGTGAAGGGTGGTGATTTCCGCGCTCGTGAGGCCAACGTATACCGCCTTGCCGAGGTATCCTGCAACATCATCAACCAGTGCGTTGCTCAGGGTGTACCCTTCGGCCGCGAATACGGTGGTTTGCTCGACAACCGTTCCTTCGGTGGTTCTCAGCTCAAGCGTACCTTCTACAGCCGTGGTCAGACCGGCCAGCAGCTCTTGCTCGGTTGCTACCAGGCTATGGAGAAGGAAATCGGTAAGGGCCACATCGAGATGCACCCCCGCACCGAAATGATGGACCTCGTTGTGGTAGACGGCCACGCCAAGGGTATCGTTGTGCGCGACATGGTGACCGGTGAGATTAAGAGCTATGCCGGTGATACCGTGCTGCTTGCTACCGGTGGTTATGGCCGCGTATTCTTCCTGTCCACCAACGCTATGGGCTGCAACGTAGGTGCTGCCTGCGCTTGCTGGAAGAAGGGTGCCTACTTTGCCAACCCCTGCTTCACCCAGATTCACCCCACCTGCATCCCCGTTAAGGGCGACTACCAGAGCAAGCTCACCCTCATGTCTGAGTCTCTGCGTAACGACGGCCGTATTTGGGTACCCAAGAGCCGCGAGGTGGCTGCCAAGATTCGCAAGGGCGAGATGAAGCCCTCCGACGTAGCCGAGAACGACCGCGACTACTACTTGGAGCGCAAGTACCCCTCCTTCGGTAACTTGGCTCCCCGTGACATTTCCTCCCGTGCCGCTAAGGAAGCCTGCGACGATGAGCGCGGCGTAGCCAACACCGGCCGTGGCGTGTTCCTTGACTTCAAGGATGCCATCAACCGCATGGGCAAGGAGTGGATTGACGGCCAGTACGGCAACCTCTTCGAAATGTACGAGGAGATTACCGACGTAGACCCGCACGAGCAGCCCATGATGATTTACCCCGCCTCTCACTACACCATGGGTGGCCTCTGGGTAGACTACAACCTCATGTCTTCCATCCCCGGCCTGCACGTGCTCGGTGAAGCCAACTTCTCTGACCACGGCGCAAACCGCCTCGGTGCTTCCGCCCTCATGCAGGGCCTCTCCGACGGTTACTTCGTCATCCCCGCCACGCTGCCCACCTACCTCACCACGCAGAAGCCCGGCAGCATCACCACCGCCGCCCCCGAGTTCAAGGAGGCTGAGGACGAGGTGAAGGCCCGCATTCAGAAGATGATGGACGTGAAGGGCACCAAGACCCCCGACGAAATCCACCGCGAGCTTGGTAAGCTTGTGTGGGACGACGTAGGCATGGGCCGCACCAAGGAGTCCTTGCTGCACGCCATTGAGAAGATTCCCGCCATCCGTGAGGAGTTCTGGACCAACGTACGCGTGGTCGGTAGCACGGAGGGTATGAACCAGGAGCTGGAGAAGGCTTGGCGCGTAGCTGCCTTCCTCGACTTCGCAGAGGTGCTCTGCTACGACGCCCTCAACCGTGAGGAGTCCTGCGGTGCTCACTTCCGCCTCGAGCACCAGCTGGCCGACGGTGAAGCCAAGCGCGATGACGCTAACTTTGCCTACGTAGCCTGCTGGGAGTACAAGGGCACGGGCGAACTGCCGGTTCTGCACAAAGAGCCGCTTACCTTCGACACCGTACACCTGGCCATCCGTTCCTACAAGTAAAGACACGTACAAAACTCTAACTTTTCATACACTATTATGGCAAATCTTAATCTTACGCTCAAGGTTTGGCGCCAGGAGTCCCCTGAGGCCCAGGGTCGCATCGAAACCTACAAGGCTAAGAACATCCCGGACGAAGCTTCCTTCCTCGAGATGCTCGACATCGTCAACGAAGAGCTCGTACACGAGGGCAAAGAGCCCATTCACTTCGACCACGACTGCCGCGAAGGCATTTGCGGTATGTGCTCCCTCACCATCAACGGTGTACCCCATGGCGGCAAGAAGGTGACCACCTGCCAGCTGCACATGCGCCAGTTCAAGGACGGCGACACCATTTGGATTGAGCCCTTCCGCGCTGCTGCATTCCCGCTGCTGCGTGACTTGGTGGTAGACCGCACTGCTCTCGACAACATTATCGCCGCCGGCGGTTTCGTTGACGTGCGCACCGGTGCTGCACCCAACGCCAACAACATGCCCGTGCGCAAGAAGACGGCTGATGCCGCTTTCGACGCCGCTGCATGCATCGGCTGCGGTGCTTGTGTGGCCAGCTGCAAGAACAGCGCTGCCATGCTCTTCACCTCTGCCAAGGCTGCTCACCTCAATCTGCTGCCCCAGGGCCATCCCGAAAAGAACAAGCGCGTTCTTGCCATGGTGCGCCAGATGGACGCCCTCGGCTTCGGCAACTGCACCAACCTTTACGAGTGCGAGGCCGCTTGCCCCAAGGGTATCAGCGTAGACAACATCGCCAAGCTCAACCGCGACTACATGCTCGCTTGCGCTTCCGAGGCTTTCGGTGTCTTCTCCTGATAACCATACCTCATCATTTCTTGCCGCCGGAACGGGATTTCCCGCTCCGGCGGCTTTTTGCTTGCTAAAAGCGCTCCTCTTGAGTATAATGTCCACGTAGCCGTTTATGAAGTTTTACATTGTTACCCCTGCGTATAATGCCTTGCACTGGTTGAGGAGCTGTGTGCGTTCTGTAACCGACCAAGTGTGCGAGGGGGTAGAAGTGCACCACCACGTGCAAGACGGTGGCTCTGCCGATGATACCGTGCAATGGTTGCAAGAGTGGCAAAACAGCCATGCAGATATGCCCGGCTACCGCCTTACCTTTGAAAGCACCAAAGATAAGGGTATGTATGATGCCATTAACAAGGCATGGGATAAAATGCCCGCAGATGCCGATGTAACCGCCCACATTAACTGCGATGAGCAGTACACCCCCGCAGCCCTGCAAAAGGTGGCACAGGCCGTAGCAGCCCGCCCCAAAGCGGATATCTTTGTGGCATCTCACATCATCATAGATGACCGTGAGCGCTACATTTGCCACCGCCGCCCCATTCGCCCGTATAAATGGATAAGCCACACCACCTGCGAAATCATCACGTGTGCCTGTTTCCACAGGGCCTCGTCTTTTATTCGCCATGGTGTGCGTTTTGATACTCAGTGGCGCTCCATCGGCGACTTGATTTTGTACCGCGATATCTTGCAGCACTCTCCGCGCGTGGCTTTGCTGCCCAATCTCTTTACCAGCATTTTCCGCGTTACGGGCTCCAATTTGGCGTGGTCTCAAATCACCCAAGGAGAATGGGATGTCTACAACAACCTGATGCCCAAAATGGCTTACCGCACCCGTAAGCTTGCAGATGTCATCAGTAAGGTAAAGCGCCGCGTTTGCGATGCCCTGCATGCTGCCCCGGTTTCCTTTGAGGTATACCCTCCCGAGGCCTCTCAGCGTGTCTCCGTCCGTATCAAACACCCTACCGTTCATTGGGGCTGTCGCACTGTCGGAGAAGACTAAGCCATGAACTAATGTACAAAAAATGCCGAGAAATAACTTGATTAGTTATCAATAATTAACTTTTTTGTGACATCTTGGCATTTTATGCTGGGCGAATGGCGCATAATATAGTATACTATGGCGTATGAAGAAATTTTGGTCAATAATTTTGATGGGCGTAACGGCTTTAGGGGCTTTGTCTGCTAAAGCAGAAGAAGATTTTGATGCAGATGATATCCTGTACGTGATGCGCCAAATGACGGTGAGCCAAGACAAGACGGATGTTTCCGGTAACATTCGTAAAGGCTCCGTTAAGGTGCCGTTTGCCTTGAGTTCTCGCGGCGAGACCATCGTTTTTCAATACAAGCAAAATAATGCTTGGCATCGTTTTGATGTTCGCATCAAAGAGAAGAATGTGGACATTATGCGCGTGGTGAACGGCAAGGCGCACGTGATATCGGCTAAGGGTTACAGCACCCCGATTGCCGGAACGGACGTGTGTTACGAGGACCTTTCCCTGCGCTTCTTGTACTGGACGGGGGCTAAGCTCATCGATGATCCCGCTAACAGCCGAGTGAAGGGCAGAGACTGCCATATTGTAGAGGTAGCCAACCCGAAACCCTCTGTCGGTCAATTTGCGTGGGTACGCATGTGGGTAGATAAAGAAAACGGCACGGCTTGGCAAATTGATGGTTATGGTAGCGATGGTAAACTGAAAAAACGTTTTACCATTACCTCGGTTCAGCGCTTGGATGACGGCCGCTGGTTCTTCAAACAAATGAAACTTGAGGTGCGTGACCCCAAGGACCCCAATCGCAATGTATCCATTAATTATTTGGATATGCAAGACCTTAAAAAATAAGTCTGTATAGACATTAAACGCGCCGGTATGGTAAAAGTGCTCTTTCGCCTCATTATCATGGCAGCCCCGGTAATTTGCTTCTGGTGGTTGCTGCAACATGTGGTGATACGGCTTTTTCATACCGGCGATGTATATCTCGCCCTCGGTTACGTGCTTGGGGGCGTTTTGCTTTTGGGCATATGGGAGGCTTTGGCGGTTCGTGTGTGGGTGTTGCCGTTTTTCGGGCGCGTTTTCAGCTCTGCCGTATACGGTGGCGGTGCCGGCCAAAATGACCCGCTGGCCGACCTTGCCGCGCGTATTCGTGCCGGCAGAGATTCTGCGCTGCTGCAAGAGTTGGTAGTTTTGGTGCATCAAGATAAAGCGCGCGCGCGAGCTTGGTCTGAGCTTTCTGCCATATATGATGAAGTATTTCACAACCGGCCCGAGGCCTTGCATGCGCTGATGCAAGGGGCTGAGTATGCCGCCACAGCAGAAGAACGGGCTATGTTTTTGTATCGTGCTGCGCGTTTTCGCTTAAACCGTATGAATGATACCCACGGTGCTCGCGAGCTTTTTACCCGCACTGCCTCGTTATACCCCAATACAGCCTACGGTCGCAAAGCTTCTCGCATGGTCGATTAAGGGGCGCTCAAATTCGTAAATCGTAACTCGTACTTGGCAAATTGCCACTTGTGTGGCGAAAAAAAGCAAAAAAAATCCCCATACTTTTCAGTATGGCGATCTGGATGCACTGGAAGTCAGTGCCAACTGCTCGGATGCGTTCCGAGGGTAGTTTATCGGCTCAGCATCCTACCGAAATCAGCGCTGAACGGCAACAGGAGCCTCCGGGGTGGGGGGCAGCGTGTTTGCGGCAGCGGTAACAGCTGTAAGGCCGAGAAGAATGGCGATGGTCTTGATCATGGCGCTTAGTTCTAACTGATTTGATTTTCTTGTTCCTACTTTCCCCGCTAAGGGGGCGCGATGATTTTACTAATTTTTTTCGGAACGTCAAGCGCAAAAAGTGAGGATTTTTTAAAATTTATTATTTTTATCTGCGTCTGCGCGATTTGTTGCTGTTTTTGGAGGAACTTTTTGGTTTGGACTTGCTGTTACCGGACTTTTTATTTTGTTTGGACGATGATTTAGTGGCCGTGGGTTTGGAGTTTTTCTTAGGCTCGGTGGTTTGTTTTTTATCCGGCTCGGGTTTAGCCGTTTCTTCTGTTTTTTGCGGTTCAGTTTTAAGCGGTGCAGGGGTTGAGATTTGAGCACCGGGGCGCATCGCATCTCTGAACACAACGATACCGGCTGTTAAAGATTTGACGATTTTTGTTCTGTGGGCATCAGTAGCCAAATTTGCTGCGTCTTTGACGTTTGTTGCATAGCCGGGTATCACGATGACGGCCGGGCAATTAAGCGTGTTGAGCAGGGTGTAGTGGGCACGGTGGCACGCGCGGTCGGGCGCTTGGGTTGCATGTACCATGTGCGTGTGCAAGGTAAATGCCAAGGCTGCGTTGGCGGCATCGTGGCGGTGGCAGTCCATCGTGCGTTTGCCGGGCATGAGGGGGGCTGCGCAATAGGTTTCTACCCCTGTCATGTCGGAGCGCCCCTCATTCAAATGAAGGCTCACAAAGATGGCATTGGGGGTGTTTTTTGCAATTGCTACACGCTGAGAATCATTGACGTGATAATTGCCCGTGCGGGTCAGCACTACATTGAATCCCTCTGCCTTAAGAGCCTCTGCCAGTTCTAATGCCAATTTGAGGGTGTAATCACTTTCATAGCCCGTGGGCATTTTGCAACCTTGGTCTGCTCCGCCGTGGCCGGGGTCGATAATGACTGTTTTAACCTCGCGCCTTTCCGCAATATAAGTGGGGCGCAAAATGGGGTCTATGAGTTTGACAAAGTCTGTTTCTGACAGATAGAGCACCCCTTGTTCATCTTGTATAGGCGGTGTTGTTAAACGCACACGGTAACCGCTGATGGTGGCTTCTCGTTGCCCCGGAGTAACGCCTAATGAAAAGTTTGAGTTGCGAATGATTTTTTGTGCCGATTTTCCCTTATTGTCAACCGCTGTTAATTTATAGAATGATTGAATGGAATGGAGGCTTATGTATTCGGCTCCGTTAACGGTGGTAGTCACCCAGGTTGTTGCTTCTTGCGCAGGGAGGGGGGCTACCGCTACAAGCGGGAGCGTGGCAGACAACACGGAGAAGAGAAAAGACGCCTTCATGTCAACGGGTGGGAGCGGGTTTTACTTGAGGCGGGTAGAGCCCCTATAGCGGTTGCCTCCGCCATGAATGGAGCCTCCACCGGTACGGGGATTGCGGGGTTTAAGCTGTTTTGCCTGCGTGGTGTTGATATAGGCAACGATGCCTTGGAAGAGGCATTCTGCCAGTTTTTCCTGGTAGGCACCGGAGGCAATGAGCCTGCCTTCCTCCGGGTTGGATACGAAGCCGCCTTCAAACAGTACAGCCGGGCGGGTGATGGTGCAGAGCACCGAGAAGCGAGCGCGCTGAATGCCACGGTCCGTAGCGCCGGTGTATTTGATGGCACGGCTGTGAATAGCCGTAGCCAAGGCAATGTTGGCGCTGTCCTGATTATTGCCGACGAGGGCCTCTCTTCTGCGTGTGCGGGCAAAGGGAGAGGTGGTGCCATGCGGTGCCAGAGTAAAGGTTTCGATGCCTTTGGCAGCGCGGCGTCCGGAGTTGTGGTGAATGCTCACGAAAAGTGAATTGGGCGTCTTGTTGGCAATGGCAACGCGCTGCTCCAGGGTAAGAAATACGTCAGAATTACGGGTCATCACTACCTTATAACCGGCTTGTTCCAATTTCTTTTTCAGTTTACGCGCTACGGCTAAGTTACAATCTTTTTCCTTGGCCCAAGAGCTGACGGCGCCGGCATCGTGCCCGCCATGGCCGGCATCTATAACAATAGTAGTAATGGCGCCGCCTTGCTTGTTGTGCGTGGGCCTCAATACCGGGTCTACCAGCTTTTTCATATCCACCGCAGAAATGAGCAGCTTGCCGTTATGCTCTTTGATGGGGTAGGAGAGTATGTAGCGGTAATTGTTAACGTAAAAATCTTGCTTGCCGGCTTTTACGGAGATGGTGTATGTGCCGCTGCCGTATGATTGGAAGCCGGGACGCCCTTTTTTAGGAACATATTTATAGAATTTGCAGGCGTCTTCTACCTCCACATACTCAACGCCGTCCACCTTCCAGACTTGCCAGTCTGTTTCATCCGCTTTGGCTGCAATACCCATGCAGACCCCCAGCATGAGGGCCATGATGATGATGAAGTTTTGCAGCGCGCGTCGCATACCTCAATGCTAACATGCGGCGTGTGGGTTTGGCAAGGTAAAACTCTGACAACGTACAGACGAAATTTGTCCGTATGTTGTCAGAGGATTTTTCTCACGCTTTTTTCGAATCAGCGCACGTAGGTGGCTGCAATTTCACAAATGTAGACCTTGTGGAGCGGGTTGGTGGGGTCGTACCACTGGGGCGATACCTCCGCATAGTTGATGAAGTCTGCCTCTTGCATGGTGGCAACGGCCATCTTGCGGCACTCCAGCACCAAATCTGCATCCTCCATGGCCACTAAACCATTGGGGGTGATGTGGGCTTGCAGGGCGGTGGCTGCCATTTTGTCTACATCTCGCCCGGAGTTGCGGCCGCAGAAGATGAGGTCCTCGCGGTATTTCTCGGGCATGAAGGAGAGGGTGAATGCCGCTTGCTCATCTATAAACTTGGCCGTATGGCGGTTGGGGCGCACAAAGACGAAGGCGACGGGGCGGTTCCACAGGAAACCCAAGCCGCCCCAGCTGGCTGTCATGCAGTTGAAGGCATCCGGCGTGCCGGCGGTAATGAGCATCCATTGCTTGCCGATAAGTTCGGCCGGGTTCTGTTGCAGGTCTGTAAACGATATGGTTTTCATGTTATTCGGGGAGAGTGCGGTCTGCATAGTAAATCAAGGGGTCGCAGATGACATAGGGGAGGGAGAGCGGCATGCTCACCAGGCTCAGCGGCAAGTCCAGCCCTATCATGGCTGCATATTGCAGGGGGATGAGGGGGTAGTTATACCACGCTCTCTTGGCCGGAAGCATGGCAGCAAATTGCTCCGCTTGAGGTATATGCCTTATACCCACGTGTCGGATTTTTTTTGTGCTGAACTCGGCAGCGGAGATAGTATGCACAGCCTCTATGTTTTTTGCCGAGAGTTCGGTACTATACTCGCGAGGCTTTACAAGTTCCTCTGCATTATCTTTGGCAATAACCACAAAACAGCGGTGCGGTGTGCTGTTTTGCAGCTCTTTTGTGGAGTACGGCTCATTGAGCGTTTTTCGCCCCGGTGATACACCGCCACATACTTCTACAATGGGCTCGCCGAGAAATTGTGGCACGTACTCCAGCCCGCAGCGGCGCTCGGGCACAAGGGCAAGCGGCAGGTCTATGTAATAATGGGTGTCATCCTCATACACCTTGGCGGTGTATGCCACCACACGTATGGAGAAACAATCTATCTCTTGGTAGTAATCTGCTGAGGGTACTGCTTTGGGTACCTCTTTGCCGATGCTGCCGATGGTGTTACCTATATCGGTGCGTATGCAAGAGCTAAAACCTGCTGCACACAGTAGCGTGAGCAGCAGGTTGTTGATATGTTGTAATTTTATGAGGCGCATCAGCAGTAACGGGCCAATACATATTGCAGAATACCACCGGCGCGGAAGTATTCTTTCTCAATGGGCGTGTCCAAGCGCACAATGAGCGGTAGCTCAAAGCTTGCCTCGCCGGCGGGTGTTACCACCAGCATGGCCTTGTCGCGCGGTTGCAGGTCGTTATGCAGGCCCACAATGGAGAAGGTGGCATCTTTGAGGCCTTTCACGCGGTCATAATCTGCGGGGTTCTCAAAGTTAAGTGGCAATACACCCATGCCGATGAGGTTGCTGCGGTGAATGCGCTCAAAGCTCTTGGTGATAACGGCGCGTACCCCCAAGAGGTTGGTGCCCTTGGCGGCCCAGTCGCGGCTGGAGCCCATGCCGTAGTCCTCACCGCCAATGATGATGGTGGGCACGCCGTCTGCCTTGTAGGCCATGCCGGCATCGTAGATGAAGGTGGGGGTGCCGCAGGGGGCGCAGATGCAGGTGTCGGGCTCGCTGACGGGCTGAGCGCCGAAGTAGAGCGTGTAGCCACCCTCTACGCCCTCGGTGAGCAGGTTCTTGATGCGCACGTTGGCAAAGGTGCCGCGTGCCATCACCAAGTCATTACCGCGGCGGGAGCCAAAGGTGTTGAAGTCTCGCTTCTCAACCCCGGCGGCGGCCAAGAACTTGCCGGCAGGCCCCGTGGGTTTGATGGCTCCGGCGGGGGAGATGTGGTCTGTGGTCACACAGTCGCCGAAGATGCCCAGTGCGCGTGCCCCGCAAATGTCGGTAATATCGCTCTTCTTGCCGTCAAAGCCCTCAAAGAAGGGCGGGCGGTGAATGTAGGTAGAATCCGCATTCCAAGCAAAGGTTGCACCCGTGGGGGCGCTCACGCGGCCCCACTCGGGCACCACGTTGCTGTAGCTGGCGGTGTAATCCTCCGGGGCGGCGGCGTTGGCTTGGGCGGCTGCAATTTCTGCGCTGCTCGGCCAAATATCGCTCAGGTACACGGGGGTGCCGTCGGCGGCGGTGCCCAGCGGCTCGGTTGCGGTGTCAATATCCACCCTGCCGGCCAACGCAAAGGCAATCACCAGCGGGGGCGACATCAGGAAGTTGGCCTTCACGTGAGAGTGAATACGGGCCTCGAAATTGCGGTTGCCGGACAGCACGGAGCAGGACACGATGTCGTTCTCCGTCACGGCTTGCTCCAGCGCAGCGTTGAGCGGGCCGGAGTTGCCGATGCAGGTGGCACAGCCATAGCCCACAATGGAGAAGCCGATGGCATCCAGCGCCTCGGTGAGGCCGTTGTTCTCGAAGTAGCGGGCGGCAATGCGGCTGCCGGGGGCAATGCTGGTCTTAACATGGGCAGGCACGCGCATGCCGAGGGCTGCGGCTTTCTTGGCCAGCAGGCCGGCGGCCAGCATCAGGCTGTCGTTGCTGGTGTTGGTGCAGCTGGTAATGGCGGCCACCAAGATGGAGCCGTCCGTAATCTCTACCTCGTGCGTGGTGTCGGCATCGGGGTTGCCGGCATCGCCCTTCATGGTTACGGCTACGCCCTCTGTCTTTTGCGGGTGGCCGTAGCTCTTTTCGCACATCTCGGCAAAGCTGCTCTTAAGGGCGGTAAGGGCAATGTGGTCTTGCGGGCGCTTGGGGCCTGCCACGGCGGGTACAATGCTGCCGAGGTCGAGCTCCAGCTCGGTAGAGTAATCAATCTCGCCCTTGCGGGGCATGCCGAAGATGCCCTGGGCTTTCAGGTAAGCCTCATAGGTGGCTACATGCTCTTCGCTGCGGCCGGTGGCGCGCAGGTAGGCGGCGCTGGTGGCATCTGCGGGGAAGAAACCCATGGTGGCGCCGTACTCCGGTGCCATGTTGGCCACGGTGGCGCGGTCGGGCAGGGAGAGCGCCTCTGCACCCTCGCCGAAGAACTCTACAAACTTGCCTACCACACCGTGTGCGCGCAGCATCTTGGTAACATGCAGTGCCAAATCCGTGGCGGTAACACCCTCGTTGAGCTTGCCGGTAAGGTGCACGCCCACAACCTCGGGCACCAAGAAGGTGACGGGCTGGCCCAGCATGCCGGCCTCTGCCTCAATACCACCCACGCCCCAGGCAACAATGCCCAAGCCGTTAATCATGGTGGTGTGAGAGTCCGTACCCACCAGGGTATCGGGGTAGTACACGCCGTCTTGTTCCATCACGCCGCGGGCCAAGTGCTCCAAGTTTACTTGGTGTACAATACCCGTGCTGGGCGGTACTACGGAGAAGGTTTCGAATGCCTGTTGACCCCATTTCAAGAATTCATAGCGCTCTGTGTTGCGCTCAAACTCGCGGGTCAGGTTCTTTTGGTACGCACCGGGGAACCCGGACCAGTCTACCTGTACGGAGTGGTCTACCACCAAATCCACCGGTACCAGCGGCTCCATGGCGGCGGGGTCGGCCCCCAAATCTTGCACGGCGGCGCGCATGGCGGCCAAATCTACCAGCAGAGGTACACCCGTCAGGTCTTGCAAAATAATGCGAGCTACGGTGAACGGTATCTCGTAGTTGCCGGGCTCTTTTGCGCTCCATGCTGCCAGGTTCTTCACATCCTGCTCCGTTACCTTAAGCCCATCGCAGTTGCGCAGCAAGCTCTCCAGCACGATGCGCAGTGATATCGGCATGCGCTTGATGCCGTCGAATCCTGCCTCTGCCAGTGCCGGCAATGAGTAATAGCGCCCCGCTGTGCCCGTGCCTGTTGTAAATGTGCGTACCGTGTCCATGTTTCTTTTTTTGTGATAAATCTGGTATTACGCGGGCGATTATACGCCTTTTTTTTCAGATTGCAAGAAAGAAAAACCGCAGAGCCCTCTCGGCCTCTGCGGTTGTAAATCTGTGTTCTCTTATATAATTACTTGCGGCGGCGCTTGCCACGCCATAGCTTTAGCGACGGCGGCGGCGTGCGGCAAGCCCGGCCAAGGCCAACAGACTCAGCGTGGCTGTTGTCGGCTCGGGCACGGTGGCGGTGTTCAACTTGCTGATGGCTTCCAATTGCTCATCGGGCATCAAATAGGTGTTGTATACGTCCATTTTGTCAACGTACTCATCATTGAAAGAGAACGAGTCAATGGAGTCAAACTCACCGTCGCTATAGCCTTTGGTGGTTATGCCCTCAAGGGTAAGGTTATAGGTCTCTCCATTGTCGGCAGTCAAATACAAACGTGCTTCAAAGTAAGAATTTGTGCTTTGCATATCGTATGTGGTAAATACGAGTGCAGCGTCTGTGTATGTTTCTAAATCCTTGATGTCGGTGTATTTCAAGTCGATTGCTCGGTAAGCGTCTTTGCCGTTTACCCACGCATCCAAATGTTTTCCGCCGTTGTCAACGTAAAGCCCCATGCCGTGGTTCTTGCCGTTGGCATCGTTTGTAGAGAATAGGAACGTGCCGTTTGTAATACCGGCGTTCAAAAGAGCATCCCAGTTCAAATCAACTACCATAGTAACTGTGTTGTACAGAGAGTCTGCATACACGTAGTTTGTGTCCTTCGGGGATGCTGCGTAGCCGTCCTGCCATTGCAGCGTCAGCGGGGTGACCTCAGCCATGGCAACGCCGGCTGCGGCCAAAAGTAATGCAATTGTCTTTTTCATATGTCTTTGTTTATTGAAATGGAGAATGTTAAGCCTCTTTTCTGAGAAGAGGGTTGTTATTTTATGAACAACGCGCGGGAGCATATCTGATTTTAAATGGGATGTCAAGCGGAAAGTTTGTATTTTGTTTATTTTTATGAAATTAGGTCATTTTCTTCATATTGTTATTGTAGGAATTAACAACAAATAGCAAGTTGTTATTGCTATTAAAAAACGTCAACGAGACATCTCGTTTAAAAAGAGCTAAAGTCGCGTGCGTTGCTCGCTAACGCGAGCCATCTGCCCGCCCACCTCAAATTTATTCAACCGAAATGTTTAACAGAGCGTTTGTTTTTTTGCAAAAATGTTCGCGGATTTCGGGTTGGGGGGCATTATCATAGTAGAAAAGCATGAAAACACCGCATACGAGCAAGGGGGACAAATTATTTGCTTGCGTGGAGGGTATGGCATGCTAATATAGAATCATGAAATCGGATAGAAAGTTGCCTATGAAGAAACACAGCAAAACAAGGATGGCCTCTGCCGTATTGATGACGGCGCTGAGTGCCGGAGTGGCTACTGCCGACACCGTAAAAGTAAGAGGGGTGGATAGGGTCGTCATCAAGTTTGACGAACCCGTGGTCTCACTCGGTGTGGTAGAGAACGCGTGGGATAACAACCTGCCGGCAGAGGACCGCGGGCTGAATCTTTTTGATATAACGGGCGACCCGCAGTATGTGCCCACGGCACGCTGGGTAGACCAAGACCAACTGCAACTCACCTTTGTAAAGGGGACCGCCACGGCCACCAAGTATCGCTTGGCATTCCGGCCGGGGTCTGACAAATACCTGAGTGGGGCCAAAATGCCCAAGCCCGATTTTGAGTTTGCGGCAGAACCTCAGAAATTGAGCCATGAGAGCGTAATGCCCGGTGTGCGTGGCGGGGCCTCTTGCGTGGTATCGCAGGTGCAGATTACGCGAGAGCAAATCAACCTGTCGCCGGCATCTCCCGTGCGCTATGAGTTCCGCGAAATCACCAAACAACACCCGCGCCAATATGGCAAGAGCGTGCCCGCGGTAGCCTCTGAGGTGCGGGTAAAACACTTGGCTGAGCATGAGCTGCGCCGCTTGCTGCATGAGCCGGAGCGCTACGGGCTCAAACCCGGTTTGGAAGGCTTGCAGAGTTTTTCGCCGGAGCATGTGGTGCCGGGGCGTGTTTTGGTAACGGCTGCCGAGCCGTTGGATACCGCCAAAAAGTGGGCCCTTTTCGCAATAGCCGAAGAGGGTAGCGGGTTTGTGAGTGGCGATGTCGGGGGCGTCTTTGTGCCGCAAACCGATTTGCCTACCGGCATTGGCCTGCAAATTGTAAAGGTGGATAACAGCCCCCGCCTACACATGAGCGTGAGTTTTGCTGCCCCCGTGGCAGAGGCCGATGTGCCTGCCATCTTCCGCAATATGGAAATCTCCGTGGGCGATGTACAAGCCACCACCGCAGAAGACGGCAAGAGCAAAACCTTGGTGCTGGGCGACAAGACCATCACCTTCCGCCTGCTGCCTCTGCCGGAGAATCGCGCATTTTCTCGCAACAACGGCAATCTGCGCAAGCCCGATGGCACAGAGCTGAGCGATCGCGTCTATTACGATTTGCCTTATACGGGCTCCTTCACCATAGAGGTGGAGGGTGCAGAGGAGTTGCCGATAACGGCAGATGTGGTCATTAAGGGAGACACGGTGGCCATGCTGGGCCAACCCATGGCTACCGACCACCGCCACCGCATTACGCTGAATGCCGCTGCCCCCGTATTGCGTTTGGACCATACGCCCGACAACCCCGCGCTGTTGCCCCTTAACGGCGAGCACCGCTTGCGGGTGGAGTGTGTCAACAATGCCGAGGTAGAGGTAAGTGTGGCCCGCCTGAGTGCAGAGCAATACATTGAGCATCGTGAGACCCTCTGCAAGATTGATGAGCAAGCGCTGCACAGCTTGGCTGAGACCACCTACCACATGCGCCTGCTGCAAAAACGCGTGGAGGCCGGTATTGAAAAAGAATCTGAGGTGAAAGAGAGCCTCAAGTCGTACCAGCGCCAGATCACGCAGACTAAAAAGCGTGTGCCGGATTACGATGCCTTGCGCAAAGCCATGCCCGATGTAACATTCTGCACCCCGCAGAAAAACGACACAACGGGGCAGGGTATCGGCGTGTTGAAGAGTACAGAAATGGTGATAGACTTGGATGCCCTTGGCGGTGCCCCCGCCGGGCCCGGTATTTACCTGATATCCGTGCGCAGCAAGGCTGCCCCCAATGTGCGCGCAGCCCTGCGCGAGTTGGGCTTGCAGGAGGATTTGTTCGACTTTGAAACCTGGTATGCCGTGCAGCTCACAGACCTGCACCTCACCCATGCAGACAAGGCTTTGGTGTGCAACAGTATCACCACAGGTGCGCCTACCGCAGAGGGCGTGCTGCTCAATATCACCGATGGTATGGAGAGCAGGCTGGGGGATGTGAAAGAGGGTGTTACGGTGTTGCCTGCGGTGAAGGTGAATCGCCGTAAAACTCCCGTATTGATGGTACGCAGTGGGGAGGATTACCGCACGTTCTCCCGCTTTAACAATGAGCCCCGCATGAATGCCGACCGCCGCATCATGATGGTGAAAGACCGCTCCATGTACCGCCCCGGCGATACCGTGCACCTGCGCGGCGTGCTGCGAGAGGTGTCGCACTTGGGTGAGCCGTCCATGCCCCACGTCAAATCCGTAGAGATTATTGTAAGCCGCCCCAACCGCAAGGAGCTGGTGCGCAAGAAAGTTAAATTGAATGACTACGGTGCCTTTGATTTTGAATTTGACTTGCCCAAGGGCGATGAGGATATTGTGGGCACCTACCGTATTACCGTACAGGCAGATGGTAACCAATACCGCGAAGAGGATTATGTGGAGTGCCAAGAGTTCCGCCGAGATGCCTATACCGCAACCGGCGAGCTCAAAGTTCACCCCGTGCGCCCCGAGGAGTTCACGTATACCGTGACGGCAAAAGACCTTAACGGGGTGCCACTCAGCGGGGCAGAGGTGAAGCTGGAGTTTTATGTCAACTACCGTGGGGACGGTATCAGCATGCCCGGAGAAAAGGCGATAGCCCCGCATTTGACGTATAAGGAGTGGAAGGAGACGCTGACGCTGGATGCCGAGGGTAAAGCCACCTATACGGGCAAGATCGATTACGAGCACCGCGAGGCGTTGATGAGCGGGGAAGCGACCCTGACCGTCCATGGTTATGTGACCAATGATCGCGAGGAAACCATGCAACTCAGCTCTGCAACGGAGTGGATATACCCTGCCGATTTTACTGTAAGGTTGGGTGACGATATAACCCTGTACAGCAATACCGTTAAGGATAAGGAAGGCAAACCCGAGGTGTTGCAGCGAGACCAAAGCGTGAGCCTGCGCTTGATGGTGCAGAAACCCAAGGAGGAGGTACTGCCCAACGGTGTGGTTCTTGTCAGCATGGAGCCCGTCACCCTTTGGCAGGGAGATATTATGGTGCCTGCCAACAGTGTGAACGGCGTGCCCTGTGATATCAAAAAACATTGGGAGGAATTCCTCAATACCCTCAAACCCGAGGACCGCGATGATGCCGGGTTGTTAATGGTGGAGATTCGCGGTAAAGATGCAGAGGGTAGAGAGTTCCAAGAAGTATGTATCATGCGCCAGTGGGATTTGGAACGCCAACCCCGCAGTGCCAGCGAGCATCGAAATGCAACCTGCAAGGTAGACGGCCGCACCCTTAAGCTTAGTGCCACCTTTGAGAACGAGGGCCAAGCCACCGTGGTTATCAATACTGTGGCCGGCACCCGCGCCGGTGCGGTGGTACCCGTTAAAAAAGGTGAAAATACTTGGGATATTCCTTTGCTGGATAATGAATACGGCGAGGTGAATGCCGCCATTATGCTGCCGGTGCAGGCGGATAACCGCTACACCCATTTGGAGTATACCACGGGCTCTGCAGAGGCAGAACGCGTGCAGACCAAGCTTGCGGTTGAGTTCACCGTGCCGCAGCCGCACCCTGCACCGGGGGCGGAGGTAACGCTCAACGGCCGCATTGTCGGGCCGGATGGCAAACCGCTGCAGGCTACCGAGGTAACGCTCTTTGCTGTGGATAAAGGCATGCTTTCTGTGAGCGGAGGGCATCAAGTGCCCAACCCGGGTACCTACTTTACCAAGGTGTGGGTGGCCGGTATTCACCCGCAATTTGCCCAGACACCCGCACCGCTTGATATACGCTTCGGGGAATACGCCGCATTGCCCATTCCCGGCATATGGCAGGGGGACATTGTGGGGCCCGGGCAAGGTTTGGATATGCCTCATGGCGGCATGAAAATCCATACTAAGAAAGCACGCGCCGTTAATGGTATGCGGCAGTATCAAGCAGCCCCGGCGTACGGTGCTGAAGATAATTGTGTTGTAGTTGAAGAATGCGCTGCTCCCATGGCGTGCGAAACTGATTCTATGGATGGTGCCTCCTTCAGAGCCGCTGCGCCTCAGTCCAAGAACGCATATGCCGTAGAGGATGGCGAGATTCCCCTGTGGTTGGCTGAGGGTGGCGATTTAGGCGATGGTTTAGGCTCCGGCATAGCAAGCGATGGGTTAACCTCGGGCTCCGTGGCTAAACCCCGCCTGCGCACCAACTTTGTGCCGGTTGCCGTGTGGGCGCCTGCGCTCAAGACCGATGCCGAGGGGCGTTTCACCGTCAATGTGAAGCTGCCCGATACACTGACCACCTACCAAGTGTATGCCGTGGCATTGGGACAAGACGGCAAGTGCTTCGGCTATGCAGAGAGTGAGTTCACCGTCAATCAACCTGTCATGATTACCCCCGGCACCCCGCTGTTCATGAGCGTGGGCGACCGCTTGCGCCTGCCCCTTACCATTACCAATAATACGGAGACAGACGGCACGTGGACGGTAACGCTGGAGGGCGCTGATGCCCCGCAGCAAATTACCCTCAAGGCCAAGTCCACCGCCACCCTCTACTTCGACTACACAGCCGTAGAAGAAGGCGAGCGCAAGCTGCATTGGGAGGCGCTGGCCGCTGCCGGCAGTGATGCGGTGGAGGGCTGCTTCGAGGTGAAGTTCCCCGCCCCCGTGCTGCGAGAGGCTCACCGCTTGGTCTTGCAAGAGGGGGCAGAGCCGCTCAAGGTAGGGGCGTTGCCTGCGCCCGAGTTGGCTACCTCCACCCGAGGCAGTGTAGAGGTGTTGCTCTCTGCCAACCCCTTGCTGCACCTCAATGAGTGCATGGAGCTTACCTTGGGGCAAGGCTATGGTAATACGGAGTGGTACGCCACCTCTCTGCTGCCGTGGATGCTGCACGACCGCATGGCACCGTTCAGCCCCGCAATGGCAGCTGTGCCTGCTGCCGAGGCCCGTTGTGTTGTGCTCAAAGGTATTGAGCGCTTATCCAAGTGCCAGCGTGCTGATGGTGGCATGGGCTATTGGCCCACGGAGAACGCCTTCTGCCGTTGCAGCGAAAGCAGCCCCTGGGCCTCTGCCTATGCCGGGTTGGTACTGACTATTGCCGCGGATAATGGCTACACCGTGCCCGAGCGTACGATGCCCCGCCTGCGCGAGTACCTCCGCAAGTATCTTGATGAGCAGCGCAAAGACCCCGAGGTGTGGGCCGCTATGTCTCCCCACATCCTTTATGCCGTAGGCCGCACGCTGGGCGATGATGCACTTATTGCCGAGGCTTTGCAACGCGCGTTGGAGCAGCTGAAGCAGAATGAAGATGGCAGCTATGGCATGGTGGTTGTTGCGCACCCGCGTGCTTGTTGGATGTACTGGTTCAACTCAAGCCGCTCTGCCGCCAGCCTTAACTTCTTGGCTGAGATGCATAAGGATAAGGAAGCCCGTCACGAGTCCTTCCTCAAGTGGATGCGTTGCGTAGGGCATGACTATCGCCACGCTACCACATGGGATGGCGGCTGGATGCTGATTGCCCTGCATGAGTACTTGCGCCTTACCCCTGCCGGTAATGCCCAGGCTACCATTACCCTGCAAGATGGTCAGCAACTTACCCTCGGCAACGGCCCCACAGAGTACAAACCTGCGCCCACAGCCACCCTCGGCGAGATTCCCACCGTTATCACCCGCACCGATGGCACTGCCTATGTGAGCGTTAAGTTCAAGGCTCAGCCCGAGCAAACCGAGTATCCCGGTGTTACCGAGAAGGGCCTGCAAGTAACCCGCATTTATGAAAAACGCGGCGAGGACGGCGCCTGGCGTCCTGCCACCGAGTTCAATGTGGGCGATGTGGTGCGTGTTACCCTCACTTGCGCCAAGGGCGAGAAAGACCTCGAATACTTTGTGCTGGAGGATTACCTGCCCTCTAACATGGAGGCCATCAACCCCGCTATTCCCTCGCAATCTGCCGGGTTGGAGTGGCAGCCCTGGAGCCAGTGGTTTGATAACCGCGAGTTCCAATCCCACCGCGTGCGTGGTTTCTGCACCCGTTGGGGTGGCCGCGACCTCCTGAATATGAGCTACTATGCACGCGTCAAGCGCGCCGGTGAGGCCATGGCGCCTCCTGCCTCTGCCCAGCTTATGTACGAGCCGCAAACCTACGGACTCTCCCCCAATACTAAGGTTATCAGCAAGTAATTGGCCTGCATGCCTTTAACGCCCGCAGCCCCGTATCTTCAAGATATGGGGCTGCGCTTTTGATAGACTTTGTGTTTTTTGTTTGTTGATAAATTGTTATTTATCGGGGTGTTTGATGTGATGCTGTGAGCGTAGCGAACCAAATTTAAGAGCCCCGTGATAGCGGGGCGACGGACCAGTAGCCACGTGGTGTAGCTGCGTTAGCAGCGGAACCCGTGGTAGTGGTAGA
>JBGVMR010000031.1:0-4353 GCA_045124875.1 Akkermansia sp.
TTTTATTATCATTATAACCCACGGTTTCGCTGCTGACGCAGCTCCACCGTGGGCTACCATATGCCGCCCCGCGTTTGCGGGGCTAAGGAATTCGCCTCGCTTACGCTCGGATGATTCTGCCCGACAAACTCCGATTTATCACCCGATACGTTTAACAGAGCGTTAAAAAATACATTTTTCTATGCCCCGGTATGCAGAGGTCCCCATTGGCATTACCTGTATTGTCATCTGTGGGGCTTCTACACTTTTTGCCGGGATACTGCTTGAATTGAATGAAAAAACGTGTTATTTTTTTCTTGGCTGATAGATGTTGATTTTTGGTACTCTTTATCAACAACCAACCATTAAAAACATGATGAAACGCGCTTTACTTCTTCTTTCCCTCCTTGCGGTGCCCTGTGTGGTTTCACCTTGTAAGGGTGATCATACCGCCGCGCCAAGCACGGATACTGCTGCACCCGGCACCGATGCTGCCACGGTATCTCCTCTCGATAAGATATGCAATCTTTTGAAATTATCGGGTCGGTCGGATAAGGTAATAAATATATTACGCGCAGGGTATACGGGGAATACTGCCACTTTGGAGAATTTGAAAGACAAAAATCACATTGGTATCTATTGTACGGGTGCCGCTGCCGCCGGAAACAAAGAGCTGGTTCTGCAATGCCTTGACAAAGGCGCAAAGCCGAACTGGGGGCTTGAAGGCGCTGCAATGGGTGGGCATATGGACATCGTACAGTTAATGCTCGACAAAGGCACTATAAACTACGACCGGGGGCTTAGAGGCGCTGCCATGGGAGGCCATATGGATATCGTGCAGTTGATGCTCTCCAAAGGCGCTGACCCGCAATATGGGCTTGAAGGCGCTGCAATGGGTGGGCATATGGACATCGTACAGTTGATGCTCTCCAAAGGAGCTAACCCGAACTATGGACTTTATTGGGCTGCATTGGGTGGCCATATGGACATCGTACAGTTCATGCTCTCCAAAGGCGCTGACCCGGACAAGGGGCTTTATGTCGCTGCTAAGGGTGGCCATATGGATATCGTACAGTTGATGCTCAAGAAAGGGGCTACTGACTACGACTCGGGGCTTTGGTACGCTGCATCGGGCGGCCATATGGACATCGTACAGTTGATGCTCGACAAAGGCGCTACTAACTACAACGAGGGGCTTTTGTGGGCTGCTCGTGGTGGCCATATGGAGATTGTACAGTTGATGCTCGACAAAGGCGCTACTGACCTTGATTCAGCCCGTGAAACAGCCGAGCTCTACGGCCATACCGAGTGCGCAGAGCTTATCCGCGCGGCAATGAAGAATGATAATACTGCCGCGCCAAGCACTGATACCGCTGCGCCAAGTACTGGTACAGCCTCTGCCGATACTGCTACAACCACGTTATCTCCTCTCGATAAGTTATGTCAATATTGGAGCGGCTCGGATAAGGAAATAAATATATTACGCGCCGGGTATAAGGGTGATACTGCTACTTTAGAAAGTCTGAAAGATAAAAAACACATTGGTATCTATTGTACGGGTGCCGCTGCCGCCGGTAACAAAGAGCTGGTTCTGCAATGCCTTGACAAAGGCGCTCACCCGGACTATGGGCTTTTTGGCGCTGCATATGGTGGGCATGTTGAAATCGTAGAGTTGCTGCTCTCCAAAGGCGCTGACCCGAGCGTGGGACTGAGAGGCGCTGCATTGGGTGGGCATATGGATATCGTTCGGTTGCTGTTCTCCAAAGGCGCTACTGACTACTTCGAGGGGCTTTATTACGCTGCATGTGGTGGCCATATGGATATCGTACAGTTGATGCTCAACAAAGGGGCTCACCCGAACGAGGGGCTTAGGGGTGCCGCTCGTGGTGGCCACATGGATATCATACAGTTGATGCTCAACAAAGGGGCTCACCCGAGCGAGGGGCTTTATTACGCTGCCGGTGGTGGCCATATGGATATCATACAGTTGCTGCTCTCCAAAGGCGCTACTGAGTACGACTGGGGGCTTAGAGGCGCTGCATTGGGTGGCCATATGGATATCGTTAAGTTGATGCTCTCCAAAGGCGCCAACCCGAACAAGGGGCTTTCGAACGCTACAAGGGGTGGGCATATGGACATCGTGCAGTTACTGCTCGACAAAGGCGCTACAAACTACAACTGGGGGCTTGAGGGCGCTGCAGAGGGAGGCCATATGGATATCGTACAGTTCATGCTCTCCAAAGGCGCTACTAACTACAACCGGGGGCTTGAGGACGCTGCTCGTGGTGGCCATATAGCCATCGTGCAGTTGCTGCTCTCCAAAGGCGCCGACCCGAACTGGGGGCTTTGGCATGCTGCTGAGGATGGGCATATGGAAATCGTCAAGTTACTGCTCTCCAAAGGCGCCGATCCGGATGCCGGGCTTCAAAGTGCTGTTCGTGGTGGCCATATGGATATATTACAGCTGCTACTCGACAAAGGCGCTGACCCGGACAAGGGGCTTGGAGACGCTGCATGGGGCGGCCATATGGGCATCGTTCGGTTGCTGCTCGACAAAGGTGCTACTAACTACAACGATGGGCTTAATGGCGCTGCTCGTGGTGGCCATATAGCCATTGTGCAGTTGATGCTCTCCAAAGGCGCTACTGACTACGGCTGGGGGCTTTTGTGGGCTGCTCGTGGTGGCCATATGGAGATTGTAAAGTTAATGCTCTCCAAAGGCGCTACTAACCTTGATTCAGCCCTTGATGCAGCCGAGCTCAACGGCCATACCGAGTGCGCAGAGCTTATCCGCGCGGCAATGAAGAAGTAATGTTTTATGTTGAATCTTTGATGTTTAAAGTTTAACACTCATATAAGCCGAATATCACAACAAACTTTTTTACCGGTGCCGTGGGGGTGATACCACAGCACCGGTTTTTGGGAAAGTTGTAAAGAAGATGAGCCAGGTAATTTGAAGTACGAGTTACGAGATTCAAAATACGAAGTAATAGTTAGGCAAACAGCCGTAATGATAGCGGCAACTCATGCGCGGCATTGCAACACTGCGCCGCAGGCGCCTGACTCTGAACGTCGTACCTCGTATATCGTCATTCGTACATTCAAACTCCGATTTATCAACCGAAATGTTTAACAGGGCGTTAAAAAATACATTTTTCTGTGCCCCGGTGTGCAGAGGTCTCCATTGGCATTACCTGTATTGTCATCTGTGGGGCTTCTACACTTTTTGCCGGTATACTGCTTGATTTGAATGAAAAAACGTGTTATTTTTTTCTTGGCTGATAGATGTTGATTTTTTGATACTCTTATACAAACAACCAACCATTAAAAACATGATGAAACGCGCATTACTTCTTCTTTCCCTCCTCTCAGTGCCTTGTGTGGTTACATCTTGCAAGGATGATGCTGCCACGGTATTTCCTCTCGACAATTTATGTAAAATTATGAAATTATTCTGTTGCTCGGAAAAGGAAATAAAGATTTTATGCGCCGGGTATGAGGGTGATACTGTTACTTTAGAAAGTCTGAAAGACAAAGAACACATGGATATCTATTGTATAGGTGCCGCTGCCGCCGGCAATAAAGAGCTGGTACTGCAATGCCTTGACAAAGGCGCTGACCCGAACTCTGGGCTTTATGGTGCTGCAATGGGTGGACAGAAGGCACTCGTACTGCAGATGCTCGGTAAAGGTGCTGCCCTGAACTTGGGTCTTAAGGGCGCAGCATTGGGTGGCCATATGGACATCGTACAGTTAATGCTCGACAGAGGCGCTGACCCGGACAGGGGGCTTGAGGGCGCTGCATTGTGCGGCCATATGGATATCGTACAGTTAATGCTCGACAAAGGCGCTACTGACTACAACAAAGGGCTTAGTAACGCAGCTCAGGGTGGCCATTTGGATATCGTCAAGTTAATGCTCGACAAAGGCGCTACTGACTACAACGAGGGGCTTTTGGGCGCTGCCATGGGTGGCTATTTGGATATTGTACAGTTGATGCTCGACAAAGGCGCTGACCCCTACTATGGGCTTTGGGGTGCTGCAGAGGGTGGCCATACCGAGTGCGCAGAGCTTATCCGCGCGGCAATGAAGAAGTAATGTTTGATGTTGAATCTTTGATGTTTAAAGTTTAACTTGCATTCACGCTGAAGAACTCAGCAAGAGTTTTTACCGGTGCCGTGGGGGTGATACCACGGCACCGGTTTTTTGGAAAGTTGTAAAGTAGATGAGCCAGGTAATTTGAAGTACGAGTTACGAGATTCAAAATACGAAGTAATAGTTAGGCATACAGCCGTAATGACAGCGGCAACTCATGCGCGGCTTTGCAACACTGCGCCGCAGGCGCCTGACTCTGAACTTCGTACCTCGTATATCG
>JBGVMR010000032.1:0-7608 GCA_045124875.1 Akkermansia sp.
TTCCGCGCCCCGTGATGCCACGCTCGACCTGACTCCCGGGGTACGCTCTGAACTGGTACGCCGCTCCCGCTATCTCGCCCGTAACTCCGGCTTCATCCGGGAGATCGTAAGCAGCATGGCTCTTTATTCCGTGGGTGACGGTCTCAAGCCTCAGGCGGAGAGCGTGGACAGCGCATGGAACCGCCAAGCGGAATCCTACTTCAATCGCTGGAGCCGCCATGCTGAACTGACCGGGCGTTTCAACCTGACGCAATGCGAGCATCTGGTATGCAGGGCAGTCGATACGGATGGCGAGATTTTCATCCACAAGGTCATGTACCAAGGCTCGCCCCGGGTGCAGTTGATTGAGGCTCATCGCATCGGTGATATGTCGGATGCCGATAACCTCATTGATGGCGTGAAGCTGGATGCCAACGGAAGGCCGCTTTCATACCGTCTCTTGAAGGATGATGGCTCATACAGCGACCTCCCGGCGGAGCACATTCTGCATATCTTTGACCCGGACGCCCCCTCGCAGGTACGTGGATGCCCGAGCCTGCAACACTCCATCAATCATATCATTGATGAAATGGAGCTGTTGGCTCTGGAGAAGCATGCCGTGAAGGATAATGCCGACATAACCCGAGTTCTTACCACCGCCCGCGATGATGCGGACGATGGGGATTTCCGCTTAGGAGCATCCGCCCAGCAGGAAGCCTCCGATACCGGATGGCTCCAGCGTATTCTGGGAGGCAAGCTCGTCAAGATTCAGCCGGGTGAGGATATCAAACCCTTTGAAAGCTCCCGCCCGAGCCCAACATTTACCGGATTCCTGGAGCACTTGCGGCGCGATTCTGCGCTCGGCATGTTACCCTTTGAGTTCGCGGCTGATTCCTCCAAACTTGCAGGCTCCGGCGTTCGCCTGACCGTAGCCAAAGCCGACCGCCGATTCTCCTACCGTCAGACCTTGCTGATTGACCGCATGTTGCGCCCCCTCTGGCTCTGGGTGATTGGTCATGCCATCAGTATTGGCAAACTGGAAGCCGTGGAGAACTGGACAGAGGTCAATTTTACCACGCCCCGCCGCGTTACTGTGGATGCCGGGCGCGAGGCTATGCAGAACCGAGCAGACGTGGAAGCCGGGCTCAAAACTCTCACCGACCACTTTGCCGAGCTGGGTATGGATATCCACGAAGAGGTGGAGAACCGAGCCCGGGAAATGAAGCTCATTGCAGAAACGGCCAAGAAATACGACATTGAGCCGCAACTGCTTTTTGCCTACTTCAAGAATGAGCAGCCGTCCGTTCCTGCGCAGCAGAATGAACCTAAACCGGAAGATTTTATTGCCACATGATTACACGCATTACCACCGAGCGCATCTGGCTGTTGGAGCCGGAGGCCTATTACCAGCTCGCCGCTATTCCGTTCCCGGGAACGCTGCCAGAATCCCCCCGCTCAGAGGCAGAGATTCAGGTGCAGCAGACCGGAGCTCTAGCTACCGTACCTATCCACGGAACCATGTTCCGCTCTCTCCCGGAATCTGCGTCCCGTATGCTCGATTTCTTGGGTATTGAGTACACAGAGACGGCAAAAGTCGCCAAGACCCTCCAAAAACTGGAGACAGACCCGTCTGTACAGGTTGTACTGCTCGACATCGATTCCTCCGGCGGAACGGTCAACGGGACACCGGAATTGGCCAATGCGGTACGCCACCTCAGCAAACACAAGTTCGTCTACGCCTATTCCGCCGGGCTGGCGTGTTCTGCTGCTTACTGGGTGGCCAGTCAATGCGATGGCATCTACGCGGCTCCCTCCGCGCGTGTCGGCAGCGTGGGCGTGATACTTCCTGTGGTAGACAGCAAGGAAGCCTACGCACAAAAAGGACTCCACATGGACGTATTCGCGGCGGGCAAGTACAAGAGCACAGGCATGAGCGGAACCTCTCTTTCTGAGGAGCAACGCGAGCTCTTGCAGCAGCAGGTGGAAAGCACATGGGCAGACTTCAAGACCGCTGTCACGCGCCGCCGCCGAACCATTGCCCCCGAGCATCTGGAGGGGCAGACCTTTACCGGAACGCAGGCAAGAGACTTCGGCTTAGTCGATGCCTGTGCCGATAACCTCGAAGCCGTGCAGCGCAAATTGATTGCCCGCCACGGATAATTTTGACACCACAACAAGAATATGGATACCATCGATGAACAATTAGACGCAGCAACTGCCAAGGTCAATGAGCTGACGGCTCAGCTGGCTGAGGCCAATGCCGCGCTGGAGGCAGTTCAGGCAGAAAAGGCCTCGCTGGAGGCCGTCAACACCGAGCTGTCAGATAATCTCGCCGCCACCCGCGACAAGCTGGCCGCCATGGAGGCGAATCTGCGAGAAACCAATGCTCAGGTTCAGCAGCTCAAGGCCGAAGCGCGTACCGCCGAGGAGCGAGCCGCTGAGTTTTACGGCACGCATGCCGGACAGGCCGCAGCCGTTACCGCAATGGGCAATGACAAGTCTCTCCCGGTGGCCGAGCGATTCAAGGCTATCACGACTCCCGAGGGGCAGACCCAGTTTATCCGCTCCCTCTCGGATGCCGAACGCGCAGAGCTTTTCTCTACCATCTAACCCCACACGAAATCAACCAATATGGCTAATACCATTACCGACCTCAAAGACGTCAGGATTTCCCAGTCCGCGCTCATGCCTTGGATGGAAACCCTGCTGCCGCTCTCTGCATTCAGCACGAATTTCTCCCCGGATGCCGCTGACAAGCTCGACACCATCAAGGTGCCTGTCATTGGTGCTCCGTCCGCTTCGTCTGACTATGATGGAGACTACACCAAGAACTCCGATTCCGAGGCCAGCTCCGTGGCTGTGACGCTCGACCGCCACAAGTTCAAGACCGTGCATCTGACAGCCAAGGAGGCCGCCACTACGGCTATCCCTCTGCTGGAGAAGCTGGTCACGACCGCTGCCCAGCAGCTCGCCATCGATGTGATGACCGACATCTTCTCGTCTATCACCGCCGCCAACTACGGAGCTCCCGCTGTCCCGGCCATGGCCGCTGAGGATTTCAACTACAAGACCATTATCAAGATTCGCGAGGCTTGCGCCGCCGCCAAGATGCCGCAGGATTCTCGCGCCCTGATTCTCGATAATAGCTTCTTCTCGTCCCTGCTTGCAGACGATATTGTAGCGAAGTCCTATATCACTCCGCTGGCTCAGTCCGGCGTGGTGGAGGCCAAGATTAACCGCATTGCCGGATTCAACCTCTACGAAACCGGATGCGTGCCTGATAATGGCGAGAAGCTCGCAGGTTTTGCGGCTCACCCGTCCTCTCTAGCTATTGCCATGCGCTATCTGACGCCCATCGCCAACTACGATGAGGCCGGGGCTGTCACCGACCCTGTAACCGGGCTGACCTTTGGCTATCTTCGCTACACGGACACCAAGAGCAACAAGGTGTATATCACTCTGGAAGCGCTCTACGGCTTCAAGGTGGTTCGCCCTGCAGGTCTCCAGCGTATTGTTACCACATGAGCAATCTCTCCACAGAAATGATTGCGGACTTCCTCTCCTTGTGGGAGGAAGTCCCTGTCTATCTGAGCTATGGGAGCGTAGAGATTAAGGTGCTGCTTTCCCATGTTGACCGCTCCCGGGATTTAGATCTCGGAGGATTTGCGGAAAAACGCACCATGGGAGCTCGCGCTCTCCGGTCTGAAATCCCGCCCGCTATGCAGCCCGGAAGCCTGGTCTTAGTGGACGGAATCAGTTACCGCGTGGAGAGCATCGGGATTCGCCCCGGCCTCCCCATTGCCACAATCGATTTATTGGAGCCATGAGTACCCATGTTACTATCAATGACGCTGAATTGCAGCGCAAGATTGGCAAGCTTGCTATCCTCTCCGGTAAGGGCATGGAAGACGCAGTCCGGCAGGTAGCCAGTCGATTTGTGAAGTCGGCGGTGCGCAACACTCCCCCCATGATTCTGCGTATCTCTCCCGGGCAGGCCAAACGCGAGTGGACTGCCCGCGTAACGGCCAACTATACCAAGATGCCCGTGGTAAACGGACAACGCCTCACCCCGGCAGAAATGAAACGCATCCTAGCACAGAAAAAGAAGCAGCTCGGACGAGAAGCCGCCGGGTGGAATGCCGCAGCGGAGCAACTGAAAACAAAGCTCCCCGCTTGGGTGAAGCGCCATTCCGGCGAGGGCTCGTGCATCATTCGCCAAAGCAGTAATGGCAAAACGACCATCATTATCACGAACTCGGTTCCTTATGGGCAGGATATTCTCCGCATCCGCTCTCGATTCGTGCTTCAAACCGTGAAACAAGGCCTTGATGGCACCCTCCGAGCTCTGAAAAATAAACTCATCCGCTCCGTTAAATGAATCCTCATTCGTTCACAGAATCTTTGCGGCTCAAACTGGATGCCGCTTTCTCCGGGCTGAGCATCCATACCGCAGTCATGGATGGCTCCCGTTCGCTTCCTTATGTGCTGCTGACTCTTTCCTCCGGGGAAGAACGTATCCTGCGAAATCACACGTGGGATTGCGAGCTATCCGTGCAGTTTTTTACCCATGCCCAAGATACCAACGGAGAGGAGGCCAGGAATCGATTTGCCTCCCTCTGTGCAGAGGTCGAGAAAGGCTCACTCCGGGACTCGCTCAATGAATCTGCCTCAGATTTCTATCTCTACCGCCTGTCGCTCCAAGCCGTAGATGAGCCGATGGTACAGGACGACTCATTTATCCAGTCTGCCCGGTTTCGGGTATTGATTCAATTTTGACACCAACACAAAGATATGGCTACTATTATCGGAACAGTCGGCGTATTCGGTTTTGATGAAGACCAACAGGGAATCCTGCTGGAATCTCAGGATATCGACTACAAGCCGGATTCAAAAGTACAGCGTGACTATCGCGGCAAGAAGGTCGGTATCATCTTCTACGATGACCAAACCGATGTATCCATGAAGGGCTACATTCCCCGCGATAACCCCACGGACATCAAGGTGGCTCAAACTCTAGTGCTGGCTAATACCGCACCTGACCATGGGCTATCTACCGTTGCAACCGGAACCAATGTGGTAACCGGGATTAAAATCGGGCTTAAGAATGAGGACTTAGCCTCCTTTGAAGTATCTTCTACCATTTACGATTTCTGATGTTGAAGAAGCCTACTACAGACGCGCTAAACTTCATTCGTTCCCGTGACGGAGAACTGGAATCCCTGATGCTGGCGGCTTGCCTGACGGCCTTGGGGATTCCTTTCTCCGAACGCCCGGCTTTTGCCGTGTCCGGTGATACGGAGCCGGTGGTGAACTGGCTCTTTGATGAACAGTCTCTCGATGGTAAGTTTAAGGCCAGCGAAATGATTGCCCGCTGGCAGGATAAGGGCTGGATTACCCGAGCCGACAACGAGCACCCGCTCGCCTACATGGCCGCCGCTATGCGAAATCTTTGCACGCTTATCAATCACCATATCGGCCACGCCCCCAAGGTGGAGTTGGTAAAGCGCGGCAACAAGACTCTCGTTATCCCCGAGGGAACGCCTGAATCCCAGCTGGGGATTCTTATCAACAAATTCACCCGCTCATAACACTATGCCTACCATTTCTATTTCATCCCGCGAAGATAGCAACAACCGCTCTCTTGTTCAGCCCCCGGTGCGCACGGAATCCGGCCTGTCCCTGCGTCCGATTTCCCTCGGCTCTCTCGAAGTATTGCGCCAGCTGGGTAATCCGCTGGCCTCTGGCAATACTGAGCTAACCGACATCGACACCGGGATTCTGACGGAGTTTATCTGGGTACATGCCGCCCCCCTTGAAGAAGTCATGGAGACGGTCTACAACGCTCCGTCTCAGGTAAAGCGCCGCGCTGCACAGTTTGCCATGACTATCAGCCCGGCAGAGCTGCGCGTTATCACCGCCGCGCTCTCTGCTGACCAAGCTGCCCTACAGGCCGCTTCTGCCATTCCTCAGCCGGATTCTACAGACTCCCCAAACGAGCTAACCCCGCGCTGAATGCAACCGTGATTTTCACGATTGCCAAAGCGACGGGGTGGACTGAGGAATACATCCTGTGGCTACCGTTGCGCCGGACGCTCCAATACCTGCATGCCGCATGGCTTAGCGAAGGTGTTGCAACTGAATGGCGCAGCGTTTCCGAAGAAGAGGCCGCCGAGGCGCATAACCTCTTTAATCGTCTAAAACACCTCACCAAACATGGCTGACGTTTCATTCACTTTCTCCGGCGATGCCTCCTCCTTGCAGAATGCGCTCAATGAAATCAAGGGCGAAATCAGCAAGACCAAGGAGGCTGTCAGTTCTTTGGCCGGGCGTTTCGCCATGGCCTTTACCGCTATACAAGGAGGAATCAATGCTGTAAAATCTGCGTTTGGAACCTTGGGTGGCATTTCCGCCGAAGCTGCTCGCATGGAGCAGACTGGGCTTGCTTTCAAAGTCATGATGGGCGATGCCGCCGCTGCTGCAGAATATGTGGAAAAGCTCCGTCAATATGCCGCTGAAACTCCTTTTGAGTTCGGGGATATTTCCGATGCAGGTAAGACATTGCTTTCAATGGGAACTGCGGCTGAGAAAAGCATCGAGGTTATTCGTAAGCTGGGCGATATTGCGTCCGTTTCCGGCAAACCTCTTAAGGAGCTGGCGTTTCTCTATGCAAAGGTACAGAACTCCGGCCTATCTAATGAGGTTGCGGAATCTCTCGAAATGCAGGGAGTTCCTATCCGTAAATTGATTGCGGAAATGAAAGGCATTTCCTTTGAGGAGGTGTTTAAGGGTATCTCCAAGCGTCAGTTCAATTTGGACGACCTCGATGCCGCGCTTGATAAGCTGACTGGACCCGGAGGTCTTTTGGAGAACATGACCAAGCTCCAATCGCAGACATTCTCAGGTGCTTTGAGTACTCTGACGGATGGATTTTCAGCGCTTGCTGTGGAGATTGGTACACCTATCAATGCAGCCATCCTTCCCGTGCTGGCTGATTTGACTGCTTATGTGGATTCTCTGACTCCGGCTATTCAACAATTCGGGCAAACCCTGGCAACTATCTTTGAGGGTACTGTTGCCGTCATTTCTCCTATTGTTTCCGGTATTGGGGAACTTGTTTCTATTCTGGGAGGGGCTGAGACGGTCATTGCCGCAGCAGCTGCTGCTATGCTTATGTATGTAGGCAATACCAAGACGGCTGTTACCAATACCGTGTCATTCCGAACTCAGTTGGTAGCCTTGGGCAATACTATCAAAGGTCTGTCATTCTCGTCCTTTGTGACAGGCTATCGCACGGCTCTCTCCGGTCTGAAAACGGCTATGTCCTCCACGCTGGCCGGGCTCAAGGTTACTTGGTCAATCGCGTGGTCTACGATGGCAACAGTTACCAGAACCGCAATGGTAGCGGTTAAAGCCGCGATTGTGAGCACGGGTATTGGTCTTATCATTGTTGGCATTGGCGAGGCATTGGGGGCTTTGTACTCCTGGTTCATGGGTAACAGCGAAGCCGCCGAACGCGCCGCTGAATCTACCCGGCAGTTCGAGAAGTCTCTCCGTAATCTGAACAAGCAAGCGGATAAGGTCAAAACCTATGAGCAATATGATTCCTTCATGGAACAGCTCGATGAGAGG
>JBGVMR010000033.1:0-23647 GCA_045124875.1 Akkermansia sp.
ACAAAATGCAAAAAAATAACATGCTGCGAAATGTCGGATATTTGAAAGAAGATTTTGTTATCATAAACCTTTAAGAGTATGCTGTACCGTGTTTTCTAACTATCGGCAAGGGAGTATAGGAATACCTGAAGCCGATGCTTGCACCCTGTTTTTAGTACTACTATTTTACGCTTTAATAGTCAAGTTAAAAATAAATTTCGTCTGAGAGTGGCAAAATTAAATGCGACATCATGAGGGCATAAAAAAGGTGCCTTTCATGATGAAAGATGGTATTATCAATTCGCCAAAACCAAAAATACACTCTTTATATGAAAAGCACCCACACCAAGACTACTACTTCCCGCAAAAAAGGCAAGCATATTACAGACGAAGAACGCCAAATTATTGAAAAATTGTACAGAAAACACGTTCCTGTGGCTCAAATTGCTGATTTACTCGATGTACATCGCTCCACTATTTATCGAGAGCTTCAGCTAGGGCGTGTCACTCATCTAAACTCTGAGCTAATATCCTTTTCTACTTACTCCGCAGACCGCGCAAGCGATGAACACAAACACATCATCCGCATTCAGCTCGAGCGTGTCAGCAAGCGCTTGGCCGCCCGAGGCCTCAAGATGGAGCTCTCCGATGCCGCTGCAGAGCTGGTAGCAGACCACGGCTATGACCCCGTGTATGGCGCCCGCCCCCTCAAGCGCGCCATTCAGCACGACCTGCTCGACCCGCTCAGCATGGCCATCCTCGCCGGCAAATACCCGGAAGGCGCCACCATACGCATCGATGCGAAAGATGGCAGCATCTGCTTCAACTAAGCCCATCATTGAGCCGGGGGAGACTTTTTGTCTCCCCCTCTCTTTTAAGTTGCTGAATGAAAAAAGATTGCAAAATCAATAGGAATATTGTACTGTTAGTATAATGAAGCAGGCATTCTTTCAACTGATTTTGCTGTTATTCTGCACCTATGCCATAGCAGAGGAAGCACCGCCGCAGACGAGGGCTGAGGATACGGGGTTTAACCGTGATAATGTAGCAGTGGAGGGTGTATCTGTACTACCGGTTTCTGAGAATTGCAAGATAATAATCCGCAGAAATGAGCATACATACAGGGGCAAAGTTTATGTGTATGTTCGGGATGCGTGGCTGCCGGTAGGTGAGATTGCCGGTGGAACCGATATGCCGCAGCGGGCAGAGTGGAAAGATGAACGGTTAACCGTGTCGCCTACCGGTTATTTTGAAGCCTACTACTTACCCCAAGAGCAAAACATGCTGTGGGTGTGTGCCATGCAAGATGCTTTGTTGCCGCAATATCCCCCAAAAACGGTGAGCTGCGTTAAGGTCAACACAACGGACGATATGCGAGAGACTCGGGTAGAGTATGTGCATTTTTGGAATGAAGCAATACTGTGCCGCTCCATTTGGATTCGATGTGCCGGCATGTGGATACCGGGAGACAGCGATGAGATACCGGTCAGAAACGCAAAGCATGCGGATGAGTTACACTGGTTTCCCTCAGACTATAACCCGGATTATGAAAGGGACATAACACCATGGTGGGACAAAGTTTTGGCAGCGGATGATGTAACGGCTCTGCAAACATTGCTGCAAATGGGCCGAATTGTGGATGAAACCAAGTTTGAGAGTCGCAAACCCACGAGCGATATGCCGAGGTTAATGACCGTTGCAGCATGGAAAGGGGCTGTTAAATGCTTGGATTATTTATTGCAAGATGCAGATTTATTGAGCCCGGAGCAAGCGGCTTTATACCGCGCTTTTGCGGCAGTAGCAAAGGATGACAGCACCGCTTTGCAACGGTATCTGACAAGGGCGAATGTCAATGAGGAGCTGTACTATTATGATTTCTTTGAAGGCTCGGCCACACTGTTATCCTTCGCGGTGTTGAGCGGAAAAGCAGCATGTGTCGAGGTATTGCTTCAACACCCGAATTTGGATTTGAGCGTTCACGCAAACGCAGAGGCGCTGCAGCATGCCGTAAGCCAAGGAGATGCCGAATTGTTAAGCCGCTTGCTCTCCATGCGCAGCGCAAATGTAAACCAGCGCACCACCATGGGCTGGGGTGGGTACAAAACGCTTCTGCATACCGCTGTCGGCAATGGGCATCTTGACTGCGTGCGTGTCCTTTTGGCTCAACCGGATGTCGATTTATATGCCAAAGATAAAGACGGAAAAACACCTCTCGAACTGGCAGAAAAATACGGGCACGATGATATAGCCGCTTTGCTTCGCGATGCGATGAAGAATTTGTGACGCTGTGGAATATTGAATTAAAATCACACGGCAGACAACCAGGCAGCTACAGCCGGCAGGGCATCCACATCTGCGGGCAGCCAAGGTATGTTCGGCAGATCGGCAGCAGAGGCCCAGCAATAGGCCGTGTGCTCACGCAGCTGGATTTGCCCTTGAGTTATGGTGCAGGCATAGCAAAACATACGTAGGTGAAACGCGGGGTAATCCCATTCTATGGTGTGCAACAATTCACCCGCCTGCACCGTCACCCCCAACTCTTCGCGAATTTCGCGCACCACGGCGACTTGAGGCGCCTCACCGGGTTCTATTTTACCGCCGGGAAACTCCCAGCCGCCATTGTGCTTGTGCGGGGGGCACTGAGTAGCCAACACCCGCCCTGCACCATCACCTATTACGGCGGCTACCACCTCTATTGTTCTGCGTTCTTCGATCATCTTGCAGCGCATTGTAACATACACAGAAGTGCCGGACAAGCTCTGCGCATAAAAAACAGTAAAAATGCTGATTTTGCCCCCAAAAGAGCCCCATTTTCGGGGAGTGCCGCACGTATTACATCTAATTTCCTACTAATTTTATAAAAATACTTATTTTTGCTCTTGACTTGTTAAATAATAGTAAATAAAATCCGCGCCGGCAGGTGAAAAGCACAAAAAAAATCACCTAGGCCGACACGATAAAAACTAACAAAGCATACAGATATGAACCTGAATCAACATACGATTCACTTTGGTTCGGAAGGGACAAAAATCCCACCGATGGGACAAGCGCCATCATTGCCCGGCAGCATAAGCGGAGGCATTATTGAAGTTAGCTGTTTTCAACTAATATTGTTTGCTAACTGAAGAGAAAACGAGTAACGTTTCCACGTTTATGAACCACCGACACATCACCAGATTCACCTATACGTTCACGAACTTTCAAGGGTGGAGGGTAGCCATACGGCGCAACGGATACACACTGACGCGATATTTTTCTGACCGTCAGTACAAGGAATCCGAAGCCGCTTTTGAGCAAGCCGTCAGCTTTCGAGATACCGTATTGAATGAACTGGAGCAAAATCCCGGCAACGAGCTTGCCGTATTGTCACGCTACCGCAATGAAACACGCACGGAATACCCGGCGGGGCTCAAACCGGCGGCAGCGCAGAAAAACGAAGAAACCAACAGCTGCGCATGCAGCGTGCGCAGCAATAAGGTTATGCAGGGTATTCTCAAAAAGGTATGCAGCAGATTGAAACTGGACACCGCCAGCGTGCTCAAGCTCTCGCTCTACCTCTTCTCGATGCAATACGGTTTTGCCGGCACAGCCCCCCGCAACATCAATTTGCCGGCGGCATGCCTTAAATCGCCCATGATGCACGGCAACGACGGATTCAGCGAAGAACCGGATTTGTACCAACTCATCGCCGAACTTAACCGCGCCGGTAAAGACGCGGGCTTGCCCAGTTTCGAGGAGTTTTCCACCGGAAAAATCGGCATGATAGCCGCATTGGAGGATGCCCCAAATGCCTTCCTCCCCATCCACGGTGAGTTTGCCGAAGAATACGTAGCAACATCAGCCTTCACCTCAGAATCATTCCATACACACGAAGCTTGAGCACCCCCATTCCCCATCCATTTCAAGCTTATCAACAAGTCGCATCACGCTTAACTCTCCTTGTTTTCCCCACATCATTCACGTTGTACCATACAGCGTTTTTACACTTGCAACAATTCAATATCAATACGAGGGGAATATCTGATTATTCGCACAAAGTCACGGTAATTTTTTACTGAGCCCTAACTCTACCCCGGCGGAACTATGCCCGCCTATCTTGAGCCCCGCGCTACCGCTACATAGCCACAGCGCGGGGCTTTTTTATGTACGCTCAGTTGAACATTCAGGTTGATAAATTTGAGTTTAGCGAGCAGTTTGCGAGCCGTAGGCGAGCGGATTTTTTAAGCCCTGCGCACGCGGGGCGGCCAGACTCTTAGCCGGAGTGTGAAGTGAGCCCGCCTCTGCGGGCGAACGAAACCTCCGGTCAACATAGATAAAAAAAGGAGCCCCGTTGAAAACGGTGGCGACAGAAAAGAGTGGCTTTATGTTTCTCGCGCCGTCAGAATATTGAGCCTCAATAAATTTTGCATAAAATCAGCACCGGGATAATTCTCCCGCTTTTGCATAGTGCGGTGGCTATTCTGTCACCGCCGTTTTCAACGGGGTTCTATTCTCCTTGGGGCTCAACCGGAGGTTCCGTTCGCCCGCGTTGCGGACTCACTGCACCTCCGGCTAAGCATCTTATCGCCCCGCATGCGCGGGGCTCTCATCGATGCCTGTGAGCTACGGTGTAACAAGCGCCTTGGCATCAAACACCTCCACAAACTCCCATTTGTTGCGCTGTTGCATCTGTCAACAGAAAACTTAAACAAGGCCTTAATTTAACAGCATTTTTCAGCGCTAAAAATCAACGTTTCGGCAGAAAATGCTTGACCTAACTCTAACTTTGTGAGAAAATGAAGCTCAGAAAGTATGCGTTACAGAATTTTAACACCTGAAGAAGCAGCAGCCATCATAGAAGATGGGGAGTGTATCGGCGTGAGCGGATTCACGGAGGCGGGGGCCGTAAAAGTAGTGCCCAAGGCCATAGCAGAAAAGGCCAAGGCAGAGCACGCGGCGGGGCGACCCTTCAAGCTTAAGGTAATGTGCGGCGCTTCGAACAGTGCGGCAGTAGACGGCGAATTGGCAGCGGCAGAGGCGGTATCGATGCGCATGCCCTACATGTCATGCCCGCATACGCGCGCCCAAATCAACAACGCAGAGCTTTCATACCAAGACCCGCACATCTCACTGTTTGCCCAAAACATGAGATACGGCATTATTCCCCGTGTTAAAACAGCTATCGTAGAAGCCTGCGAGGTGACGGACGATGGCAAAATCACATTCACCATGAGCCAAGGCTCCTCTGCCGACTTCTGCTTGTTGGCAGACCGCATTATCGTGGAGCTCAACAGCTACCACAAACCTTGCCTTAAAGAGATACACGACATTTTCATCCCCGAGGACCCGCCAAACCGCACCCCCATCCCCCTGGTGGCCCCCGAAGAAAAAATCGGCACGCCCTACGTGCAAGTAGACCCCGAAAAGATTGTCGGCGTGGTCAAAACGCACATGAAAGACGGACTGCCCCCCTACCGTCCGAGCGATGGTGTGACAGACAAAATAGGCGAAAACGTCATCCGCTTTTTGGAGCATGAATACCGCGTGGGCCGCATTCCCGAAAACTTCTTGCCCATACAAAGCGGTGTAGGCAACGTGGCTAACGCCGTGTTGGCAGCCTTGGGGCGTTCTACCGTTATACCGCCCGTAAAGATGTATACGGAAGTAATTCAAGAGGCGGTAATCGGCCTCATCAAACAAGGCAAAATCACCTTTGCCAGCGGGTGCTCACTGTCTGTGTCGGATGACACCATGGAAGAGATATACCGCGATTTCGATTACTGGAAGCACAAGGTATTGCTGCGCCCCACAGAGATGACCAACAACCCCGCCATCGTGCGCCAGCTGGGGCTTATCTGCATGAACACGGCGATTGAGGCAGACATCTTCGGCAACGTCAACTCCACCCACGTGCTGGGCAACAAAGTGATGAACGGCATTGGCGGCAGTGGCGACTTTGCCCGCGCGGCGGCCATCACCATCTTCTCTTGCCCGTCTGTGGCCAAGGGTGGCAGCATCTCTGCCATTGTACCCATGGTGTCTCACGTAGACCACACGGAGCATGACGTGCGTGTGCTTATCACCGAGCAAGGCATTGCAGACCTTCGCGGCAAATCCCCCCGCCAGCGTGCGGAGCTCATCATTGAGAACTGCGCCCACCCGGACTACCGCCCCCTGCTGCGCCGCTATGTGGAGCTTACCCCCAAGGGCCATACCCCGCATAACTTGGCCAAGGCCTACGCCTTCCACCTTGCCCTTCAAGAAACGGGCGATATGCGCAATGTGAAGCTCTGATTCATTCCACCATCATACATCACCGACATACATACATGGCGGGCCGCGGCTCGCCTTGTTGCATTAGCCGCATTCTCCCACAAATAGTGGTTGACCTAACATGCAGAATATGCTAACATCCGCAAAGAATGAGCGCAGAACCTATCAGATTTTACAATCGCTACACCGGAGAAATAGAACAAGAACAGGTACTCGGCGAGAAATACCTGCGCTGGGTGTACGGCACCACCCTCGGTAAAGTAAGCTTGCATGTACTCATCAAGCGCGCTTTCTTCTCTCGACTGTTGGGCGCGATGAAAAACAGCAAGAAAAGCGCCAAAACCATACCGGCCTTTATTGAGGAGTACGGTATTAACACAGATGAAATTTTGCAGCCGTTGGATGAGTTCAAGCACTTCAACGACTTCTTTTACCGCAAACTCAAGCCCGGAGCCCGCCCCATAGCGCAAGGCAATGTGGTGGTATTGCCGGCAGATGGCCGCCACATGGGCTGGCAAGATGCCGCCACCATGCAGGGGGCGTTTGTAAAGGGGCAAAAGTTTGATTTACCGGCATTGCTGGGCAGTGATGAGCTGGCGAAAAAATACGAGCACGGCACCGTAGTGCTCAGCCGCCTGTGCCCTGTGGACTACCACCGCTTCCACTTTGTGGCAGAGGGCACACCCGAGCCTGCAAAGCGTATACCCGGCCCCTTGGCAAGTGTATCGCCCTATTGCCTGCGCCACAAATTATCTTGGCTCTGGACCAACAAGCGAGAGCTCACCATGCTGCACAGCGAACGTGCCGGCGATGTAATACAACTGGCAGTGGGCGCCACGGGTGTGGGTGCCATCTTCCAAACGTACGAGGCGGGCAAAGCCGTAGCCATGGGAGACGAGCAAGGTTACTTCGCCTTTGGCGGGTCTACCGTTATGACCTTCTTTGAGCCCGGCAGAATCGAATTAGCCGAAGACATTTTGCGCAATACGGCAGAATGCCGTGAAACATTTGCCAAGCAGGGCGACCTACTTGGTCACATATTGCCCCGATAATTTCACCGCATCATGACGAACGACTCCACAAGCAAAAAAAGCCTCGCGCTTAAAATAGGCTTCATTATTTTTCTGCTGGCTTTGTATGGGGCGTATTACCCGTGGTTGATGTACAATTCCCTGCCCTCCCCGGAGGGAGAGTTTCACCTCAACATCCAGAGCATTGGAGAGGCGTTCAGCACCGCTTCTACCGGTTGGGAAAAAGCGAACTCCCGCATTGGCGAGTTCTCATCCTATTTCTTGTACGGGGTACCGTTGCACATCTTTTTAAGCATCGTGCACCCATTGTTCATGTTATTATTGGCAGTGGCAACACAACGGCTGGGCACCGGCAAATATCCCGAGTTTAAGACCTCGTCTTTGGGCCTGTTATGCTACGTTTCTCTCTTCATCGCAACGGCATCGCCGGTAACCGATTGGTGGCTGGATAACTTCAACTGGGTATACCCATGTGGTATAGCCATGCTGTTTTTCGCACTCAGCGAGCCCTTATTCCGCCAACAGAGCATCAGCACCAAGCGTTTTGTAGCACTGCTTTTTTTGGGTGCAATAGCCGGCATGGGAAACGAAGTACTGGTGTTAACGGTTTTCCCCCTGTTTTTAGCCCCGGCGGCATGGCTCTTAATACGGCAAAAACGCACCTTCACAGACGCCAAATACTGGGTGTTGGCCGTGGAGCTTGCGGTATGTTTTGCCATATTTTTCTCATCTCCCTGTTGGAGCAATCGAATGGACGCATGCGGTTTTTCGCCGAGCTTGCTCGACCGCTTGGCCATGCTCTTTGATTTTCCCCGCTATGCAGACCTCACCTCGGGCGCTTACGATTGCATAGCAGCCCTCACGGTAGTGGCGTTCCTCATCACAACCAAGCTTATAAAAACAGATACGGCACCGGAAACCAAGAAAAGATTACAACTGTTGCTGCTTGTTGGGCTGGGCTATTTGCTGCTCAGCATCGTCATACCGGGTTACCACCCGCACCGTGAATACAGAGTGCTGCAATTTTTCTTCATCTGTGTATTCAGCGGCATGATGGGGCTTATCATGGCCCGCCGGCATGGCTCAAATATCGCCGCACTATTGCTGATTCCCGTGGCAGCTATCTCGTTTACATACCTCTCTGTGCCCATTAAAGAATCCTACATCCGAAGCAAATTGTGGGATAAGCTAGAAACAGCCATACAACAAAAAACACAGATTAACGGTGTTGTTTACATCAGCGAGGCAGAATGGAATGCGCTGGTAGAAGACGCTCATACGATTGATGGGCAGCGTTGGGAATCAATCAAAGAGCATGACCGCCTCGTCCTGAAAACAAACCGTCAGCCGGCAAATGATATCCATTGCACCCACATAGCGGGCATCAACTTTTACAATGTCTTCGGCGCTAAAGAGCAGACGGAAATTATCCTCAGCGCAACCATCCGCGATAGTTTATTGCTCAAATGCAGTCCGGACATTTTGCTAAACCGGGGTTTGGTTCAAAGATTGGGGCTCAAAGGATTGGTTATCGTCAAAGAACCATAAAACGGCACCGCGAGAGCGCAACAATTACCGCTTGTTCTTTTGCCATGCATACACCGAAAATGAGGTTGATTTTCGGGAGAATATCTGTATAATGGTGGGCACACCATGGCCTTTACACACTTACACGTTCACACAGAGTACTCATTGCTTGATGGCATGATCCACACCAAAGATCTCATCAAGCGGTGCGCCGAGCTCGGCATGAACTCCGTTGCCATCACCGACCACGGCAACGTGTTTGCAGCCATTGAGTTCATGGTGAATGTCAAAAAGCATAACAAGGGTATTTTGGAGTGGAACAAAGAACACCCCGACGAAAAGAAACCCGTGTTCAAGCCCATCTTGGGTTGCGAGATTTACCTTTCCCCCACGCCCATCGACGTTAAAAAGCAAATACCCGGGCGCCACAAATACACGCACTTGGTGCTTTTGTGCGAGAATAACCTGGGCTGGGAAAACCTCATCAAAATTGTCTCTCGCGGGCACTTGGACGGCTTTTACTACAAGCCGAGAGTAGACATAGCCACGCTGCGAGAGTTCAGCCGCGGGCTTATCTGCCTTACCGGCTGTATCTCCGGCCCCATGCAAGAGTGGATACTGCAAGACCAACCGGAGAAAGCGGAGGAGGCCCTGCTGGAGCTCATAGACATATACGGCAAAGACAACCTCTTTGTAGAGCTGCAAGACCACGAGCTGGAAGAAGAGCGCCGTTGCACCCCCGAGCTGGTGCGTTTGGCCCGCAAGCACGATGTGGGTTTGGTAGTGACCAATGACGCTCACTTCCTCAATGAGAGCGACCACGACGCACACGATATTCTCATCTGCGTGGGCACGGGCAACAAACGCATGGACGGAAAGCGCATGCGCTACCCCCGCAGCGTGTACTTCAAGAGTGAGGAAGAAATGCGCGAGCTCTTCCCCGAGTACCCCGATGCGTACGAAAACACCAACATTATCGCAGAGCGTTGCAACACCTCCATTAAGCTGGACTCCACCTCCACCGAGCGTTACCCCGAGTTCGCCCCCGAGGACGGCTCTACCCGCGAGGAATACCTGCGCAAAATCTGCTACCAAGGCTTGGAGGAGCGCTACGGCAAAGAACGCGCAGAAAACGATACAGAGCTGCGCGCCCGTTTGGACTACGAGCTGGGCATCATCAACCAGCTGCGTTTCCCCAGCTACTTCCTCATTACGGCAGACTTCATCAACTGGGCCAAGAACCACGATATTCCCGTAGGCCCCGGCCGTGGCTCCGCTGCCGGTTCGCTGGTGGCATACGTGATGAAAATCACCAACATCGACCCCTACTCCTTCGGCCTCATCTTCGAGCGATTCCTCAACCCGGAGCGTGTGAGCCCGCCGGATATCGATATCGACTTCTGCCAGAGCCGACGCCCCGAGGTTATTGACTACGTACGCCACAAGTACGGCGAACGCGCCGTGACGCACATCATCACCTACGGCACCATGGGCGCAAAATCCGTTATCAAAGACGTTGCCCGCGTGCTGGACATGAGCTATGCAGACAGCGACCGAATTGCAAAACTGATAGAAAGCGGCCCCGGTGTTACCCTTGCCAAGAGTTACGATGCCAGTGAGGACCTGCGCAACCTGCTGCAAGACAGCACCTATGCAGAGGTGTGGGACTATGCCAAAAAGCTGGAGGGCACCGTGCGCAACGTGGGCATGCACGCCGCCGGTGTGGTTATCGGCGACCGCCCTCTGGATGAATACGTGGCTCTTACCCGAGACGACCTGAGCAACCCGCACGGCGAAGTAGTAGCCCAGTGCGATATGAGCGCCATTTACAACGCCGGCTTGCTCAAGATGGACTTCTTGGGGCTTAAGACCCTCACCGTAATGAAAGACGCCGAGCGCTACGTGCGCTGGCGAGAGCCGAACTTCTGCTACGACGCCGTAGACATACGCGACGCAGAGACCTTTGCCCTGCTCAACCGTGGCGACACCATGGGCGTGTTCCAGCTCGAATCCGGCGGCATGGTCGACACGTGTCGGCGCTACGGCATCGACAACATTGAAGACATCATCGCCTTGCTGGCCTTGTACCGCCCGGGAGCCATGCAGTTCATGGACGACATGATAGCCGTGAAAAAAGGCTGGAAGCAAGCAGAGTACGAGCACCCATTGCTTGAAACCGTATCCGGCCTTACCTACGGCGTGATGATTTACCAAGAGCAGGTGCAGGCCGCTGCAAAATTGCTGGCAGGCTACACCTTGGGTGGTGCAGACTTGCTGCGCCGCGCCATGGGCCACAAAGACATGCAGGAAATGGCAGAGCAACGCCGCCGTTTCGTGAAAGGCTGCTGGGATGTCAACCAAATTGACGAAAAAACGGCCAACGCCATTTTCGACAAGATTCAGAAGTTCGCAGGCTACGGTTTCAACAAATCGCACTCTGCCTGCTACGGCCATATTTCATACTGGACCGCCTACCTCAAAGCCCACTACCCGGTGGAATTCCTCTGCGGGCTCATGTCCAACGAATCCACCAACGAAAAAATCGGCGTCTTCATTCAAGAAGCCATCCGCATGGGTATTGAGGTGCTGGGGCCCTGCGTCAACCACTCGGCCGTCAAGTTCCAACCGGAGACCATGCCCAACGGCCACCTCGCCGTGCGCTTCGGCTTGGCCTCCGTCAAGAGCATGAGCTCCGAAACCGTTAGCGTGATTGTGGAAGAGCGCCTTAAAAACGGCCCGTATAAAAGTTTGGAAGACTTCTGCTACCGCATACCGCCGCAAAGCGTACGCCGCAACCAATTGGAAGTGCTGGTGCAGTGTGGCGCATTCGACTGCTTGCACGTGTGCCGCGCCCAGCTGTTCGAGAGCATTGAGCAATGCCTCAGCGGGGCAGCCAGTGTACATAAAGACAATGCAGCCGGGCAAATGAGCCTCTTCGATATGCAGGAAACTACCTCTGCCCCCGAGGAGCGTGTCATCGTACAAGAATGGCCGAAAGACAAACGCTTGGACGAAGAAAAATTCCTGACCGGCGCCTACTTCACCGGCAACCCGCTGGATAGCATGCGTGGCATTATTGACACGCCCAAGTACACCGCCATCGGTACCCTTCCCGACCTCACGGCAGAGGAAATACGAGGCCAACACGAAATGGCCGGCATGCTGCGTGCCGTGGCTATCAAAGTCTCCAAAAGCGGCCAGAAGTTTGCCATCATCACGGTAGAAGACTTTACCGGCAGCACAGAGGCTCTGGTGTGGGGCGACAACTTTACCAAAGCTCTCGCGGTGGAGGGCATGCTGCAAGAGGGCAGTTTCATCAAGTTCCGTGCCGGTATCTCGGAAGACGAAAAGACCGGAGGCAAAAAAGTATCTGCCCGCGGGCTTGAGCTGCTGGATGCCGGGACATCCCGCAAGCGCAAGGGCAAGGCCCCTGCGTTCTACGAAATCGTGCTTAACACCGCCCGCCATAACGCCGAGGATTTGGAGATTATTAAAAACATACTCTTAGACCACGGTGGCAAAACCCCCGTGCACATCACCTTCCGCAACACTTTGGGCAACCGCGCCAGCATTGAGCTTGGCGAGCGCTACCGCGTAACCCCCTGCCCCCAGTTGGATGAAAAACTTTCTCTGTACAGCTAAATGAAAATGATAGAAAAGATTCGCCGGATTCCGCCCCACTTCAAACTGGGGGCTCTGGCCGTGATGTTCTCTTTCGTCTTGGGTATTTGTTTCCCCTACATTAAGGAGTGGATGCTTGCAAAAGAGGCCCCGCCCACCCCGCTGCGCATTACACCGCCGGCGGCAGGACAGCAAGTGCAGACGGATGCTTTCAGCGTACAGCTTTTTCAATATTACCTCCAAAAAACGGGCGATAACCTGACCATTACACCCGATGCCACAACACAATGCTTATCGGCGTTGAAACTGAAAGCGACCCCGGAGGCTGCAGCGCTGTTCACCCCTCTTCAACTTTGCGGCAAACCGGCACAAAGCAGCGCGGCTCTTATCAACGAGGCCTGCCTGTTTACCAACGCCACAGACACCCTACCGCAAAATGAAGAAAACAGCATTGTATACCAAGCACCGTTCTCTGCGGATTATACAAAAGCACTGCAACTTGTAAACGGGGTAATATACCGGCTCTCCGGCGGCAGCATCAGCAACATGTGTAGCAGCGCTTCCGCACCGCCTACCACGCGCATTTTAGCCACTACGCTGGTTAACTTCAAGGCAGATTGGTACTACCCCATTTATACGGCGCACACCAAGCAACAAATCTTCCGTAATGCAGATGGCGTAAAAAAAGAAGTACCGTTCATGCAAGCGAAAGGCAATTTCCGCATTGCCACCGACCCGAAGGGGGAGTGGAAAGCGGTTGCCTTGTTCATGCGCAACACCCCGCAGGGCGATGCCGCCGGGCACGATTCTTGCGCCCTTATTCTGATACAACCCACAGGTTCCGGCGCTATCAGTGCCCGGCCTTTGGCAACCCGGCTTAATGTAGCGGATTACAACAACATACGCACATCATTGGCAACAGCAGCTGAAACCTCTGCCACTATTGGGATACCCCGTATTTGCGAGCTTCGCACCCTGTTAGACGCGAGGGCCATCCCTGTATTGCAAGATTTGGGGTTGGGAGCCATAACGGAAAGCCAAGCAGCCCCCTTCCCCGGATTAAGCGCCACCACACCGTTCCCGTTAACCGGCTTTATCCAATACAACGTTGTGACGTTTGCGGAATCGCCCGACCATGCTGTAGCACCGGCAGATGTGGGCACCTGCGATACGACCATCAATTTTGACCGCCCGTTCATCTGGATGCTCTGCCCCCTGACCACCGCCGAGCCTCCCTACCTGATGGGTGTAATCGAAAAAATGAATTGAGATACTTTATCTGCAATTGCCCGGCACTTTTTTGAAGCAGCCCGAGGTAAAAAGGCGTGTCATGCCGTGTCATGAGACGGCTCGCCATCTTGACGCCCGCGCGCAGTCATGCTACTATGGGAGCCATTCATCATGGGTAGAACATTATACAAAAAAGTATGGGATGCGCACACGGTAGGCACACTGCCGGATGGGCGCACACAGCTCTTCATTGCAACACATTTTGTGCACGAGGTCACCTCGCCTCAGGCATTTGCGATGCTGCGAGAGCTGAACCTACCTGTTCTGCACCCGGAGCGCACCTTCGCCACGGTAGACCACATTATCCCCACGGACAACCAATGCGAGCCGCTGGCAGATAACCGCGCCCAAACCATGCTCAGCGCCCTGAGAGAAAACACGGCAGCCGCAGGCATCCGCATGTTTGACCTGCCCACGGGCTACCAAGGCATTGTGCACTCCATCGGGCCCGAGCTGGGCATTACCCAACCGGGTATGACCATTGTTTGCGGGGATTCGCACACCGCGACCCACGGTGCGGTGGGCTCAATCGCCATGGGTATAGGCACTACCCAGGTGCGCGATGTATTGGCCACCCAAACCCTTGCCATGCTGCCCCTCAAGGTGCGCAATGTAAGGGTGGAGGGCACCCTGCGCCCCGGTGTTACGGCTAAAGATGTTGCCCTCTACATTATCGGCAAGCTCGGTGCAGACGGCGGCTTGGGCTATGCATACGAGTTCGGTGGCTCTGCCATTGAGGCCATGGATATGGATGGGCGTTTCACCCTTTGCAACATGGCTATCGAAGGCGCCGCACGCTGCGGTTATGTTAACCCCGATGAAAAGACCTTTGCCTACCTCAAGGGCCGCCCCTACGCCCCCAAAGGAGCCGCTTGGGAGGCCGCCGTTGAGCGGTGGAAGAGCTTTGCCAGTGATACCGATGCCGATTATGACGATGTGGTAGTATTCTGCGCCGAAGATATCGAGCCGACTGTCACCTGGGGTATCTCTCCCGATATGAGCATTGGCATCAACGGCAGCGTACCCGCACCCGAAGACGCCCCCGATGCCGAGACCCGCAAAGCCCGTTCCGCAGCCTTGGAATACATGCAACTGCAAGCGGGGCAGCCACTCAAGGGCATGCCCGTCAACGTAGTTTTCATCGGCTCTTGCACCAATGGCCGCATCAGCGATTTCCGCGCCATTGCCCCGTATATTAAGGGTAAAAAAGTAGCAGAGGGCATCAAAGCACTGGCCGTACCGGGGTCTCAGATGACGGCCATGCAATGCGAGGCAGAGGGCATTGCCGACATCTTCCGAGAAGCCGGCTTTGAATGGCGTTTGGCAGGCTGCTCCATGTGCTTGGCAATGAACCCGGATAAATTGCAGGGCGACCAAATATGCGCCAGCACCAGCAACCGTAACTTCAAAGGCCGCCAAGGCAGTCCCACCGGGCGTACTCTGCTTATGAGCCCGCTTATGGCCGCAGCCGCAGCCGTTACCGGCACCGTGGCAGACCCCAGAGAAGTATTCGATATCAACGCCTATACTTCGTAATTCGTAAATTGTAAATTGTAAATCGCAAATCACCTTCATGCCCCTCAACAAAATCATCAGCATACGAGGCAAGGCTGTACCCGTACCGGGTGCAGATATGGACACAGACCGCATCATCCCCGCACGCTTTCTTAAGTGTGTCACCTTTGATGAGCTTGCCGGCACCATGTTTTATGACGAGCGCTTCAACGCCGACGGCACCTCCAAAGGCCACCCCATAGATGCTCCGCAACACGCCGGCGCTACCATCATATTGGGCGGCGAAAACTTCGGCTGCGGCTCCTCTCGAGAGCATGCCCCACAAGCCATTAAGCGCAGCGGCATTCAAGCGGTGGTGGCAGAGTCCTTTGCTGAAATCTTCTTCGGCAACAGCAGCGGCATCGGCATGCCCTGCGTTTGCGCTACCCACGCCGCGCTGCAAACAGCCCTGAGCATTACCCGCGATGCCCCCAAAACCGAGTGGACGCTCGATTTGGAAACCATGACACTGAGTTGCCCCATGGCCACCCTGCCCGTCACCATGCCGGCAGAACCCCGAGAAGCCCTCATGCAAGGCCGATGGGATGCCGTGGTGGAGCTCATGAACGCGCCCGAGGCCGTGGCCGCCATGGCCGCAAAACTCCCCGCACCGGCACTTTGATACGTTTTCTCTTATGCTGGCTTTACTTACACCATTAATAACACGTGGCGTCATCGACAACACAGAGCGCGACCTCATCAGCATTCGCCTGTGGTTTGTAGATGGGCAAGAGCCCTTGCACGTACGGCTCAACGGCAATTGTCTGCGCGACATTGCCGGGTGCAGAGTAGAGTTCAGCAACCCCACAGCCACCGTTGCTACCGAAGTGCCGGAGTTTGTGCACAGCTTGCGACACTCTCCCCACCACTTCCACGCCGGTGATATCACATTCTCCCGCCGTGTGCCCGACAACGACAACCGCGGCGCCATCAGCAACATTCTCTATATCGAGTTCTTTGCCGATGTAGAAAACCGTATTCTGCTCGAGTTTACGGGCGTGCCGTATGATATTACACTGCCTCAATGGGAGCAAAGTTGGGAGGACGACAACGTGCAACAGCTCATGAACATGGAGGCACTGCGCGCCCATATTCGCACCAATGTGGAGCAATACAAAGGCCCCTCGCTCAACACCATGCAAGATGACATGCCCCCCTGCCGCTGGGACTACATTCTCAACCGAGCAGAGGCATACATGGCTATTTACCCATCTATACACGCTAAATACGGCCCGGAGCCCGGGGGGTATCTCTCTGCCGCGTATGTGATGGAGCGCACGGACTTTCTCAACCGCATGGCTGCGGAAGATGAAGCCCACATGCCCCCGGATGAGGAAGTGATGAACCGTGACTGGGAAGTGACGGATTTTCTGCCCAAGGAAGAAGCCGAGGCCGTTTACCGCGCTATGCACCACGCGCTCTTCCGCGAGGCCTCGCAAATGACGGCAATGGTACAAAGTCTGGTGATTAACGGGGCTGAGAAAATCCGAATGTCCAAAGAAGCCATTGCCTACGTCAACACCTACTCCGGGGTTATTGCTCACCTGCTGGGCACCTTGCTGCTGGCAGAAGACCGCGATGCCTCAGACCTTATGGCCAAACGCCTGCAAGTCATCATACGCCGCATGCGTATTCTTGACACCATGGCGCAGACTTTGCCCCCCGTGTGCAGCGGTCCCCTCAGCCGCGCGGGTGCGGCCTTGCTCTGCAATACAGAGCACCTGCTCTCCACCCTGCACCCGTGACCCCCATTTAATGCTATGTACATGGCACACGAGCGGCGCCAATACATCCTCCGCCTGCTGGAGCAACGTGGGCGTATTCGCTCTGCCGCCCTGGCCAGGGAACTGGGGGTGACCGATGAAACCATTCGCACGGACTTGGTGGCTCTGCAAGAAAAAGGCCTGCTCAAGCGCGTGCACGGCGGTGCGGAATACACCGTACCCGCTGCCTCCGCTTCGCAAGCAGATATGCGGGCAGATGTTGCCATGGCGCGCATGTTGGCAGAGCAAATCCAAACAGGTAGCACCATTTATGCAGATGCCTGCCGTTTTACGCGCGTGTTAGCCACCGTCTTGGCAGATAAACCCTGCACCTTTATTACGCCCGCCCCTCAACTGGCGCTGCAACTTGCCCCGACCGGATTGCCCCATAGCGTCATTTGCACCGGCGGCAGACTCGATAAAGATACCCGCCTTTTCCACGGGCAAGCTGCAGAACAAGCCATGCACCACGCAGCACCACAAATCGCTATCTTGCAACCGGCGGCCCTCAGCCCCACGCAAGCAGCTTACCACCACCCCATACAAGCACGCTGGGCAGAAATTGCCACCCAATGCGCAGCCCTCTCATTTGTTGTGGTACCGGCAGAAGCTCTTTATGCCGCGGCCCCGCACGCTTGCCCCCTACCCGCTTATACTCTTATTACGGAGGACAACATACCCGCCGAATTTGATGCCGTGCCGGCCCTCACCGTGCCCTACATCTCGGCAGATATGCTCTCCTCTGCCGATGATGATTTTAATTTCTGATTTTCTCCCCAAATGCACAAAAAAACAGCGCACCGTGCCAAATTGCAGGGTGCGCCATGATTCACTCGTAATCTGCTGATTACTTCACAGTTACTACGGGAGGAACGGTGTCAGCGGGAGGAGTGGTCTCGTGCTGCTGCTGTTGCTGCTGGTTCTGGCAGGATACAAGAGCAGCTGCCGTAAGGGCGAGAATTGCGATGGTCTTCATTACTGATACTGATTGGTTTGATTTTTTATGGATTACCTCACCATGAGGCTCTCTACATCTTCTAGATTACTTAATTTTTCTTAGAAATCAAGAAAAAAAATTAACTTTTCTTAAAAAAATGCAAAATATCACCTAAAAAATGGGAATAATGAAGTCAAAAATCTGAAAATTGCCGGATTTGATACATTTATGCCGATTTTTCGGGGGTATTGTCGATGTATTTTTGAACATCTTTTTGCAAAGATGTCCACACATAGCGGCGGAACACAACCTTAATAGCAGCAGTAAGCGGCACGGCGATAAGAGCGCCCAGCACACCACCGAAAACCAAGCTCCAGAAGAGCACAGAGAACATAACGGTCATATCATGCATTTTGACATTTTTACCCACAATTTTGGGTTGCAGGAACCAGCCGTCGAACTGGCTGATGGAAAGGAAAATAAGCAGCACCGCTACAACCATGCTGAAATCATACCAAGTGAACCAAGCCACCAACATGGCAGGTATGCAGGTAGAAATCATGCCGATATATGGAATAATACCGAGTATAGCCACTGCCGCTGCAATTGTAAGCGCATAAGGCAAGCCCAGGCACCACAGAGCCACTCCCAGCAAGAACGCATCTATCAAGCTCACCAGCATCTGCCCACGAACGAAAGCGACCACATTCTGGTTAATTTCGCTCAGCGTGGCCACAATCTCATCTTTCAGGCGAGAACTGCGCAGCGGTAATATCTTATCCCAGTTTTGAGCAATGGTCTCTGACTCCAGCAAAAAGTAAAACAAGAAAATAGGCACAACAATAATGCCGATGAAAACATAGACCAAACTATAAAGGAAGCGTCCACCCACCGAAAGCCACTCCACACACTTATTCATTAAATACCCGGAGTGGTGTTTAAGCACAACCATCAGCTTTGTTTCATATTCAGAGCGTTGCACAGCGGGCTCGGCATCCGGCACCACCGCTGCTTGGGTCTGTGTAACCTGCACCTCTAGCTCGCCGGCAGCAGCCCCTTCCCCCTGCGCCGGGGTAGCCCCGTTTGCGGCACCCACGGCATGGTCATAAAGCATATTAACCGTCTGCTGCACATAGTGGTCTTCGTGCAACAGTCGCTTGGCAGAAGCAACCATGTTGGTGACGATAACCTCTCTGTTCTCGTACAATCTATTAGATTGTGCAGCCAATGGCGGCACGATACAGAAAAACAAGCCCGTTATCACCCCGAATGCGGCAAGCATCACAATGAGTACCGCCCAAATGCGTTTACCCACATAACGCTGCAACCGCCTTACCACAGGATTCAGCAAATAGGCCAATATGCCCGCTATTAACACCGGCAGCAACACAGCCTCCAATGCGGCAAACAGCTTCACCAAACCATACGCACTGGCGCAGGCCACTACAATGATGAACGCCAAACTCAGCAGCGTTAATGCAGACCACATAACGCGCCGCTGCAAAGAGGTTGGATACGTCTTTTCCTCAGAACTCATGCGCACTATTATACGCATTACCACTTGCATTGCAAGCAAATAAGGGCAAAGAACAGCCCCGTGAAACCATATAACCGCTTAAACCGAGCCAAAGCCCCCACCCTACAACAAAAAAGCGGGCACCATGGTACCCGCTTGCAACAAGAACCACACACGTGGAGCATGCTACTTCTTTTCTAACTTGATACTGAAAACCTTGCCCTTGAAAGAGCCACCCAGTTGCTGCAAGGGCAATACAAATGTGCTCATACGCCCCTCTTGCCGCAGCGGGAAGCGCACATTCTCCGGCTCACCGGCAGATACACCATCAATCAACAGCTCCGTTTTACCCATGGAGCCGATAAGCTCCAACCGCACTTTCTTACCCACCGGCAGATTGGCATTGTAGGCAAACTCTATAGAATCGCTGCGGCGCAGGGTAATACGCCCATCTTTGCCGGCAGCAAGCAATTGGCCTTGGTCAGACTCCAGCAACACCTGCTCCTCACCCGCAACGGGCTCTGCCTCCAAAAGCAACTCCACCGTAAGGTGATACCCCGGCCCGCAAGAGCCTTTGCCCAGCTTGAGCGGCAAGCGCGTCGGTGCAAGCTCAAACGCCTCTGCCGCGCGATGCAGCGGGTCGCAGCAGGGTATGTTACCCACACGCTCCGCCAGCGCGCAATGCTCCTCATAACTGCGCGGCGGCGTGGGCTGCCCCCACATTTTTTGAGCCAACACATTCACCATACCATCAATCACCGGCCACAAATCGTATGAGCCATACCCACGGTGCAAGCGGTCAATCTCATCATTCCACACAGCAAAGGTAGCACCCAGCAATTGCGGATGCCCCGCCGGCAGAGTCTCCGGGCCAAAACGGTTAGGCACCCATTTTTCATACAACTGCTTGCGGTTATTATCCGCACGGTAATAAGAGGCAAAAGGCACCACATACAAATCGCGGTCAAAAGTAGTAATCACATCATACCCCTGATTAACACTCTGCCACGCCATCCCCCAATCTACACTCCACAGGTTCATTTGCACACCTTTTACCTGCACGGGCGTTTTACCCGGCTTTGCCTTCAAGCTACCCCAAATGCGCGGCGTGTACCCGCGCTTCAGAATATGCTTCAACAACCCATCCGCAAAACGGCGGTAATCCTCGGCTTCGCCGAAAAACTCATCGGCACCCACATGCACCACACGGCACCCCCCGAATGCAGGATTCTTGCCCGTCAAAAACTCATCCCACACCCGGCCCACAAACTTCAGCGTCTCGGGATTGGCGGCATCCAGCATCTCGCAGCGGCGGTCCACATGCTTCATGGGGCCTTGGTAAATGAGGTCCGGCCGCACACGCGTAAACGAAAGCGCATGCCCGGGGGCATCAAACTCGGGCACAATATGCACCCCGCGCTCTGCAGCAAACTCCACCAAGGCGCGGAACTCTGCCTTGCTGTAAAACAAATCTTGAGCCGTAAGCGGTGTACCATCCTTACCCTTAACATCGCTCTGCATACGGAACGCAGAATACGACATACGCAGCGGGTCTTGCCCCGCCTTTACATAATGCTCATGAAAAATATAATTGTCATTCAAATGCAGCTGTAAATCATTCATCTTGTACCACGCCATCAAACGCACCACCTCGTACAGATAATCTATCGGAATAGGCAAACGCCCCACATCCAGCATAAACCCACGCAACTTGTAGCGCGGCGCATCCCACGCCTTACCGCACGGCAGCTCCGCAGGATTCTGCACCAGCATCTGCAACAACGTGCGCGTACCCCAATAACGCCCCTGCTTACCACTTGCGCTGATAGACACATACTTCTTGCTGACCGTAAGCCCATAAGCCTCCTCATCACGCCCCTTACCCTCAGTAAGACGAATCGTAGCCCCCTCCTCTGCAGCGGCCTGCTCTGCGCGGTAGCCCTCCGGCAACACGGCATTAAGCTCGCGCACCAGCTCCGGCACAAAAGCGTCTTCACCCCACACCGTCACCACCTTAGGCAATACCAACTGCCCAACATCCCCGAGCCAACTCAGCAAATCGGGGATAATATGCGGCTTGGGGTTAGCCCCCTCCACCGCCGCCTTGCTACCCGGCACAATAATCTCGTAATCGCGGCTAATCACCTCCTTCTTCTCTTGCCGCACAACAAAACTCACCCGCACGGGAGTATCGCTCAGCGGGCGCCGCACAATCTCACCCTTATCATTAATAATCTGCTCATAATCTGACGCCAACACCTTCACACGCGTACCCTTCGGGTGCGCCGGCACATCCAACTTCTTTTGCCCTGCCACCGGCGACTTCACCGTCATACCATCTGCCACCTGCTGCAAATCCTGTGCCACCACCCCACATGCACCCCAAAAAAGCACCGATAACAAATAACACATCTTCATACCCTACATTCTAACACCTACCCCCTCCCCTTTCAAGTAAAATCGCCCCCACTCAAGAAAAATCAATTTTACGCATATTATGCTTGCATCCCCTCCCCCTCAAGAGTATAATCCCCACGCATCCACCTCACGCGGGGCATTAGCTCAGTTGGTAGAGCGGTTGCATCGCACGCAACAGGTCAGGGGTTCGAATCCCCTATGCTCCAGCCTCCGTTTTTTCGGAGAAAAAACTTCGGCTTGGCAAGCCTTTTGGTTTGCCAAGTCAACTTTTTTATGCAGCAACGCGAAATAAAAAAGGGAGGCTGCCACGCTGAAGCTTCAGCGGAAGCGGGCAAACCACCGTGGCGCAATACATGCGGCAAACGAAAAACTCTGCAATGCCAATGCCTACCTCTCATTTCTACTACGTTTACATTCTGCGTGATGTCGCTACCGGTAAACGCCATTACACAGGCGTAACACACGATTTGCAAGAACGCCTGGCTATGCACAATGCAGGGCATGTACCGCACACCTCCAAATTTGCACCATGGTATATTGAAACCGCCATCGCTTTTCGTGACAAAGAAAAAGCCTTTGCATATGAGCGATATCTCAAAACAGGTGCAGGCAGAGCATACGCCATAAAGCATTTTTGATTTTCAATACCTACTCACGCTTAGGCATTGCTCGCTCACAAGCACCGTCGCCGCCCTGCCGGGCGCAAAACGGCTCCAAAAGACCAAAAAGCCTAAGCATGCCTAAGCCCGTTTTCCTAAGCGCGAACGCCTTTTAGGGTCACTAAAGATGCTTCGAATCTATAATCCGCTGATTCTGTGAGCTTAGGCGATTTTGGGGCGATAGCAACTCTGTGACAAGCAAAGATGTTCCGAACTGGCAAGCTACACAGAATCAGATGCTTAAGTCGCATTTTTCAGCGAGTGACAACCTAAAATGAAACATCGCTTGTAAGGCGATAAAAAAAAGACACTCCGTCTCCGCCTAGGCTTCGCCGAGACAGGTTGCAAGCGATGTAACAGTCTCTAGTATAGCGTTCGGGAAATAACTGGTATACCCTCTGGTGAATAACCAGACTGACAAATTGGAATTTATCGTTATAACTCAATATTGATTTCGTACTTATCGTCAATGAGTATATAGTTCACATTATGCTCTCGTGCAAGGGCTAACATTTCTAAATTGTCTGCTAACACACTCTCCATTGTGCACCATTCATCATCTAAACGATTTTCAATGACATTTGCATATTTCTTTATGTCGGCAAAGTGATTTCTAATATATTTCTCAGTCATTGCAAGACAATAATATTTAATGTTTTTGAGATATTCAGAGTCAAAGTCCTTCTGCCAATCGAATGGAATGTAGCCACCTTCGACAATTAAGTTCTGCTTGTTTTCAATAGCAGTTTTAATCATCTCACAAACAATGGGCCATAAATATTCAGTTAATTCATTGTCATCCATAGGGGTAAGTTCTGTATTGCCGCTACGAATTAAACCCATTTTCAGATGGTCTATTGAAAGATATGGATATTTATATTTTTCAAGCAGTTTTTGAGCAAGTGCAGTTTTGCCCGTATGCGATGCTCCTGTAACTAAAATAATCATTATCTCACCTACAAATTGGAATTTGTCGTTATCTATACTCATTTGGAACTTCGATATGAAATGTCTCACACAATAACTTCACATCATGTACATCATTTTCATCAAACTCGTATCCGAGATGGAACATTACTTGACTATATGGTTCAATACAG
>JBGVMR010000034.1:0-47537 GCA_045124875.1 Akkermansia sp.
CACTACATGCACGTATTCTTTGGGGTAAAGGCTACCCAGCATCTCGGCCAACACGGCGGAGGTGGCGGGGGTCATGGACGAGGGTTTCACAACACAGCAATTACCGGCAGAAAGAGCGGCAACCAACGGGTCGAGACACAGAAGAACGGGGTAGTTCCACGGGCTCATGATGAGCGCCACGCCGTAGGGCTCAGGCACAACGCGGCTTACGGAGGGGAACTGAGCCAGCGGCGTATGTACGCGGCGGGGTTTGCTCCAGCGGCGCAGGCAGCTGATGGTGTGATTGAGAGAAGCGGTGACCATGCCGATTTCGGTCATGAACGTCTCCATGGCGCATTTACCGAGGTCCTTTTGCAAGGCTTCGCAAATGCGGGGTTCCCATTCTTTAAGGGCAACGCGCAGCTTTTTAAGTGCCTCTCGGCGGTACTTTACGTCGCGCGTAACGTGGGTGTTGAAAAAGCGGCGTTGAATGTTGGCTATATCGTGCATGGTCAGTAAGCAGCGTTAAGGATTTCAAGCACCTGCGCCTCGGTCGCGGCACGGGGGTTAACAATGAGCGCGCCGTCATTCACAGCAAACTCCGCCACTTTGGCAAAGTCATCTTTGCTCACTCCGGCATCACTCAGCGTAAGAGGCAGACCGCAGGCGGCATTCAGCTTGGCGCCCAGGTTTTCAATGGCGGCAATGGCAGCCTCTGCCCGTTTGTCGGCCGGGGTGGCCATGGCGGCATCCATACCCTCCAACCACGGCAGCAGCGCAGCATAAGCCCCTGCACTGTGGCTGAGGTTGTAACGCATCACATGCGGCAACAGAATCGTCATCGCTACGGCATGCGGTACATGGCATACACCACCTAAGGCATGGCCAATGGCATGCACGGCACCCACCATGGAGTTAGAGAATGCAATACCGGCCATGGTAGAAGCCAGCGCCATATTGAAGCGAGCCTCGCGGTTCTTGCCGTTCACAGTAGCGGTCTCGAGGTTCTGAGCAATCATGCGGATGGCAGCCGTACCGTACGCAGTGCTTAAGGGGTTGGCTTGCAGGCAAGTACAGGCTTCAACGGCATGGCAAAGGGCATCCATACCGGTGGAGGCGGTAGCCTTGGGCGGCAAGCCTTCTGTCATGCGCGGGTCAATCACGGCCACATCGGGCTCTACAAAGGGAGAAAGGAACTCCATTTTAACGCCGTTGGCATCGTTACGAATCACGGCGACACCCGTGCATTCGGAGCCGGTGCCGGCCGTGGTTGGCACCACAATAAAGGGAATATGCTTACCGTTGGTTACATTCTCTAAACCACTGATGGAGAAAATATCATCTGTATCTTGAGAGAGCACCAAACGAACGCCCTTGGCGGTATCAATAACGGAACCGCCGCCAATGGCAACAATGGAATCGCAATTCTGCTCGCGGTAGAAAGCGGCAATTTGATTCACTACTGCCAAAGAGGAGTCTACAGGGATATCGGTAAAGGTAGCAGTGGGGGCTACACCTTCTGCAGCCATGGCAGAAGTAACCTGTGCCATGGTACCGATTTTTGCCAACACGGCATCGGAGAGGACCAGCGGGCGCTTGGCATTGAGGTGCTGCAGCTCATTGGGAATGCGCTCCAACGCAAGCTCCCCGCACAGCAATTTTACGGCATTTTGAAATTCAAAGTAAGACATGGCAGTAAATTAAGCAGAAAAACGATATTTAAAAGTAAGGAAGCCCCAAGCGATTCGGGCGTAGGTACGCAAGAAACACACCTGCGGTTTGGGGATATCCGTCATGATACGGCGGTTAATAAAGTTGGGGAAAAGGTAGGCCTCTACAATGTTGACCAAACGAGCTAAGCGCATAACATCTGCCACCTCTCCGGCCATGGTAAAGGCGTGGGCTGCGTATGCCTGAGCCAGCCCCATTTGCCCCGTAAACAAGCGGAACGATAGCGGCATGGATTTGATGTGCAGTGTGCAGGTGGCTTTGTCGAGCGAGCGCACGCGGCGCAGCTTGCCGCCTTGCCAAATAACATGCAATGAGGGGCCATTATGCCCGGTGTAGATGGAGTAGCTGAGCCCCTCGGGCATGCGGGCAAACTCCTCTGCCACGCGGGTATCTTGCTTTTTCAACTCAACAAGAGCCGCATGCACCACACGCAGCACAATGCCTACTGTCAGTTTTTGAAAAAAACGTTTCATGTGCCTTATTCCCCACGTTTGGCAGAAGCACGGCGCAGGCGGTCCATCATGGCGCAGCCCAGACCGATTTCCGGCAGCTCTTCGGCAATAATCACCTGCACATCCTCATTTTCATCCATGGCTCGCATCACGGCAAAAAGGCGCACGGCCGCCTCAGCCAAGCGCCCGCTACCGGGAGAAAGCGGCATGGTTTCTACCCAGCATTCTTGCGCTGCGAGGGGGGAGTCGCCCTCGTAAGTAATAAGGCCGTAGTTAACGCCCTCCTCGGGGGTAAACTCTTCCTTGGGATTCCACAAAATGAGGGGTTTGCAGGGGGCATAGTGGCTCTTGAGCTGGCCGGGGGCATTGGGCAACGATTCATCCGTAGCAGCCTTACCCTTACCCGGCTTAAGCACGCGGCAAATACCACGCAGTTTTTCGCGGGTGATGGGACCTTCTCTCAACAAGCGCACGGCAGGTTTGCCTTTCTCATCCAAACAAGGCAAAAGGATGGTACTCTCAAGCCCCTCGGAGCAAGCACCGGCGTCCAAAATCAGGGGGATAGAGCCACCCAACTCTTTCATAACAGCCCCGGCACTTGTAGGAGAAATGTGGCCGAAGCGGTTGGCACTGGGGGCAGCAATGGGGCGCCCGAGCGCACGCGCAACACCGCGCATAACCTCGTGAGAAGGTACGCGGCAAGCAACCGTGGGCAGTCCGCTCGTCACAATATCGGGGATGATGGCTTTACGCGGCAACACCAAGGTAAGAGGCCCCGGCCAAAACTCTTTAGCCAGTTTATCAACCAGCGGCTGTAACTCCTCCGGCACATCGGTATAGTCTTTAATAGCCTTACCATTAGGAAAATGGCAAATAAGGGGATCAAAGCTCGGGCGGTCTTTCACGGCAAAAACATTGGCCACGGCCTCCGTGTTAAGAGCATCTGCACCAAGGCCATACACCGTCTCGGTAGGGATGGCAACCAGGCCGCCTTCCTCCATAATGGCAGCGGCATCTTTATATACTTTACGGCAGTCCTCCAGCGGGTCTACCTCAATCACACGCGTTTGCATGCGTGCATGTTAGCGCAAAGTTAGAGAAATGTCAAGGAAATCACCCTCCGAGCGGCAGAAAGGAGGCAAAAGTAAAGCAGATACAGTAAAAAACACAAAAAAAGGCAGCAAAAAATGCACCGCAGAATCGATATTGACTTGACTAAAAGGCTTCAGTCTGATACTCTGCCGCCCGTTATGGCAAAAGTTCCTGTTATTCAGCTCCGCAAAGGTCACGCCGTGAACTACAACGGCGACATCTGCATTGTACGTGAAAGCCAGCTCAAGACTCCTCCCCGCATGGCTTCCTACGTTCAGATGACCATCCGCAGCATCGCCTCCAAGAAGGATTACAATCTGCGTCTCACCTCCAACGACTTCCTTGAGGGTGTAATGCTTACCCGCGAGGAGATGGAGTTCTCCTACGTAGACGGCATGGGCTACCACTTCCTCAACACCGAGACATACGAGGACGTATGCGTGAGCGAGGATATCGTAGAGCCCGTTAAGGATTACCTCATCGAGGGTGAGACTTACGTAGTAATGTTCACGGACGAAGTACCCTGCTCCATCGAACTGCCCGCCGCTATCACCATGGAGGTGGCCGAGGCTCCCGAGGGTGTGAAGGGCAACTCCGCCAACAACGTGTACAAGAGCGCCACCATGAGCACAGGCTTGGTTGTACAGGTTCCCCTGTTCATCAATGCCGGTCAGAAGATTTCCGTTAAGACGGAAGACGGCACCTACTTGGGCCGCGTAAACGACTGATCAACAAATCTCACAAGTTAAACTTATTCCGAAAACGCCTGCAAGTGAATTGCAGGCGTTTTTTGTTGCGCAAGCTACTACCGCTATTCCTATTTATCAAGAAAAAGATAAAATCATACTGACTCAATAAGGAATTGACGCGCGCGGGCACGGGGCATAGAATGAGGGGCATGAAGACGATATGGTGTTTTGTATTGATGCTGTTAGGGCTTGGGGTAGCACAAGCGGCACAACTGAAAGTGGCCAGTCTGCATCCGTTGCTGAGCGAAATGGCCCGCAGCATAGGTGGAGAAGATGTAGAGGTGGTGGATCTTTTTCCCGCTAACGGAGACTTGCACACCTTTGCCCCCGGCAGCAAGCAAATGGCCGCCGCTGCAGATGCGGATATGCTGCTGGCCTGCGGCAAAGGCATAGAGCCCTATTTGGCAGAATTAACGGAATCAATGTCTGCCGATACGGTGGTAGTGGGTTTGGGGCGCGACATACCGAACGTATACCTGCCAAACTCTAACCGAATTGACCCGCACTGGTGGAATACACCGGAGAATATGAAGCGAGCATCGCGCACCTTGTTGGCCGAGTTCTGCCGCCAGATGCCGGAAAAACAGGCAGAGTTTACAGCCCGCCAAAAGAAATATGCCGCATCTATGGATACCCTGACCCGCAAGGCAAGGTTAGCTTTCCGCAAAATACCGCAAAACCGCCGATACTTGGTAACGGGGCATGCCGCACTGTGCCATTTTTGCGAGGAGTTCGGGTTTACCCCCATCACTATACACGGTATCTCCAAAGAAAGCGAGGGCGACACCGCCACACTGGCAGCCATGCTGACAGACCTGCGCAGCAAAGATGTGCGCTGCATCTTTACCGAGGTAGGCGCCTCGCCCAAGATTCTGGAGGTAATAGCAGAGCAATTAGGCGTACCCACAGCCCCGCTGGTGCTGGATGGCGTGTTCCCCGGGCAGCAAAGCTATGAAAAGCTCTTCATGCATAACGTCAACACCATCAGCAACAATCTTAAATAAATGAGCCCGGGCTTAACATTTGGTCTGACTTTGGTCGGCGTACTGCTGGCAGGGCTGCCGCTGCTTCATCTCACAGCGCCGCAACCTCAAAAGGCGGTGGCAAATGAGATTTTACAAGAAACGCCCAGCACAACACGCATCTTTGCACGCGTGCAATTTACCGGCAAGCCCCATAGTTGCACCCTGAGGTTCGGGGATAATGATATTGCCACCATGCCACAGGCTACCACCTCCCCATGGGAGACGGAACTGGACATACCGCAACATGAAACAATAGAATTGGAAGCAGAAGTACACTGGGAAGAAGGCAGCCCGGAAAACGCAGTGAGCATCACCTTGGAGCCCCCGCAGAAAGAAGCCCGTACAGATACACGCTGGACAGGAGAAGATGGGGCTCTGTTGCACGATATTTTCATCTTTTCATGGTAAACGAGCAAGAACATATTTGCTGGGGGCACAACCACAGCGGGCATCATCACGGTGGGCATGAGCTCGCCGTAAATGGCATTACTGCCGGCTATGGAGACGTGATAGCGTTGGAGGATATCAGCTTTTCGTTGCACTGCGGCCATACCTTGGCTCTCGTTGGCCCGAACGGGGCCGGTAAATCCACCCTCATCAACCTGTTGGCCGGGTTGCAAAAGCCGATAAAAGGTCAAATATTATGGAATGGAGCCCCGCTGCACAACACACGGCACGAGATAGCCTACATGCCACAACGCAGCGATGTGGATTGGAGATTCCCCATTACCGTACGAGAATTAGTGGAAATGGGGCGATATCCTGCCCTTGGACTGTGGAGAAAACCGAATAAGCACGACTGCGAGATTGTAGAAAAAGCATTGGACGCACTGCAACTCACCAACCTGCAAAAACGCCAAATAGGCGAGTTATCCGGCGGGCAGCAACAGCGCGCATTCTTGGCAAGAGCCTTGGCACAAGAAGCTCACATCTTGCTGCTGGATGAGCCTTTCACCGGGCTGGATGTACCGGGCATGGAGGCATTGGGCGAGTTATTGCGCTCTCTGGCAAGCGAGGGGCGACTCATCATTGCCTCTCACCATGATTTAACCAGCGCGCCACGCATCTTCAGCCACAGTCTGCTGCTCAAAAAACAGCGCATCGCCTTCGGACCCACACAAACGGTACTCAGCCCGGATAATCTGTTGACGGCATTCGGACAACAACACCTCACCACCACAGCATGAACGAGTTCATACAATTTTTAGGGGAACCGATTGCACAACGCAGCTTGTGGGCATGTGCCGTCATCGGGTTTGCAAATGGCTTTGTAAGTGCACTGGTTGTGCTTAAGCGCTCATCGCTGCAAATTGGCACCATATCATGCGCCCTGTTGCCGGGCATTGCACTGGCCATTCTGCTCTTCGGGCTCATGCAGGTGAGCATCCTCATCGGTGCCGTGCTGGCGGGGCTTATGGTGGGGTTGGGCTCCATTTTCATGTCGCGCACCTCAAAGGTAGATCAAGACACAGCGCTCTCCATCATTCACACCACAGCATTTGCCATCGGTTACATCATATTGGTACAACTTGGCTTACAACAAAAGGTAGACGACTGGTTGTTCGGCAGCATTATGAGCATGGGCAATACGGATTTATGGATAGCATACGGCATCAGTGCCGTGGCCGTACTCAGCATTACCGCCCTGCGCAGGCCACTTCTCATCTATTTATTTGACAGCAAAGCGGCAGCGGCCATGGGCATACCCACACGCGCTTTCAACTACGGCATATTTGCGCTCATTATCTTAGAGCTAGTATCATCACTGCAAGCCGTGGGGGCATTTCTGACACTGGGGCTACTTGTAGCACCTGCGGCCACCATGTACCTACTTACCAACCGCGCATGGCTCATGTTCTGGGGCGGCGGTCTTATCGGTGGGCTTGGCTCTGTTGCGGCGTTTTTCCTCTCATACCCACTGGGTTGGCATTTGGGGGCTACCATCATCGTTGTTCTGGGTGTCTGTTTCTTGCTGGCCTATATTTTCTCACCCAAGTACGGATTATTGCGAAAGAACCGCTGATTTTGCTTGCAGGATACAGGCTATTTGTGCTAGACTGAGTGTGTATGAAAACAACTTTCTCTCAACAACAGAAAAAAGGGTTCACCTTGATTGAACTCTTAGTTGTCATTGTTATCCTCGGGTCTTTGGCAGCTGTATCCTACCCGCTTATTACCTCATTTATGGAAAAAGGTGACATCACCAAAGCCAAAAAGACATGTGATGACCTTATAGGCGGTATTAAAACATATCATCAAGACCACACCGACCTGCCGATTGACTGGGAAAAGTTGGAGGGCGAGTCTACAGTTATTGAACTGACCACAGACGGTGAGAATGACGCAGACTTGGTACACGTCTTGTTCAATACCGAAAGAGGGAAGGAAGTAGGAGCCGGCACCAAAGCATACATGTCCGCAGACTCCGTCAAGACCAAGGCTGACGGTTTGTTTATTGATGGTGATGTTGCAGCTCTTTATGACCCATGGGGCAAACCGTACCACATCATTCTTAACACCGACACAGATGGTTCTCTGACAGACCCGTTCGACAACAGAACTCTTCAAAACGTATGGTGCATAGCTTACAGCACCGGCCCGGATGCCTTGGGAGAGCACCACTCTTTGCAAGAAAGCAAAGTCATGACAAAGGCCCAGCAGAAATCTAACGCCAAGGGTAAGGGCAAAGGTAAGAAATCTTCAAAGAAAGATAAGAAAAACAAGAAGGGTGAAGAAAGCGAAAGCGAAGCCCCCCTTCAATACCCCGCATATACCGAGGAGGAAAACGAAGCCATTGAGGACAACGTATACTCCTGGAAGTCTGAAGATTAAACAAAAGATAAATGAATCCGTTCATAACAGACGACGTACGCATTACGGACATTCGTCCGTTGATATCGCCCGCCATTCTGATGCAGGATTTTCCTGCCAGTCACGAGGCCAGCAAAGTGGTATTTGATGCTCGTGAAGAGTTCAGAAAGATACTGAAAAAAGAAGACGACCGTTTGGCTGTCATGGTGGGGCCGTGCTCCATCCATGACACCGTGGCCGCAATCGACTACGCCGGCAGACTGGCAGAGGCACGCAAGAAGTATGCAGATGACTTGCTGCTCATCATGCGCGTGTACTTCGAGAAACCGCGTACCACAGTAGGCTGGAAAGGGCTTATTAACGACCCGTTTATGGACGGCAGTTACAACATCAACAGTGGGTTACGCATGTCTCGCGGCCTGCTGTTGAGATTGGCAGAAATGGGAGTACCCGCAGCCACAGAGTTTTTGGACGTTATTACGCCGCAGTACATCAGCGACCTGATAGCATGGGGAGCCATCGGTGCCCGCACAACGGAAAGCCAGGTGCACCGAGAGCTTGCCAGTGGTTTGTCCATGCCCATAGGGTTCAAGAACGGCACCACAGGCTGCGTGCAAGTGGCGGTGGACGGCATAGTATCTGCTGCACACCCGCACTGCTTCCTTTCCGTTACAAAGCAAGGCGTATCAGCTATTGTATCTACCAGCGGCAATGACAGTTGCCACGTCATTTTGCGAGGTTCTTCCGATGGGCCGAACTACTCTGCCGAGCATGTGGCCCGCACTTGGGAGATACAGCAGCAAAGCGATATCGACAACCGTATTATGATAGACTGCTCTCACGGCAACAGCCACAAGCGCTGGCAAGATCAACGTTTGGTGGCAGAATCCGTTGCAGCTCAGCTTGCCGCCGGTGATGATCACATAGGCGCCGTAATGATTGAAAGCAACATCTACGCCGGCAACCAAAAGTGTGATAACCACGGCGCGTTGCAATATGGAGTCAGCATTACGGATGCTTGCGTAGACTGGGAAGGCACCGTTGCCATGTTGGACACACTGGCAGAAGGCGTGCGCGCCCGCCGTGCAAGCAAGGCCTGATAACGCTGAAAAAAGATATAAGAAAGCGGCTCTCGGTGAATACGGAGAGTCGCTTTCAGCTTGATGAATACAGGCACAAATTGAGCTTGATTGAAAGAGAGTTAAGTATTACAATACTTGCCGACAAAATGGATTACGCACCGCTGATAGAAAAACGCCGCCAACGCTTGGAAGAACTGGAGCAAGAAATTGCAGACCCGGCATTGTTTGACGACCGCACCCGTGCAGAAAGCATCATGCGCGAGCACCGCCGCACCCAATCGTTGATGGCTACTTGGGCTGAGCTCTGCTCCGCTAAAGAGCAAAAAGAAGAAGCAAGTGCCTTAGTCTCATCGGAGGACGCTGACTTGGCGGAAATGGCAGCAGAAGAGCTTGCCGAACTTGAGCCACGCATAGCCAAGCTTGAGGAAAATGTGCAATATAGTCTACTGCCGCGAGATGAGACAGAAGACCGCGATGCCATTATCGAAATACGCGCCGGCACCGGTGGCGATGAAGCCGCCTTGTTTGCTGCAGACCTGCTGGGCATGTATCAACGCTATGCAGAAAGCCGTGGTTGGAAGTTCGAGATACTGGATGCCAGCCCCAACGCTATCGGAGGATTCCGCGAAGTAACGGCGCGAATCAGTGGTGAAGAAGTGTTCCGCTACCTTAAATATGAAAGTGGCGTACACCGTGTACAACGTGTACCGGCCACGGAAACCCAAGGGCGCATTCACACCTCAACCGCCACCGTAGCGGTTCTTCCCGAAGCAGAGGAAGTAGACGTGGAGATACGCCAAGAAGACCTGCGCATAGAAACCTGCCGCTCCGGTGGCGCCGGTGGCCAGCACGTTAACCGCACAGAATCTGCGGTACAGATTTTCCACTTGCCTACCGGCATCATGGTGCGTTGTGAAGAAGGGCGTTCTCAGCTCAAAAACAAAGAAACCGGCATGCGTATTTTGCGTGCGCGACTCTTTGAAATGAAACAACGAGAAGCCCAACAAAGCTACTCCGCCCAGCGCCGCGCCCTTATCGGCTCCGGTGGTCGCGAAGAAAAAATACGCACATATAATTTCCCGCAAAACCGTCTTACGGACCACCGCATCGGTTACACCTCGTATAATTTGGATACCGTTGTGGCATCGGGCGCCATAGAAGATATCATCGCCCACATGCAGCATGCAGAAATGCAGGAACGTATGGATGAGCTCAAATAACGCCGCATGAAAACCATACAAGATATTCTGACCTCAGGCACTGCGTATTTGGAAGCACGCGGTATAGATGCCCCCCGCCACTCCATGCAAAGTTTACTGGTGCATGTGCTGGGGTGTAGCAAAACATGGCTGTATTTGCACCACGACGACCCGCTGACGGAAGCGCAGTTAACACCGCTGCGAGAGCTACTGAGAGAGCGCGGCAAGGGTGTGCCGCTGCAACACCTGCTGGGCACTACGGAGTTTTACCGCCGTGAGTTCCGCACCGACGCAAGAGCCTTAATTCCGCGCCCCGAAACGGAAGAGCTGGTGGAAATGGCCTTACATACCGTAAAACCGCACCACGGCATGCGCGTGCTGGATATGGGGTGCGGCTCAGGCATTATAGGCATTACCATAGCGTTAGAACTTGCCAAGCACAGCCCCGAGGTGGTGATGGCCGATATTTCGGAGGCAGCACTGGCGCTCACCCTAGAAAATGCCACTGCGTTGGGAGCCAAGATACGCACCTACCGCAGCGACCTTTTCAGCGCATGGGAGCCGAAAGATGATAATCCCGTTATCCCTCCGTCGGATTTTAATCTTGTGTTAGCCAACCTGCCCTACGTACCGGATGGAGAAAACGTGTCAACAGAGGTGAGCCATGATCCCGCAACGGCACTGTACGGTGGGCCTGACGGCTTGGACATCGTACGCCGTTTTCTGCAAGATGCCCTTCCATATTTAGCTGAAGGGTGTTTGGTGATGCTGGAAGTCGGGCACGACCAAGGGCACTCCACGGCAGACATTATGACAAGCCTGGGGTATACAGAGTGTAAAGTATTGACAGACATGAGTGGTAAGGCCCGCTTTCCGATAGGATATGCACCGGCAAAGCCGCAAGAAATCCCCCCATCAGAAGAATGAACGAGATAGAATATTTCATCTTCATACCGGTTAAAAAGTTCATAGCGAGACTGGCCGGTTTATGTCGTTTTCTACTACCGGTCATTCTGATCACGGCAGCAATCGAGTTTTTGCTGTTAATGTACGGCTTTGGTATGGGACTCGTCTTCGGCGATATCTCTGACAACATAATGAATTTAACCATAGCCTTGCTGAGTATTCCCGTTTTGTGGTGTCACGATGTTTTATTAGCCAAAAGAGGTACCGTTTTTACGCGTTTTATGTGTGTATTTTCCATTATCTTATCTGTGCTTCTATGGATATGCACCCTATATACCCTCTGCACCCAGACATTACTTCTGCCCAAGCAAAGTGAATTAACGCTCATTATACCGAGCATATATTTTCTGGCAACCATATTCAACATACAAAACATGGCAGCCGCCCCGCTCAAATTAAAAATCATGATATTGAGCTTTTTTTTGTTGCTATTGGCAACAGCCATTTTTCTGGTAATCCCCCCTGTCAGCCTGTTACTCAAACTCATTCTCACTTGTCTGGGCCTACCCCTATTCACTAAGCTTAAACAAACAGCACCGCTCATCATAAGCTTACCACCGCGCGAATGAGTAGAAACTTGCCAGCATGCACAGAGTATGATAAAATAAAGTCGCGCAGAATATGACCACAGAAAACAAACAATACCGCATCTTAGAGTTACCGGAGGTAATCACCGGTATGCTTGCGTTGGTCATTGTTTTGTGGGAGTCTTTCGTAGCAGGCTTTGCAGATGCCAACGCAGAGAGCACCATGTTTAAGCAAGGCTCTCACCTGTTATTATGCGGGGTTGTATGGTTCAACACCATAGCAGTCATCATTCATGTTATTACCGAACTGCGCCACCACAACGCCCCCGGGCGTTTTTTATGGATGCAACTTCTTACCGGGGTGATAGCTTCTTTTGTATTCTCCGGCGGCATCTGCGGTTTTCTGCCTGAATATTCACTGCGTATCAGTTTAGTTTTGAGTTTCTTGTTGGGCATCTACTCATTCATCAACATAAGAGCCCTTATTAAGGAGAAGCGCGTTGTCGGCAAAAAAGCAACCCACAGCAGATGGAGCCCCGCGGTAGTGTTCTTTACCGGTATGCTTACCATGGTTATGGTAAGTACGCTCATTCTGATTACACCGGGCGCTAGCATTGTTCCGGTTTCATTTACTGATGCTTTCTTTACATGTGCCTCGGCCATCTCCATCACCGGCCTCACCAGCGTGGACATAGGTAGCACCTTTACCCCCTTGGGCAAACTGGTGATACTGCTCAACATACAGGTAGGCGCCATCGGAGTAATGACGTTCTCTTACTTTGTGTTAATCTTGGTAGGTAAAAAACTGGCAGTAAGAGACCGCTTAGCCATCTCCTCATTGTTAGACCAACAGGGGGTTAACATTATCCCTACCCTGATTAAGGTTGTTATTTTCATTACCTTCGTGGTAGAAATCATCGGAGCCATTCTTTTATACATATTGTGGCAGGGAGTACCGGGTATACCACAAGACCTGCTGTGGTTCCGCGCCATTTTCCATGCCATCTCCGCCTTTTGTAATGCCGGCATCACGCTTTTCCCGAGCAACATGGCAGAGGCTTGTGTACAGCATGATAAATTGGTGCAGAGCATCATGATGCTGCTCACCCTTGCAGGAACATTGGGATTCGGCGTTTACTTAGAATGTTACACACGCTTGCGCAACAAATTAAGCGGCAAACGCAACGCCGTACGCTGGAGCACCCACACTTGGCTTGTTATCCGAGCAACATTATTCGTCATGACCATCGGCACAGTAGGCTTGTTCCTGCTTTCAATACTTGAGCCCTCTGCCCACGCAGCGTCATCCGACCTCAATATTTGGGAAAGCCTTTGGAACACCATCGGCCGCTCTGCCGGCTTTAACTTATCAAACATCAGCGACTATGGACCGGTATACCAGATATTCTTATGCGCGCTCATGTTTATAGGCGGTAACCCGGCAGGTACCGGTGGTGGTGTGTATGCACCGCTTTTCATTATTTGTTTATTAGAAGTAGTACGAGTGTTGCGAGGCCAGCACGATTTAGAGTTACACAAACGCCGCATTGCGCGTAACACGGTGGAACGAGCCATGGCAACGGTAGTACTCTCCACATTCTGGATTGTGGCATGCACCATGGTGCTCATGATATTAGAACCCGCAATTGCAAACTCAGCCAACGGCACGATTAAACTTCTGTTTATAGAAGTGAGCGCCTTTACCACAACCGGCTATTCACTGATTAACCCCGGTGATTTAGGCGTTGCCAGCAAGTATTTTATCTGCGCCAATATGCTATTCGGGCGCGTGGGGATGTTTACCTTCATGCTCATCTTCATCAAACAGAAAGAACCGTCCCCCATTCGATATCCCGAAACAAGGCTCCCGCTTTCCTGATTAATCTTTACCCCCCCCTCATTATGAAATTCGTCATCATAGGCTTAGGCCAATTCGGCAGGGCTCTTGCTCTTTACCTGACAGACAGTGGCTACGAGGTCACCGTACTTGAACGCCAAGAAAGCGCAGTGGATGAGATTAAGAACAGCGTTGCAGATGCCCGCGTGGGAGATGCAACCGACATCCGCGTGCTGCGCCGTCTGGATTTGGTGGGTGATGATACTCACGTGATTGTCGCCGTGGGTGAAAACTTTATGGAGCGTAGCATTCTGCTTATTGCTCAACTTAAAGAGCTGGGTGTCAAAAACCTTTATGCTCGTGCCGTTAATGATTTACAGGCAAGGGTTCTGCGACTCATCGGCGTAAAAGACCTGTTCCGAGTAGAAGACGTAGCAGCTCGCCAGCTTGCAGACAGATTCATCAACGATGGTTTGATGCGACTTCGCAAGATTGATGCCACGCATTCTCTTGCAGAAGTGAAACTCCCGGACGAATGGATTGGCAAAACACTACTCGAGGTAGATATGCGTAAAAAACACCGTATCAACCTCTTAACCATTCGCCGAGGAAAAGCAGATGTAGCGGAAGAATCCAATGATGTGCTGAGTACCCCGGAGCAACCCGTTATCGATATGCCTGAGCCTTCGCTCGAGTTCAAAGAGGGCGATGTGCTGGTAATATTCGGCAAAGATGAAAACCTGCAAGAGTTCGTTAAAAAGTATGACCTCTAATATGACATCTCGCGTTACCATCCCCGAAAAAACATACTCAGGCTACATCTTTGACTTGGACGGTACTTTGGTAGACAGCATGCCTACCCACCACCGCGCATGGCGAGATGCACTGCAAAACAACGGAGCGCCTTACGAAGCTTTCTTGTGGGATGAGTTTGTGGCGCACGGAGGTATGGCAGCCCCCGATATCGTAGCTGAACTCAACCGCCTATACGGTTTGAATATGGACCCCGAAACCGTGGCCGCAGAAAAACGAGCACGTTACGATAAATTATTGGAAACAGAAACCCTGCCCATCATCCCTGAAACCGTTAATCTGGTACGCAACCTTAAGCAACAGGGAATCCCCTATGCCATAGGCACCGGCAGCGTGCGCCATGGCGCCCTCATGACCATGCGAGCAGCCGGTATTGCAGAGCTGTTTGACATCATCGTCACCCCGGATGATGTACCACCGGGCCGAGGTAAACCCTGTCCTGATATTTTCTTGCTGGCGGCAGAAAAGATGGGCATCCCCGCTAACCAATGCGTGGTATTTGAAGACGCCCAGCCCGGGCTGGATGCCGCAGTTGCCGCAGGCATGGCAACTGTTACCGTACGGCAAATCAAACCTTAAAAGAGCCAGAAGTCCCTTTTACAAATACGCGGCACTTCGGTGCCGCGTATTTACTCTATCTTTTTATCGTGATGCTACCCGCTAAGTGAGGATTATATTCAATCCTGTATCAATATAAGTAATGAAAAGTGACTGCAGATAAGCACATTATCTGGAATTATGAACAAAATAAGGGTATAGAGATACCCAAGCCGTTATTACGGGGATTACAACAATAATACACGACATGATATATCCGACACATAAAGGGAAAACGTATGCAGTAACCTGCACAGAATCTGTAGTTACTAATGGCGCAGAACAAGTTTTATGCTCTGCGCAGCCGAGAAAACAGGCCACATTTGTTGCCAGGGGAAGCAGCATTGATGTGGATTCATCCACTGCGGAAATTACAGATATCACCTACAGCATAGGAAGTTCAGGCGGAGGAAACACAACGATAGACGAAGCCCCTACCAACGGCAGTGGCAACGCGGTCAGCTCGGGAGGTATGTATAAGCTCCTTTACGGTGGTAGTGTAGCGCTGGGCATTAGCGTTGTGAAGTCGGCTGAGGATGTTACAATTGGTAAAGAAGCTCGCACAGAGGGAGCCGGGGCCGTGGCCGTAGGCAAAGGAGCCAAGGCCGGGCAACAGTCTGTGGCCATAGGCTTTAATGCGAGCGCCAATAACGCAGAGCATAGTGTGGCCGCCGGATATGGAGCGAGTACAGCTGCGGCAAACTATTCAATAGCGATAGGACGAGCAGCTGCAGCAAGTAAGCCAAGCGGACAAGTGCTGGGCTATTCAGCCAAGTTGAACAACAAGGGTTGCACGCTGATCGGTACTTGGGAAAGCGAGGCTCGCACGGTGCAGACATTGCTTTATATTATAGCTGCGGGGTCAGAGTTGGCAACGCAATATGAAGGCGGCGAGGCTTGCTTGGGCTACGTGGTGAAGGAAAGCAGCGGTAATGTGCTGGCGTGTGGTACGCGTAAACTGAGTGAGTTGTTGACGAATAACACGGCATTTGCACCTGCGGCGCTGGCTTTGGATGCCGACCCGCCCACGCCGTTTTTGCCGGAAGGAATAATGGAGCAGGTGAAGTTTGAATCTTGAATGTTTGATGCTTAATGTTATGAATGAAGAGCAGAAGAATAAGGTGAAAACGGCTCATGGCAAGCTGGCTGGTTGGCTGGCGGGGCTGGGTATACCTGCTAACTGGGCAAAAGTAGGGGCGGGTATTATTGTGGGAGGCTTGATTGGTGCGCTGGCTACATGTCAACAGAGCTGCACGGTGCGGTATACGCAGAGTGCAGCGGGGGATATTGAGTTCAGCAGTACGGTTATTGAACCGAAACAGTATAGGAAGTAAGTATGTGCAAGAGAAATGAGGGAGAAGCGCTGGTACCGTATATATTACGGTATATACAAGAACAACCGCGCGTGGTGATGGCGTTTGTTGCCATGGCGTGCGCGATTGGTATTTATATGGACATGCGTAACTTCGTGGATAAACACATGGATACGCTGGGAGAAATGACGGCCGAGCTGAAGAGTATCAACAACCGCTTAGAACATTTGGAGCGTGAGCACGAAGCCGCAAGAGTTAAGTCAGAACAATAAACCCACGACAAGGGCTCCCGGCAACAATACGAGCTTGCCGGGAGCATCATGTTTAACGCTCGAGTTCGGCCCGAATAAAGGGAGCCGTAACACTCCCCTTGGCGGAAGCCATTTGTTTAACGGAGCCCTGAGCCACAATGCGTCCCCCGGCATCCCCTGCACCGGGGCCCATATCTATCACATAATCTGCCTCGCAAATAAGCTCAGTGTTATGTTCAATCACCACCACGGTGTTACCCATTTCTACCAAACGGCGCAACACCCCTACCAGCAGTCTCACATCTTGCGGGTGCAAGCCGATAGTGGGCTCTTCGATGAGATATAAATCTTGCGGCAAAGCTTTACCCCGACGAATGGCACTGAGCGCCGCACGCCGCCCCTTGATGAGTTCTGCCACCAATTTAATACGCTGAGCCTCACCGCCGGACAAGGTGTTACTGGCTTGCCCCAGTGTTAAATAGCCCAAGCCGGTTTCACACAACAAGCGCAGAGGGTCTGCCAGACGCGGCTGATTTTCAAAAAACACAGCAGCGTCTTCCATATTCATATCCAACACCTCAGCTATATTTTTCCCCTTATAACGCACTTGCAGGGTGCGCGAGTTATAGCGAGCACCGCGGCAAGTTTCGCAAGGCACGGTGCAAGGGGGGAGGAAATCCATCTCTTGCTTGCGATACCCGGTACCCTTGCAGGTCTCGCAATGCCCGGCAGCAGTATTGAAAGAGAAGCGCCCGGCATCAAACCCTAGCCTGCGGGCATCTGCACTTTGCGCAAATATCTTACGTATTTCATCAAAAATGCCGATATAGGTTGCGGGGGTAGAGCGAGATGTTTTGCCCAAGGGCGATTGGTCTACTTGGTACAAGGCGCGAATGGATTCCAAACCTTCAGAGGTTTTCCAGATTGCACGTTCTTCGCTGCTGATGGCAGCGCCGCATGCTTGCCGCACAGCAGGTGCTAAAGTACCTGTAATGAGCGAAGTTTTGCCGGCGCCGGACACACCGGTTACCACCGTAAAGCGAGCCCGAGGAATACGCAAGTTGACATTTTTAAGGTTATGCAAGGAACAGCCGGAAAGCTCAAGCCATTGTGCATCTTTAAGAGAAAGCCATTTGCCGCAATAGGGGTGTTTTTGTTGGTGAGATAAGGCACACCCCGTCACCGATGCGGGGTTATTAACCACCTGCTCAAATGGGCCTTGCGCAACAATTTGCCCACCACGCACACCGGCCCCGGGGCCAAGGTCTATAATTCGGTCTGCGCGGCGCATGGTATCTTCATCATGCTCAACCACCAGCAGCGTATTGCCGCGCTTGCGCAAGGTGTCGAGCGTATTGAGCAAGCGTTCGTTGTCGCAGGGGTGCAGTCCTATGGTGGGTTCATCCAACACATAAAGTACACCGCGCAGCTCTGAGCCCAACTGGGCAGCCAAGCGTATGCGCTGCGTTTCGCCGCCGGAGAGCGTGGTTGCAGCGCGGTCCATCGTAAGGTACCCCAAACCCACACTTTGCAGGAAACGCAGGCGTGGCACAATCTCTGCCACCACGTTGCGGGCAATTTCTGCATCTCTGCCGGTGAACTGCCAGCTTTGGACCAGTTGCATGGCATGCTCGGCATCCAGCTTGCCAACATCGGCAATATTATGGCCGAACAAGGTAACGGCAAGCGCAAAAGGATTGAGTCTGCTGCCGTTGCACACCTTGCAGGTACAGCGAACAGCATCTTTTGCATTGCCTTTTTCAACATCGCGATCAAAACGCAACTCTTTTTCCAGCTCGCTGAGGCGCTCATCCTCTTTTTTGGCAGATACCTCTGCCACCACGCCATGCCCCATGCATGCGGGGCACCAGCCGTGCGGCGAGTTGAAGGAGAAGGTGGACGGCTCGGGTTCCGCATAACTCTCGCCACACTGCGGGCAGGTAAGGCGCGTGCCGAACAGGCGGCGTTCTTCCCCCTTGAGCAGGCGCAAGAATCCATCCCCCATTTCCAGCGCACGGTTCACGGTCTCATGCAAGGCGGCAAAGTCACAATCTTTGCCATTCATGGTGATATGGTTTCCCTGCACGGCAATATCTGCCAACACAATATCGACATCGTGATTTGAATATCTATCCAGCGGCACAAACTCATCCGGGCGGCACAATACGCCATCTGCCAACATGTAGGGGTATTTCTTTTTGGCAGCCCAGCGCGCGAGGTCCGCATAATGCCCCTTGCGGTTACGCACCACGGGGGCTGCAATCATGAGTGAAGGCGGGCGTTTATCCAGCTCATCCATCACAAGGGCGCGTATCTCATCTGCCGAGCGGCGGCCTACGGGTATGTTGCATTTGGGGCAATGAGCCTGCCCCAGCTTGGCATACAGCAAGCGTAAAAACTGCCAAATCTCTGTAACGGTGCCTACGGTAGATTTGCAACCGCCGCGAGAACGGTTCTGCTCTATCGCCACGGTGGGTGGCAGCCCCGTCAGGCGGTCAATATCCGGCGTTTCCATTTGCTCCGTAAACTGGCGGGCATAGGGGCTCATCACATCCATGAAGCGCTTTTGCCCCTCTGCAAAAATGATATCGAAAGCCAAGGTACTTTTACCACTGCCGGAAAGGCCGGAGACAACGGTCATCTCGTTGCGGGGGATATCCACGTCTATATTCTTGAGCTGGTGATGCCGCGCCCCTCGTAAGGCTATAACGCCTTGCGGAATAGCCGCTTCAGCATGCTCCACCACGGGAGCAGAAACGCACTCTTGCTGTCCGTAAAGAGTTTGCGCCAAGAACCCGGCGGTATACCCCGCATTGCAGGCTGCCACGTGCTCCGGTGTGCCTTGAGCTACAATATTGCCGCCCCCCGTCCCCCCCTCGGGGCCAAGGTCTATCACATGGTCAGCGCATTTGATTATCTCAAGATTATGCTCAATGACCAACAGGGTATTGCCCTGCTTTACCAAACGGTCAAACACACGCAAGAGTACCTCTACATCACAGAAATGCAAACCGGTGCCGGGCTCGTCCAAAATTAGCAGATTGCCTTTTGCCTGAGATTCAGCCGTAAGCGTATCTGCCAGAATATGGGCCAGTTTGAGGCGCTGGTTCTCGCCGCCGGACAAGGTATTGAGCGGCTGCCCCAACCCCAAATGGCCTAAGCCTACGTCCACCAAAATCTGCAAACGCTCTGCAATACGGCGCGCGCGGGCATTCTTTTCACGCGCAAATAACTTTTGAACGCTCAGCACATCCATAGCCAGCAGCTCGGCCATGTTGTAGCCCAACAAGGTGATGGTGAGGGCTTGTGGTGTGTAGCGAGTGCCGTGGCACAGCGCACAAGGTACGAAAATGTCGGAGAGGAACTGCATCTCCACCTTCTCTTGCCCCAAGCCGGCACAGCGCGGGCAGCGCCCATCTCCGCTGTTGAAGGAAAAATACCCGGGCTTAAGCCCCCTGGCCTGCGCTGCCGGTTCAGCCACAAAGAGGGCACGTATATCCTCAAACACGCCCATGTACACCGCCGGGGTAGAACGAGGGGTGCGCACAATGGGGCTTTGGTCTACCAGCACCACATCGTTCACCTTGTCTAAACCTTTGATGGTGCGCACGGCCATTTCATCTTCATCATCAAGGGCATCGGGGTGTACATGACCATACAGCACGCGGCATGCAAGGGTGCTCTTACCGCTACCGGAAACACCGGTAAGGCAATTAAATACCCCCAAGGGGATATCCACGTCAAAATCGTGCAGGTTATGGCACTCTGCCCCGCGTATGGCTATGCACCCCTTACCTTTACGGCGTTGTGAGGGTATGGCAATGGCTTGAGCCCCGCTCAGATAGGCACCCGTGCGGGATTCTGCAGCCTGCTCTATCCCATGTGGCTCGCCGGCATACACCACGCGGCCACCGGCGGCGCCCCCCATGGGGCCCATATCTACCAAATAATCGGCAGCGCGCATCACGGCTTCTTCATGCTCTACCACCACAAGGGTATTGCCGCGGTCTGCCAAACGCCGCATGGCGGCAATAAGCCGTGCCGTATCGCGTGAATGCAAGCCCACGGTGGGTTCATCCAGCACAAAGAGAGTCTCGGTGAGGGCCGCACCCAAGCAAGCCGTGAGGCTCACGCGCTCAATCTCACCGCCGGAAAGCGAACGCGTAAGACGATTGGCGGCTATGTACCCCAGCCCTACCTCGCACAAATAAGCCACACGGCTGCGAAACTCTCGCACGGCCTGCTCCAGCGAGCGGTCAGCACCGGTATGCGGCAACACGTATTTGTCTAACCACGGCAAGAGAGCATCCATGGGCAAGGCCTGCACCTGCGGCACATTGAGCCCGCCGATGGTAAAGGCAAGTGCCTCGGGGCGCAAGCGCCCGCCATGGCAATCCGGGCAAATACTGTATACACGGTAATAGGAGAGGAATACACGCACCGTCATCTTATGGGCATGCTTCTCCATATCATCAAAAATACCTTTGTAGCCGTACCACAAGCCGTAATCGGAAGCGGTCCACGGGTCTATATCGCCGGAGTTGCCGTAAAAAACCCAGTCTTTTTCTTTCTGCGAAAGCTGAGACCACGGCATATTCATGCGCACGGCTTTGGCGCGCTTATTAGCATGCACAAAATCGGCATAGCAAGCGGAAAGAGTTTGAGATGAAAGCATCTTGAGCGCACCGTCTGCTATGCTTTTATCCGGTATAATCCCCAAATTATAATCATAAGTAATGGCGCGGCCGTAGCCCTTGCAAGCGGGGCATGCACCTATGGGGGAATTGCCGCTGAACAACTCTGCACGAGGCTCGGCCAAGGGATACCAATCGCTGCGGTATTCTCTCAGTGCGCCCCACGCATCAGATTCTTTCAGTGATACATACGCCACATCTTGCCCCAAGCGAAGGGCCGTCTCAAGCGCCTCGGTCAGGCGCATACGGTTTTCTTGCTTGAGTTTGACGCGGTCTTGCAGCACCAACCAGCGTTCCATACCGATTTGCTCTACTGTGGCGGCATCCAAACGCAAAACATCCCCCCCGGCATACACACGCAAGTACCCTTGCCCCTGCAAGGCCTGCACCATCTCTTCAAAACTACCTACCGGCGTGACGGCAAAACACACCAATACATCTTGCCCCTCATGCTCCGCAAGCAATGATTCTGCCACGCCTTGCGGTGTGGCCGGTTTCACCACACGCCCCTCGGCATCTCGCCCCTCGGCCATGCGAGAATAGATGAGCTTGAGGTACTCATTCATCCCCGTCATCGTACCTACCGTTGAGCGTGAGTTTTTTACAGAGTTGCGCTGGCCCAAGGCTATTGCCGGCGGCACGTTTTCCACGCTGTCAACATCCGGGCGGTCCATGCGGTCCATGAACTGGCGTACATACGGCGAAAAGGTTTCCACATAGCGCCGCTGCCCCTCTGCATACAGGGTGCTCATGGCAAGAGACGTCTTGCCGCTACCGCTGGGGCCCGTTACCACGGTTATGCCCCCAAGCGGAATCTCGACATCTACATTCTTCAGGTTGTGTTCTCGCGCGCCGCGTATGCGGATGTGGCCGGACTCGTGCTCTTGCATGGAATTATTCTAATATATGAACCCCGCTTTGTGAAGTTTTATCTGCGTCTGTTTCAAGTTTAGCACAAGGTTTTCCGCCTCCTGCACGCGATATAAATAAGAAATATACAGTACGAATTCACCAAAAAACACATTTTTGTTTAATTTTTATAACTTTTTTCTTGACTTTTGATTCATATCTGGTAATTTTTAATTGTTCAACAACTTTTATATTAACATTAACAAATAGAAAAACAAGAGATATGAATAAGTTCTTCAAATGGAGCCTTGCCGTAGTAAGCGTTGTAGCCTTGAGCGCCTGCCACTGCCACCACCACAGAGTGGGACATCATCGCGGTTACGCCGCAGCCCCGGTAGTAAAACACCATGTGGTACAACACAGACCGGTAAGCCACGGGCACTTCCACAGATAAAGCCGGGAGCCCGCACCCTAGCAATCAAGCCTCGCAATAAAGAATTGCGAGGCTTTTTTATGCCTGGCGCAGCAAGAGAGCCGCATAGGCACCATCGGCCTGCTCGCGGTGAGGAAGCGCGAGGTAATCTTGCACGAGAGAGAACTCGGGGTGGCGGGAGAGGAAAGCGTCCACCACACAGCGGTCTTCGCGAGAATCAATGGAACACGTAGAATAAACAAGGCGTCCACCGGGGCGAACAGCCGCACAAGCTTGCTCTAAAATAGTAGCTTGCAGCTGAGAGAGGCGGTCAAACTCTGAGGGTTGCATGCGCCAGCGAGCATCCACACGGCGTTGAAGCACACCGGAGTTACTGCACGGCACATCCAACAAAACGGCATCAAAACGGGCTTTGTAAGACTCCGGGCACGGGGTAGTCCAATCGTGGCAAAGCACCTGTACATCTTGCCCGCCTGCACGCAAAAGATTATCTTTGAGTTGGTCGAGGCGGTGTGGCGCAGAATCCGTAGCCAGCAAATGGATATCCCCCGCAGTGGCAGCAATCATGGCAGCAGATTTACCACCTGGGGCAGCACAGGCATCCAGAACATGCTCACCTTTTTGAGGGGCTAACAATTCTATGCAGTAGCGGGTGGAGGGGTCTGCTACATATACCTGCCCGGCCTTGAGCGCTGCCAAAGGAATACCGGATGGCAGCTTATACCAACCGGAGGCATGAGGCAAAGGCTCCCACTCAGCAGGCACATCGAGAGGACGCAAAGGATTAAGGCGTACATACACGGGAGGAGTCTGCACATTCCAAGCCAGCATCTGCATAGCCTCCTCCGCACCGAACTCACTAACCCAGCGTTTCACCAACCAATCAGGGGTAGAATAACGCACGCCGGGGGAGAGATTCGGCAACTCTGCTTCAAACTCAGCACGGCGACGCACGGCATTACGCAACATACCGTTAACCAGCCCACGCAACTTAACGGGAGCAACAGCCACGGTTTCAGCCACGGCAGCATGCTCTGCCTGTTTGAGAACAAATAATTGGCAAAGACCGGAGAGCACGAGCCATTTTGCATTTTCCTCTAAATAAGAGGAACGAAGAGCACGGCAAATATGCTCAAGCCAGCGCATGTTGCGCAGCGTGCCCATTACAATGGCTTGCACCATAGCGCGGTCATGAGAGGGTAAACCGGACGCCAAACGGCCAATGAGAGTTTCAGCAAAAACACCGCCTTTTCCCCAGCCAACCAAACATTGATAGGCGATTGCGCGAGGAGAACCCATATTGATACCGGATTTGCGGGGAGTACTCATAGAAAAAATTAAGACATTTGCAAGGCTTCGTGAATGGGCAGCTTACCATTCCACGCAATAACGGAACCGCTCAACCCATTTTCTGAGGTAGGCGTATACTCGCAGCTACCACCGGCGGCTTCCAAAATGGCGCGGGCTGCAGCAAAATCCCAAAGGTTGATGCGGTTCTCAATGTAGGCATCAAAACGGCCTGCAGCTATATAACACAGAGTCAGTGCAGCAGAACCGAGAATGCGAATTTTGCGCACTTGGGCAGAAATATGAGCAAAGCGAGCAATACCGGCAGCGCCGGATCCATCATGAGAACCATGCCCGATGAACACAACGGCCTCTGCCATGCGTGCACGGGAAGATACGCGAATGGGCTCCCCATTGAGACAAGGAGGCTGCCCCTCGCACACGGTATAGCATTCATCTTGCATGGGGTCATACACGCAGCCCAGCACTACCTTTTCGCCCACGCGCAAGGCAATGCTTACGCAAAAAATGGGGATGCCGTAAAAATAATTCACGGTGCCATCTATCGGGTCTATTACCCACTCCGGGGCATTTGGCGCAGCTGCACTTATCCCGCCTTCTTCCCCCAAAACGGCATAGTCGGGATAATAAGCAAACAAATAATCAACTATCAGCGCCTGCGTCTCTTTATCCAAACGCAACTTTATATCATGCGCCAACTCTTCATCCACACAATGAACCTCATGAAAACGAGAGCGCAAAAAAGCACCGGCCCGGCGCACCGCCGCCTCTACTACCTTTAAGTGTTGCCCATAATCCATCATTATGCGTATGATTATTTATTTTCGGAGCGCTCTTTGAGTCTGGTGCGAGCCTCGGCATGCAATTCTCTGGCAAGCATAATGGAGGCACGTTGAATGAGCGCGTTAAGGTCTGCAGAATCAGCACCCGGTGTCGTGTTGGAATCAAACCCCATCCACACAAACACGGCCACACCGTTCGGGTTTGATACCATGGTCCAATATCCACCGTTATCCTCAACCTTTTCACTGAGGATGATGAGTTTATTATCATCCTTAGACACAAAGGGAGAAAGAGAGGCTACCGTTGCCGCGCTCTGGCGCTGAATCCACTCCGGATTCACGTTGCGCTCTCGTTGAAATAAAGGAAGACGAGCACGGCTCCACACTTTATCAACGGCATAGAAGTCATAACCGCGGCCCCCATTTTGAATGGAAAAAAGAACGCGAGCCAAATCTATGCGTAACATCGGGAAACGCCCAAGGTACAATTCCTGAGCCTGCTCTGCAGGTGGTAACTGAATATCGGGCACAAGAGTGCGGATAAATGCAGCCACGTTATCATACCCCGTATTGGCCCCGGTTGTCACAACATCATTTGTCAATATATAAGAGTGCTCATTATTTTGGAGTCCTGCGGCACAAAAGAGAATGGGAGCAGCGTTACGCCCGGGTAAAATAGGCTTATCTGTCCAGCGATTAATACCATCGGACACACCTCTACCGGAGCTTACGGCCATAATTTCACCTGCGTGGTTGGGGCGGGCATCAATAACCAACACGCAACATTGTAACAGACCATCGAATTGGTTAGATTCGCCACGCACCTTGAATCCCTCGGGACGTTTAGTAGCGGAGAATGCTTTTTTAGCAGCGGCAAGGTGTTCCGGCGTAGGGCTGAAAGGCACCCATGTTTCGGGATAAGGAGAAAGGCGGTTTTCCACCATGACCAAGGCGCGTTCGGCAGATTCTTCCACATACTGCTGCATACCCAGGTCAAAGGTAGATACAACAGCCATACCCACAGAGCGTTCATCTACCGCTCGGTCCATTTGGGACAACTCTTTGGCAACCCATTGATGCAGGTAACTTTGGTCCATCACGGCAACATTATCAGCCTCCGCAAGAACAATGGGTTCTGCCATGGCAGCATCGTACTCCTCCTGCGTAATGAACTCCAGCTCAAGCATTCTCTGCAAGGTCTCCTGCTTTACAACCTTGGCACTTTCCATGTTGCTTCTCGGGTTGAAAATGGAAGGTCCACGCACCAATCCCGCTAAAACAGCACACTCGGACAATGTTAAATCCTTAACATGTTTGCCGAAATAATATGCAGCAGCAGCACCCACGCCATAACAATTTTGACCAAAGTAAATACGGTTCACGTATTGCTCAAATATAGTTTCTTTACTATATCTGGATTCGATACGACGAGCGACAAAAGCCTCCAAAAGTTTGCGATCCAGGGTTTTATCCTGCATTTCGAACACATTACGGGTCAATTGCATCGTAATGGTAGAAGCGCCTTGCTCGTAACGCATGGAAGAGATATTTCTCAAGACGGAACGAATCACCGAGCTATACACAATGCCGTGATGCTCAAAAAAAGACTCATCTTCTCGAGCTACGAACGCATTGATAAGCAGGGGGGGTAACTCCTCCCACTTTACGGCAATATAACGTACATTAGGCAATACGGAAATAAACTGATTATCATGTCCGTACAAAGCTGTGACCGGCTCACCTGCCACTACAGTCTCAATATCATATTGAGCGGCTCTGTACGAGTATGAAATCAGTACAACAAGCACCGGTATTACAGCAATGAGCAAAAGTAAGCCTAAGAACAGAAGCTTTTTCTGTCCTATGCTTAGCACACGCCACCAATGCTTGCGCCGATTTCCGGACCCGAATTGAGACATAAGAGAAAACGAGGTCTTAGAGAATTAATCCAGATGCTTTACGTGCCTGCCGGTACTGGGCGGTAAGCCAAGGAGCGGGGTATCTGCAGATATGCCCAACCCTTTGAGCTTTTCTTCCAAGCGTTGGCGGTAATTATCAGCCTCTGCTACACGGTTGGGGTCTTTACGCATAGCGCAATAGGCTTTGTACAAAGCCTCGCGGTTCAAATCATCATTGCGATCAAAGTTTGCAACCAAACCGTACAACTTGGAGGCCTTTTCGTAATCTTTACTCAAATAGGCAGCATCACCCGCCACCAAACGCAGCTTGGAAACGATAGGGCCGTTTACGCCAAGGTTAAGAGCCTCGTCACAAAGCTTGGCGGCTTCTTCATACTGCCCTTTATCATTTAACAACTTGGCTTTTACCAACATAGCATTAGCGCGGTCATACGGGTCATTCTGAACGGCCATATACATATCAATGGCTTGCAGGCCCAGCTCCACATATTCGGGCTTCCCGGTTTCAAGGCAGGCGCCGGCAAGATTAAACAGATCCGCAGATTGAGCAGATGCAACTATTCGGGGCATACCTTGCTCATCCTTCGCAACGATAGCATCTTGGTAGAATTCGATAGTCTGTTCATAATAATTTACATCCGGTTTTTTGGCGGATTTATCAGTATTCTTGGTGATATTTTTAGCCTCTTCATAACACCAACCGGCGGCATCAAGCAGTATGATGGGCTGAGAGGCTTTTTTCTCACCGCCGGTTACGGCTCCGGTAAGTGTTTTATATTGAGCAGCGTAATCCTTCTTTAATCTGCACAAATCGCTTATTAGGGTTATCTTCGGGTCTACGGAATTATCCTTAGCCGCAGGATTGCTCTTACCGGAAGTTATCTGCAAATACTGGCATTGAACCAACCCCAATGCAACATGAGGTTTGTATTCGGGATTATCCGCCTCGGCCTTTTTAAAATAATCCATCGCAAGAGTCGGATTTTCAAAGCAATACAAACAGCCTAATTGATAATATGCATCTGCCGTAGCGAACTTGCTCACACTGTTGCCGGTAGTATCATCCTGGGGATTTTGCCCACCCTCAATTTTTTCAACATGCTCAACCAATTCGCGGAAATATGTTCTAGCTTTGGCTTCGTATTGCTTAGCTTTATCTTTGTCTACTTGGTTCTTTTTGGCCATGCAAGCGTAGGCAGCCCCCTGAAGCGAAGCGGAATATGAGGTTGAGCTCTTATATTTTTCTATAACAACTTCAAAATCGGCAATGGACTCATCGTACTTATTACAAGAAGAATAATAAATACCACGCATACACAGAATTGTCGCAAGGCGTACAGAGTCCACATTGGGATTTGCCGCCGCCATGGAGATGAAAGCCGTGAGTGCAGGCTCCGGAGAGGCGACAGAGTCTTTACCTTCATTGTTTTTCCACAAATAATAAACACACCAAGCTTTTTTATAAACAACATCGAGTTTCATTTGCTCATCGGGCAAATAATCGATGTTGATTTTTTCATATTGCACAAGAGCCTCGTTAATATTTGTTTGCAACAATTGGTCTGCATAGGTTGCACGCACCATGTTGACATATTTTGCAGCTCTGGGCTCATTCTCATACTTAGTAGTGTAATCCATGAGCACCTGTTCAAAACTACTACTGCCACCGGCATCAGCCCCGGAAGCTGCTCTGTTGCGCGTTTTCTGCATGCAAACGATGTAATGGAAACCGGCCTCAGCGGCCATCGCTTTATTAGCCTCGCCGGCGCTCAAAAACTTATCCTCTGCATATTTAAAGAATGAAGCCGCTAACTCCGGGTCGGAATCTGTACTGTTAACCAGTTTCACATAGCCAAGTACACGCGCACATTTTGCACTCTTCTCGGGGTCCTGGATATTATCCAAAAAGGTCATATCCTTGCAAGCACCGGGGTACATTTCCAATATTTCCTCAGCACCATCTGCTTGATAAAGCCCCATGATAATTTCAAAATCGAGGTCGGCGCTACCATACTTCGAGCCTCCGTTTTTGCATTCTTTATAATGCTCAACAGCCTTTTCTTTACTACCGTTCTTCAGAGCAGTTCGCGCAATTTGTTTATGTGCAACATAGCACTTATCCTCAACCTTATCAACGGAGGCGTCTTTCATACTGAGGAAACTTTCATATTGCTTCATCGCATTATCGGAATCGCCTACATCGCTCAAAAATTGAGCATAATAGAAATATGCATCTCTGATATTTTTTGCGGGAATCTGGCTATTTGCTTGAGCGTTTGTCAAATCTCTGTACAAGCGATCAGCATTGGCCTGCTCAACCTCAGCATTTTCACCCTTAGCGGTCTTGTTTTTCCAAATCTCCACATTTATAGCGGCCATTCGGTACTTAGCATCGTACACGCGTTCGGGTTTTCCGCTGAACTGAACTACGGTTTCAAAATAATTGAGAGCTTTATTGAGGGTGACAACATCGTTACCATTGTTGACAGCCTGTTTAAGATACCTAACACCGGTAAGATATGCAGCAAGTGCAATATCCTCGTTGGGCTTATTAACGGCGGTATTTTGATTAGGAATCTCGGCAAGGACCTCAAGAGTCTTGTACATTTCTTGCTCTTTTCCAAGCTTTTGTTGGCATGTAGCAACAATCATGAGCGCCTGGGGGCGTTTTTCTGAGTCTTTGTACTCGTCGGCAAATTTCTGAAAAAGCTCAGCCGCACGTTCGTAAGCTTTCTTGCGAGCCTCTTCAGGCAATTCGGGCATTGCTGTACGCTCGTATACCTTCATTGCAATATCAAAGGTATTGTTCTCCTTATTCTTGTCAATGGAGACAATCTCTTCCTTTTTCTCGACCTTGGTAGTTTTTTTCGGTTTTGTATTACCCTTGCGTGCAGGTGCAGCGCAAGTCAAACCGGCGCTCACCAACAACAAGCTACTCAAAAGTACTTTTGTATTCATGCGAAAATGTATTTAAATTGTTTTACTGATTGCATCAAAAGGAAAGAAGGATGCGCATCTCAAAGAAGCTACACATCTTTCTTTCCTTTATTCGGCACTGTGCGAAAATTTACTGAGCAGGAGAGGGAGCGGGAGTCGCAACACCCTTGGTTTGTTGATTCGTCGACTCTCCGGGCATCACCTTTTTGAAGCGAATGTTATACACACCGGCAGAGGTGCAAGCCTCTACCACGCGCACCACTTTTTCCCATCGCATATCTTTATCGGCACGTATACATACCGGCAAATCAGGTTGGTTAACCACCTGATTTCGCAGAGGTACAGACAGCTCATCAACAGAATATTCTTGGCGATTAATGGTAATAACCAAATCCCCGGGCTTACGCCCCATTTCCATATCTCTCTTTTTGAGCTCGGCATCAGGTTCATCGGCCAGGACTTCACGGGCATTAAGGATAATTTCCTCAATGGCGCGGGCTGATTCCGTCTCGTTACCGGCGGCAGTTGGCACCTCCACGGCCAAATCCTGTTCATTGAGAATAAACTTCTGAGTTACAACAAAGAAGATAAGCAGAATGAACACAACGTCAAGCATTGGGGTAAGCTGAAAGCCCAACGGCTCCGGTATTTTTGTATTAAACTTCATGTTTGGAGGGCATCAGGGTTCCATGTTATCAATCAGCTCGGGGCGTGCATCTGCATGGGCAACACTCCCCAAGCGTCTATCGCGGTCCATCTGAGCAGAAAGTACAGAGAGAACATGCGTAACAGCTACCTCCATATCTGCAATATGCTTCTGAATCCAGCTACGGAAAACCACGTAAGACAATACACAGGGAATAGCGAGAATCAAACCACCCGCCGTTGTAATCATAGCCTCGGAAATACCACCGGCCATCTGCATTTGCTTAACACCCACGAAATCGCCAACAGCCATCTGAGAGAATGTTTTCATCATACCCAGCACGGTACCCAGCAAGCCCACCATAGGAGCAACGGTACCGATATCGGCCAACCAACTGATGTGGCGGGTCAGAATATTGGTTTGGCGGGTACCCTCGGCAGCCGCAACTTCACGAATGGCATCCATGTTAGCATATGCATTGCGCTGAATGAACAGGATGATAACTTTTACCGTGAGAGCAAAACAAGAGCCATCGCGCTCGCACAGGGCCTGCAAGCCTGCATAATCCTTACGGCGTATGTAGTTTTCTACATTTTCCACCATATTTTTGGGCAATATGGAGGATGATCTTGTAATCCAAGAACACACAAAAATTGCCATAAACGCCAAGATGGAGAATACAAGCAATACCCACATCAGGGGGCCACCCTTATGAAAAATTTCAAACAGACCGAAATTCTGCTCTGCCTGTGCTGCCTCTGCCAGTATTTCTGTTGTAAAGTAAGGAGTATTCATAGCATGCGTTACGTTCGGGCGAGATTCTACCGCATCCGTTACCACGTTTCAAGCAATATGCATGTCTTCAATAAAAAAAAGTATTACATGAAATCATGGCGCTTTCCAACTAAATAATCATGGATTTTGCGATTGGCGAGGCTGCATATTGTCGTTAAGGGGGAAATCATACTGGTAGCAAGTACCTTTTTCGGCAAGGAAATAATGCCACCACTCCTTGCTGTAGTTACGCATACCGACAGCAGCCATGGTGTCACACAATTTACGGCGATTCGCTCTTTGTGCGGCGGTTATCAAAGGCGAGTTAGTGGCCGAAGAGGCATCTAACAAATCATGGCGACCGCCCATATCAAGCTCTTTACCGGTTTTAAGATCAATGAGGGTTATGTCAACAGCAACGCCCCAGCTGTGTTCGGATACTTTGCCGATGTAGCGGTGTTCATATATCTCTCGCTTGGTAATGTTGGGGTAAAACTCTGCTTTTGTTTTATCATCACGGGTTTCGGACCACGCATAAAAATCTTTCATAGCGCGAGACGGGCGGTAGGCATCCCACACCAATATGCCCAAGCCCTCCTTGGCGAGAGACTCCGATGCTTGCTTGAGCGCCAAGGCCGTATCTTTACGTAAAACAGCACGATGCCCCGTGGTATAACCGGCTATGGGGCGTCCCACAAAATTATCATTTCCGCAGTACTTCAAATCAACCTTTACCAAGGGGGCTACTTCATCCAAATAACACATCTCTTCGGGCATGTAAACAACCGGAGCACTTTGCCCCGGCATTTGAGGCAAGGGGACGGGCTGACATTGGCACAACACCAAAGCAGAACCTGCAACAAAAAGAGATGTAAGCTTCATACGCATAAGTATAACACGATAGCATATTTGACACAAGACGAATATTTTTCCGTCTGTTACGCGGATTCTCCTTTTCTGTGCATTAACTATGGTGTATAATACAGCAATAAACGCACTGCAAACCATGACTTTAAAAACCATAGCCTCTTGCATGATGATGGGTTGCGGCATATGTACCGCCGCAGATTCACTTTCGATACAACTTTTCCGCACCTTAGCACAAGAAACGGAAGGAAACTTTGCATTTTCTCCGGCCGGGGTGGAAAACGTACTCACCAGCCTCAAACAATACAGTGCCGGAGACACCCTTGCAGAGTTGGAGGCACTGCCGATGGGACAACCGGCAACATTCAACATCAACACAGAACAAGCGGACGGACTTTTTGTATCTACGCGATTACCGCTCGTACCGGGAGTACAGGGCGCAGTCAGCATCAACTTCGGGGCATCTGCCCAAGCCGCACAAACCATTAATGATTGGTGTGCAGAACACACCCACGGGTTAATCAAGAAACTGGTTCAACCTAGCGACTTCTCAGAATTAACGGCCTTTGTTGCCACCAACGCCATTTACCTCAAAGAAAGATGGCGCTTCCCCTTTGACCCGAACGACAGTTTCCCCGGGGAGTTTACCACGGCAGACGGCAAAACGGTACCGGCCAACATGATGAGTTGTACCGCCAAATTCCCTGCAGCCAAAGGTGAAGATTGGGTTGCCATTGCTCTACCCTATGCGGCAACATCCGCCAGCGGGGAACCTTGTTACTTCATTGCCATTTCCCCCACCAAAGATATACGAGGATTTGCCGCCACCCTCACAGAAGAGAAATATCTGAGCATCATCTCCAAAATTGATTATGCACGTGGCCAAACCCGCGTCATTATGCCCGCGTTCACTATTGACGGCGCAGCTCTCAATCTGAATAAAGCCCTGCAAGCTGCAGGCTTACATAAGATTTTTACCGAGGCAGACTTCTCTCGCCTCACCACCTGCAAGACCGGCATCTATCTCTCAAAAGTATTGCAGAAGTGTTACATCAAAGTAGACGAGCAAGGCACAGAGGCCGCTGCAGCCACCGCAGCCGTGGCAAACTTCCGCGCCATGCCCCGCACCGTTGTATTAGACCGCCCCTTCATTTGGGTTATCGGCTCTCTCTCCGGTACTGATACCCCGCTCTTTATGGGCATTGTTGAACAACCCTGATACTTATTAAACATACGAAAAAAGGCTGAAAGGAATGCTCCTTTCAGCCTTTTTTGTATGTAATTTACCTTATTACTCAATCTTTAGCAGACTTAAATGACACGGGAACTTTCTTAGACTTCCACGCCTTGATAAAGTCTTTTTGCAATTTTTCTGCACTCTTATGCGGCTCTATAAGATGTTTAACAGCCTCTTCATGAGATTCTCCATCAATAAGGGCCTGCATATATTTCTTAAGGGCCTCTACACCTTTTTTACCGTCTAAATGTACAAAGAAAGTAATAATCATAGCGGACAACGTGTAAGTGTCCTTACCTTGGCCCATGTATGAGTACATCTCCTCCTGGCTCATGGTCAGGAACTCCTCTAACGTAAAGGGGAAATCCAAAGCCCCGTGAGAAGACTGCTCTTTGGCTTTGTGCAAAATCACCGAGAAGCAACGGGAAAAGTCCAAATCCTCGCCTACATAGGGTACGTAGCCCACATACTCTGCCCAGCCCTCGTTACACCATATCGGCAAGCCGTTGAACACAAAGTTTTGGTGCGTCAACTCGTGTACCAACACATGGGTATCAATATCGTTCTTGGCGACGTGTCCATCGGATGAAAGCCCCAGAGACTCAAACGGCACCATCACTTTGTCACTTGCCAATGTTTTTTCAGTAATGGGGCCGGTATCACCCGGCATTCTGCGAGAGCTGTACACAAACACACCGGCAGAGGTGGGCGAGCCCCCCTGTGCTACATACTGTTGCTTGGAGGGCCATAATTCTACGCGGTATTTTTTACCTTCGCGGTCTTCTTCCGTGCGCGGCACGGGCAACACCTCACCCACTGCTTTATTGGCGGCATAGGCACACTCGAACAAACGGCCTACGGTGTCGCAGGCATTTTCATCTATCTCCACAGGGGTAAAGAAGATATAATTGTTTGTTTCGTACACGAAAAATTGCCCCTGCTTTTCTCCCTGTTTAAGGGTTGTATCCTCCGGCACGGGAATCTTTGTAGGCCAACCGCTGGGAGACTTGGCCCGCACATTGCGTACGCCCTGATCACGCAACTCTTTACGCTTCTGCTGCGCAGCCTTGCCTACATTGCGTTTCTTGCTTTTTTTGTCTTTCTTGGCTTTCTTTTTCTTGGATGAGCCATCAGCATCATCGTCATCAGCTGCCAATACTACGGTTTCTTCTACTGCGACCGCGCTTTCCCCCTCTGTTTCTCCGAACAAAGGTGCAACCGTTCCGATTCCGAGCAGCGTCAATAAAGGCATCCATTTACACATTTTCATAGTAAAAAGGTATTATTTACCCATACTCTGCCATATATTACCCCATATAGCAAGCATAATTTCTGCAATAACAGCATTTTCACGGGTATTGACGTCCTGCAAGCTTGACAAAGTGCGCGCACGCGTGCATACTACGCGCGTTATGTTGAACTTATATGATACACAGACGGGGGCTATGAAGCCCGTGCAGGCAGAGGACGGCAAGCAGCTGCGCTTCTACTGTTGTGGTCCCACTGTGTATGCTGCGGCCCACATCGGCAACTTCCGCACCTTTGTGGTGCAAGATGTATTCCGCCGAGTGGTTGAGCTGGGCGGCCTGCGCACCAAGCATGTACGCAACTTGACGGATGTGGACGATAAGACCATCCGCAACTCTCAAGCCCAAGGCATGCCGCTGGGCGAGTATACTGCAAAATGGACCGCCAAGTTCCACGACGACTGCAAGGCGCTCAACTGCCTTTCCCCGCATGTAGAGCCCAGTGCCGTGGGCCATATCAAAGAGCAGCTCGATATCGTCGGCAAGCTCATGGAGGGAGGCCACGCCTACCAAAGTGACGACGGCTCCGTTTACTTCCGCATTTCTTCATACAACGACTACGGCAAACTCGCCCACCTGGACCGCCAAGAGCTGGATTTGGGCAAAACAGCCAATACCCGCGCTGATACGGACGAGTACGAGAAAGACAGCGTGGCAGACTTTGTGCTGTGGAAAGCCCGCCGCCCGGAAGATGGCCCCAACTTCTGGCCGTCTCCTTGGGGTGAGGGGCGTCCCGGTTGGCACTTGGAATGCTCTGCCATGAGCCACAAGTACCTGGGCGACACTTTCGATTTGCACTCCGGCGGTGTGGATTTGGTGTTCCCGCACCATGAGAATGAGATTGCCCAAAGCCGCTGCGCCTGCGGTGGTCACTTTGCCCGCCACTGGTTCCATGTTACCCACTTGTTGGTAGATGGCGCCAAGATGAGCAAGAGCTTGGGCAACATGTATACGCTGGACCAACTGCAAGAGATGGGCTACACCCCCGCAGCCCTGCGTTATGTGTTGGCAGGTGCCTACTACCGCCGCCCGCTCAACTTCACCCTCACGGGCATGAAAGATGCCACCAGCGCCCTTAACAAACTGGGCCGCTTCGACAAAGAACTGGCCAAGGCCAGTGGTGAAAAAGAACCCACTTACAGAGATTTGGTCAAGAAGGCCCCTGCTCTCGGCATGTTCCAACCCGCTTGGGACAGCTTGGAGGATGACTTGAACGGCCCCGAGGCGCTTGGCCATGTGTTCAGCGCCATCAAAGGTGTAAAGCCTGCCGAAATGGAAAAGGCCGAGGCCACCAAGCTGTGGAAGGCTTTCCGTTTCATCATGGAGGCCTTGGGCTTGCAACTGCCCGACCCTGATGCCGACATCGAGGTACCCGAGGAGATTAAAGCCATAGCCGATGAGCGCTGGGCTGCCCGCCTAGCCAAAGATTGGGCAACGGCAGATGCCCTTCGCGGCAAGCTCGCAGAGCTCGGTTGGGCCATGAAAGACGGTAAAGACGGCTACAAACTCACTAAAGCATAAATTATTATGGATAACAAAGACCTTTCCCTACTCGGCAAGCACAGCGAATTCTTCCGCACCCCGGAGGAAGCAAAGCTCGAGGCATTCCCGAACCGCAGCCCGCAGCGCCCTTACGTGGTAACCCTCACCACGCACGAGTTCTCGTCTCTTTGCCCCGTAACCGGGCAGCCCGACAGCTGCGAGCTGACCATCACCTACACCCCGGCGGAAAAAGTGGTGGAGACCAAGAGTCTTAAGTACTATCTTGTCTCATTCCGCAACTATGCAGCATTCAATGAGCAGGTGGTCAACCGCATTTTGGATGACTTGGTAGCAGCTGTAGAACCGGCATGGATGAAGGTAGAAGGCAAGTTCGGTGCTCGTGGCGGCATTCAGCTTACCTGCACAGCCGAGCATCAACCCGAGAACCGCCCTGCATGAAAGTAGCCGTTCTACTCTCCGGCGGGTTGGACTCCACAACCGCACTTTACTGGGCACACAACCATCATGAGGTGGTGTGTGCCCTCTCCTTTGACTACGGCAGTAATCATGCCGAAAAAGAGCTGGCATGTGCCCGTTGGCAAGCAGAAAAATTGGGCATTCCCTACCATGAGATTGACCTGCGCAGTATTTCTGCCCACCTGCAAAGTGCCCTGCTCAGCGGAGCAGATGCCATTCCTTCGGCAGACTACGCAGAAGAAAATCTCAAGCAGACGGTGGTTCCCTTCCGCAATGGTATATTCTTAGCCATAGCCGCCGGCATTGCAGAGAGCAACGGCGCAGAGGCCATTGTCATTGCCGCCCATGGTGGCGACCACGCCCTGTACCCTGATTGCCGAGAGGATTTCATGGTTGCCATGGCCGATGCCATTAGGCTCGGCACCTACGCAGAGTTACAAATACTGCGCCCGTTCATCAGCAATAGCAAGGCAGAGATTACGGCCATCGGGGCTGCGCTCGGTGTAGACTTTGCCCACACTTATTCATGCTACTGTGGCGGTGAACAACATTGTGGCCAATGCGCTACTTGCAGAGAGCGCAAAGAGTCTTTCGCCGCAGCCGGCATTGCAGACCCCACGGTGTATTCCGCATAAAGACGCGTCATTTAATCAACGTGTAGCACCATACTCTTTGAGCAAAGATTGGATGCGGAGCGCATCCTTGCCACCTGCACACTGAAGAGGGGTTACGCCTTTATCCGTACGGAGATTAGGAGAGGCCCCCAACTCTAACAAGCATTTGACAAGTTCAAAATCCCCCAAGGAGCACGCATAATGCAAAGCAGTGTTTCCCTTAAACTCCGGTATAACCACATCTGCCGATGCCCCCTGCTCAATGAGTGGCAAAAGCACCAACAATCGCTTGATGCAAAGTTTTATATAATCGGGCTCATCGTGAGGGTTTCTTTTTGACAACTCGACGATAAACGGGTACAGTTTTTGCTCTGCCGCAGATGAGGATTCCGGCTTGTCTGCTAACTCAGGATGCTCGCGCTGTACGCGGCGCATGGCTTTACCGTAATCATACAATGCGCCCATGGCCCGGAATGAGAAATCTGTACCAATAACCCATATTTTCTTATCCTCGGCAAATTTAACCTCTTGAGAATCGAAGGCGAGGTAGACTTCTCCGGCAGCGTTATGTCGGCCTTCCGGCACCGCTTGGCTATCTTCCATCTGCTGAGAATATGAAATCACGCAGCCCTTTCCGATCATACAACCTTTCGGGCATTCAAGTACCTCTGCATAATAGGTATGAATGGAATATATGGGGGCTGAGGTATGCTGTACCTCTTTATAAAGTATTTTGCAGCGCAGAACGTGGTCTGAATGAATCAGCACATCACACGCGCGAAAAGCCCAATAATCAGCATCCTCAGAATAGGGATTCTGAGGGAGATTAGGTTGAGATGGGGTAGCACCCACCACACCGCAAAAAGCAAGCATCAAAAATAGCGTTTTCATCTTATATATATATACGGTAGTTTCACTGATTTTCTTTCAAAAAAGACTGATTTTATACATTTATGACAATTTCAAATCCGGTACAAGAGCACGAGTATAGGTGTCGTGCAGCTCTAAAACAGGGTCCGTAATGGATGGGCCAAACGAATCAATAAGACGGCACACGCCATAGGCAGACACTTTATCATCGTACAGCTTCACCCAATCCGCCATTTGCGAGTCTGCGTTTGCGGAGTCTGAAAGGAACGGGAAACGAGGCAAGCCCAGATGAAACGGTTTAGGAGAAAGTCTGGCTCGCCAACATTTCTGTTTTCGGCAAAGGTTTGTATATAATGGGTCTGCTTGCAAACGTACAAATACATCATGCATGCGCGGGGAATTAACCGCAATCCCCTGCCCACGCAAAACCAAGCGCCAGCCGTGAGCCGTTCGATAAACACGAGCAGACAGAGTGGTATCTGCGGCGCACAGTTCCCGCACAGCTGCAATCAACAGCGTTTCAGGGTTTCTCCCCATACCGAAGAGGCGGCGCCAAAAACTATCGCGGAACGAATCCACATCCACAAAACACAGAGATTCGGAATTAAGGACCAAAGCCCCATAACGATTGCGGGTGATAACATTTTCCACATCTATATGATTTGCAATCGGTTCTACAACAGTCGCACTATATTCAGTCTCATGCGGGCGCGCCTCCATTGCACGCAACTGCTCAGTAAACGCAGCAAAAAGCGAGGGATTGCTCAAATACTCCTGCCACAGGCGGCGTTTCTCAGCCAATGCAAGGCGAGCCTGCTCAAAGGATTCAAAAGAGCTGCCGCATAAACGAAGTTTTCTGCCATTGATAACAAGCTGCTCCTTAATCCAAAACGGGGAAATCTTCATAGCATCATTCAATGACTTCAAAATCCGAGAATTGAGCGGGAGAAAGCGCCATAATCTCAGCAATAAAAGCGTTTTTCATCTTAACCAACGTCACCGAAACGGGAGAATCTGCTTGCATAGCTACGCAACAATAGCAGGTTACGCCTTGATAATGAACTTTCTGCACTGTGAAGAAAATTTCTGACAGCACCCCGCGCTTCTGCCAAGTATCAAAGCAAGAGCGAAGATGGCGCAGCAAATCCATTTTTGAGAAGAACTCCAGCCCGGCGGTTTCAGATCGGTAGTGCAAATCTTCTCGCAAATAGGGGAGTATGCGCTCAAAACTCTGGGTCGACATACAATCGGCAAACAGGTCAACTGCAGTCTTTTCGCTTATCTTATCGGGCACGGGCACACGCAATACCTCCGGCAAAGATAGCGGAAGAGGAGCACCATGCTGCTCGGTTTTGACGGTGTATTGGCATTCCCCTTGCGGTGACAAATGCAACGACACGAAGCACACATCCGCCGGGCCATCCCCCTGTGGGGTGCGGTTCATGTGGGCGGGGTATTTATCCGGAGCAAATCTGCAACGGTAACCCAATTTATCTTCATGCTGTGCAACAACAGTATCCACCATCACTAATACAAGCGTGACCTCGGGTGAAAGACATCGGAACTCAGGGCGGCCAAATCGGAACAAGGGCTCAAAGGGTTCTGCAAGCTTATAACCGGCAGCGGTAATGGCCTCAGCCAACAGCTCCTCCAACGGTGAGGTTGAGGCTTCCGTCTCCGGCTCCACCGGCGGAGCGGCATCTTCTGCAGCAGCAAGGGCAGTCTCCGGGGAATCGGCCCAGCATACGTTAGACTCAACTAAGGCATCGGGGGCGGCCTGCAACTTACCACCGGCTGAGATAGAATCCCCCACGCGAGGAACACGACCTAAGAGCTGCGGCTCAAACACGTAGACATTGCACAGCAAATCCGGCAGTTTTGCATGCACGGGTACTTGCAAGCAATACCCGCTCACCCCACAGAATTGCATGGGACGAACGTGTTGCACACAAGACACCAATGCAGTGCGTGTAGCGTTTTTCTGCTCAAAGCGTATCGTCTTCTCCTTTACAAACGCAAAGTCATTCGCAAAGAGGTTCACAGACCAGAGCAAATGCATACCTACCTTGAGCCGGGATGGGAACATGGCCAACTCTGCACATGCGGCACTGTATACGCCGCCACGCGCATCCAGTAATTCCAAGGCGTCGGTACCTACGGAATAGATTTCAAGCTCGTTAACCGGATTATCAGCAGAATAAATACCGTGGCTTATTACGCGCAAGGCACCGTTGGCAGAACCCGCAGTTTGCACCAGCATAAGCGGGAAATCATCCCCACCGGAGCAGCGCAACTCATGAGTAGGCAGCATGTGCTTATAATCTGCAACTCCCGCAACGTAGGGGTAAATACGAGTGCCGGCATTGGCAACTTCTCTTACCAAGGTGTGTTCCTTAAGCAAGGCCGCCCCATTCAGATAATGAAACAAGCCATGTGGACGAGGAAGAAACTGGCGTGCAACCTCTTCGGTACACCAGCGGCCACGCTCTTTCAGAGCATAGACAGCATCAACAACGGCTCTGGCTACATCTGCTCTGATATGCTGCACCACACAGGGCACTACCCAAATGTCTGCTGCGGGGTGAGCCTCTGCCCACGCATACTGCTTCTCCGTAAGGCTGCCCACAGACGCAAGCGAGCTGATGCACAACACATAAGCACCTACTACTTTACCTTTCAACTCAATGGTAAAATGAGGGGAACCATCTGCCACACGCATGGATTCGATAATGCGATTATGCACGGGCTCTTGCGCAACCTCTGCCAAAAGCACAGCCAAATCTGCTTCAGCAATGGAAAAAATGTCAGGCTCTTTCCATGCACTCATCTCCGCCACGTCCTCAACAGACGAAGCGCGGGCCAATATTACGGGTGTCACATTGAATACGGACATATTCATTATACGGCACCTTGTCTATCAAAGAGTTCTTTATAAAGCGGGCACGTAGCGTACAGCTCCTCATGCGGGCCGTCGCCCACAATACGCCCGTGTTCAAAGACGAGAATGCGGTGCGCATTGCGCAGAGTACTGAAACGGTGCGCCACAATCAGAGTTGTTCTACCCTGTGCCAATTTATCAAGCTCTTGCTGAATCTCGCGCTCACTCTCAGCATCAAGCGAGGCCGTGGCTTCATCAAGAATGAGAATGGGAGCATCTTTCACAAAGGCACGGGCAATGGCCACACGCTGGCGCTGGCCGCCGGAAAGCCCTGAACCACCCTGCCCCAATTGCGTATCAATGCCTTGTGGCTGGTTATCCAAGAACGCAGAAACACGGGCGGCATCAGCTGCAGCTTGAATCTGCTCTGCGGTGGCCCCCGGTTTACCCAACGCGATATTTTCGCGAATGGTACCACTGAACAACAGCGCCTGCTGCCCCACAATGGAGAGCTGCTCGCGCAAATCATGCATGGTAACATCTTTCACATCAATACCATCCACACAAACACAGCCCTCCGTCGCCTCATAAAAACGAGGGATAAGGCTTGCAAAAGTCGTTTTACCGGCACCACTGGGGCCCACAAGCCCTACAATCTGCCCGGCAGGTATATGCACATTGATGTCTTTGAGAACCGGTTTACCCGTATCATAGGCAAAGGTCAAATTGCGGAAATCAAGCTCGCCTTTCACCTTAGCGGGCATGGGCAAGGGGTTAGCGGGGTCTGCAATGGGATTTTCCACCGCCAGTACATCTTCCAAACGGGTGAGCGAGCCCTGCGCCTCATTAAGGCGATTGAATGCCTGGCCCGCCTTTTTCAGGGAGTCGAAAGTAAAGAACATGGCAGCAGCCAATGCCAGGAAATCCTCCAGCCCCATGCCGCTATTCTTACCGGCCACCAGCAAGAACGCAAGGGCAATGGCCGTTACGGTTTCCATGATGGGAATGATAATGCGCTGGTATTTGACCAACTTGGTCATATTATGCTTATAGGCTTGAGAAGAGGAAACAAAGTCTGCGATTTCACGCTCCTCCAAAGCATATGCACGAATTTCACGTTGAGTCTCAAGGTTCTGCTGAACAACCGTATTCAGTTCACCCAGCTCTGCCTGCGCCCGTTTGGCACGAGCCGAGATGCGTTTACCGAAGCTGATGACCGGCCACGCCGCTACCCCTATGAATACCAGCACAATGGCCATCTCGGGGCTACCGGTGCTGAACAGCAGATACATGAATGCCGAGAACGCGCAAATGCAGGTAATCGGTTGTTTCACCAAATCATTGGCTACGTGAGAAAGCACGTTTTGCACATTGCCGGTATCTGCCACAATACGGCTCACCATATCACCCTTGCGTTGCCCCTCCAAATAGGCAATGGGCAGCTGTTGAACATGGCTGAACACCGTTTTACGCAAGCTCTCGAGGATACGAAGCCCCAGTATGTTGACGACCACATGGTTGGCCCACATGGCAACACCGCGTATGGCAAAAATCAACGGCATACTGGCACAGGCCAACAGAAGCACCGTCATGTGGTTCATCTCCTGCAAGGAGGGGATGAACTGCATCAACAAAGGCAACTCACCATCCCCGGCATAAAAGACAATGGGGAACACGAACTTTACCATCAACGGCACCCCCAAACCGCTTACGGCAGCCGTTATCAAACCGGTGATAAAAGTAATAACCAGCCACCGAAAATGTGGCATTAAGAAGCGTTTAGCAAATGCAAGGACTCTCTTCATTATCGTGTGGTCTCCTTTCCGTTATCGGCAGCGTTGCGCACCTGTTCATCATAAAGAGAGCGATACAGCGCGCTGGTTTCATACAACTGAGCATGGGTGCCATCGGCCACGATGCGGCCTTCATTGAACACCAAGATGCGGTCTGCCATGCGAATGGTACTGAAGCGGTGAGCAATCACAAACGTGGTGCGGTTGCTGGCCATCTCCTCCAATGCTTTCTGAATAATGGCCTCGCTCTTCATATCCAAAGCAGATGTAGCCTCATCGAGTATCAGGATGGGGGCATCTTTCATAATGGCACGAGCAATGGAAACGCGCTGCTTTTGCCCACCGGACAAACCGGCACCGCCCTCTGCCAACATCAGGTTATAGCCCTCAGGCTTTTGCGCGGCAAACTCCGTCACGCAGGCGGCATCACCCGCACGGCGCACGGCGGCATCATCCGCATCGGGCTTGCCCACACGTATATTGTCGGCAATCGTACCGTGGAACAGAGCCGCAAACTGAGACACCAGCCCGATGGCTTCCGTGCGTTCTACGCGAGAAATTTCACGCACATCCACCCCGTCTATGCGCACACAACCGGCATCCGGATCATAGAAACGGCACACCATATTGATGAAAGTGGTCTTGCCGGAGCCACTGGGGCCCACAAGAGCAACGGTTTGCCCCGCCGGCACATGCACGGTGATATCATGCAACACGGTCTTCTCTTCGTTGTAGGAGAATGTTACATGCTCAAAATCCACGCGGCCGGCAAGAGGTTTCGGCAGAGGAGTGGGCGGATTCGGCTCCGGAGTCTCATCCTGAGCCTCCAGAATTTCGTTAATCCCGGTAATCATCGTGCCCATCATTTGGCAATAGTTGGCCACGGTGCCCAAGCGTTTAATGGGGTCATAACAGAAGTAGAACGCCGTAGCAATGGCGGTAAACTGAGAAAGAGTCAGCCCCTCGCCACTGCTGCGATATAGCGAATAAGCCAAAGCCAAAGCACTCACAAACTCAATGGAGGGAGCGACTGCCGCCTTCCACGATTCTACTCGAATAATGGCCTTATTGAAACGAGCAATGCTACCGCTGAGCAATTCCTCGCGATGCTTTTGCAGGTTAAACGCGCGCACCTCTCGCTGGGCGGAGAGAGCCTCTTCTACATCGGCCGTCACAGAATCCATACCCTGCAACACCTTTCGCATCTTTTTCACCATGCGTTTACCGACAAAACGGACCAAGGGAATACACATGGCCGTAATGATGAGATTACCCAATAAAACCGCGGCATTTTCATTTGTTACGGCAACATATACCAAATAACCGATGGCTGCAACCAAGGTAAGAGGTTGAACCACCAAATCGTTAAGCACCTGGGTAAGCAACTGTTGCAGGGTCTGGGTATACTGAATAACGGTAGTCATCAGTTTACCGCGCGAATTGCGGTCATGGAAGGAAAATGACAGGTATTGCAAACGCGCAAATATGTCGGAGCGCATATCGGTCATCATCCCTAATCCACCCTTTGTCAATAAATAAGAATTATAATAGGTTGCAAGGCCACGTATCAGCATTACCACAGGTATAAACAAAGCTGCCCCCCACATTACCAAGGTAGCGGCATCCATACTCTGTGCTAAGCCGGCAGGCACACAAGCATGCAAAATACCCATCAACCATTCGGGCGCTTGCTCTGTACCGAATACCAATGGCACGATACTCTGCACGATAACCGGCAAACCGAAACCGGCAGCCGCAGCCGCGATAATACCCGCCAACACACCTATTACCATCGTTACCATGTAACGTGGTAAATACTTCTTCAATAAAGGCCTCGCCAGAGTCCAAAAGCCTTTCTGTTCCGCACTACTCATATACCGCTGCATAGTATACCACACCACCCCCTGCTCTATCAACAAAAAAGCGCTGAATATGCCCCCAACGAGGCAGAAAAAAGAAATCAAATGTTAATCTTGCTCCGTTAATAAGTGTACGGAAAATAAATCCGTATTCATCTGATTTTTCAACACCCTATTTATAGGGCTGATTTTGCACGAAAAACACCCCCGCAGTGTTTGCCTGCGGGGGTGTAGAAGAAAAGCAATTTACACCGGCATCAGTGCTTCTTGCAGAAGTCTTCAAGGCGGTCAAGACCTTCCTTGAGAACATCCAAAGAGGTGCAGTAAGAGATGCGGATGGCCTTATCATTACCGAAAGCAATACCGGGGATAACGGCCACCTTGTAGCGCTCCAAGAGCACATCGCACAAGGAGAGGGAATCCATACCCAGCTCTGTGGTGTCGATGAAGAAGTAGAAAGCGCCCTTGGGCTCTACTACCTTAATCTTGGGCATCTTGCTGAGGCGGTCGTACACGTACTGGCGGCGGAAGTCGTATTCCTCGCGCAGGTCGGTGATGAAGGACTGGTCACCCTCCAAAGCTTCGATAGCGCCGTACTGGCAGAAGGTAGTAGCGTTGGAAGCGCAGTGGTCCTGAATCATCTTGATGTACTTGGCGATACCGGCAGGAGCAGCCGTGTAACCGAGGCGCCAGCCGGTCATGGCATAGCCCTTGGAGAAGCCGTTGATGGTGATGGTCAGGTTGTACAGCTCGGGGCTAAGAGAAGCCATGGAAACGTGCTTCTGGTCGTCGTAGATGAGGTGCTCGTAGATTTCGTCGGCAATGATGAGAATATCTTCCTCTACGGCAACTTCACCGAGGGCGCGCAACTCTTCCTCTGTATACACAGCACCCGTCGGGTTGTGCGGCGTGGTGAGGATGATCATCTTGGTGCGCGGAGTCATGGCGTTCTCGAACTCCTCAGCAGTAATCTTCCAGCCGTTCTCGGGCTTGGTCTCAACAAACACGGGAGTACCGCCGCAAAGCTCTACCATGGAGGGGTAGCTTACCCAGTAGGGAGACGGGATAATGACTTCATCACCCTCGCTGATGGTGGCACGCAGGGCGGCATAAACTGCAGGCTTGGCACCACTGCACACACAAATCTGATCAATGGAATAATCCAGGTTGTTATCACGCTTCAGCTTGTCGCTGATAGCTTGACGAAGAGCGGGAAGACCAACGGAAGGCGTATATTTGGTTGCACCTTCTTCCAAGGCCTTGATAGCGGCAGCCTTGATGTTCTCAGGGGTATCCTTATCGGGCTCGCCGCCGGCGAGGCCATATACCTGCTCACCCTTGGCCTTCATCTCTTTGGCTTTGTTAGTGATGGCCAAAGTGAGAGAGGGGGTAAGTGCAGCTGCTGTGGGAGAAATAAAGTCCATTGCTGATAAATTGTTGAAATCTTTGATTGTGACGGCACACGCCTACATGGCGCGACGGGGATATACTAATATGCAAGCCCGGTTTTGGCAAGCAAAATTTGCCGTGTTGACGTGCAAAATACGTTATCCGCTTGACGCAGCATCCATCCATCGCTAAAATATGAGCAATCTCTCACCACATGATTCGCCCCGTTCATTCCGCAGATGCTCCTGCTATAGCCTCCATCTATGCTGACTATGTCAGGGATACAACCATCTCTTTTGAACTCACGCCCCCAACCATTCAACAAATGCAGGAACGCATTGCCGCACTCTCTGAGCAATACCCCTACTTTGTGTATGAGCAAGACGGGCAACTCGTGGGCTATTGCTATGCCCACGCTTGGAAAGAGCGCGCGGCTTACGCCCACACGTGGGAGACCACCATTTATCTTGCCCCCACCGCCAAAGCTTGCGGCATTGGCACTGCCCTCATGCAGCGCCTGATTGAAGCTTGCCGTGCTGCCGGGTGCCATGCGCTCATTGCCTGCATTACCGATAACAACATGGCCAGCCGCGCTTTCCACGAAAAACTCGGCTTCCGCAAGGTTTCACACTTCTCCCAAGTAGGCTTCAAATTCGGCCAATGGCTTGATGTTACCGACTACCAGCTGGTGCTGTGATTCTGTATCAGGAACGCTTTTTGCGCGCTAAATGCCCCAGCGGAGAGAGAAAATACTTTTGGCCCGGGTGTCGCGGTACATTCGGATAGAGGGGCGAAAGTAACCCGCCCTCTTGCGCCGGATTAAAATAGTTCTTGAGGAAATTGTCACGCCCTCGCAAATTCAGGCGGGTCATCATCTCTCTGATGGATATGGTATCTGTTCCTATAGCTTTTAATAAAGCTACAACACTTGGATTTTGCGGCTTAACAGACGGAGCTGAGCCCACTGCGGGAACCGACTTAACCGCTGCTGCGTGAATGTGTGTGTCTTTACTATGCAACTCATGAGTTTCCCCCAGCAGAAGATTGCGAAAAAAACTGATGAGGAAAGAATAATTGACATCTATCCCCTTCAACAAATCAGCATAATTGGCGCGAACAAGGGCATTTCTGAAGTAGCGAGCCTTGCGTGCAAAGAGCTGATTATTTACTTTGAAACCCAAGTAACGCAAATACTTAATACAAAATACAGCCGTGGTTCGTGTGTTCCCCTCGGGGAAAGGATGTATTTGCCATATATCTGCAATGAAGTGAGCTATATGTTCTACCATTTGCTCTTGTGTTAATTCTTGGTAGGAGAATCGTTTTTCTTTCTCAAAATCATGATTCAATGCTCCCACCAAGTCTGCTTTATGAGCATAACGCACGGTATCCCCTTCAAGCACGGGTTCTTTCTTGGAGATATTGTACTCTCGTATTTGTCCTGCGAATTTAAAAACATTGTGAAAAAGCTTTTTATGTATACCTACAAAACCCGCGGGACTGAATAAAAAGGACGGGTCGTTAAGTATCTCCGCAATGTTGGCAGCCACTTTATCTGCTTCATCAACGCCGGTTCCGCACAGCTCTTTATGCTCGGAATAGTATGAGGAGATTCGCTCTTTTGCTTGCTCCATGTTGAGCCTACCTTCAATATGGTGCTCTGCTACCTCCTTGAGATGTTCCGATACTTCCAGTCCATCTACTGCCTGCAAGCCGATTGATACATCCCACGAGAGGGCAAGCTCTGCGGCATCCGGCTCTGCGGCATATAAATATTGCTCATAAAATTCAGGGTATTCCATACAACTCATCCTTTCAACAGCTGAAACACAGCATACACCGTTTCGCGCTGATTGTCAAGCAAAATACGTCCTGTTACTTGTCCTGTTACTTGTCCTGTTACTTGTCCTGTTACTTGTCCTGTTACTTGTCCTGTTACTTGTCCTGTTACTTGTCCTGTTACTTGTCCTGTTACTTGTCCTGTTACTTGTCCTGTTA
>JBGVMR010000035.1:0-2123 GCA_045124875.1 Akkermansia sp.
TCGCCCGCTGTCGCGGGCTCTCTTCACGCTCCGGCTAAGATTCTTGCCGCCCCGCTATCACGGGGCTCGTAAATTCGCCTCGCTCACGCTCGGAGGATTCTGCCCACTAAACTCCGATTTATCACCCGATACGTTTAACAGAGCGTTAAAAAATACATTTTTCTGTGCCCCGGTATGCAGAGGTTCCCATTGGCATTACCTGTATTGTCGTCTGTGGGGCTACTACACTTTTTGCCGAGATACTGCTTGAATTGAATGAAAAAACGTGTTATTTTTTTCTTGGCTGATAGATTTTGATTTTTTGATATTCTTTATCAACAACCATTACAAATATGATGAAACGCTCATTACTTCTTCTTTCCCTCCTCGCGGTGCCGTGTGTACTTACTTCTTACATGGCTGAGGCTGCACCAAGTACGGATACTGCTACAACCACGGTATCTCCTCTCGATAAGTTATGCAATCTTTTGAAATTATCGCGTTACTCGGAAAAGGAAATAAAGATTTTCCGCGCCGGGTATACGGGGAATACTGCCACTTTGGAGAATTTGAAAGACAAAAATCACATTGGTATCTATTGTTTTGGTGCCGCTGCCTCCGGAAACAAAGAGCTGGTTTTACAATGCCTTGACAAAGGATCGCATCCAAACCGTGGGCTTCAAGGCGCTGCTTTTGGTGGCCATATGGACATCGTACAGTTGATGCTCTCCAAAGGCGCTGACCCGGACTGGGGGCTTTATGGCGCTGCTATAAGTGGCCATATGAATATCGTACAGTTGCTGCTCAAGAAAGGCGCTACTGACTACAACTGGGGGCTTCAGGGCGCTGCTCAGGGTGGCCATATGGATATCGTACAGCTGCTGCTTGACAAAGGTGCTGACCTGAACTGGGGGCTTGATGGCGCTGCATCGGGTGGCCATATGGATATCGTGCAGTTGATGCTCTCCAAAGGCGCAAAGCCGAACGATGGGCTTTGGGGCGCTGCATTGGGTGGCCATATGGATATTGTACAGTTGCTGCTCTCCAAAGGTGCTACTGACTACGACAGGGGGCTTAAGGGCGCTGCATTGGGTGGCCATATGGATATCGTTCAGTTGATGCTCAAGAAAGGTGCTAACCCGGATGAGGGGCTTTGGATCGCTGCCGAAGATGGCCATATGGATATCGTTCAGTTGCTGCTCGAGAAAGGCGCTGACCCGAACGCGGGACTGAGAGGTGCTGCATTGGGTGGCCATATGGAGATTGTACAGCTGATGCTCGAGAAAGGCGCTACTGTCTACAGCTGGGGGCTTGATGGAGCTGCATCGGGCGGCCATATGGATATCGTACAGTTGATGCTCGCTAAAGGCGCCGATCCGGATGTCGGGCTTCATAGTGCTGCTATGGGTGGCCATATGGACATCGTACAGTTGCTACTCGACAAAGGCGCTGACCCGGACAAGGGGCTTGATGGCGCTGCATTGTGCGGCCATATGGATATCGTACAGTTGATGCTCTCCAAAGGCGCTACTGACTACGACAAGGGGCTTTATGGCGCTGCATTGTACGGCCATATGGACATCGTACAGTTGCTGCTCTCCAAAGGCGCTACTGACCTTGATTCAGCCCTTGAAGCAGCCGAGGACAACGGCCATACCGAGTGCGCAGAGCTTATACGCGCGGCAATGAAGAAGTAATGTTTGATGTTGAATTTTTGATGTTTAAAGTTTAACACTCATTCAAGCCGAATATCACAACAAACTTTTTTACCGGTGCCGTGGGGGTGATACCGCGGCACCGGTTTTTTGGAAAGTTGTAAAGAAGATGAGCCTGGTAAATTTTAATTTATCGGGCAGATGGCGCTTGCCTCGGCGAAGACGGGAGCCGTAGGCGAGCGGAATTTAAGAGCCTCGCCGTATGGCGAGGCGGCATATGCTAGCCCGGCGGTGCAGCCCGAAGGGCGGAACCCCGGGTCCGGAATAAACGTTATTCGAACCCCGCCGAATGGCGGGGTGGCATAATGCGAGGTGTTTGTATTTACGATGATTTTGCAATCGAAACAATGGAAATAAATACCTTATGACATCTGGCAACCCTCTATGCCACCCCACCATCCGGTGGGGTTCCTTTTTATTATCATTATA
>JBGVMR010000036.1:0-171132 GCA_045124875.1 Akkermansia sp.
GCAAAAACAGGAGCGGGGCGTGCTGTCGGCCTCGTCGCCTTCGCTACGCTTAGGCTTCTCGGGCTCCGATTTTATTTTCATCTTACCCCGGGTTCCGCCGCTGACGCGGCTGCACCCGGGTCTAATAATCTATCGCCCCGCTATCACGGGGCTTAGGAATTCGGCTCACTGCGTTCGCATGCAACACCCCGCTAAACTCCGATTTATCAACCGAAAATTTAAACATAGCCTTCAATAAAATTGAGTTTATCGAGCCGAGCTTTCAATTCGTAACTCGTACTTCGTAATTCACAATTTCCCATTGGTGGAAGGATGCGGGTTATTTCATTTTTCTGGCCAAGAAACCTGCGGCGACAACGGCGAGGCCACCGGTGAGGAATACGGCTTGCGGGCCACCTGAATAGGACCAAATGAGACCGCCAATAACGCCGTATGTGATAGAAGCCACGTGATTGATGGCAATGCCGGTGTAGATGCAGGGTGTGATATCGGAGCGGCGGTCGCCGCAAATACGGGCAATGTAGGTGGTGCGGGCCATGCCGAGGTCGAACAGTATCTTGTCCAACACAAAGCAGCAGGCAATCACCCCCACTGCCCAACCGGCAGGCAACACGGACGGAGCAAAGGCATAGGCCAAACAGAGCACGGAAAGCGCCACACTGTCAAATATAGTTACCCTCTTTTCGCCGAAGCGTTTGATACTTTTGCCGATTAAAGGCTGAGTAAAGAGGCCGATTACACCGGCTATGAGCATGATTTTACCGACATTTTCGGGCGGTTGGCCCATGGAATTGACCAGCAGCCAATAGCCGAAGGTAATGTAGAGCTGCTTGCGGATGCCGTGCAGCGTTTCTATGCCATAGTACACGGCATATTTGCGACGCAAGATAAAGTTTTCTCGGAAACTTTTGCGGCGCGGAAAATCCGGAGCTTTGATGCAGAAAAGCAGCACAGCCGCCAGCAAGAAAAAGGCAATAACGATTGTGTAATCTACGGCAAAACAGCTGTTAAACTTCCACTTAACCCACACATACCCTGCCCCCAACAAGGTAGCCGCCGTGCCGAGGGCACGCATTTGCCCGAGGCGCAGGCTGCGGTTTTCGGGGCGCGCAGTGTGCATGACGATGGAATCTACCGTACCCATGAGAATATGCAGGCCAAGGCTGGCTGTCACCACACAAAGGCTCAACTGCAACAGGGTAGCGTTCGGCCCCAAGTTCATCATGAAAAAGCTGCCGATGGCCGCCAAGAGCACCGACACCGCGGCCAAGCGCACTTCGTTCAGGAAGAAGAGGGAGCCCATGACCAGCAGGCTAAGCACACCGGGTAACTCGCGCGGCAGCTCCAAAAAACCGCGCTGCTGAGCATTCAGCATCTGCTCATCGCTCAAATAGTTGGTAAACAACAAATCATATATACCTGCCCCCAACTGTGCCATGAACAGGGCGGCAAGCACGGCCACCATCACCTTGCGTATACGCGGTGAATTGCTTGTTTCCATCTGCATAAAGTACTACGACTGCAAAAGCCCCCTGCCTGCCCGGCAGCATGGGTCAATCATCCATATCATCAATGATTGCCGGCATGTAGGGCTCCATCTTGCCTTCTTCGGTAACAATGGTGGGCAAAGTTGCTATACCCTCACGCGTGAGCAAGGGGAATGCTTCATCCGGGTTTTCACCGTTGGACATAGCTTCCATGGCTGACTTAGCGCCATCGATAAAGAAATCTACCAGCTGAATGCTCTTGCCGATGTTTGTCTTAAGGTATTCCAGATTTTCACGAGCCGTGGAAAGCATCTCCAAGCGGTGCGGCAGAGACTCGCTGCCACGCACCGTTAAATCAAAAAACTCTTTAATTTGAGCCAAGGTAAGGCGTGCCTGCTTGAGGCAAAGTGCACCGATAAGACACCCGATGCTGTCTTCACCATACACACGGCGCCCCGAGGCCGTGCGCTCCACATGGCGAATGATACCCTCTTTTTCGTAAAAACGAAGAGTGTGAACAGATAAACCGGTCTTGCGAGATAATGCAGAAATAGTATAGCGAGCTTTCTCAGTCATGGCTGGTGCATGGAAGTTAATCATAAAAACAAGTTTGAGTCAAGACGAACTTTAACATTTTTAAGAATCTTTCAAAATTTGTGCAAAAATATAGATAAATATGACTGGCTGATGACTTGCAGAGCAATAATGAATGAGGCATAATGAAAAAGACATTATGGACACCTTTTTATCAATTCTGCAATCCATAGGCATTATCCTCATCGTCATCCTGTTTTTCAACGTGATGATATTCGTACACGAGCTGGGCCACTTTTTGGCCGGCAAATGGCGCGGTGCGTACATAGACCGCTTCCAGATATGGTTTGGCAAGCCCATTTGGAGCAAGAAGATATGGGGTGTGCAATGGGGCTTGGGGTGGATACCCGCAGGCGGCTTTGTATCCCTGCCCCAGCTGGAGGACATGCAGAACATTGAGGGCAAGGCAGAGCTGCCCAAAGACCTCAAACCGCTCAAGGCAAAAGACAAGATTATCATCGCCGCAGCGGGTCCCCTGTTCTCTCTTCTGTTGGCATACTTTTTTGCCTGCATCGTTTGGTGCGTTGGCAAACCGACCACGGAAATGCCGGACACCCGAGTAGGGCTTTTGGTGGAGGGCTCCCCCGCCATGCAAGCAGGCTTGTTGCCGGGCGATATCATCCGCAAGGTAGATGGCCAACCCGTCACCAAATGGATGGGCAACATGGAGGGTGTGACCGAGCTGATTGCTTTGAGTGAACACGAAACCATTAACCTGACGGTAGACCGACCGCAAGCAGACGGCAGCTATGTTACACTTGACATCCAAACAAGTTACACCCAGCAACCAACAGAATGGTGGCAGCGCTCTTCTATGCGCAAAGTGGGCATTTACCCGGCTGATACCGCCATGGTGTACAGTGTTATCGCCAACTCTCCCGCCGCACGCGCCGGCTTGCAACCGGGCCAAATCATCACCCACCTCAACGGTAAAAAAATATACACCCCCGTGGCTGTCAATCTTGAGGCCGCCAAAGGTAAAAAGCTGGAATTAACCGTACAAAACCAAGACGGGAGCGAGAGCAACATCGAGCTCACCCCGGCCATACCCGACAACTGGCAAGGTGCAGAAGGAGCCACCCCCTTGCTGGGTATTGCATGGGGTAATCCCGTAAAAAACAGCGTCAAAGAGCGCGTGTATGAGCACCCCACCCCGCAGCAGCAGGTAAACCAAAGCTTGCAGTGGATGGGCACCACCCTCAACAAGCTCTTTGCCCCCAACAGCAGCGTGGGTATGGAGCACCTGAGTGGCCCCGTGGGTATTGGCTCGCACATGTACCAGATGATGGAATTACCGGCGGAGGTAGGCTGGCGTTTGTTGCTGTGGTTTGCCGTTATTCTCAATGTGAACTTGGCCGTGCTCAACATACTGCCCCTGCCGGTGGTAGACGGTGGCCACGTGGTGCTGGGCTTCTGCGAAATGCTTAAGGGCAAGCCCGTAAGCGGTAAGTTCTTGGATTGGATTATGACCGGCTTTGTATTCCTGCTGCTCTTCTTCTTCATCTTCGTCACCTTCAAAGACATTGGTGATATGGTGGGCAAAGATGCCGCAGAAGACTTACCGGAACCCGTATTTAACCTGCCGGCACAGCCATGAGACACCGCATCATACTCTCAGCCCTGCTTGCCGGCACAGCCCTGAGCTCTTGCCGCTTTTTCGCGCAGCAAACGTTCTTTGAGGAGCATTTCACCGCTTGGCACTATGTGCAACAAGCCCCGAATGACTTTACGGAAAAAGACCTGAAGGCCTTGGATATACCGGCAGACCTGCACTTTACCGACCCGAAAACCGGCGACATTGTCTACGTGTTCCGCCGCCACCACACGCCGTATTATCAGGGCGCCCCGGATAAGCAACTGGCAGAGGTGTGGCGTTTCGACCCCAAAACCCACAAGGCAAAAGGTATTTATACCTACCGTACGGATTTAAATTTCTGATTCGGACAAAGAAACGGCATTTTATTCTTGGATATTCTGCACACTCATGCTAGAATAACACTATGGTAAGAATACTTGCAGCAACGGATTTTTCGGAAGATAGTCGGTGTGTGCTTGACTTTACGGCAAACTTGGTCAGGCAAACCGGGGGTAAGATGTATTTACTGCATGCCGTAGAGCCCTGCATGATGGATGCTGCGGGCAGCATGGCGGCAGATGACATGCTGGGCGGTTTTGCAACCGTGCCTCAAATTGAGGATAATTGCGACAACTGCATTTTAGCTATGGCTGATAAGCGAGCCAAGCAACTGGCAGAGGCCATCAGCAACAAATACGGCATCCCCATTTACGGCAAAGCTGAGGAGTCTGACGACATCGTGGACTGTGTGCATGATTTCTGCAGCCGCCACAATATCGACATTCTGGTTATCGGCAACCGCCACCATTCCCTGCTCACCTCTATTCTGCTGGGCAACACGGCAGAAAAACTGGTGCGAGCCGCGAAAATTCCCGTAACGGTAGTACCCTGCGGGCCTAAAGCTAAATGATAACACTTATCTTCTTGGGAGACGTAGTCGGAGAGCCCGGTCGCAGGGCTCTCTACAGGGCCGTACCCCAGTTGCGGGCAGAATACGGCGCTGACGCCGTCATTGTCAACGGAGAAAACGCTGCCGGAGGCCGTGGCATTACCCCGCCCCTGGCAAAAGAGTTTTTTGAAAACGGCATAGACGCCATCACCCTGGGCGACCACGTGTGGGACCAACAGGCCTTGGCAGACGCCATAGACACGCTGCCGCGCGTGCTGCGCCCGCACAACCTGCAAAGCAACAACCCCGGCAGCGGTATTGTTACCATAGATACCCCCAAAGGCAAAGTGGGCGTGCTCAACCTAATAGGGCGCACCTTTATGCGCAACGCGGCAGAGAATCCCTTTTTAACCGCCCTGCCCGCCATTGAACAACTGCGGCAAGAAGGCGCCGTAGCCATTCTGGTAGATATGCATGGTGAAGCCACCAGCGAGAAAATATCCATGGCTGTGCATTTGGATGGCCGGGTAACAGCCGTGGTGGGTACGCATACCCACGTGCAGACGGCAGATGCCCGCATCTTGCCCGCAGGCACCGCTGCCATTACAGATGCCGGCATGTGCGGCAGCAGAGACGGCATCATTGGCCGAGATACCGCACAAGTGCTGCATGCCCAAATAACCGCTATGCCCTGCAAGCTGGACATAGGCGGCTGGCCCGTGCGCATCAGCGGCGTGGTCATTACGGCAGATGAATCCACAGGCAAAGCCCTGAGCATACAAGCCATTAACAGAGATTATGATAGATGAGGAGCGATTCGGCGGCATTGCCCGCCTGTACGGTGTGAAAGCAGCCCACAAGATATCCGAGGCCCGCGTGGCCGTAGTGGGCATTGGCGGCGTGGGGTCCTGGGCGGCAGAGGCCTTGGCTCGCAGTGGCGTAGGCACTCTTATACTGCAAGATATGGATGACCTATGCATCACCAACACCAACCGCCAAATACATGCCATGCATGGCACCTACGGGCAAGCCAAGGTAGAGGTGATGGCAGAGCGCATACGCCTTATCAACCCCGCTGTGCAGGTAGAGCCCCTGCTCTCTTTCTACACCGTATCTAACCCCGACCGCCTGTTTGAAACCAAGCCTGATGTCGTGATAGACGCCATCGACTCCATGCGCCCCAAAACACACCTCATTGCAGAATGCCACAAGCGCGGCATTGCCATCGTTACCTGCGGTGGCGCCGGCGGGCGTATAGATGCTTCTCGCATCTGCATGGCGGACCTCGCCCGCAGCTGCGGCGACAACATGCTTTCCCAACTGCGCAAAAACCTGCGTAAAGAATACGCGCTACCACTGCATGATAAATGCCCAGAAATCGGCATCCCCTGCGTATTCTCCCCGGAAAAACCACGTTTCCCCCGCTGCGACGGCAGTGTAAGCTGCGAGCGAGAAGCCGGCCAAAAAGGCGGCATCGGCTGCGCCTCGGGCTTTGGCTCTGCCACCCACATCACCGGCACATTCGGCTTCATGATGGCCGGGGCTGCCATTGATATACTCTTGAAAGCTTAAGCCACATATCAGGCTCCGGTTGTTAAAGACTCTGCCTGCAAATGCTAATCTGCGGCGCGTGGGTGTAGCGACCATATCTCGCGAACAGAATTCAAAAAAAGCCCCGCATATGCGGGGCTTTAGAAATTCGGCTCGCTTGTTCAGAGCTTTAGCGACGACGGCGGCGGGATGCCAGGGCTGCCAATGCAAGCAAGCTCAACGTCGCCGTGGTCGGATCCCGGCTCCGCGTCAGCCCTACCGGGCTGCTTGCTACGCCGTGGCGGGTAGGCATGGTTCCGTCTCCGCTAAAGCTTCGCCGAGACAAGTCGGCTTTTTGGCCTTTAGAGCGCGTTTTGCGCCCGGCGGGGCGGTGCGAGGGCTTGCGAGCGCTAGGGTGGGCGTAGCTTTAGCGAAGTCCCCTGCAATGCCTAAGCGGGCGTAGGTGTAGAAAATCAATGCAAAGCAAAAACCGAACCAGATTGCTTTCTGATTCGGTTTCTTGGATTAAGTGGAGTTAAAGAGCCATCAGCTTGGGAAAATTGAGCCCGGAAATCGCTTTTTCCGTTTTTCCTACGTTCAGACCAAGCAAATATTGAATCACATTATAATATATTGGATAGAAGCGTTTTATGAAACCCGCTTCGCAATTCAGGAGTATGTCACATCGCTTGTATGAGGTCATGAAAAATGAAATACAGCATTTGAGTTATAATGTGTAATACATCTAATTTAACTAGGCGTGTATTCCCACATATGATAAAATACACTTCATGGACAAACAAGATATTCTGAAAGCCCTCTTAGATGCAGCGCCCTCAATTCCGGCTCCCGCATTTGTAAAGTTCTTAGAGGATCTAGCAATCTCATCCACTAAAGAAGATCCTATCGACCGGCAAGAAGCATATTATAACGATACTTTGAACTGTTTTGAAAAAATCGTCACTACTTTCATTCGTCAAAACTCTGTCTTTTTCGTTAATCCTGATACTTGCTGCGAATCTTTTTGCCTCGCCATTGCTGCTAATAAACTCCGCGCACACCAACAAGCCAACCAAGCACGTAATATGCGTGAGGAACACCAAACAAGCGGGGTATGAATTTTCTGGAGATAATCGGCAACTAATTGCTTAGCATACTTTTTCCTTTACGTCCAGGTCTGAAATTGCCGGCACGGATGTTCTCAATAAGTATGCCTGACACAGACCTGATATCTGTTGAGACGAAAACGTACGAAAGAAAAGAGGCCGATGTAAGCTTAGCCTTGGCTCAATAATAACCCCAAAAGTCCTTTTTCGTGGAAGGAGGAAAAAGTAGTTAAATTCACCTTAATGGACATGTCATAATTCGGATCGTGTAATAACTTGCAAAATTTCTGTTTAGAGTTAAAAATTCAGGCATGGAAGATTTGATAGCAGATTTTTGTTTTGATAGGGGTTGTGCAGATATGCAAGAATTGAATATCTATGGGAAAAAGGTATTCATTTTTGCAAGCCATGCTACAGCAATACGGGCTTGGTTCAAGCAGTGCAAAGAAGGTAAATTGAATCTGATTACTTTTGACGAACACACAGATACTTTTCCTCCACTACTTCGTTATAGAAATACCCATCTTGGACGCACAGACTCAAAACTTATTGAATTGCTTGACAATCTTAGGACTATACTTTCCGAAAAAATATTACAAAAGCTACTACTTCCGGAAGGCTACTTAAAGAGCGAGAGAAACATTAGGGGATATTACGACTTGGATCTTGCTTGCAAACTTTGGCATGATGAGCACATTACTACAGCAATGATGCTTGATATCATAAACGAAGCGTTCATTTGCTGTCATTTATCAGATGTCCCTTTCGATAACATAGATTCTGAAAGAGTTACAGACCTTTATAAAAACATTCATTATCTCAAAGACGCCTTTGAGGTAGATACTGTTTCCCTTAATCATGTAGGAGATATCCCGAAAGCATTAAAAGAATTGGACTATATCTATCAATTAAGAGAAAAAAACATTTCAGATACTAGGATAAATACTTTTTATGATTCTGGGCTTAAAATAGAAAGTCCTTATATATTGGATATAGATTTAGATTATTTTCGTGACATCAGTGTACTTGATTACCCATTGGACACATATAGAGCTTTTGGGGATCTAGTAAATCACGCTGATTGCATAACCATTGCAACAGAACCAGAATGCGTAAAAGAAGCTTCGGATAGTTATAATTACAACGTGAAAGATTACAATGAGGTATGCAGAAAAGAAAATCGACTTCCTTATCACTATTGGGATTCTAAAGAAGTTTTAATGAAACTGCTTAACATTATCGAATACTGTCTCAAAACTCATTGATTCCTTTGCTTCGGTGAATTCTTCCGCGCTTGATGTCTATATTGACGCAGTGAAGGAACGCAAGGATGGACAAGCATGGGTCCCTGTATCCTCGTGCCGGGCACGGCATCTATTACGAAATTGCTCTTTCTGCCCATTCTAAATTGGCGCAGTAGCCGAACTACTGAGAATCCATCTCACACTACCCTTTTTCTTCTTATCTAAGCAACCAGAGCTTGAATATCCGCTAAATTTTGCTATAATGGCGCGAGCAGATTCGATTTATGTCAGAGGCAAAACCATTTATCAAGTGGGTAGGAGGGAAAGGACAGTTGCTTAGCCAACTGGAGTCTTTGCTGCCTAAAGATTTCCAAAGTTGGGAGGATGCTACGTATATTGAACCTTTTGTTGGTGGCGGGGCTATGCTTTTCCATCTGCTCAACACGCACCCCAATATTACCCATGCTGTAATTAACGATGTAAATCCTGACCTTACCACTTGCTATAGGACCGTGCGAGACGAACCTGAGAATCTCGTGCAGTCTTTGCAGGACATTCAGCGCGAATATGATAGCCTCTGCAGTGAAACGAGCAGAAGCGAGTTTTACTATCTCATGAGAGAGCGATTCAATTCTAAACAACTAGCACCAGTCGAAAACACTACGCTTTTTTTCTTCCTAAACAGAACATGTTATAACGGGTTATACAGGGTAAACAAAAAAGGAGGCTTTAATGTGCCTTTCGGAAAATATGAAAGCCCTTCTATTTTTAATGCCGATGTTATTTACGCCGATAGTGTAGCCTTACAGAAAGTTGAAATTCTAACCGGTGACTTTGAATCAACTTTTGAAAAAATACGGCCCAATACGCTTTTCTATTTTGACCCGCCATATCGCCCCCTGAGCAATACTTCAAGCTTCAATAGTTATAGTAAAGAAGATTTTAATGATGACGCTCAGGTTCGGCTCAAACAATTTTGTGACCGCATTCATGCAGCAGGAGCACAATTTATGCTTAGTAACTCAGATTGCTTGGCGAAAGATGAGCAAGATAATTTCTTTGATGTGCTCTATTCCGACTATCATGTAGAGCGTGTATGGGCAAGCCGTAGTATCAATTCAAATCCTACCAAACGAGGCAAGCTGACAGAGATCCTTGTGCGAAATTTCTTTAACATTAAAACCCCATCTCTTTCGTTATCATGAAAAACGATGACCGATTTCAAAACTTCCTTGCAGAGTTGAAGGAAACCAACGCCGGCTTAGACTTTTATTCTGATTTTGACAAGATTGACAGGAATGTATCTGAAATAGCCTTCAGCCTTAACACTTTGAATTATCTGATAGGAAAAACCAATATATCAGAAGCAGTAAAAGTAATTTGGGAAAGAGATAAGAAAGCCTTTGATGTCATGGATATTCTTATCGCGACACGAAGGAAAGATAACAAGCTTTTTCTCAATTCAGCGCAAGAGGCACACCCTATTCACTCTCTTTTTACCAGTGAACAGGGTGTTGTGCAGTTCTTGGAGGAGACCGGGCTTGCCAATTTATTTAGGCAAAAGAAGATAAAGGACCTTGTGGATTATGTCTTTGGTGTAGAAACAGGTTTGGACTCCAACGCGCGTAAAAACAGAAGTGGATTTATCATGGAGAGCCGCGTAGCAGGACTCCTTAATGCGGCTGGCATTCCATACAGCGAACAGGTTTCTTCTCGCAATTATCCAGAATTGGAAGCTGTTCTCGGCGTAGACCAAAAAGTGTTTGACTTTGCCATTACTACGCAGAGCAAAACATATTTGATTGAGGTTAATTTTTACTCAGGTGGAGGCTCTAAACTGAATGAAGTCGCTCGCTCATACACAGATGTGGCTCCGAAAGTCAACAGTGTTCCAGGCCTCGAATTCGTCTGGATTACTGATGGCATAGGTTGGCATAGTGCAAAAAATAAATTACAGGAGGCCTTTGCAGCTATTCCCAGCATTTACAATCTTACAACCATAGGTGAATTCATACAGAAAATTAAGTTCGAACTCAGCTGAACTCTTTATTCGGCGGTAACAACGAGACAAGCAACTCTACTCATGGAATCTCTCTTCAATTTTTGTTCTAAAATGAGGGATATAGCTACCCCTAATGGCTCATTTTCAATAGAAGACGCCAGAAGAGTAGTTTCGTGTATTAACTCGTACTTGTATACAAACTACCCGGGCATAGGATATACAACTGAATTAGGAAAAGAATTCGAGTTCCTTTCAGACTTTCATAAATTCTGGAAAACTCATCATAAAGAAATTCTTGATTGTTCAATCAACGAAGAAAAATGCGCCCGTATGGCAAAAATTCTTCATGATGTATACATTGAAACTGATGGCTCCGCATTTTATGAAATATACAACACCTGTGGACTGGATAGAGAATCCATTTGTAGGGTGCGTTTTTTAACTGCCAATCAAGACTTTCGAGGTTCACTTGATTTTGCAAAATTAGCGGATATTTACATATCTGACAATTCAATTTTTGATGAGCAAATCGTTTTTAATGACCCGGATGAATTCATTAGAAAGATTCGCCTGACAAGTCAATCCCAGAATGATAAACGAAGTAACTATGCGAAGAAGATTTCTCAATTTTTGATTGAAAAGAATTGCGAACCGCATCAGTTAATAGACGTTTACCACAACGATATCTACGCTCTGAGACAAGCTCTCATATCATGTGAAGGCGCAGGTTATGGCAACAAGAAAACTGACATGTTTCTCCGTGACATGGTACTCCTCAAAGTGTGGAATAATGTGCGAGGCTTCGAAAAGATTGACGTAGCAAGCGATATCAACACAATAAAAGTGGCTCTTAGAACTGGTATTTTAGAATCCAAAATACCTCTTGTTTCCAGTTTCTTGGATATATTCTGTTATCAATATACTTATATAGAAAGAATGAATGCCCTAGCATGGCGCAAAGTTTGGGAACACTGGAACACAACCTATCCCTCGGAATGTATAGAAAGCCCATGCCTGATAGACTATTTCGTTTATAATGTTATAGGAAAACAATTCTGTAATACCATTTTATGCGAGTTTATGTGTTTAACGCATGGTCATAAATTTAAATGGCACTCAAGCCAAAACAAAACATGTCAAATTTGTTTCTCAAAAGAGAGAAAAAAACACGCCGCTAAACTGCTGAGAAAAATCATGCCCTGCGAAGATCCTGAAGGGCATATCGCGATTACTAATACAAAGTACGTTCGTTCTCTTCCTGATGATAAAAAGATAAAAGAATGCCCGTTTACAAGCGTGTGTAACGCAAACAAGCATCTTCAACCACCCAAATCCATTAGTATATTAGGACAAACGGGATGGACAACTGCATATACTCATTCCGAAAATGGAGGCGGTGGACTCATGTCTTAATTTTTCTTCTCACATGCAAGGTTCATATTACAAAACAGCAGAGCGAGATTTCTTTCTCTTACTCGGAGATTGTCGTACTATACTGACTGAGTTCAATTTTTCTTTCGACATGATATTTGCCGACCCTCCATACTTTTTGAGCAACGGCGGGATTAGTTGTCAATCCGGTGAAGTCGTCTGCGTTGATAAAGGAAGATGGGATAAAGCCGAATCGCCAGAGCAAATGGAGTCTTTCAATAAAGAATGGCTTTCGCTCTGCCGAGATAAACTCAGTGATAATGGTACAATATGGGTTTCCGGTACATACCATAACATTTTTAGTATAGCCAACTGCTTGAAAATTCTGGGCTTCAAAATCCTAAATGTGGTCACATGGGTAAAGACCAATCCACCACCTAATATATCTTGTCGTTTCTTTACATATTCTTCCGAATTTGTAATCTGGGCTCGTAAAAATCCTAAAAAGCCGCATTATTTTAATTACGAACTCATGAAGAAACTCAACGATAACAAACAGATGACTGATGTGTGGCATCTGCCTGCCATAGCTCGTTGGGAAAAATCATGCGGTAAGCACCCAACCCAGAAACCTCTGTCTCTTCTTTCTCGTATCATTCTTGCTTCTACTCCTGAACAAGCGTGGATTCTTGACCCCTTTTGTGGTAGCGGTACTACCGGTATTGCCGCTTCTTTGCTTGGTCGCCGATTCCTGGGCATAGACAAAGAAACACCCTTTTTAGAAATGGCAAAGTTCAGGCGTGAGGAATTAAATGACGAGGACAGAAAAAAAGAGTTCTCTCGTAAAATAAGAGATTTATCCAAGCTGAGCTAAAAAAACAAGTTCTGATAGCTAGGCAAAGACAATGAGTATGTGAAAGAGATTGTAGGTAGCCCAAGCCGTATAAAGAAGTTATTCGAAGGTTAATTTAGAATTTAAAAATTACGTACATGTCAAAAGATAATAAGGATTTTTTTCAGGAAAAGAAAGAGTGGTCTAGAACCAAGGATGCTCTTTTGGGAAGTTATCTTAAACCATATCTTGCAAAAATTCTAAGTACGGGACACCCGCTGGTATATATTGATTCTTTTGCGGGAGCAGGTAAATATGGAGATTCGACTAATGGTTCTCCTTTAATTGCTCTAGATACAGTTAACTCAGTTTTGAAAATAACGAAAACCTTGGGGGCTAGTAAATTAATAGAGTTGATATTTGTAGAGAAGTTGCATTATGAAGAATTGTGTGATAATGTAAATCAATATGTTAGATTAAATGGAGGAATTAGCCCTACAACCATACAGGGCTGTCATGAGGAACAATTATTGAATGTTTTAGAAAACAAGAGAAATTATAACGTATTCTTGTACATAGATCCATTTGGTGTAAAACAATTAGATTTTTCTTTATATGAAAAATTGTCAAAACTAGGGTTTAGATCAATTGAATTGTTAGTAAATTTTAATTCATACGGATTTTTTAGGTGGGCCTGTAGCGCATTGCAGGTAGAGGTCATGTCTTCTGAAGAGTTGCTAAACGACACATCATTTCCCGACAATCCTAATGAAGCCAACGTTTCAAGGATTGCGGGTGGTAATTATTGGAAGCATGTTATTAAACAATATAAAAACAGAAAGATTAGTGCTCATGTTGCGGAATCGCAAATAGCCCAGCTTTATAAAAGACGTCTCATGAAATGTTTCAGGTATGCGTTAGATATTCCCTTAAGAGCTAAACTTGGACATCCTCCAAAGTATAGAATGTTTCATGTATGCAATCATCATGAAGGGTGTTATCTAATGTCGGAGGATATGCAAAAGCGTTCACACGAATTATCGCTTCATATACAGAAAGAAACAACGCAAGATTTATTCGATTTCGCGGGTTGCACGAAAACCTTACATGACGGTGAATATGTTGAGCCTGAAAAAGTAAAAAAAGGGATTGTTTCTATTGCTTCTCGGTTTAAGCGTCTCCGCTATAAAGAATTAGTCGCTTGTTATGTCGTTGAATGTGGGTTAATTAATGATTTTAAAGTCATAAGAAAACATCTGGAAAATCTTGTAGATGAAGGCATTCTCAGAATCGAAAGAGAACCTAGTTATACTAAAACGGGAAAAGTTTCCTCGTTTTGGTCTGATACCTCAAAAGAAAAAGTGTATATTACATATATTGAATCATGAAAGAAGTTGCAGGATACGTTACTCGAAAATCCATGCTTTATGTTACAGGTGTCGAGTATGGAGATTATACAATGAACCATGTCTTGGGCTGTGCTCATGGTTGCAAGTATCCATGCTATGCCTTCTTGCTAAAAAGAAGATTTGGTATAGTAAAATCGTATGAAGAGTGGTTAAAACCGTATCTTGTATCAAACACGCTGGAAATACTCGATAGAGAAATTCCAAAATTAAGAAATAAAATACAATCTGTTCAATTGTGTTTTACTACTGATCCATTCATGTATGGATATGACGAGATTTCGAGAATGAGTATTCAAGTCATACGAAAGTTGAATGAAGCTGGATTAAAGTGTGTTGTGTTGACAAAGGGAATATTACCTGCTCAACTTTCATCTTTATCTCCATCCAATGAATATGGCATCACTCTTGTGTCTCTTAACGAAAACTTTAGGGTAAAGATGGAACCCAATTCTGCTCCATTGTCACAAAGAGTTGATGCTTTAAAACAGCTTCATGAAAAGGGGTGTTATACTTGGATAAGCATGGAACCTTATCCGACTCCTAATATCGAATCGCAGGATTTGTGCTCAATTTTGGAAAACGTTCAATTTGTGAATAAAATTATTTTTGGACGAACCAATTATAGTAAAGAGGTCTCGTCTTTTCATAATCATCGTAGTTTTTATAATGAAATGGCTAACCAAGTAATTAGCTTTTGTCAAAAAAATAACATTGCATATCATATTAAGGAAGGGACATTAACGTAATTTCTTAATTATCGACAATATATGCGCTGGATATTAATATACCAGTGTGCATATAGACAATCGAACACCGCATGAATGTATACCACATGAAGCCGTCGCTGGTTCCGAATCAGTAAGCCTACACAAACACACAAAACACCTCCAGCAAAGTTAGGAAGATCCCAAAGCTGGGTTTGTATGAGCCCCAGCACCCGTCCATCGCTTGTAAGTGGCTTTTTATCCCCTTGCAAGCGATGTTTCATTTTAGGTTGCCACTTGGTGAAAAATGGCGCTTAAACTACCGATTCTGTGTAGCTTGCCAGTTCGAGACATCTTTGCTTGTCACAGAGCCGTCATCTGCCCAAAACTGCCTACTTGTCGCGGCGTAGCACGCAGTGCGAAGACGGAAGCTCACAGAATCAACAGATTGTAGATTCGAGGCATGTTTAGTACCCCTAAAAGGCTTTCGCGCTTAGGAAAACGGGCTTCCGGCTTCTCTTCGATACGCCGTGGCGGGACGCCGACCTTTCACCGTTTTATTTTCTGCGGCGGCGGGATGCCAGGGCTGCCAAGGCAAGCAAGCTCAGTGTCGCCGTGGTCGGCTCGGGAACCGGAGCCCAGTTCTCGGAACCAGTTGCGTCAAGAGCATAGATGCCCGCAATATAGACACCCGTGCCGTAACTCTCTTCATCGGGGTCAAGGTAAAGTTTCTTTCCATCCTCTGAGAATTCGACACCGACCTTGAAAAGACAGGGGTCTACTACTTCTTCAAAATCATCAGAATCCGTAAGCCACAAAGCAGTAAGCTCACCGTTTTCATACTCCGCCCCCCACAGCGTAATAGCATGAGCAAGCTCAGAAGTATCGGAGACTATTGCAAGTGAGAGGCAGGCCCCGTCATTAAACAGCTCTACAAAGTCAATCTCAGAAGCAAGCTCTTCAGATTCGCCAAATACCCAAGTATCCACCAAAAGCTCTGCGAGGTCATTCTGCGTAAGGCCGTATTGGTCATAATAATAACCATCCGTCGTGGCATAAGACATGGTCATCATCTCATCCTCCGGAATATTTTCCGCGCCGGAACTCGGCACTAATTCATCATATGTGGAATAGTAACGGTCCCATATGGGGTCTTCCTTCTCTGCATAGGTGCCATCCTCGTTCAAAGGAGCATAAACACCGGAAACCCACCAGTTAATGGCAGAAAGCGTATCGCCTCCGTCATCAGGCGTATCATTATTCTTAACAAACACGTTCCAAATATCATCAATATCTGTGGGCGCCTCAGAAGAAACACCATACTCGCCATTTTGCCACCAAGCGATAAGGTTTGCAGCAGATGCGGCATAGCACATATTGGATTCTACATGCCCGTCATCAAGACTGCTCTTATTGACATCGTACCAACCGCCGTCTTCGTTAACGCCGTTAGCCCATACGGTACCGGTGCCGGTTGCAGCATCATAAACAGCATCTTCAGCGGTTGCAACACCAACTGTCAGCCCCAATGATAATGATAATAATGTTGTAAGTTTCATACAGGAAAATCAGTTTTGTATAGAATTATAGCAAATTAATTCTGTTATGCAATAGACTCACGGATGAATGACATATATATTATATGCAGAAATGATAAATGGTTTTACTTTTTTCTACGGCGCATAGCCAAGCCGACCAAGGCAAGCAGAGAAAGCGTAGCCGTGGAAGGCTCGGGGACAAGCTGCCAATTTTCGGACGCACCGGCGTTCAACGCGTATACACAGACAACAAACATCTCTTCGCCGTAAAAGTCTTTAAGGACGACTTTTTCTTCTCCATTCTCATCTGTTGAAAGTTCGGCAGCAACTCTGAAAAGTCTGGGGTCTGTGGTTATGTAATAATCATCAGAATCCGTAAGCCACACTGCCGTAAGCTCACCGTTTTCATACTCTGCCCCCCACATTGTAATAGCATGGGAAAAAGCAGCGCCTTCGAAGTAGACGGTAAGAGAAATGCAGGACCCCGTATTAAAAAGCTCTCTGAAATCAACTTGCGAGATGCCGTAAGTCAATTATGAAAATGAAAAAGGTGAAATTTTATGCCACGCTACGTGGGGAAGGGCTCATTACCGCCCTTCCCCACACCCCTTCCTGCTAGGGTGTTGGGCACCTTCGGAGACTTTTGGATTCTTATTATTGTACGTAACCTTTTTCTTTAAGCCACTTTTTGGTTTCGCCATTAAGCCAGATCAATAATTTGCGCATACACGCAACCATTGCTACTATTGTTTTTTTGCCGTTTTCCTTTAATCTTTTATACATTTTTGTGATAGGGTGGTCTTCTAGACGAAGTAACGAGGTAACTGATAGATATAGCAGACTTTTAATGCCTTTTCTGCCCATTCTGGTCATCCTCTTACCTGTCATCTTTCCGCTATCCCAATTAAATGGAGCCAGACCTACTAACGATGCAACCTGTCTACGATTCATTTGACCTAATTCCGGCAATTGACTTATTAAGGCCAGAGCTGTATTAGGCCCAATACCCTGTAAACTAAGGTAATAATCATAACGTTCCTGCATTTCCTGATTAGCTTTTATGAGCTTATGCATTTCTTTCTCTATCCGTGCGATTTGCTTTTCATCATGTGTGATAGCTCGTTGAATTTCACGGATAAGAAACTTGTCGCGTTGCGCCGATAAACTGCTTTTTGCATGTGCCATTCTACGCTTGAAGAAGTTTAATGAGCTCTGTAATTCTTTAAGCCTCATAAGTACTGGGCTTTCTGTGACGTTTGCCTGAGCATGAGTTTGTTCTGCAAAGCGCGCTATCATCTCGCAATCCTTCTTATCAGTCTTTGCTTGCACGCCTATAGCCCGAGCATAATTTCGGACTCGGGATGGATTTAAACAAACCTGAGATATCCCCATGCTAAGTAGTTGCATAGCTAGTATCCGGCTTAACCAACCGGTGGACTCATATGCTACCAATACAGGCTCATTCTGTCTGTCAATGAGAGCTTTTAATTTTTTGAGTCCCTCGTGATTATTGTTAAAACGCTTGTACTTACCGTACAGATACACATCGAGGTGTTCTGAAGATATGTCTACACCGAGATATTTTGTTCCGTGAGTTGCGGTTTCGGTGTGTTTCGACTTGCTTTTTATTGATTTCTGTTGCATTATGTCTCCTCCTCAATTTCGGACTCGTCGCAAGGACGGTACCTTTCAATTATACGAGTTTGAGTACCGGCCCCGAGGACGGGGCTTGGATGGTTCTTACTTACGGCCGTACTTACTATTTGTGCAGTACTGGGGCATAAACGAACTCGTCCAAGCCAGGAGCTCATTGCAGCTAACACTGAGCTCCTGCTCCGGCGAGGTGATTATATCACTCCTCGCACGTATATTACCAGAATTTATCAATTGGGGGTGTAAGTATATATCCATGCCTCATTGATGAGTTCGCCGAGCTGCGACTGAGTAAGCCCATATTGCTCGTAATAATACCCCTCGAAAGGTGCAAATGTCAACGGACGTTCCCCTAACACAGTATCAGAGAAATACCGCTCCATGTCAGCGACTGTTTGAGGGGAATACACCCCCGCAACCCACCAGTTCAGCGCAGAGCCCTGATTTCCGCCGCTACTCCAATTCTCCGCATTATCATTACTCTTTACATACGTTTGCCAGATGGCATTGATATCCTTTGGGGCATCCGTCGTAAGATTCTTACCATACTCGCCATTCTGCCACCAAGCCAAGAGATTGGAAACGGACGCCGCATAGCACATGTTATCGTCGGCATCGCCATCATTATTATCAATTTTATTGGCATCATACCAGCCTCCCTCTTGAGAAACGCCCTGCGCCCATACGGTACCGGTGCCGGTTGCTGCGTCATATGCAGAACCTGCAGCGGTTGCCATGCCGGCCAGCATCCCCATTGAGGGCACAAGAAAATGAGCAAGCTTCATACAGAAAACTATTACTTACGTGATTATAACAAAATACCACCTGTTAAGCTATTGAAATAAAGGTATCCGGCATATACAAGCCTGACAGATAGAACCGCAGAGGCCTGTTCGCCTCTGCGCTCTTCTTAAATCCGTTTTACTTTCTGCGGCGGCGTGTGGCTAAGGCGGCTAGGGCCAGCAGGCTCAGCGTAGCAGCAGCGGGTTCCGGCACCGGCTGCCAGTTTGCAGATACAGGCGCATTGATAGCATACACAGAGTCTATGTATGCCCCCTCACCGAAGTAGCTCCAAGCGGGGCTATCCTCGGTTGCGGCCATATCATACTCCGTACCGGTGATGTAAATTTTACCATCCGCCCCCGTCTCAACAGTGGCGCTGTATAAATTCGGGCCTGTTGTCCAGTAATCATCGGAGTCCGTCAGCCACAATTTGGTCAGCTCTCCATTTTCATACTCCACCCCCCACAGCGTAATAGCATGCCCAATGGCGCTTTCCGCATCGTTGAAGAAAATGGCCAGCGAAAGGCAGGCCCCGCTTTCAAATAACTTCTTAAAGTCAATCTCAGCGGGATTATCCTTCGACCATTCACCATAAATCCAAGCATCAAAGATGAAGTCTGCAAGGTCCTGATTCGTCAGCCCATACTGGTCGTAATAATACCCATTCGTAACAGGAAGCGTCAGTGGCAAATCCTCCTTCAGTTTTTCGGCATAATAGCGCGTCCACTGCTCATCAGTAGTGGGAGCATACACCCCGGAAATCCACCAGTTGATAGCCGCAGCGGGGTCACCGCCCTGCGTCCAATCCTGATTACTGTTTACAAACGTCTGCCATATGGCATTGATACCCTGAGGGGCGGAAGACGACAGATTCTTGCCGTAGGCGCTGTTTTGCCACCACGCAATCTGGTTGGCAGCGCAGGCTGCATAACACATCAGGTCATCGGCATCGCCATTATAAGGATCATTTTTTTGTGCATCATACCAACCACCTTCTTTGCTCACGCCCTGAGCCCACACGGTGCCGGTAAAGCCGGAAGAATCTGCCTCCCCGGCACAGACTATGCCGGCGAACAACCCTATAAATAATACCGATAAATGAGAGAGTTTCATTGTGTTGTCGAACGATGCTCGTTATTATATAGAATTATCGAGAAAAGACAAGCTAAAGGATAGGAATTGGTGTCATTTCTTCCCTCTGGGCGAATAGCCCCTGCGCCGTTAGGACAATACACCGCTAACGGAATAGAATCTTTTTAATAGATAATAAATATATTTTCAAAAACATTCACACAATAAAAGTGTATGCAGGATAAATAATGTTTGACAGGGCTCGAGTAAACAGGTAGACTGACAGTACAGAAATCCCGGTCAAACAACCATGATTAAGCATTTTCTTCTTCCCATGGCGGCTATCATAGCGATGCAGGTAACAGCAGGCGAAATCAGCGAGGCAGACATGCTGCGCAGCGGCAGACGCATGGTGGTGTTGGATGTAGCCTCTCAAGACACGGTACTTACGGGCACGGCGCCCAAGGGCGAAGGCAACGTTTTCCGCATTCTCAATGGCACAGAAGTGCTGTGGGAGGGCAAGAGCGGCGAGAGTTTTGAAGTGCATCCGTACTGCCGCAAGGTATGCTTGGTGAGTGTGGACAGCGACAACAAGGCATGGGATATTGAGTGGAAGCCCGAGCTGAACAACCGCGCCAAGGTGGGCCATGTGGTGCTGCAAGGCGACAGCGTACCCAGCGGCCAGGATAAGGCAGATGCAGGCCCTGCCCTGCGCAAGCTCATCAGCAACGCCGGTAACATGGGGGCAGAGAAGCAACACACCACCATTGAACTACCCAAGGGAGTCTACCATTTTTACCCCGAGAGCGCCACACAGCTGAGCTATTACATCTCTAACCACGACCAGCAAGATATGCAGCCCGTAGGCATACCGCTGGTAGGGCTCAAGAATGTGACCATCAACGGCAATGGCTCCACCTTTGTGTTCCACGGAGCCATGCAGCCGGTACTCATCATGGACAGTGAGAATGTAACCCTGAGCAACATTGCCATTAAGCATGATGCCCCCTACTACAACGAGGGCAAAATAGTTGAGATCAAGAATGGCAAGACCACGCTGGAGTTTAAGCCCATGTTCCGTTGGCAGATTAAGGATGGCCAATACTTCCTTACCGGCGATGGCAAATTGCGCAAACCCGGGGCCGTGCTGGCGTTCGAGGCAGACGGGCGCATGGTTGCCACCGGCAAAGCCGGCGACATGCCGTGGAGCAACAAGTGCCGCCAAGTCGGTAAAAACCGCGTAGAGTTTGAGGCAGATGCCGCTAAACTCGGTCTTAAAAAAGGGCAGGTAGTGGTATACCGCCACTATGGGCGCCCGCATCCGGCCATGGTATTATACCGAGCCAACGACACGGTACTCAACAATGTGGTGTTCCGCGACAGCCAAGGCATGGCGCTCATTGCACAACGCAGCCGTAACATTACCATCAACGGTGGTGGCTGCAAATGCGCCAAGGGGAGAGTTTACACCGTATCTGCAGATGCCACACACTTCTCCAACTGTGCAGGCACCATCAATGTGACGGGAGCCGTGTACGAAGGTATGATGGATGATGCCATCAACGTGCACTCCACCTGCTTGGGTATAGAGCAAGTGCTCAGCCCCACGGAAATCATTGCACGCTACATGCACCCGCAAGCCGTAGGGTTTGAGGTGTTTGAGGCAGGCGAAAACATACAGTTTATCAAAGGTAAGACGTTGGAGAACCACCCCACACTCGGCAAGGCCGTTTCTGTTCAAAAGATTGACGAAACACACTTAAAAATCACCTTGGCAGAGCCCCTGCCCGACGGCATAGGCACCGGTGATGCCATAGAGAACGCAGATTGGTACCCGGCAGTCAACTTCATTGGCTGCACCGTGCAGCACAACCGCGCCCGTGGCACCCTGTTTACCACCCCCAAGCCGGTGTTGGTAAAAGATTGCAAGTTCATCGGCTCCAGCGGTTCTGCCATCTTGTTGGCAGGCGATGCCCAAGGCTGGTACGAAAGCGGGCGATGCTTGGATGTGAAGATTATCAACAACTTATTTGACCACAACCTCATTCAGCGCTACCAATTTACGGAGGGCATTATCTCCATTTACCCCGAGGTAAAACAGCCTGCAGACCAGCAAGTGCGCTACCACCAAAATATCCTCATTGAGGGTAACACCTTCCTCACCCACCGTGTGCCGCTTATCTACGCTATCTCGGCAGATAGTATCATCTTCCGCAACAATACCGTGAAGTATGATGACAAGCACACCCCCATGCACGATGGCAAGCCCTATGTGCTGAAACATTGTGGTGAAGCGGATTTACAAAAACTCTGAAGAGAATCAACATGAAATTCAACGACCGTACAGCGCGCCCCAATAAGCACACCACCCGCCCCGATGACCGCCAACGCGGCAAAGGGCAGCCGCACTACGACAAGCCCCCCACCAAAACTGTGGTAAAGGCGCTGGATGAGGGCGCGCTGCAAGACATTTTGGAGGCACAGCCCCAAGGGCTTTACTTGGTGCTGGACTGCGTGCAAGACCCGCACAACCTGGGTGCTATTTTGCGCACGGCAGATGGCGCCGGGGTGGCAGCCGTTATCACCCCCAAAGACAAATCCGTGGGCATTACAGAGACCGTGTTGCGCGTATCGGTGGGTGCGGCAGAGAAAGTACCTTTTGTGCAGGTAACAAACTTGGCACGCACCATGAAGATGATGAAAGAGGCGGGCATTTGGTTTGTGGGCACCTCTGACCACGGGGACCGCGACCTGTATGCCATGGACCTCAAAGGCGGTATTGCTTTGGTAATGGGGGCAGAGGGCGACGGTATGCGCCGACTGACAGAGGAGAACTGCGATTTCCTCATCCGCATCCCCATGTTCGGCAGCGTGCCATGCCTCAACGTATCGGTTGCAACGGGTGTATGCCTGTATGAAGCCGTGCGCCAACGCAACATGCAATAACCGATAAACCATTGGCTACCATTGAACACATAGACCCACCACCGGGTGCCATTGTGCGTTTTGTGTCGGACCTCCATTTGGGGCACGAGCGTTGTGAGGTCCCCGTTATGGCAGAGCTGACCAGCAAATTGACGCAAGGGTGCGACATGCTGGTGCTGGTGGGAGACACGGCAGAAACACGCGTATGCGCTTGGCAAGAGCGAGGCAAAGCCTTGCGAGAAGCGCTGCGCCAAGCGTGCCGAGAACAAGGGGTGCAGTTGGTAGAAATCTCCGGCAATCATGACCCCGACATAGCCCCCCTGCTCGTCCATTTTTGGGGTGGTAAAGTGACGGCAATGCATGGGCACGCATTGTACAAAGAAGTAGCCCCGTGGAGCTGGGAATACCTGCGACACAAGAAAGCCTGCCGAGAGCTCATTGCCACCTACCCTGAGTGCGATACAAACTTGGAGCATCGGTTAGAGCTTTCTCGCGCCATGTGCCAATTAACAAAACCCATTTTGCGGCGCGAGGGGATCCGCAACAAGTACCTGCGCGGGCTGCTGCATTGCTTCTGGCCACCGCAACGTCCCTTTCAAATCATACGCTGTTGGCTCACCTGCGGTAAACGAGCCAATCGCTTCGCTGAGCAATTTTTCCCAAAGACAGAAACCTTTGTGCTGGGGCATTTTCACCGCTCCGGTCACTGGCAATTCGGCAAACGGCATATCTATAACACAGGTGCTTGGTTCCGCCATGCTTCTCCTTATTATTTGGATATGAAAGACGCCACTGTCATAACATATAAAAAAATCACTTAAAAACAAAATACTTTCTTGACGTCTCGCGTTTTTGTGCAATAATAACAAAATAGCAAATAACAGAAAGCACAAATTTATGCGAGCCAAAAATATTTCCCGATACACCTATAAGAAAACAGCCTTTCAAGGCTGGCGGCTTGCTATTACCCGCAAGGGGCATACTTTTGTGAAATACTTCGGCGACAGACAATTTGAGGGCTATCGTTCAGCCTTTCGTGCTGCGGTAGAGGTACGAGACGCCATTTTGCATGAATTGACACAACCGGGGGCAGACCCGGCCGTAATTTTCCGCGCAGCAAAAGAATGGCTGCACGGCACAGAGGGCGAAGAAGAGACGGAAAGTTGAGACGGTAATTATTTCTTGGGCGGAATATCTTTCAACAGCTTTTTAACGGCTTCCGCATAGGGGGATTTAGCGTACTTTTTCTGCACATCTTTGGTGAGCAGAGCGGCATCATCCGTGCGTTTAAGAGCTTGCAAGGTGTATGCCTGCAGGCAACTTGCGCGCAAACGGTCTCTGAGCGGGCTGTAATTTTCTGCCGCATATCGGTAGTAGCGCTCGGCATCTTGCAGGCGCCCCTCTGCATGGCAAAGGCCGGCGAAGATCTCAGCAAAAAGAGGGCCGTAGGAGCTGTATTTTTCCATATCGACAGTTGCTTGCAGCGCATCCAAGCTTCCTTTAGATCGGTTAACAGCTACGCGCCAACGCACAAAGGGAGAAGACTTATCAGGGGTAACCCCGGAGCGCGGGAAAGGGCGGTACAGCGGGTCGCCCAGCACAATACAATGCCAAGACACGGAGGGAGAAGCCAGCAGGGCGGCCTCGCCCACAGTTTTGCCATCAAAAAGGTGTACAAAGAAAAGGCCACAATTCAGGCTGGGCCCCAAGTAAGGCTCTGCCACATTACCGGCGGTGACACAGGCCCCCCTTTGCAACAAGGCAGATACCCAAGTTTCACCATTGTAAATAGAGGTGGCACTGAATGAATGCAAATGGAAAGCAATGGCACCACGGGCAAACTTGAAACCGGTTTCAGATTTTTTGCTGAAGGGGCCATCGGGAGGATTGATATACCAACCGCAATAGCATATCACATTCTGCATCAGCGGATAATCTTTAGCTATGGTAGATTTGGATTTTTCGTAGAAAAGTGGCATACGATTCTTGATGCACGCATCTGCCACAGTCTCTATCATGGCATCCCCCTGTTTATAAGGGCCGCCGGTATCAACAACCGTCCACCCCCAAAGCCCGGATTTTTCAATGCGCCGAGGGTCATCAATCATGCGCTTAATGCAATCGTCATCCGGGCCATCGATACGGCATACACTCATCACAACTTGGCGCTCATCACCGCTTGGCAATGCAGGTTTTCCGTAGTACGGATTTCTACCGAACCCGGCCAAGGGGTACTCTGCCCCCAACAGCATCAGCTCAGAATCCAGAGCTGCGGCATTTACCTTTTGCCCCTTCCCCTTGGGGTCAGCCTCTTGAATGCGCAAAGGTAAATCAGGCATCAACACCATGGCCTTTATTTTTTTGCCTTCGCGCTGCGGACCGGCCGGCAAAACAAGCCCACGCTCCTCTGTCAAAATCAAAAGCGGTTTCTTGACCTCTGTATCATACTGAGCGCGACTGATATCGCCGCGTTTCAAACCACGTAAAGGCAAACGATTTTTCTTGGGGATGCCGCGCCCGGCGCAGTAACGGCGCATGGCATCGCAGCTCTTGTCGCTATCGGCATTATACACCACCACAACCTCGTCGGGCTCCAACCCGAACACGCAGCAACACATTAACAACAGAAAGCTTAAAATCTTTTGCATTTCACTGTCATTCTAGCGGTTCTCCTACGGTGTGTCAAACCCAAATCTGCCACCATGACACCCATAAAAAAGCTTGAAATCAGCCACCTGATTCTGTATAATGCGCGCAAGCATGGCAACGGATAACAAAATAAGCCCGATGATGGACCAGTATCTGCGAATGAAGCAGAGCTTACCTGCAGATGTGTGGCTGTTTTTCCGTTTGGGGGACTTTTATGAAATGTTTTTTGAGGATGCGGTAGAATGCTCTGCATTACTGGGGCTTACGCTCACCAAACGCCAAACCATCCCCATGTGCGGCGTACCCTACCACGCAGCAGAAAACTACATTGGTCAGGTTGTGAAAACCGGGCGCCGTGTAGCCATTGCCGAGCAAATGCACACGCCTGTACCCGGTAAGTTGGTGGAGCGCCAAATAACCCGCATTATCTCTGCCGGCACACTGGCAGATCTTTCTCTGCTCAACGAGAGCGAGCACAACTACATTGTAGCTTGCTACAAAGAGAAAAAAGCCTGGGGCTTGGCCTGCGCAGACCACACCACGGGCGAGCTCACCGTGGCAGATTACGGCACTTTTGAGGCACTGGCAGACGAGATTGCGCGCATACAACCGCGCGAGATGCTGGTGAGTGATGAACAGAAGGAGCTCTTCCCCGGGCTGCCCGTGACGCAGTATTACGATGGCTACACCTTCTTGCCCGGCGTAGCGGGGGCGTTCTTGGAGAGCCATTTCCGCGTGCATTCTCTGGCGGGGTTCGGTTGCGAAGGGCTGGTTGCCGCCCCCGGGGCTGCTGCCGCCATATTGCACTACCTTAAGCACCAACTGCGCCGCAGCACAGACCACCTGCGCCGTATTTCACTGCGCCCAACGGATAACGCCGTGCTGATTGACACGGCCAGCCGTTGCAATTTGGACTTGGTAGAAGCCCGCGGTGGCATGAAAAACACCCTACTGGGCACGCTGGACGGCACATCCACCCCCATGGGTGCCCGCAAAATAAGGGATTGGATTCTGCACCCCATTTGCGATTTGAAAGAGCTGACACGCCGCCAAGACATTATCGGCACATTCCTTTCCGAAGGGTTCTTGATGAGCCAACTGAGAGACACCCTCAAAGGCGTGCGCGACATGGAGCGCCTTACCTCGCGCTTGGCACAGAACGCCGGCAACGCCCGCGATTTGCTGGCCTTGGGCACCTCGCTCTCTCGTCTGCCGGACATAGCAGAGGATTTGCGCGTATTGGAGAGCAAGCAGCCGCATTTCTCGCCCTTGCTGCAAAACTTGGGTGATTTCGGCGAGCTTACCGCCCTGCTGGAGCGCGCCATAGTAGATGAGCCGCCCGTCACCATCAAAGAGGGCGGCATGATGCGCGATGGCTACAACGCGCAGCTGGATGAACTGCGCATGGCCTCGAGGGAAGGTAAAGGCTGGCTGGCACAACTGGAGGCCCGCGAACGCGCCGCCACCGGAATTGATTCCCTTAAAATACGCTACAACAACGTTTTCGGTTACTACATAGAGGTTACCAAGGCCAACTATGCCAAGGTGCCCGACCGCTACGTGCGCAAACAAACGCTGGCCAATGCAGAGCGTTTTGTGACCGATGAGCTCAAACAGATGGAAGGCACCATTTTGGGGGCGGATGAGCGCTCTCGCCAGTTGGAGTATGAGCTATTCTGCCACCTGCGCGATGAAGTGGCGGGCTACATAGACCGCATTCAGATAAGTGCAGAGGCTCTGGCAGAGATTGACGTACTGCTCAGCTTGGCAGAAACCGCACAACGCTACAACTACTGCCGCCCCGTGCTGGACGACAGCCGCGTGCTGCTGATTCAGAATGGTCGCCACCCCGTCATTGAACAGGTACAAACGGATATCTCTTTTGTACCCAATGATGTGGATATGCACGAGGAGCACGACCGCGTGCTTATTCTCACCGGGCCCAACATGGCCGGTAAGTCTACCTATATTCGCCAGGTGGCGCTCATTACCCTCATGGCGCAAATGGGCTCTTATGTGCCGGCTGATTCCGCCCACATCGGGCTGGTGGACCGCATTTTCTGCCGCGTAGGTGCCAGCGATGACATTGCCCGCGGGCAATCCACCTTCATGGTGGAAATGAGCGAAACCGCACTCATTCTCAACAATGCCACTCAAAAATCGCTGGTGATACTGGACGAAATAGGCCGTGGCACCGCCACGTTCGATGGCCTCTCCATTGCCTGGGCCGTGGCCGAGCACCTGCATGATGAAATAGGCTGCCGCACCATGTTTGCCACGCACTACCACGAAATGGTGGACTTGGAGCACACCCACAGCGGGGTGAGCAATCGCCATGTGGAGGTGCGCGAGTGGAAAGATGAAATCGTTTTCCTGCGCAAAGTGCTGCCCGGCCCTGCGGACAAATCATACGGTATACAAGTGGCGCGTTTGGCGGGGCTGCCCAAGCCGATTATTGAGCGAGCCAAGCAGATTCTCACCCATTTGGAGATGAGCGCCGGCAGCCGTGAGCCTAAGGAGACACGCCGCCGCAAATCCCGCGAGCACGGATTGCCCGTTGCAGAGCCCGCAGATGATATTTTGCAAATGGACATGTTCTCCATGCTGGATGAAGGAATTTAACCCCACAAACAACCATGAATTCTCAATATACTCTTAATTACCGCGTGATGTATTACGACACCGATGCCGGAGGCGTGGTTCACAACTTGGCCTACCTGCGCTGGGTAGAAGAAGCCCGCACAAAAATGGCTATCGAGCTGGGTATGGACTACGGCACCATGGCCAAAGAAGGCCGCCACTTGGTGCTTGTAAGCCACGAGGTACACTACCACTCCCCTGCTTTTCTGGCAGATGAAATTCACGTAAACACCTGTTTGGAGAAGGTAGAAAAATCATCCATGTACGTAAAGACGGAGATACGCCGAGCAGAAAACGACAAACTTTGTGTAAGTGTACGCCAACGCTTGGCCTTGGTACAAATGCCGCAAGGTCGCCCCTGCCGCATGCCCGCAGAGTGGATGGCACTGGCCGCCCCGCAAGAAGAAAATTAAGATTCTCAGCCCCATGCTCCGCACACTTTTTTCAGCCCTGATTCTCCTTAGCGGCGCTGTCAGCTTGACGGTGCCACAGGTTTCGGCGGCAGAAACCACCCAAAGCAAAAAAGAAAAGAAAAAGAAGAGCGCTAAAGAAAAGCGAGAAGCAGCCAAAGCAAAACGAGAGGCTGCCAAAGCTAAAAAAGCAGAAGAAAAAGCACGTAAAGCCGCCGCCAAAAAAGCAGCCGCTGCACAAGAAGCGTTTGAACAAACGGAGGCGACAAGCACCGTTGGCAAAGCACTCAAAGAAATACAGTATGTAGGTGCAGCCCGCCCCGATGTAACGGCCGAGTACTATTTTGTGGTGCGCTCCTCATCCACATGCCCGCATTGCGTTAAATTGTTGCCCGAGGTGATGGCAGCCTACACCGAGATGCGAGCCACGGGTAAGGTTGAGCTCATCTACGAAAGCTTTGATAACTCTGCCGAGGCTGCGGAACAACACATGAATAAAAACGGGGCAATCTTCCCCGTTGCCATGCGCGCGCACATGGGCAACCTACCCGGGGCCGCCCCGCTGATGGTGCCCCCGCCCGCCGCTTATGTTATAGATGCCACAGGCAAACGCCTTGCCAGTGGACCGCTGGCACCCGTGCTGGCAGATTGGCGCAAGCTGACGGTAGATAAAGAAGAAAACTGATTTCTCACCATAAACGAAAACAATGCGGCAGGGGTAGAACATACCCCTGCCTTTTGTTTACCATGATAATGCGAATACTGAAACCTTATTTTTGTTTTTCCCAACCGAAAGGCTCAAAATCAGCCTTTGTCTGAGCATCCGCCCATTCCGGTTTACGCATGGAATAAATCACCATGGGGATAGCCACAAAAATGAGCGCGCCTACAATGAGAATACCCACATAAACGGCGGGGCTGCCCACGGGGATTTGTCCGGGTGGGATAAAGCTGAAGAAGAAAGCCAACAAGCTGCTCAACAAGCCCACACCGGCCACCACCCACATACCCAAGTTGCCGCCCGGTATACGGAAAGTGCGTTTTACATCGGGCTCTTTGTGGCGCAGATAAATAGCCGCAGAGAACATGAGCAGGTACATAATTAAGTAAAGGATGATGGTGAGCTGCGAGATAATTTGGTATGCCGTCTGCACGGAGGGCAAAATCACAAACAAGGTAGCCAGCAGCGTCACAATGCAGCCTTGTAATATAAGAATGCCAACCTGCACCCCATTGCCGTTGCGCTTTTGCAGCGCACGCGGTAAATACCCGGCCATACCCACTTGCAACAAACCTTTGGAGGGACCACCCACCCAGGCAACAACCTGCGCCAATACACCGAAAGCCAGGAATATGGCCATGATATTGCCCAACCACGGCATGCCTATCCATATGAAGAGCTTATCGTATGCTACGAGCAGGCTTTGCACCAAGTTAATTTGGCTGCCCGGTATCACAAAGCCGATGGCTAATGTACCGAACACGAAAATGCACACGGTAATGATTGCTGCAAGAGCAATGGCGGCGGGGTAATCTCGCCCGGGGTTCTGCACATCTTTGACGTGTACGGCGCTCATCTCCATACCGGCGTAGAACAGAAAGATACTGGCAGCCAGCACGATGTTGTTGAAGTTCGAGAGGTCGGGGATGAAGTCGGACGGCGTCATGCTGATGTCGATGGGATTACCCAGTGCCCAATAAGCCATACCCAGCAGAATGAGCAGAGCCGCAGGCACAACGGTACCCAACAAGGCGCCCCATTTGGTAATAACACCGCTGGAGCGCATGCCGCCGAAGTTCAGGAAGGTAGCCAACCAATACACGGCCAGCACAATGCACAGCACATACACGCTGTTGGCGGATAAGGCGGCATCCCAACTCTGGTTCGGCCCAATAAAGGCAATACTCACCGCAGCAAACGTCAGCACGGTGGGAAACCAAATAGTGGTCTGAATCCATTGCAGCCAGATGGCCAAAAAGCCGGCGCGTGTGCCGAAGGCTTCGCCCACCCAGCGGAATACGCCGCCCTTTTGCGGCCACCCCGTGGTAAGCTCAGCCGCCACAAGAGAGACAGGAATCAGGAAAAACAGCGCTGCAAACAAATAATAGAATGCAGAGCTGAGCCCGTATACGCTCTCCGCAGGCAAACCACGCAAACTCACGATGGCCGCTACGTTTATCATGGCCAGAGCAAACACGCCCAACCCTGCTGTGCGCGCCCCTCTGCCCTTGTTTTCTTGTTCTTTGTTATTATTCATAAGAGTACCTCCTCCCCATAGGCCGAATTCGCCCCGGCCGGCTCATTATTAAACCCGAGATACGGTTCACCGCTACCCTCGTAGTACAACATGTGCATCAAGTTCAGCGGATAACTCAAGCCAAGCTCCGCCAACCGCGCCTCCTCTGCCAATATATCACCCGCCGCCTCCCCTGCACACTTGCGTTGGTTGTATTCATCTGTGTATTCGGTCATACACCAGTGATACACCACGCCCACACCCAACGTTTGATATAAGGTAGCAGCGCCCGAATCCGCAGAGAGAAGCATGGCGAGGAGGAGCAGAAGCAGGGAGATAAAACGAGCTGAGAAAGTGCCGATTGGATAGAAAAAGCAAAGAAAATCAAAAAAAGACAAAATTGAGCTTGACAATAAGATAAAACAGTGTAGAATCTGCGCCTACAAAGTTATGGCTAAGAAAAGCTGGATCGAAAGAAATAAGAAAAAGGCAGCTGTCGCGGCTCGCTACGCAGACCTCCGCGCCAAGCTGAAGGCTGAGGGCGACTACATCGGTTTGACGATGCTGCCGCGAAACGCTTCCCCCGTACGCCAGGTGAACCGCTGCGAGCTCACCGGCCGTCGCCACGCATTCATGCGTCGCTTCCATCTCTCCCGTATCGCTTTCCGCGAGCTTGCCAATGCCGGCATGATTCCCGGTGTGACCAAGTCCAGCTGGTAAGTCACGGTTTTTTATTGACAATTTTAAGAGCGCGGGCTATATACATATAGCCCGCGCTTCCATATGCCTATATACGAATACATAAGTGAAAACCCCGACGACCCTGAGAAGTCGTGTAGGGTATGCCGCAAAGGATTTGAGCTGATGCGTCCGGTGGATCGTGCCCCGCTGACGCACTGTTTGTATTGCAAGAACCCCGTGCGCAAGAAGATAGGCAAAGTAAACGTACCCAAGATATTAGCGCCGATATCGATAAGCGACGCGAAGAAGGCCGGTTTCACCGTCATGGAGAAGCGAGATACAGGCGTGTATGAAAAACTGTAACGGCCGCTGTAATTTTTCTATTTAAACATGTTGGATTATCTATTTTTAAGCGAGGAAGAAATTAAACTGCTGACGTGGGACTACCCCGGGGTTACCTCCATCATTCTGTTTATCATCAGCATAGCATTCTTTCTGTTTTTGAATGCGTTCTTTGTAGCGAACGAATTTGCCAGTGCGCGCGTACGCCTGAGCCAATTGCGCGAGAATACGGAAGACACGAAGAAAGAAGCGAACAAGCGCGCAAAAGCGCGCAACATTGTTCATAATCTGGACACCTTCCTTTCTGCCAACCAAGTGGGTATCACCTTAGCCTCACTTGCTTTGGGTGCCTTGGGTGAGCCGTTTATAGCCAGTCTGCTTTCGCCGATACTGAGTTATTGCTTGCATTTGCGCCCGGAGGTAGTGAGCGTTATATCTTACATTTTAGCCTATGCCCTGTTCACCTTTGCACACGTGGTAATAGGCGAATTAGTACCCAAGAGCTTGGCCATACGCCACCCGCTCGAGGTTTCGATGGGCACCTCTGTATGGATGACCCGCTTTGCCAAGTGGACCGGCCCCATCATCCGCCTTTTCAACAACACGGCCAACGGCATAGCGCACAAGATATTCGGCATAGACCCGCATTATACCCCCGAAACCCACCACAGCGCCGAGGAAATATCCCACATATTGGAAGAGAGCGAACGCAGCCACGAGGTAACGGAAACCGAAGCAGAGATTTCCCAAAATGCGCTTGAGCTCAACGACCGCTCCGTTCGCGACATTATTGTACCCCGCAATGAGGTGGAGTTTTTGGACATTAACGATAGCTTTGCGCTCAATCTTGAGAAAGTGACCACAAGCCGCCACAGCCGCTTTACCGTGGCAGATGGGCATCTGGACAACGTCAAAGGCTGGATTCACGTAAAAGATATGTTGCAGCTTATCCGCAAAGGCAGCAAAGACATCATGAGCGTGCGCCGCACCCTCAAGGTGGTGCCGGAGACCATGAAGCTGGACACACTGTTGGACTTCTTCTCCAAAGAGCGCACGCACTGTGCCTTGGTGGTAGACGAACACGGCAGTGTTACCGGCCAAGTCTACTTGGATGACGTGCTTGAGGAAATTGTGGGCAACGACATTCAAGATGAGTTTGAGGCAGAAGAGGCTCGCGATTTCTTCCCCGTGGGTCCCAACCAATACATAGCCAGCGGCGCCATGGCGCTTTTCGATTTGGAGGAGGCCCTGCCCGCCCTCGGTGAAATTGAAAGCGACAGCGGCGTTTCCACCATCGGCGGTCATATTACAGACTGTCTGGGGCACATGCCGACCCTCAATGAAAGCATACGCATACGCGACTACATTATCACCGTTACCGGTACCGATGGACGCCGCGTTACCCAAACACGCATTGAGCTCAAACCGATATCGCCCCCCGCAGTGGCCGATTGAGTTTGCCGAGTACACTCATAAAAAAGCCCCTCAACCGAGGGGCTTTTTTTATCAATAGAAATTAATCGAAGAAATAATCCAAAATCTTCAAATACGCATTGCCGTAAAAGTCAGCATCGCGCAGGCGCTTGCGCTGCTCCGCCAAATAGGGGATAAGCGGCTGAATTTTGAGCGAATAAGCCGGGGCAAGTTGCCTGCGCACATTTTCCGGGGCCATGGCGAGGCCGGGGTAGACTTTACCGAAACGGGCCACCAACTCGCACACTTGCGGCACCACCGCGGCAGCTTGCTCTTCACTTGTTACAGATTCATACAGGCGAATAAGCTCGGTAAACACAGTGGCTACTTCTTGCAAATCTGCAGAAGCCTGCTCTACGCTAATCCCCCCTTCTTTCACCAGATTGAAGAGTGAGGCCAAGGGCAACTCTGCCGATATATCGGCAACCACCTCAAGCGGAGCCAGTTCGCTCTCTGCAAAGAAACGGATACCGAGAACATCTACCCCATACAAGCTATACAAGCGGTCGTAGAGTTTGCTGAGCACACGGTATTGTTTTGCAGAGAGGGCACCTGTGGCTTCTACCTGCAACAACTGTATGTACTCTGCAGGGGCATCGAGCTTTATCGCCATGGCGATGGTAGCCATACGATTGCCATCCGTTATCGTATAGCCATCTTGAATACACTGCAATTGCTGCAGCAAACTAACACGCTTAATGGCTGATGCTTGCTGCTCTCTCACCTCGGCAGGCAAGGCATTCACGGCCGCTGCCGTAAGGGGCAGAGGCAGGCCGTATTCCGTAGCCTCCGTACGCAGAGGGTCGCTCTCTCGGGGCACCAGCAGCTGAGCATCAGCAAGCCCCGAGAGCATGATTGCAGCAATCAGCCATGAAGCTTTCATCAGAACTCCCCGAGATAGAACTTTTTCTTACCGCGACGAATCACCACGACAGAGCCCTCAATGGCGCATGCGGGGGAAACCTCGTAGGCAGGGTCTTTCACCACGGAGCCGTTAATGGAAATAGCGCCGTTGTTGATAAACTCGCGGGCCTCTCGCTTGGATGCGCATACACGGGAGTTGACCAGCACGTCAAGCAGAGCACCGGTTTCAATCTTCACATGGGGCACATTGCTCATGCCGGCGCGGATATCTGCCAAGCTCAAGCCGGCATAATCACCGGCAAACAATTTGGCGCTGATGTCCACAGCCTTTTCAAACTCCTCAACACCGTGCAGGTCAGAGATGATTTCGCGAGCAAGGGCCTTCTGGGCCGTGCGCAGCTCTGGGTGGGCCAGGTGTTCTGCCTCAATCTCGGTAATCTGCTCGGGGGTAAGGAAGGTGAGACGCTTGAGGTAGGTGATAACCTGAGAATCCTCTGCATTGATAAGGAACTGGTAAAGCTGATAGGGAGAGGTCTTGTTCTTATCCAGCCACAGGGCATTACCCTCGCTCTTACCGAACTTATTACCCTGAGAGTCTGTCACCAGCGGCATCGTGAGGGCATATACCTCATCACCGGTGGTCTTGCGAATCAACTCAATACCGGTGGTGATATTGCCCCACTGGTCGCTACCGGCCACTTGCAGGTCTACACCGCGAGTCTCGTGCAGGTGTTTGAAATCGATGGCCTGAATGAGCATGTAAGAGAACTCGGCGTAGGAGATACCGCTCTCCATCTGGCGGCGCACGTGGTCTTTGGTCAGCATGTAACCCACATTGATGTACTTGCCGTAATCGCGGAAGAAATCAATGACGTTCATCTGGTTAATCCAGTCGTAGTTATTAACGACTTCAAACCCGAAAATCTTCTCAACCTGAGCTTTCAGCGCCTCGTAATTGCGGAACACCTCTTCCTTTTGCTTCAACTCACGTTCCACGGTACCGCGGGGGTCACCGATAAGGCCCGTAGCCAAACCGACCAACAAGATAGGAGTATGCCCGGCAGCGCGCAGGCGGCGGGTAATGAGGAAGCTCGAATAGTGACCCAAGTGCAGGCTGTCTGCCGTGGGGTCTGTACCGATGTAAAAGGTAAGACCTCCCTTATTAAGTTTCTCAATAAGATCCGGGCTGGAGATTTGGTTAATCAGCCCACGCCATTCGAGTTCTTCGTAAAAGGTCATGTGATATAAAGGTTAATGATTCGCGCGGTATGGTAGCACTCCCCCCCATACTTGTCAAGCCCGCGTTTTCATACTGCCACTGAAACACAACATTTAAACTTGCCAAAATATATGAATTAGTGCATAATGAGCACATGCCACGAATTTGCGCCATATTCACCCACTTCGGTAGTGCAGAGAGGTCTCTAACCTGCCTGCGGCGTTTGGGTGCCCAAACACGCATGCCGGAGAATATCCTCATCATCAATAACAGCACGGCAGACGATGCACTTCTCCCGGCGGCGCGAGAACTGGCAACAGAGCTTTTCCAGGCCGATACGCTGCATATTCTCCAAATGGAAAGCAACTTGGGTAATGCCGGTGGTTGCGCCCACGGCATCGAACACGCCTTTGCCGTGTTGAAGGCAGATTTTGTATGGGTATTGGATGATGATTCTTGGCCACGCCCCCATAGTTTGGAAAACCTGTTAGCGGTTGAGGCCGATGAAATGACCGTGCGCATGAGCATGGTTATAGACCCTACCAAAAATGACGAGCTGAGCTGGCCTCTTACTATCGAAACCGGTAATGAACACCGCCCGTGGATATGCGCCATGACGCTGGAGGAGCTGCCGGCAGGCAACATCATCCCCAGCCGAGCTGGATGGCTCGGTGCCCTCTACCCCCGCGAAGCTTGGAAGCGAGCCGGGGTACCCACACCCGAGCTTTTTATTCGCGGTGAGGACGAGGAATACCCGTGGAAAGTGCGCGCCGCCGGGTTCTCATTCGTGACGGTGGCAGACTCTCCCTTGGAGCACCCATCCTCCAAAGTGCCGCTCATCAATTACCGCGTCGGCAAGCATTCATTCTTCTACGAGCCGGGCTTACCCCCGAGCCGCCAGTATTACAAAGTGCGCAACTGGGCATGGTTACAACGCCTGAAGCACCCTAAAAATCCCCTGCTCCGCTTGGCAGCCTGCGGGTTCTACATCTTACTGTCGCTGCGCGCCATGATTCAAACCAACGAGGTGAGCATCAGCAAGCTCTACACGCTCTTCCGCGCGCTGCATAACGGATTCTACGGCAAGCTCAGACCGTATTAACACACCCCGAACAACAAAAAATGCGCGCATTTACAAAATTTGTCTTTACAAACGAAGATAAATGAGTATAATGAGCGCCCCGGCGCGCAAGCGTCGCGGCAGAACCATCTTATTAACACATAAACGCACATAGAGAAATGAAAGTACTTTCCTCACTCGCCTCCATGAAGCGCCGCCACGCTGATTGCCAGATCGTGAAGCGTAAGGGTACGCTGTACGTCATCTGCAAGAGCAACCCCAAGTTCAAGGCTCGCCAAGGCACGACCGCCGGCACTCGCCTGAGCAAGAAGGGCGTTAAATAAGCCCATGGCGGATTGCATCCGCGGCAAGAGAAAGGAGACCGGCGTGTTGGTGACCCCGGTCCTTTTTTTTGTCTGATTTTCCGAACTTTTTTAACCTCCGCAAGAGCATGGCCTGCACCGTAACAACACAAATACTCAACATCGGCGATTTAACCTTCGACAACGGTATGCAGATACCGGATGTACAGTTGGCATACGAAACATACGGCACCCTCAATGCCGATAAAAGCAACGCCATTTTGCTCTTCCATGCCCTCACCGGCAGCCACCACGCCCATGGGTATAACGACACCCTGCCCGAGGCCGGCAGCTTTTGGCAGCCTGAGTATTTTGAAGGCTGGTGGGATAAGATGATAGGCCCCGGTAAACCGCTTGATACCGAGCGCTACTTTATCATTTGCGTTAACTTTGTGGGCAGCTGCTACGGCAGCACGGGCCCGGCCAGCATTGCTCCCGATGGCGAGCCCTGGGGCAGCCGTTTCCCCATGGTAAATGCCAATGACCAGGCACGTGCGCAAATTCGGTTGATGGACCACTTCGGCATCGAGCGTTTCTGCCTGGTGGGTCCCAGCGTGGGCGGCATGCTCAGCTTGGCATTCACCAACCTCTACCCCGAGCGCGTGCGCACGGTCATCATCATCGGCGCCGACTACAAACCCGCCATTGAGCACAAGTTGAGCGGCTTCGAGCAGTTCTGCGCCATTGAGATGGACGAGAAATACCGCGAAGGGCGCTACCCCCTCAGCGACCCGCCCCTGCGAGGTGTGGCACTGGCACGCATTATTTGCCATAAACACTTTGTCTACCAGCGTGGCTTAGAAAAACGTGCGCGCAAAGGTTGCTCCCCCGACCGCAAAGGACTACTCACTTGGTTTACCCCCACAGAAAGTACACAGAGCTACATGCTGCACCAAGGCACCAAGTTTGCCAAGCGCTTTGACGCCAACGCTTATATCCGCATCATCAACATGTGGACCGGCTTTAATCTGGAGGCCATCACCGGCCGCAGCGTGGATGCATGCTTCCGCCGCTTTGCTGAGCACGGCATCCCCTTCATGCTCTTCTCCATCAGCACAGACTGCTGCTTCTCCCCCAGAGCTATCTCATCCTTCCACCGCCGCCTTGTCAAAAACGGCGTGCAGGCTCAATACAAGTGCATCAAATCCGAAAAAGGGCATGACTCATTCTTGCTGGAACCCGAGCTGTACGAAAAAGAACTCACCGCCTACCTCTCCCGCTAAGGTTTGCCTTGCCTCCTTTTGTTATGACCATTTTTTCATTAAAAAAGTGTTGACTTAAAAGTTAGTTTAGACTAAAATAACCGCAGAAAATTAGCCGCACCTAACATGACAGAGCAGCAACCAACACGCAAAACGCTCAAGCAAGCGAAAGCCGGCGAGAGCGTTACCGTAATTAAAGTAGCAGGGGAAGGCGCCCTGCGCCAGCGCATACTTGACATGGGGCTTACCAAGGGTGCTCAGGTCATCATACGCAAGGTAGCCCCGCTGGGGGATCCGTTAGAAATAACGGTGAGAGGCTATGAGCTCAGCCTGCGCAAGCGCGAGGCTGCCTGCATTGTTGTAGAATAAGCGCACAAAAAGTTAGTTTCACCAAACATGAGCAAAACAATTGCATTAGCCGGCAACCCGAACAGTGGCAAGACAACCCTGTTCAACGAGCTGACGGGAGCAAATCAATACGTGGGCAACTGGCCGGGCGTAACGGTGGACCGCAAGGGTGGCCACCTTACGGAGCACGAGGACATAGAATTACAAGATTTACCGGGCATCTATTCACTCTCCCCCTACACACCGGAGGAGGTAGTATCGCGCCGCTATTTGCTGGAAGAGCGGCCGGACATGATCATCAACGTGGTGGATGCAACGCACTTGGAGCGCAACCTGTACCTGACCTCGCAGCTACTGGAGACAGGGCTGCCGATAGTAGTTGTGCTCAACATGATAGACTTGGCAGAAGAAGACGGCTACACCATAGACGCCGATGCCTTGAGCCAAAAGCTGGGATGCCCCGTGTTAAAAGTAAGTGCCCTGAACCGCACCGGCATCAACAACCTGTTAAAGCACATATTGGCAGAAAGCCCGGTAGCCCCTGCCCCCTTGAACTACACGCCCGTTGTAGAAGCCGCAGTGGAAGGCATACGCACCGAGCTGGGGGTAACACGTTTTGAAGCCGTCAAGATGCTGGAGGGCGACACGGCTCTGCTGAGCACCCGCAGCAAACAAGAATGCCACCGCATAGAGGACAAGCGCTTGAGGGTGGAAAGTGAGATGGATGACGATATCGCCTCCATCATTGCCGGTGGCAGATACGATGCCATCTGCGCACTCATTCCCGATGTTATGCCCCGCAAGGCCGCAAAAGAAACATTCTCTGCCAAGATAGACAATGTGCTTACACACCGCTTTGCCGGCCCGCTTATTTTTGTGGGCATCATGTATGCCATATATTACATAGCCATCAACACAGTGGGCGATTGGGGAACGGGCTGGGCTAATGACGTACTCTTCGGGCCGATTGTAGGCGGATGGTTAGCCGGATTTATCGGCAATGAAGCCGCCGGGGTAGAAGCACTCACCATGTTCAGCGCCATTTTGGCGATGATACTGGTATTCCCGGCCATGATACGCCGCCTGCATGACCTCAACCTTAACGGAGCTTGGTTATACATCGTGATAGCGCCGTTCCTGCTGGAATACGTGTGCCCCCACATGCCGTCATACCTGCACACTGGCACCATGTGGTTGCTCTACGCCGCCAATGCCGTATTACTGCTGGCCTGTTTGGTACTGCCCGGCAAAAGCACGGCCAACAATTACGGCACAAACTCTGTCAGATTCTGCAAAAACCCCATGAAAATGAGCGGCAGAGGCAGCCGCGCTGATTTCGTGAGCTGGTTTGTCATCATGAGCGCGGTTGCATTCGGCGTTGCCATGTTGGGCCGCACCACCTTGGATTGCAGCCCACAATTACAAAGCATCATCACAGACGGCATAGTAGCCGGCGTGGGTGCGGTATTGGGCTTTTTACCGCAAATGGCCGTGCTGTTCTTCCTGATGGCACTGCTTGAGGATTGCGGGTACATGGCGCGCGTAGCCTTCATGATGGATCGCATCTTCCGCACCATCGGTCTATCCGGCAAGTCGGTCATCCCCTTGCTGGTATCCATGGGCTGTGGTGTACCGGGTGTTATGGCCACACGCACCATTGAAAATGAGAAAGACCGCCGCATGACCATCATGCTCACCACCTTCGTGCCCTGTGGTGCAAAACTGCCCATACTGGCACTTATCGGCGCCATGATCGGGCAAACAGCCTCCATTGCAACGCTTGCTTACTTCGCCGGCGTGGGGTCCGTCATTTTGGGTGGCTACATGCTGCGAAAAACACACATGTTTGCCGGCAGCTACACGCCATTCGTGATGGAGCTGCCCGAGTACCACACGCCGCGCGGTGCCAGCATTAATCTGCGCGCCATGGAACGCTGCAAAGCCTTCGTCAAAAAGGCAGGCACCGTTATCTTCTTGGCCTCTGCCCTCATCTGGGCGCTCTCCAACTACAACTGGAGCTTCACCTACCTGCCGGAGCAAGAAGGCTTGGAGGGCGAGCCCATTAACCACGGCATGTTGGCAGACATCGGCAATACCGTTGCCCCCATGTTTGAGCCCCTTGGCTGGGGAGACTGGAAACCCGCCGTTGCCACCGTTACCGGCCTTACTGCCAAAGAAAACGTAGTCGCAACCTTTGGTCAACTGTACCCCGCCGCAGAGGAGAATACGGCAGAAGAACAGACAGATGAGGCACTGCCCCGCAGCAGCGACCTCACCAAAACCAATGCGCTCTCTGCACTCACTGTGGCACTGTGGCGCACCGATGCCACCACCCGAGATTCTGTGCCGACAGAAACGAACCAAAGTGCAGAAGAAGCCCCGGCTGAAACCGTGGCAGAAACAGAAGATAAAGGAATCTTGGACTACCTGAACGACTTCGTTGCTTGGCTTTTCCCCGCACCGGAGGAAGACGAAGAAACCGTTGGCGTAGCTGCCAATGTAGGGGCAAGCGGGGCATTCACGACACTGAGCGCCGTTTCTTTCCTGCTGTTCAACATACTCTGCGCCCCCTGCTTTGCCGCATGCGGAGCCATTCGCAGAGAGATGAACAGCGCTCGCTGGACCCTGCTTGCCATCGGCTTTATGACCCTGTGGGCATACCTTATAGCCCTGTGTACCTACCAACTCGGGCTCTTATGCACCACCGGCGTATTCGGCACAGGGCAGCTGGTTGCCAGCATCATCCTGCTGGGTATTCTGGTGCAAGCGGTGCGCCCCAATCCCAATCAATCTGCAGAAGACTGATATTTTACACACCTCAAACACAACCACCGACACAACATTATGGCAGACGCATTCATCATCACTATTCTTCTGGTATGTGCCTTGCTGGCTATCCGCTCCGTCCTTCGTAAAAAGGCCGGTAAAGGGGGCTCTTGTTGTGGCGGGGGGTGTGGGTGCGGATGCTCCGGTTGCGATAAAGCAGAGCATACAACACACAATAAGAAACCCTGATTTTTTTACCTTTTAAGTTAGTTTTAACAAACAATAAGATTATGATGAAATTCCAAAACATACTCGCAATCGCCGCAGCCGGACTCATGGTGAGCGGCACCTACGCAACAGAAACCGCCCAACGTGGTGAGATTCTGGAGGGCATCAATATGTTTACACCGGAAGCCGCCGATGCAAACAGCCACAACCTGCACAAAGCGCATGCCCACATGAACAGCAAGCTCGGCACCCAATGGGCAGTAGACGCAGCTTACGGCTACTGGCACACCAACGGTGCAGCGACAAACAATCATAACAACTACACGCTGTTGCATGCACAACTCAACCAGCGCATAGTAGAAGACAACATCAACGGTGGCACCTGGCTGCGCTTGGAGTTATCAGGCTCTTGGGGGCTTGACAAGCGTTCTGCCGCCTCCGACAAACAGTTTGTCGATAGCGTAGGCGAGTTCACGGGCATGCATGCAGACATATATGGCCCACACGATTTAGTGATACCCGAGCTGGCACTCATGCACTACTTCAACGGCAAACGCGCCTGCATTATCGCCGGTATGGTCAATATGACCAATTACTTTGATGCCGTAGGGCCGGCCAACGACTCATTCCACAATTTCACTAATGGCGGATTCGTCAACTCCACCGTACTCGCGCTGCCCGATGCCAACTTGGGCGCGATTGCTCAGTTTGAGTTTGATGACAAGAGCTACGCCATGCTCGGCGTCAGCAGAGAAACAACCGGCTACGGTTACAACCCCTTTGGAGATGGCTCCTCTTACATGGTAGTGGGTGAATATGGCCGTACCATCTTAGACGGTGCTGCCACTGTACGCATCAACCCCTTCTTCCGCCAAGTGGAAGAGGCAGACAAAAACCGCAAAAATGCCGGCATGGCCGCCAGCATTGAATATGCCCCCTGCGATGCGCTCACCTTCTTTGCACGCAGCGGTTTCGGCGCAAAGCAAGACCTAGGCTCCTCGTTCGACTTCTCTTGCGGAGCCACATTCCAAGGCATCCCCGGCAGAGAGGATGACTTCGTAGGCCTTGCCTTCGGCGTATTCAAAGGCACCAACTCCGCAGAAGAGCCCACCAACAACAACCGAGAATACGTGATAGAAGCCATGTACAGTCTCCAAGTCAATGACTACATGAAGCTCGTCCCGCACGTCCAATACATCAAGAACCCCGCCTACAGTAGCGAGTCGGATGCCGTCATCATGGGTGTGCAAGCCGTATTCTCATTCTGATTTTCCCTTTTTTGTGCTGTAACGTGTATGTAGACCCAGCGGGTCGGGGATTTTCCCCGGCCCGTTTTTTTCATGTTATACTCACTCAGAAAAATGTTAACGCTTGAAAAACCATAATCAACATGCTAAAATCGCTCGCACATGAGTAAGAAACATATATTCGCCGCTATGGCATTGGCCACAACAGCCATGGCAGACAGTCCCAATTCTCTTCAATATAACTTGCCGGATAGCGGACTGGCCCCCAGCTTTGCGGAGGCCACCTTCCTTACTCACATGCACGAGCGCCACGGGGGGTCCGGGCTGAGCATGCAGAGCTACGCACTTACCATCCCGCTCTCTGACCCCAGAAAAACGTGCTGGAACAATATAAGCATCAATGCGCAGCTGGATACAAAAATTACAGTTTTCAATGCAGATGGCAACCTCACCCTCAATAACGAGGTGATGTACAATGTGGCTTTGCCCATAAGCTTCATCCAAACCATGCCCAACGGCAACCGTTTGATAGTAGGCATAGCCCCCGAGCTTGCAACTGATGGCGAGGCTATCTCTCACGGCACAGACCTCGCGGCCTATGCCATGTACACCGTAAGAAAAAATGAGGTATTCAGCTACACCTTCGGTATAGGCATTTCCCCCCGCTTTGCAGAATGTTTTGCCGTGCCCTTCTTCGGGGTCGAATGGCAGCCCACGCAAGATTGGACGGTCTCACTGCAAGGCTACAAACTCTCTGCCATGTATCAGGTAAACGACCGTTTACGGGTGGGGCCCTTTGCCATGAGCTCCGGCGGTATTTGGGCCGTTGATACCCCGAGGGGAGACGAGAACTTCCGCATGCGCGCCTTGGTGCTCGGTGTTACGGGAGAATACAATTTTGCCAAACCGGGTCAAACCAAGCGAGTTATCACCGCCTCCATCGGCAGCAATGTAGCAACCCGTGCCGACTTTTTAAAGCGCAATACCGGTAAAGATACCATAGAAACCCACCACTACAAACCCGCGCTCTACGTATCAGTAGGTGTGGATTTCAGATTCTGACACCTTTTTTCGCAAAACAGGAAGCAGCACGCTTCCTGTTTTTGCTTTACAAAAAGACTGCTCTGCCTTATAGTAAAGGCATGAGCAGCACGCAAGTTTCTGACAACATGGAGGCGCTTATCAAATTGGCGCTTGAGGAAGATTTCGGTGATGGCGACGTTACCTCCACCTACTTTGTACCCGAGGGGCTGCAGGCCCGTGCCCTGATGCGCCCGCGCACGCAGGGTGTACTCTCCGGCGTGAAAGTGGCAGAGGCCGTATTCCGCGCGGTAGACCCCACCCTGCGCGTAGAGGTATACCTGCACGATGGTGAAGAGGTATCACCCGATGCCATCGTCATGATGATTGAAGGCTCCGCACGCTCCATCTTGGGTGCAGAACGCACCGCGCTCAACTTCATCCAGAGACTTTCCGGCGTGGCAACCATGACCCACAAATACGTGAAAGCCATTGCGCACACCTCATGCAAATTGCTTGACACCCGCAAAACAACCCCCGGCTACCGCTTGCTTGAGAAAGCGGCCGTGGTACACGGTGGCGGCAACAACCACAGACTCGGCCTTTACGACCGCGCCATGGTGAAAGATAACCACCTGATGACAGACGGCAACACAGACCACCTGCAAGCCTGCATCAACCAACTCAAAGCAGACAAACCCGGTGTAGAGGTAGAGCTGGAGGCCGACAACCTCACGCAAGTGGAAGCCTTCCTCAAACTCACGGGCGTAGACTACATTCTGCTCGACAACATGAGCTGCGAGGATATGCGCAAGGCTGTTGAAATGCGCGGCGATGCCCCCAAGCCCTATTTTGAAGCCAGTGGCGGCCTCACCCTCGCAACGGCTCCCGCCGCTGCCGAAACAGGCGTAGACTTCATGAGCTTCGGCTGCCTCACCCATTCCGTACCGTCTATGGACTTGGGGCTTGACTTCACCGTCGAGCGATAATCCCATATTCAAAACTTTCCAAGAAGCCACGCCGCGGCAGCAGTGCCGACCCCGGCGTGGCTTCGGGCTCACCAGAATAAACACACAAAATGACCACACCGATGCTCAGCCCGAGGGAAGCCCTCATCACGCTCAACCTGATACCCGGGTTGGGCTCGGTGCGCATACAGTCACTGCTGGAGTTTTTCGGCTCTGCAGAGCTGGTACTGGCAGCGGGCTCCAACATGCTGGAGCGCGTGCCGCGCATCGGTGCCAAAATGGCCAACGCCATTGCCAACTGGCACAACTGCACCAACGTGCAGGCAGAGCTGGAATGCGCCGCCCACTACGGCGTGCGCATCGTTACGCTTACAGATGAGGATTACCCGCATGCCCTGCGCCGCATGAGCGACCCGCCCATTGTGCTTTATGTGCTGGGAGAATGGGCACAGGAAGACCAACACCATGCCGTATCCATCGTAGGCTCTCGCGCCGCCACCCCATACGGCATGACCGTGGCACGCCGCTTCGGGCGCGAGCTGGCAGATGCCGGTTGCACCATTATCTCCGGCTTGGCAAAAGGCATAGACACCGCCGCACACCGCGGCGCATTGGATGCCGGTGGCCGCACCATCGCCGTACTCGGCCACGGGTTATCCCAAATCTTCCCACAAGAAAACGCGGAGCTTGCACAGCAAATCATCAAGGGTCACGGCGCCGTAGTCAGCGAGTTTCCCATGAACCTGCGCCCCGGGCGCACCACCTTCCCCCAGCGCAACCGCATTGTGGCGGCGTGGAGCCGTGCCACCCTGGTGGTAGAGGCCCCCTCTCACAGCGGGGCGCTACACACGGCCCATATATCCGGCACAGATTACGGCAACTCCGTCTTTGCCATCCCCGGCATGGTAGATAAGCCTACCTCCATCGGCTGCCACGCGCTGATTCGTGACGGCGCTACACTCTGCACCTCGCCAGCAGAACTGATGCGTGATATGAGGTGGAATGCCCCACCCCGCCAAATGGAGCTCTTCTGCGAGCAGACGAGCCCCCAGCCGCAGGAACCTAAGAACCCCTCATACGCCGTTACCTTAGCTCCGCAAGCGACGGATGAAATACTATGCGCCATCCATGCCGGGCATGATACATTAGATGACCTCTGCTCCGCCTTGGGGCACCCGGCCCACGTGCTTACCCCGCAGCTCATGCGCCTGCAGGTCATGCGCCGCATTATTCCCCTGCCCGGTGGCAGATATCAAGCTACATAAAACAGCAAGCTTGACAACAACAAATATATTTGGTATGGTTTCGCCGGTTGGTAGCAACCGATTACCTCTCCAAACCTACATCAATACAAGCAAACATGAAAAAAATACTCACATTTATTACGGTGCTTCTGAGCATTTTCTGCGTAAACATTCCCGCCAAGGCAGAGGCTGCCGCCGCACAGGAAATGTACATTGCCTGCTCTCGTTTCACCTCCGCTTTGGATGAAATGAACAGCATTTTGGCCGGTGTACACAACAAGCAAACCGCAGATGCCGCCGCAGCTCCCCTTAAGGCCGCAGCCATCGAGTTCTTCACTCAGTTGCAGGTTATCCAAGGCATTGAGCCCGATGGCCCCGTTGATAGCGCCACAGAGCAAAGAATCATGGCTCTCTTGGCTAAAGCAGAAAAAGGCCAGGTTACGTTCCAAGCACATTGCGAACGCCTTGGCGATAATGCCTGCTACGGCTCCGAAAAGATGATTCAGGCTCTCTTGTTCATCGGCTCCTTGGGCGAGCAAATATAAAGTAAATTACTGAATATTTTTTAAGCCGTTGTTCTGAAAAGAACAACGGCTTTCTTATGTTTTACAGCTTGCTCAACAATCAACAAATAAGATAACGAGTGGGAACAATTAAAAATGAATCATTTATCCTGAAAATTTCAATTTATGTGGCAGTTGACATGCGAGCATAACGAGCTTTGCGCTGTAAACTCCTAGCTGAACACTGCTTTGTGTTCACCCCGGACTTGTGTTGACTAATTATGCCCACTCGTATATATGATATAAACCAAGAAAGAAGCTCTCACGAGAAAACTTTACCGGTGTGCCACAATTCAGCAGCACCACTGGTGAACCATTACTACTACCCGACGAACGGGAATTATTGAACCTAGCTGAATAAGGCATCAAGTTTTTGTTGCATAGCGCAAGCTCCCGAGGCCACTCAAGAGATACTTGCAGCCGTCCGCGGCGGACTCAATACGTTGGATGAGCTTTGCTCCGCCCTAGGGCTACATGCCCATGTGCTCAACCCTCAACTCATTCTCCTACAAGTGCAGCGACTCCTCCTCCCTCTACCCGGCGGCAGATTCCAAATAGCACCAAAGACATTCCTCCCCCCGCCGCTAAATCCCGGCAGAGGGAGGCACAAAAAGGGAAAGAAGCGTTATGCGCTCACCCTAAATACATTAAATACTAAGCTTTACTTAGCCATCTCAATGATTTCATCGGCAGTTTTGCCGTCCATCTCCTTGACCTTGCCTTGCATTTTAAGCTTGGCATAAGCAAAACCAAAGTCTTTTGCTTTTTGAGTATCGCCATCCATGGCTTCACCCATGGCTTTAATGCTCTCCTTCTCATTGGAGGAATCAAAGGTAGGCTCACCACAAGAGGAGAACACGAGTGCGGAAGCGGCCAACATGGCCATTGTTACTATTTTTTTCATATGTTTTGCGATTTTGTTGTGAAGGAAAATTGCTGATGAACAACAATTTCCCAAGATTTACTTAGCAGCGGCCGAGTCCAGCAACTGCATACACTCCGGGGCTTTTTCTGCCTTAAACATATCCCGAACGGTTTTTCCCTTTTTGGTAGCCAAAGAGGGATCTGCACCGGCAGCCAACATTATTTTAAGAGCCTCAACCGTTTGCTCATAATCTTCATCCGTTGATTCAACCCAGAACAGCAACAACATCAAAGGTGTATATCCTTCATCCGTAACGGCGTTAATATCTGCACCTTTCGCTAAAAGGAGTTTTATGATTTCCAGGCTGTCATCGGTTTTCTTAAATTGAGCAGCTCGGTGCAACAAGGAATAACCATCATCCTTAACGGTAAGGTCTGCACCGGCATCGGCCAATATCTTAAAAGCAGCAAGATTGGATGTACCCACCGCTATGCGAATCGGGGTCTGAGCAACGGTATCGGAAGAGACGTTCACATTGGCCCCTTTAGCTACAAGCATGCTTAAGATGGTAGTATCCGGGTTGATTGTGGCGAGCGCAACGGCAGTCATCCCTTTAACGCAAGCGGCCTCAGCGTTTACATCTGCCCCATTGCCCAATTCTTTCTTAACGGCATCAACGTCACCGGCAACCACGGCAGACAAAAACTCGTTCTCCAAACGAGCCCCCATGGCATACAAAATACGGATTACCTCCATGTTACGAGTGTTTGCTATTGCTGCCAGCACCGGCAGGCCTTTCTTATCTGTAGCCGTTTTTACATCTACACCGGCTGCAATAACCCACTTCACCATGGTTGCGGGGTCCTTTTCAGCTTTGGCGGCTTCTTCCAGCAATAAACCACCGGCGAGCTTCAGGAAATTCTCTTTGCCGCCGGATACAGCCATGCCCCAATCACCGCTCGACATAATCAACTTAAAGCCCTCTACATCGCCCAGAGCTAAGCATTGCTCAATTTTGCTGACGTAATCGGACGGTAAAATCATCAAATCCAATAGCTTGTCCGATACAGCCTTCGGGTCAATTGCAGCAAGCTCGGCCTTATAAGTGTCAACATCCTTACGAATAGCTGCATACATAGCCTCTGACTGAGACGTTGTCTCTGTAGCAGAAGCCTGCACTGCCGGACTCTCGGCAGCCTTTTCACCCTCTCCGCAAGAGCAAAGCATGCCACCGCAAAGAGCCAATAGAGATAATTTTACTGTGATTTTCATAGACAATAGAAATTAGATTGTTGCCAAGGAGTTGCGTCTGCAAAATATGCAATCTGCTACCTCCGTGCGACTCTACAATATCTCATTTTGATACTTTTTCAAGAAAAAAAATAGAAAAAAGAGACTTTTCAAAAAAATATTTTCCTGTTACAATGCTTTCATGTCCTCAGATAAGACAAACAACAACAGCAAAAAGGCAACACACACACCGGGTAAAAACGCATCTCATAATGATACGTCAGAAACAAGTATAGAAGTCAACATTCCGGTAAAAAACTTCGAAAAACTTGTCACCGCAGCGGCAAAACAACAGATAAGCACAGAGCAGCTGATTTCTGAAGCAATTTACACGGCATTGCAGGAATCGTCAAATAACAAAGAATAAAAGAAACACCCGCTGCGGAAAAGAGGCGTCTTGACATTCAATACGCGGAGTGTTACTATAAGCATGCATGAAGCAAGGCAATGAACAAGCCGAGTTCAAAACAAAGATTAAGCACTGGTTAAAAGGCCATGGGCTCGATTACCGCTGGGTTGCAGGGCAATGTGGCGTATCCGAAATAACAGTTCGCAACTGGATGAGCAAAAAAAACATACCCCCGCTCAAACAACAATTGTTAGAACAAGTTATGGTACACATGCCGGAGTCTGCACCACCGCAAAATCCCCCGGACGCGCAAGCTACGGGCATAAAGGTAACAACGACCGTATCGCTCAGCATTCAACTGGCAGAGGAAAACTATCATCGCTTAGCAGAACATGCTGCAGCTCGCAACACAACGATGGAGGCAGTCATCATCGAAGCTATTCAACAGATAATAGACTCCCCGGCACCGACTACCGCCCCCCAACTGCGCAGCTGTAAAATAATTTTGCCCCAAACGTAGTATTGGCTCAACCTCTCAACGGGCATGAATCTTTCTAACGCGCTGCCAACAAAAGCCGTCATCGGCAACTGCGAGATACGCCAAGTTTTAGGGCAAGGCGGGGGTGGTATTAGCTACTTAGCATTTGATTTGTCTTTAGAGCGCCCGGTTGTCATTAAAGAACATTTCCCCATGGGATTATGCATACGGGCAAGCAACAGTGCCCAAGTGCAACCCATAGAGGCAGAGCTTTACGCTTACGCGCTATCTGTTTTCTGTAAGGAGGCACGCATTTTAGCGGGGCTCAACCACCCCAATATCGTTAAAATTTACGATATTGTGGAAGGAGCCGGCACCGCCTACCTCATTATGGAATACATAGAAGGGCAAAAGCTACAAGATTTCATCCCCTCCCCTGCAACGGATTATGAGACTCTGTATCTCACCCTTTGCCAGCTTCTGCAAACGTTTGATTACTTACACGGCAACGGCGTTATACACCGAGACATCAAACCTGCAAACATCATCATTCGCGATAACGGAAGCCCTGTCATCATAGATTTTGGATCTGCCCATATCGGCACGGCAAATCGCACCCTCACCCCGGTCGGCTCACCCGGATACGCCGCACCTGAGCAATTCAGCCCACATGGGAGGGTTGGTGCGTGGTCAGACCTCTATGCGCTTGCCCAATGTTTTTTACACCACATCACACCAAAACTCAAAAAAAGTTGTCCGTCCCATTTTATCAAAGCCCTGCAAAAAGCAGCTTCAACAGAAATAACAAACCGCTTTCAAACGGCCGAGGAATGGCTCTGTACCTTGCAAAAGCGTAAAAACAAGACAAGGCTCTTCTTACTGGTGGTGTTAATTATCATCATCATAACGTGTGTTGCCCATTGGAGGCCAACCCCCATACAGAAAGCCGAGCCAACTGCTCCCCCCCACCCCCGCACAGAGCCCTCATCACCCGCTGCGCCCGGCCCCCAAACGTCCTCTGCCCGGCAGCAAAAAGCGGACACCCCCTCCATCCCACCCTTTGCCACGCCTTTACCGCCGCTCATCCCCAAAGACTCCGGCATGATATTAACCGATGAGGGGCGCATCACCACCGCCCCCAAAAAGACGCAACAATAAATAGAACCGGGATTTGAGGTTTCGCTAATTTTCTGCCAACCAAGCCGTAAACTTCTCTGCCCAGGCTTTGGAGATACCGAGCAACTCGGCAATCTTGCTTTCTAGCAAGTTCATATTTGGTTACCTTTTTGATATACTTAGATTATGCGTTGACACAAATCACTTTTAGAGTTATTATCACTAAAACGTCTTTGTTAATAGAAAACTACAACCAACTCATCTACATTAAACCTATTTTTCAAAAGTACATTCTTAACGGTTATCTTTACGTTGTATAAACCTGCTATCGATAGTTCAACAATGGGTATCATAACTGCCGACATGAGGAATTAACAAAATAACTGAATCATTAAAGAAATAAAAAGAACCATGATATTCTTCTCTTTTTATTACAACAAAAAGACCATCTGAAAGCTTTGCCGACAAATCTCTTACATATAACAAAAAAACGGGCTAAGAATTTTCATAAGCAAACAATTCAACATATAAACAATAAAAACTTCGCTCATGTATACTGTTGATCTAAAACATTTTGGCTACATCATTATCGATGAATACAAAGAAACTATGACGCTTGAATTATACCACGAAAAAATCACCGGCACTTTTTCAAAAAAAAGGGTGCGAGGTAAGTTAGCGTTCAAAAAACAGCTCAATTTTTCTCAGTTAATAAACTATAATATTATTAAGGATCACCAAACATATCGCAGTCATGCAGATTTCGAAAAGATGACCGGAATAAGAAATGGCTCAGAACTCAGACTGGAGATTGAATTGTTCATTGATGCTCCCCAACAAAATTATTACAGACACAGCTTTGGAACCTATCATAGTTTCTATCCATCTTTCCCGAAAGAAGCAGACGAGGCTCAAGAAATTATGGGGCGTCTAGTATCTGTTTTAGAAAAAATAAAACGGCATCGAACAAATACTCAATCTTGCCAACATCTACCAGAAAAAGAAACACCGTTTCATCACACAGAAAATAGGCATCGCACCCCTAATAACGAGACTGTTATTTTTGAGGTAATCCTTGAAAGCGCAAAAGGAACTACCACGAAACAAACAACGGAGTTAATCAAACTAATTAAAGAAAAAAACGAAAAAGCGGGATTCTTCAAAATATCAGAAATCCTGGGAAGTAAAAACTATGTTTTATTTACAACCAGCAACATTGATGAAGCAGAGGACTATGCAAATCGTATCAACAAAGTAGGAGCGATTGCTACCGTTGTAAACAGCCCCCTGCAAACGATGAGAAATAATAACAAAAATATCAATTTATCAGATTTCAAAAATCCGGCAACTACAATAGCTTTTGTCAAAAACCAGATTCAGAATATAAAAGATTCAGAAAACAAACCTTCTTTAGGATGCTTAATTGTTTTCATTCTATTCTGCATCGCAATGGGCGTCATAGGCAGCATCAATTCCCCCCAAAAAAACGAATCATCTCCCCCCTCAACAGTAGCAGAACCTCACCCGAAAGCAGACACATCTGTTTCTGACAAATCAAATGATACCGCTACTCCATCAATAGCAGTTACTCAAACAACAACCATAGCGTCAGCCTCACCAGCAAATTTCAATGCAGAGGTAACAACACCGCAACAATACGCTACTCCCCCCCATACTCCCAGCAAACCAACGAAGTCAATCAAGGAAAAAATAGCAAAAAATGCAATATCCGCTTATCCCACTAAAAAAGGTCAAGGTTACGACAAAACTATCGACCGCTATGGTGTAAGTAGAATAAAAAAAGCAAACAAGTTAATGCCCCTCGTTGCCGAAAAAGCGGCAAGTATGTCCTTCATAGAAGAGGTCTCCACCGTAGAACTATCCGATAATTACAGCACAGAGAAGAAACTCGTTTTCTTTGTCGATGATTATGTAAAAGGCATACGCCTATACATTGACGAAGATATGAAAATAGTAGACACCAAAACGATACCAAAACTTTAGTCTAGGTTTAATATTTCGGTTAACCCATCACAAATGTCAAGTTGAGGGACAGTTTGGAGTAATACAGCGAGCACGGCGAGCCAAATTCAAGAGTCCCGTGACAGCGGGGCGATGGACTACTAGTCAACGGGCGCAGCCGCGTTAGCGGTGGACATCGTGGTTAAAATTAAAATAAAATAGGAGTCCGAGAAGCCGATGCATAGCTATGGCAACGTGGCCGACTGCACGCACAGCTCCGGCATTTTCGTTGGTAAATTCAGTTGAAAGTGTGTATTTATATTAAATAATAACGCATTGTAAACAATGAATAAACAGTCCTTATGGGGAATAGCACCCTGCTGTCGGCCTCAGCAGCTTCGCTGCCTCGGGCTCAGAGATTCTTTTCTACCTCAACCACGGGTTCCGTCGCTTGCGGGCTGCACCGCGTGGCTATTGGGCAGTCGCCCCTCTGTCACGGGGCTATAAATATATCCTTCAATTATCCGCCAGCCACGCAACAAACTTCTCTGCCCAGGCTTTGGAGATACCGGGTAGCTCGGCAATTTCAGCAGCAGAGCGAGAGCGAATCCCCGGCACGGTGTGAAAGCGGGCAAGCAAGAGCTCTTTGCGCTTGGGGGTCATGCCGGGGAAGGCATCCAGCTTACTTTCGCGCACGCGCTTGCGCACCAGTAACTCGTTGTAGTTGTTGGCAAAGCGATGCGCCTCATCTCGCAGTCGTTGCAACAGTTTGAGGGCCCCGCAATCTTTATCCAACACCAAGGGCTCACTTTCGCGGGGAAAGTACACCTCTTCATCTCGTTTGGCAAGGCCGATTACCGGCATGTCGCCCAGCCCCACTTCTGCCAACACCTGCACGGCAATGGCAAGCTGACCTTTGCCGCCGTCTACCACCACCAAATCGGGCACGGTGATGGGGGCTTTACCCTCGCTGCTCAATTGCTTGAGCCATGCATAGGTGCCCATATCGGCAGGTTTGTCAAACAAGGCCGCACTTTCATTGACAATGCGAGAATAACGGCGGCGCACCACCTCAAGCATAGAGGCAAAATCATTCTGCCCTTCCACCCCGCGTATACGGTAGCGGCGGTAGGCCTTGTTGTCGGGCTTGCCATGGGTAAAACGCACCATGGAGGCCACGATGTGGTTATCCGATAAGTTGGAGATGTCAAAACACTCCATAACGGCGGGGGGCGTAGCCATACCGAGGGCTGAGCCCAGCTGAGCGAGGTCTTGCTCCGGGTTAACGGTACCGGGCAAATCCGGGGTGCCGCGGGTAAAGCGGCGGGCAGGCTCAAGGGTTTTGAGTATATTTTCGCGGATATCTCGCAGGCGTGCAGCACGCTCAAAATCCAACGCCTCAGAGGCCTCCATCATCTCTTGCGTGAGGGCATCAATATGTTCCTTACGCGCCCCGCCCTCCAACAGAGCAAGCGCGGCATCAAACTGTGCGCGGTACTCCTCTGCCGTAACGCGCCCTATGCAGGGGGCCGAGCATTGGCGTATCACATCATCATGGCAGTGTTTGTAGTGCTCTGCCCCGGGGTGGCGGCAGGTGCAGGTGCGCAGGCGGAATCGGTGGTTGAGCCACTCTACCGTCTCTTTGAGGGCGGTAGAATGCACAAAGGGGCCAATGTAGCGCGCGCCGTCATCTTTACGCAAACGCACCAGAGAAAAGCGCGGCAGCTCCTCTTGCCGAGAGGCCCGCAGCAGCAGGTAGCGTTTGTCATCGCGCAGTTGCACATTATAATGAGGGCGGTACTCTTTGATGAGCTTTTGCTCCAGTATGAGCGCCTCTTGGTCATTACGTACCTCGTAATAATCAAAATCCTCTATCGCCGCAATGAGCGCCCGGGTTTTACTGTTCTCCAGCGTAGCCCGCGAGGGTGAAAAATAATTGCACAGGCGGCGTTTCAGGTCCTTTGCCTTGCCCACATAAATAACACCGCCGCCGTCTCCCTTCATCAGGTACACACCGGGGCGATGCGGGCTCTTGCGCCACTTCTCCTTCAAATCCACCTTGACCATGCCTGCATTATACCACTACGCCCGCCATTCTCAATGTTTCGCCCTGTCATGTTTACGGTATAAAACCGCGATGAAAAAACTTAAGAATACTGACTTGTAGTGTTGCAAGATGTAGTGTAAAATAAGCGCCGGCATGAAACAACAAAAAACACTCTCCGAAATTGTTTTACGACTCTTTCTATTAGTTTTGGGGTTGTACATATTGGCACAAGGCATTGCCTTTACCGTCCTTGCAGACTTGGGCGTAGATGCCATTACCAGCCCGGCCTTGGTAGCTCACAAGGTATTCGGGCAAGACTCAACCGCCGTGGGATTTGAGTTCTGCACCATCGGCAACATGCTCATCTGCGTACACATACTACTGGTATTCTGCCAAATTATACTGTTGCGCAGCAAGTTCAAGCCCGTTCAACTACTGCAAATTATCAACGGCCTTATTTTGGGGTCCTTGCTCGACATCTGCACCCTCTATACAAAAATACTCCCCATGCCGGGGTACATAGCAGCACTCCTTTACACCCTAATGGGCTGTGTATTCTGTGCGTTCGGTATCTTCACCTTCGTGAAAGCCAAGATGGTACCGTTGTCGGCAGAGGGGCTTTGCTTAGCTCTGAGCTCCACTTTCAAATGGCGTTTCAGTCGCGTAAAGGTTGCTGTAGACTGCACCATGGTTGCCGTATCAGTCTTGGCATCACTTATCATCTTTCAAGGCATCGAAGGCGTGAGAGAGGGCACCATCATCTGCGCGGTAAGCATCGGTTTTATCATCGGTTGGTTGTTTAAACACTTCCCGTTTTGGGATACCCTCATCGCGGTTGTCAGCAAGCAACAAAACCAACAGAGCGCCGACGACCCGACCTGATTTTACTCAGAAAATTGCTTACCCCTCATAAAAGCACAACTTAAACTTGCTTTTTTGCCTGTTTTGTTGTATTTTGCCTGCCGCAGCAAGCATCATCCACATGGGTATCGACATGAACATCAAAACGCTTTATTCAGCAGATCAAATTAGTGAGGCCGTAAAAAAAACGGCTCAAGAGGTAGAAGCTTTTTTCGGTAGCGAAGAGCCCGTTGTGGCACTTTGCCTGCTCAACGGTGCCATCTGGTATGCAGCCGACCTTCTGCGCTGCCTGCCGGCCAACTTTGAGCTGCAAACCATCCGCATCTCCAGCTACGACGGCACAGAGAGTACCGGCAAACTCAAATGGCACAATGCCCTGCCCGATTGCAAGGGGAAACCGGTGTTGGTAATTGACGATGTTCTTGACACAGGTCTTACCATGAAAGAAGTTTGCGAAGCGCTGCTCGAGAATGGCGCTACTAAAGTAGCCTCTGCCGTTGCCATTAACAAGCGCGGCCGCCGTACCGTTGCACATGAGGCAGATTTTTGCTCTCTGCACTGCGATGACGTCTTCCTTGTGGGATACGGGCTTGATTTCAACGGCAAGTACCGCAATCTTCCTTTCATCGGCTACATAGAAGCCTGAAGCTGCTGATGCTTCCACCCGTTTTTTACGCAACGCGCCGCTCATTATCCGAGCGGCGCGTTGCATTTTATACAGAAGGCGAAGCAACAATTAAGAATCTTTCTTAGAATCTTTATAATTTTTCTTGACATTTGAAGATACGGTGGCATAATTGCGTGCAACATACAACATACAGTGGCAGCCATGAGAATACGGAAGCGAAACGGACAAGAAGCCGCATACGAGCGGGAGAAGATAGCGCGAGTGATAAGGCTTGCGTTTGAGAGCGTAGGGATGCAGGACACGGGGAGCGAGGTAGAGCGCTTGGCCGTGAGCATAGAAGCGAGCCTGCGCAAGCAAGGGGGAGAAACCGTAGCCGTAGAAACCGTACAAGACCAAGTAGAAGAAAGCCTGATGGTGGCGGGGCATTACGAGGCAGCCAAGCGCTTCATCTTATACCGCAACGAGCGCACCCGCGCCCGCGCTGCAAGAGAGTACCTGTTGCAACACTTTGAGGCCCGCCCCGCATTGGATGCCGTGCTCAAAGAAATACAGCTAGAGTTTACGGAAGAAGAGTACAGCATCCAGCAGCTCACGGCCAAGTTCCGCACCTTCTGCAAAGAGGGGCATGGGGATGACGCCGCGTTGGGCTGCCTCATCAAATCTGCCGCCGAGCTGACCACGCGCGATGCCCCGCGTTGGGAGATGATAGCCGCCCGCTTTTGGCTGTTGCGCTTCCGTATGCGGGTAGCCACCTATGAGGCAGAGGCCGGCATTTGTAACCTGCATGACAAGATTAACCACCTCACCAAAGAGGGGGTGTACGGCGAGTACATACTGAAAAACTACAGCCGCGCCGAGATAGAAAGTTTTGAGCAACTGATGGACTCAGACCGCGACAAGCTCTTCAACATCTCGGGCTTGGAGCTGCTGCACGGGCGCTACCTTATCCGCACACACGCAGGGCGCGTGCTGGAGACCCCGCAAGAAATGTTCTTGGGCATAGCCATGCACCTGGCCATGAATGAAAAAGAGGGCCGCGCCACTTGGGTGGAGCGTTTTTACAACATCCTCAGCACGCTCAAGGTGACGGTAGCCACGCCCACCTTGGCCAATGCCCGCAAGCCCTTCCACCAACTTTCATCATGCTTCATCGACACGGTACCCGACAGCTTGGAGGGCATTTACCGCAGTATTGACAACTTTGCACAAGTAAGCAAATACGGCGGTGGTATGGGGCTCTACTTCGGCAAAGTAAGAGCATGCGGCAGTGCCATACGCGGGTTCCCCGGGGCAGCAGGCGGAGTTATCCGCTGGATAAGGCTTGCCAATGACACCGCCGTGGCGGTAGACCAACTGGGGGTACGCCAAGGCGCCGTAGCCGTGTATCTGGATGCCTGGCACCGCGACCTGCCGGAGTTTCTCTCGCTGCGCACCAACAACGGAGATGACCGTCTCAAGGCGCACGATGTATTCCCCGCCGTGTGTTACCCGGACTACTTTTGGCAGCAGGTGCGCGACAATATTGAGGGCGACTGGTACATGATGTGCCCGCACGAGGTGCAAAGCATCAAAGGCTATGCGCTGGAGGACAGCTACGGCGAGGAGTGGGAGCAACGCTACCTCAGCTGCGTGGCAGACTCACGCATCAGCAAACGCTGCGTGCCCATTAAAGACCTGGTGCGCCTCATCCTCAAAAGCGCCGTAGAAACCGGCACACCCTTCGTCTTCAACCGAGACCTCGTGAACCGCGCCAACCCCAACAAGCACAAGGGTATCATCTATTGCAGCAATCTTTGCACCGAGATTGCTCAAAACATGAGCGCCATTGAAAGCATCAGCCAAACCGTCACCACCGTCAATGGCGAGCAAGTGGTGGTAACCACCACCAAGCCGGGCAATTTTGTGGTGTGCAACTTGGCCAGCCTGTCGTTGGGGCGCATCAACGTGAATGACCCGCAAGAAGTGGCAGACATTACCCGCAGCGCCATACGCGCGCTGGACAATGTGATAGACCTCAACCTCTACCCCCTGCCCTATGCAGAGATTACCAACAGAGGGTATCGCCCCATCGGCCTGGGCGTGAGTGGCTACCACCACATGCTGGCCAAAAACGGCATACGCTGGGAAAGCGAAGAACACCTGCAATTTGCAGACAGGCTTTTTGAGCAAATCAACCACGCAGCCATCAGTGCCAGCTGCGACACCGCCAAAGAAAAGGGCGCCTATGCCCACTTTGAAGGCAGTGAGTGGCAAAGCGGGCGTTACTTTGAACGCCGCAACTACACGGCCCCGCACTGGCAAGAGCTGCGGGAGCGTGTAGCCACCCACGGCATGCGCAATGCCTACCTACTGGCCGTAGCCCCCACCGGCAGCACCAGCATTATTGCAGGCACCACTGCCGGCATAGACCCGGTCATGAAACTCTTCTTCCTGGAGGAAAAGAAGAACGGCCTTATGCCCCGCGTGGCACCCGAGCTCTCCATAGACACCCTGTGGTACTACAAGAGCGCCCACAAGGTAGACCAAAGCTGGTCCGTGCGTGCAGGCGGTGTACGCCAACGCCACATAGACCAAGCCCAGAGCATGAACCTGTATATTACTAACGAATACACCCTCCGCCAAATACTCAATCTTTACATCCTCGCATGGGAGTGCGGGGTGAAAACAGTCTATTATATCCGATCCAAAAGCCTCGAAGTAGAAGAATGTGAATCATGTGCCAGTTAACCCGCAGACCACTGTTTAATCCGCATGGCGACTCCGAAGTACTCGCCCGCCGTATCATCAACGGTAACACCACCAACCTCAACGACTTCAACAACATGAAGTACGCTTGGGTAAGTGGCTGGTACCGCCAGGCAATGAATAATTTCTGGATACCGGAGGAGATTAACCTCTCTGCCGATGTGCGAGATTACCCCAAGCTCTCCCCCGCAGAGCGCCGCGCATTTGACAAGATTCTCTCCTTCCTCGTATTTTTAGACAGCATACAGACCGCCAACCTGCCCTCGGTAAGCGAATACATAACCGCCAATGAGGTCAACCTGTGCCTGTGCATTCAAGCCTTCCAAGAGGCCGTGCACAGCCAAAGCTACAGCTATATGTTGGACACCATTTGCGAGCCTCAGCAGCGCACCGAGGTGCTGTACCAATGGCGCAATGATGAACACCTACTGCGCCGCAACACCTTTATCGGCAACCTGTACAACGAGTTCCAAAACAACCGCACCCCGCAAAATTTTGCCCGCACACTGGTGGCTAATTTCATTCTGGAGGGCATTTACTTTTACAGTGGTTTCATGTTCTTCTACAACTTGGGCCGCAACAACAAAATGCCCGGCTCTGCGCAAGAAATCCGCTACATCAACCGCGATGAAAGCACCCACCTCTGGCTCTTCCGCAACATCATCCGCGAGCTGCAGCGCGAACAGCCCGAACTCTTCACACCTGAGCTGGTGGAGGAGTACCGCGCCATGATTCGCGAGGGTTGCGAGCAGGAAATTGCCTGGGGGTGCTATGTCATCGGCAATGACATACCCGGCCTCTCTACCGGCATGATTACCGACTACATACGCTACCTGGCCAACCGTAGGTGCATGGACCTCGGCTTCGAGCCGCTCTACGATGGCTACGAAGCGGAGCCGGCCTCTTGTACCTGGGTATCTCAATACAGCAACGCCAACCTCATCAAAACGGACTTCTTTGAGGCGCGCTCCACCGCCTACGCCAAAAGCACCGCACTGGTGGATGATTTGTAAGATAGGCAAGCTGCTGCACCAAATTAAATTCAAAACCGTTGCTTTTACCGGCAACGGTTTCTTTTGCGCTCGGTTAAACCTTTCGGTTGATAAATTTGAGGTTGTGGGGCAGATGATAATCGCTTTTGCCACGTGGGGCTGAAGCCCGGCACTACGAACAATGGTTCATCGACAATCAACCGCAAACATTAACATAGGATTCTTTTTTAAGATGCAGCAAGCGCAATCTCCCTAAAAGGAACTCAATTTTCTGCCACAGACGAACTTTTATATTGCAATCTGCGAGGCTTGTGGCATACTGTAAGGAACAGGCATGGCATCTCTCATCATTACTATCAACGAACGCAAGCAAGGCTTTGATTTGCCCGCAATACTCGGTAAAGTCACCATCATCGGCTGCGATGATGCGTGCGATATTTCTCTGAGCGGGGTGGACGGACTCTCGCACCGCCAGTGCAGTATCACCTGCACCGAGAAGGGCTTTATGCTTGAGGATTTGGACTCTACCAACGGCACCTATGCCAACGAAAAAGAGGTAGAAGAGCCGGTATTGATGAAAGAAGGCGTGGTATACGCCATAGGCGATGCCTCCATGATTATAGCCGAGCTTGCAAACTTTGCCCCTATAATCCCAAAAAATCCCCCGGCAAAAGAAGTGGAGGCAGAAGAAGCGCCGACAGCCCCCCTTACGGAAGATGCAACGGTACCACTTGCAGATAGCTCGGAGGCGCCGACAGCGCCGATTGTCACGGAGAAAGAGCCCACCCATACCCGCCCCTTACCCGGCAGGGCGCCGGCTCGCAGGGCAAAGCTTAAAACAAAAGGCCCCAAAAAACGAGCACTGACGGATGAAGAGCTGAAACAAAAAGCAAAGATGCTTGCCGGCAGCTTTGCAGGCAGTGGGGTGAGCACGCTCTACGTGGTGGTTATACTTATCTTGGCATTGTATGCCGGCATGGCCTTGTACAGCTGGCAGAGCGAGGGTAACCCCGTGCCGGCATTTTTCAGATAAACACCGGCAACAAACGCGCATTGCCAATCTTGCCCCGTTGAGTACAACCGGGTAAAAAATAAGGCTTGCATTAAAACACAAAATGGTGTATGGTGTGCCCGTCGCCGCCTACGCGACAATGAACACCAATTCTATCTTCAACATGGAAACGATGAAAATTCAGCGCGCACTGCTCTCCGTATCGGACAAGACCGGTTTGGACAAGTTTGCCAAGGGCTTGGTAGCCCAGAATGTACAGCTTATTTCTACAGGTGGCACCTGCAAATACCTGCAAGAGCTCGGCCTGCCCGTCACCGAAATCTCCGACTACACCGGTGCACCTGAGCTTTTTGACGGCCGCGTGAAGACCCTGCACCCCAAGGTACACGGTGGCCTTCTGCAGCGCCGTGACTTGGCCGAGCACCAGCAACAGGCCGCAGACAACAACATCCCCACCATTGACTTGGTGTGCGTGAACCTTTACCCCTTCGAGGAAACCATCGCCAAGGAAGGCGTAACACTGGCCGAGGCCATTGAGAAGATTGATATCGGTGGTCCCTCCATGCTGCGCTCTGCCGCTAAGAACTATGCCTCCGTAACAGTGGTATCTGACCCCACCGACTACGACACCGTGCTGGAGGAAATGGAAAACCACAACGGCAACACCACCCTCAAGACCCGCGAGAAGCTGGCCGTTAAGGTATTCATGCGCACGTCTTCTTACGACAACGCCATCTCTAACTACCTTGGTCACCGTGCAGAAGAGAGCACCAAGAACAACTTCAGCCTCTCCCTGCCCTTCAACCAGACCCTGCGCTATGGTGACAACCCCCACCAGCCCAGCGTGCTCTACGGCAACTTTGACTCCATCTTCACCCAGCTGCAAGGCAAGGAGCTTTCCTACACCAACATTCTTGACTTGGATGCCGCAGCTTCTCTCATCATGAACTTCCGCCGACCGACCGTCGGCATCCTCAAGCACACCAACCCCTGCGGTGTAGGCCAGGATGACGAAGACTTGGTAGAGGCTTGGAAGCGTGCATACCAGACCGACACGCAGGCCCCCTTCGGTGGAGTTATCGTGATGAACCGCCCGATGACCGAGGCTCTTGCCCGCATCGTGGGTGCCATCTTCACGGACGTTATCATCGCCCCCGACTACGAGCCCGAGGCCCGCGCCATCTTGCAGAAGAAGAAGAACTGCCGCATCATGCGTATCGATATGGATGCCTGGCGCGAATACTGCAAGCAGCCCATGATCCGCACCGCCCCCGGTGGTATCATGACCATGAAGCGCGACGACGAGGCTATGGGTCTTGATAACCTTGAGTCCAAGGTTGTAACCAAGCGCGTACCCACCGCCGAAGAGCTGGAGGCCATGCGCTTTGCCTGGCGTGTGTGCAAGCAGGTACACTCCAACGCCATTGTCTTCACCGACAAGAACGGAACCCTCGGCATCGGCGCCGGCCAGATGAGCCGCGTAGACTCTGCCAAGATTGCCGTGTGGAAAGCCGGCCAAGCCGGGCTCGACCTCAAGGGCAGCGTTATCGCCTCCGATGGTCTCTTCCCCTTCGCAGACGGTCTGCAAACCGCTATTGATGCCGGCGTAACAGCCTGCATTCAGCCCGGTGGTTCCATCCGCGACCAAGAGGTTATTGACGCTGCTGACGCCGCCGGCATTGCCATGGTGTTCACCGGTGCCCGCCACTTCTTGCACTAAAGATTAACCCGAATCCCTGCGGGAGCAATCCTGCGGGGATTCTTCACTTTATATCCTACTATGCATCTGGGAGTAAATATTGACCACGTGGCCACGCTGCGCCAGGCACGCTACGCCACCATGCTTGAGTCTCACAACACGGAGCCCTCCGTGCTTGATGCAGCGCGTGCCGCCATGGCTGGTGGGGCAGACTCCATCACACTGCACGTGCGAGAGGACCGCCGCCACATGCAAGATGCCGATGCGCAGGCGGTACGCCGAGAAATACCCCTGCCCCTCAATTTGGAGATGGGTGCCACCCCGGCTATGCTTGAGTTTGCCTTGGCACTGAAACCGGACTACGTGTGCTTGGTACCCGAGCGCCGCGAAGAAATAACCACCGAAGGAGGGTTGGATGTAGCAGGCAAAGAGACAGAGCTGCGCCCCATTGTGGAGGCCCTGCAAGCAAACGGCAGCAAGGTGAGCATGTTTATTGACCCGGATTTGGCACAGGTAGAAGCATCTGCAGCCATTGGGGCGCTCATGGTTGAGCTGCACACCGGCAAATTTGCCAATACACTGGGGGAAGAACGCGCCGCAGAGACCGCCCGATTGGTGGCTGCAGCAGAGCGAGCCTATGAGCTGGGGCTTGAGGTGCACGCCGGCCACGGCATTCAAATCACCAACTTGGCAGAGCTTAACGCCGTGCCCCACCTTACAGAGCTGAACATTGGGCACACGCTCATCTCTCGCGCCATTTTCACAGGGCTTACCCCCGCCGTAAAGGAAATGAAAGAGGCTATTGCCGCTTTTACTTGGTAAACGGCACATATATAAGCACAGTTTTAGGCTCCTCTTCATCATGCCATGAAGAGGAGTTTTTGTAACCTGAGCACAGAAAATCACGCCCAACGAAAGGAACGAAAAACTTGCTAAAAACAGGCAAAGCAACACCATTTTATATTCAAAGGCAAGTTTTTTCAAAAAAAATCCACCAAAAGCCCGAAAATTGGCGGGTTTCAAGCATTTTTCGCTTGTAATGAGCATACTGCATGCTATTATAAAGGCCTATGAATAAGACACAACTTGTTGACTGCATTCAGGCCAAGCTGGGCGAAGAGGCCACAAAGAAGTGCGCCGAAGCCGCCCTTACCGCCGTACTCGACGCCATCACCGACGCCGTTAAGGGTGGGGAGAAGGTTCAGCTCATCGGTTTCGGCTCCTTTGAGATGAAGACCCGCGCAGCCCGCACCGGCCGCGACCCCCGCACCGGTAAAGAGCTCAAGATTGAAGCTTCTCAGACCCTCGCATTCAAGCCCTCTTCTACCTTCAAGACCGTGCTCAAGCCCGCCAAGAAGACCTGCAAGAAGGGTGGTTGCAAGAAGAAGAAGTAATTCTTCCACTGCCTTTTTCATTATCAAGTCGCACTCTAATTATCGGGGTGCGACTTTTTCTATCGCCTAATTAACCGACAAAATGGGGTTTATCCTTTACATCGGCTTGACAATGTGCTAAAAATGTTGCGTTATGGATTTAGAGCAACGCGAAATCAGTGTTGAAACCATCAGTCCGTACTTCGAGGAATACTTCGGGCAGAAACCCACGGTGGTAGCTGCCTCCCCCGGGCGCGTGAACTTGATTGGCGAACACACCGACTACAACAACGGTTTTGTACTCCCCATGGCCCTCAACAATATCAACGTTGTGGCTGTGGCTCCCTCACCCACCGGCAAACACCGCTGGATTGGTGCCTTGGGTGATACCATGATTGAAATAGACCCGGCAGATGCCTCCAAACCCGGTGACCCCTTCTGGAGCAACTATGTACGTGGTGTTATCTGCATGCTTGAGCGCCGTGGCATCAAGGTGCCCGCAGTCGACATGTTGATTGACTCTAACGTGCCGCGCGGTGGTGGTCTTTCCTCATCTGCCGCATTCGAGGTAGCCACCTGCACAGCCTTGGCCGCCCTTTGCGGTGCAGATGTAACGCCCACCGAGAGAGCCCTCATCGGCCAAGCAACAGAGCACGAGTTCGTCAATGTGCCCTGCGGTATTATGGACCAATTCATCTCAGCCAACGGCAAGCAAGACCACGCCCTGATGCTGGACTGCAAAGACCTTACCTACAAGCTCATCCCCATGATGGACTCGAACGTAAGCGTGTTGGTAATTGACTCTGCCGTGAAGCACTCTCTGGCAGACGGTGGCTATGCAGCCCGCCGCAAGAACTGCGAAGACGCCTGTGTGGTACTGGGTGTACCCTCTCTGCGAGAGGCAACGCTCGAGATGCTTGAGGAGAAGAAGGAAGCCTTGGGCGACCTTTGCTACCGCCGCGCTCGCCACGTTATCGGCGAGAACCTGCGCGTAGAGAAATTTGCCGCAGCCGTTGCAGCAGCAGATTGGGACGCCGCCGGTGTGGCCATGCGCGCCTCTCACGCCTCCCTCAAGAATGATTTTGAAGTATCTTGCGCCGAGGTAGACACCTTGGTAAGCTTGGCAGACAGCATCCCCTCTGCCGCCTCTGTATACGGCGCCCGCATGACGGGTGGCGGTTTCGGCGGCTGCATCGTGGCTCTTGTCAAGAGTGAAGATGTTGAGAAGGTTGCAGAAGAAATGCTGGAGGCTTATCGCAGCGCTCTGGGCATTGAAACCACCTACTTGGTAACACGCCCCGGCGAAGGTGCCCGCGTGCTGTATAAAGCTTAATTCTGACTCATTTACATTTATGAAAAAATTAGCAACCATGCTGAGTGCCCTTGCACTCTTTACATTCGGGGCTTGGGCTCAGGACGCAGCTACTACCCCCGAGGCACCCGCAGTGGAACAAACCATTACGGAAACCGTAGTAGCACCGGAAGCCACAGCTACCGAGGCTGCTGAAACACCTGTTACGGAAACCGTAACCGAGGCCGCCGCAACACCTGTAGCAGCCCCAGCAGCTAAGGCTGCAAGCCAAGAGCCGGACGTGCTTCCCGTATGGGAAATCATCGCCTTCTGCGTTGTCGTAGTAGGTGTTATCGGGTTGGGCATTTGGAAAGCCTCTGACGGCAATGAGAAAAACGAAACTGAAGACGAAAAAGCCGAGAAAGGCGCCGCCGACTACTTCTTGGCCGGCCGTGGTCTTACCTGGTGGCTGGTAGGTTTCTCTCTGTTGGCCGCCAACATTTCTACGGAGCAGTTCGTGGGTATGAGCGGCCAGGCCGCCGACTGGTTGGGCCTTGCCATTGCCGGTTATGAATGGCTTGCCGCCATCGTGCTGGTGATTGTGGCCTTCACCTTCTTGCCCATGTTGCTCAAGCGCGGAGTATTCACCATTCCCCAGTTCTTGGAGGAGCGCTACAACGGCATTTCCCGTGTAACTATGGCATTGGTAAACCTGCTTATTCTTGTAGGTGTACCCACCGCCACAGTTATTTATGCAGGCGCCAACGTTATCTCCGTATACTTTGACATGGAGCTGTGGTCCAGCTGCCTCATTATTGCCGGTGCTGCCACAGTGTATGTGTACATCGGTGGTCTTAAGGCCTGCGCTTGGACAGACCTCATCTGGGGTGCAGCCCTTATCGTAGGTGGTGGTGTAGTAGCCTACTTTGCCATCACGGCATTGGGTGGCATGGATGCTAACCAGTTGCAACCCGTGGTAGAAACAGCCTCCGTTACCTCCAACGCAACGGTTGACACCATGACCACAACGGGCAGCAAATTTGCGGATGGTCTCTCCCGCATGGCTGAGCTCAACGCAGGTGACGCCAACTCCTCTGTCAACGGTATCGGTGGCAAGCTGCACATGATGCGCGAATCCTCTGACCCCACCATGCCATGGACGGTATACTTGCTGGGTCTGTGGATTCCCAACTTCTTCTACTGGGGTCTTAACCAGTACATCATGCAGCGCACCTTGGCCTCCAAGAGCTTAGAGGAAGGCCAGATGGGTGTAGTATTCGCCGCATTCCTCAAACTGCTCATTCCCTTCGTGGTTATCATCCCCGGCATTCTTGCCTATAACCTCTTCCGCGGAGATTTGGCTGTTAAGGCAGATGAAAACAACGCAAAAGTTGTAGCAGCAGCAGAAACCGCAGCCAAGGAAGAAAACAAGATAGTTATATACAACATAGCCCCCAGCCTGCTCATGCGCGCAGACCAACAGGCCGGCGCTGTGGCTATGCTCGAGAAAAACCTCGAAGCCGTTAATGCACCCGACGAAACAAAGGCTGAACTCAAAAAGTTAACAACCGAACTCGCCGGCATTGACGCCACCAAGAAGGATAACACTGCCAAGGTCTCTGAGCTGGCTACCAAAATCACCAAATTGGAAGGTAAAGCCACTGAGGCCGCTCGAAAAGATACAGATAAATACGTGGTATCCACCGGTCTTACAGCCTACCACTACGACTCTGCCTTCGCTACCCTGCTCCGCAAGTTGCTGCCGGGTACCAACTGGGCATGGTTTGTACTGGCAGCCTTGTTCGGTGCCGTGGTAAGCTCCTTGGCATCCATGCTCAACTCTGCCTCCACCCTCTTCACCATGGATCTATACGGCAAGGCTAAAGAGGTAATGGGCAAACCCGCTTCGCCGGCGCAGCTGCTTGCAGTGGGTAAGATTGGTGTGTTGGGCTGCGCAGTTATCGCCACAGTAATTGCCCCCTTCTTGGATAACCCCGCCTTCGGTGGTATCTTCACCTTCATCCAAGAGTTCCAAGGCTTCCTGAGCCCGGGTGTACTGGCCGTATTCCTCTTCGGTTTCTTCGTGCCCAAGTGCCCCCGCATCTTCGGTTGGCTCGGTATTCTTCTGGGCGCCGTATTCTACGCTTCCTTCAAGTGGATTACATTCCTCGGCGCTACGGATCAGAGCTTCCTTAACCGCATGGGCTTCTCCTTCATCGCCGTATGCGTAGTAGGCCTCATCCTTACCATCATCAACCATGTGAAGGGAGGTGAAGCCGTTGTGCTTACCGATAAGGGCGTCATTGAGATGAAGACCTCCACCCGCGCCAAGGTGTTCGGTTGGGCCGTCATCGCACTGACCATTATCCTTTACATCATCTTCTGGTAAAGAACTGAAGATACAGATTTGATTTTGAGCCACGCGGTGCAAATACACCGCGTGGCTTTTTTGCAACATACTCAGTCTTGCAATTAGTGCATGGGCATGTTACACTGTGAGCCATGCAAATTAATAAGGACGCCACACAGCAAGAGCTTGAAGCAACGGCAGCGCAATTTGCCCGACACCTGTACAGGGATGTGCTACAACTTCATTTGCGAGCACAGCTGGTCATCATCTTTCTCTGCTTGCTGATACCGCCGAGCATTTTCGGATTTTTCATGATAGGGGCAGTCATGAGCGCGTTGTTTGCGTGCTTCGGCCTTTGGGCATATTATAACAATGACCCCCAACTATTGCAAAATGCGCTCATGTGGTGGTACATATGGGCGGGTACCGTATACCTTATTAATTTCATTTTAAGGGCGATGCTCTGCCGCAAACTTTCTACCCACCTGCACCATTATAAAGATGCAGACCTGACAGATGCTACCCCCATACCTGCCCCGCAACAATATAAGCTGAAATGGGAAAAAGATGAAGAGGAACAACAATGGAAAAACCTCGTCCTCTTTCAAGCCCCTCAACGAGGGCTGTATGCGCTGGAGCTTGTTATAGAAAACTTCAAAGGCACTATAGAAAGCCCCCCCGAGGGGCCTTGCGCCACTTACCTCGAAGAAATCAGCGGCGACCGCATTTGCTACACTGCCATCTACCGCTTGGAGGCAGGCAACCACTGGCTTGCCACGGCGCTGAGCAATGCAGACGGCGAAGAACCCGAGGCATACCTGACATGGTTAAATCAGAATTTAACTTGACGGAACGCGGCCCGGGTGATAGAGTGTAGCCATGAGTACGAAGTTCAGTTGGGAATTGAACCCGACGGACACCATGGCCGATTTCGGAGCCGAGCTTAACGAGCAGCTACCGCTGCTTGTGCGAAAGCTTTTGGTGCAAAGAGGCATACGGTGTCCTCAACGGGCAGAACGATTTCTAAGGCCACGACTAGCCGATTTAGGGGACCCTTTTGAAATGCGGGAGATGGACGCCGCCGTTGAGCGCATCTTCCGCGCAGCAGATCACGGCGAGCGAGTCTGCATCTATGGGGACTATGATGTTGACGGGGTAAGCTCCGTCACGCTTTTGCACACCATATTGACGGCATACGGGCTGGAGCCCACATGCTTTATCCCGGTGCGCACCAAAGAGGGCTACGGTTTGAGTGAAGATGGCATACGGCACGCGGTAGAATCATGTGGTTGCAAGCCCGGGCTCATCATCACGGTAGACTGCGGCACCTCTTCCGTAGACGAAGTAGCCTACCTCAACAGCATCGGGATAGACGTGATTATACTGGACCACCACGAGAGCAGCACCCGAGGCCGCCCCCCCGCAGTAGCTGTGGTGAACGCCAAGCTGGAGGAAGACAGCCCCCTCACCTACCTGTGCAGTGCAGGTGTGGTGTTTAAGCTGGCACACGCTATGCTCAAACGGCGCAGGCTTGCGGATTTTGATTTACGCGATTACTTGGACATAGTAGCCATTGCAACCGTGGCAGACATTGTCCCCTTGGTTAACGAAAACCGCTTGCTCACGCGGCACGGGTTACGCATCATGGCCAAGGGTGGTAACACGGGTTTGCGGGCGCTCAATGAAGTGACCGGCATGCGCAACACGCCCAGCGCCAGCCACGTTTCCTTCCGCATAGGGCCCAGGCTCAATGCTGCCGGGCGTATGGATTCACCCACAGATGCGCTGGAGCTGCTCATGACCCATGATGCCGACCGCGCGATGCAATTAGCCCATTGTTTGGAGGCTCACAACCGAGCCCGCCAACAAGAGGAAGAGAAAATACGAGCCGAAGCCACACAAATGCTGGAGCGAGACTTTTCGCCGGCGACAGATCGCGTCATCGTGCTGGGGTCTCGCACGTGGCATCCCGGTGTGGTGGGCATTGTAGCCTCTCTGCTCATGCGCCGTTACCACAAGCCCACCTTCATCATATCATTAGATGAAAACGGCTTGGGCAAAGGCTCCGGCCGCTCGATACCGGGGGTATCATTGGTGCAAGCCATACACGCCTGCGCAGATACGATAGTGTCCGGCGGCGGGCATGACATGGCCGCAGGTTTGGTGATACGCGAAGAGATGATAGATGACTTCCGCCGCGCCTTTGATGCATACGTGCAGCAACATGCCAGCGATGACCAACTGAAGCCCAAGCTGCACATTGATGCAGAGGTACAGCTCTCTGAATTGACATTGGAACTGCTTGACAGCTATGAGCTGCTTGAGCCATTCGGCAATTCTAACCCGCAGCCTATCTTCATGAGCCGAAATGTAATGCTATCCGACGCACCTCGGCACCTGCAAGGCAACCACCTTAAGCTCAGCTTGCGACAAGGAACGCACGAATGCGATGCCATGTTCTTTAACGGCGGCAGCGTACACTTACCGGACCCGCCATGGGATATTGCTTTTACCATTGACCGCAATGTATGGAGGGGGCGCACCACCGTGTCCATGTCAATTCAAGACATTCGCCCATCGCATCGGCCCTAAGCATGAGCCCTAACCGCCATAAGAGCAATTTGCACCCTCGCGCAGAAGAACCGGAGTTCGGGGATTGGCGTGCGGATTTACCATGCCCGGAAGAGGCAGAACACTATGCCCCGAGGGAGCTTCCTGCCCACATGCATTCGGAACAACCGGCAGGTAGAAGCCTTGGTACCGGGGCCCGCCTATTGCGCTTGTTTGTGGGTTTATTCCTGTTGCTCCCCCTCAATGCCATCATCATATACGCATTGATACTGCGTATAGGCAACACCTCCCCCGAAATGGAGGATGTGCGTTTTTGGCTACGCACACCCATATGGTTCAGTATTTTGGGGGTACTCAGCTTTACCTCAATAGCCTTAATGGGTGTGGCCCGACGCGCCAGCTTATACCTGTATGTTTTGGGGCACGAGCTCACACACGCCATTGCTATTATAATGTGCCGGGGCAAAATCAAGGGGTTCCATGTAAGCGCCACTCACGGCGGCTATGTACTCACTAATAAAAGCAACATATTCATAGCCTTGGCGCCGTATTTCGTCCCTTTTTGGATGATTATATGGATGCTGTTGATATGGTGCATGCATAGAATAAGCCCCTTGACCTATTATTTACCGATATTCTACCTAGGGTTCGGTTTTTGGTGGGCTTACCATATTTATTGGACCTCATACAGCATCATACAGGAGAAGCAGCCGGACCTATTTGACAACGGGCTCCTCTTTTCGTTGATGATTATCGTATTCATTAATTTTGCCCTGCTGGTGGGCATATTAATGATGTTCGGGCTCATTACCCCTGCCGGGTATTTGCAAAGCTTGGTAGACAGCTTCTACGCGGCTTATCACTATGTGCTGCATTTTATTGGCTGAGCCGCCAGCTCAGTACACCAATCAAGGCGCTAAATCTTAGGGAAAGAGCCCATCAAAACATCATAAAGGCAACAAAAATCATTTATATACTGTATTTTAAATATTGCCATTAAAAACACGGCATTCAGAACAGAAAACGGTCCACTTAATTCAATAATATACATTCTCCTTTCATACGTAAAAAGATTTTTTTATCAAACAAATTGTGCATTTTATTCATTCATATGCAGCATGAACGAAAATGTTTAAATTCACGCATTATTTTCTCGAAAATCTAGCAAGGCAACAAGATTACAAATCGCTATCCTAATTCACGGAGTTGACATAATTTGAGATTGTAGACAATAATGGGGGCTGGTATAATTTGCGCGCGCATGCGTAAGAGTCTGTTCCGTCCATTGTATCTGTTTCTGATAATCGTGATACTCATCCCGATTATTGCAGGGCTGTGGATATGGCGCTACGTTGGCATATTGGCAGAGCCGATATTGCTCCCGCTTAATGAGGAGTTTCAGAATCTTGCACTCATACCGGAGCAACCCGTTGGCATGCAGTTAACCCACCTCTCGTTTCAAGGGTGGGATGGCACAGAGATACCGTTTGTTATTGTAGAGAAAGCAGAGGAAGACTCTGCCCGGCAGCGCAGCGTGCGCGCAGAGCTGACAGACGAGCAAGTACGCAAACTGCAAAACATAGACTATGTGTTGGTGTGCGTGGAATGGGACCATGGCATGCAATCTGCGCTTTCATTGGCAGATTATCTCACCGGTGCGGGGTTAACCTGTGTTTTGTGGGAACCTCGTGGTAAAGACAACGCACGCCAATACTGCACACATGGCTTGCATGAAAGTAACGATGTCCCCCTTTTAATCAATCAACTGGCAACCCAATGCGGTAAAGAACGCCCGATTATCGTAGCCGTTGGGCAAGGGTTCGGGGCAGACTTGCTGATACAGGCAACGGCCAAAGACGACCGCATACGCGGTATTGTTGCAATAGACGCCTTGGCATCTTTAAGAGAATCCATAAGCCGTACGATGCCCGATACCATAACGAGCAAAATCAAGTTGGCGTTGATGGATGCCAGAATTAACAGCGACCGTGGTTTTGAATGCTTTGATGTGGCACCGGTAGAAAGTGCTACCAACATTCACCGCGACACCCCTGCCCTTATCGTCTACCTGCAGCAAGACCCGCACATACGAACGATTAATGATGCGCTGAGCATATACCGTCAGTTACCCTGCGACAACAAAGAAGTATGGGCTTTGGCAACAGCACAGGATGCCCCGGAGGCTACCACACGACTACAACACTGCACCGTAGGCGAAGGCGAAAATGAACGCACCTACGACATTGAGATTCAACTCAAAAAAAGCAAAGAGAAAGCCTACATGGATATCATTTTCTGGTTGTATAATCAGTTTCTCACAGCCATAGACAGACCTCATATCAGCACGCCGAATCGGCCCATACTGACACCGAATTCTCACCTATAAGCAATTTTTCAACATGAATAACTCTTTACAAAAAAAGAAACCTCGCAAGGCAAAAAATCGCAAGAGGCAAGGGTACGAGCTTACCCGTCAGCGTGACATGTTACCCATTCTTTTAGGGGCAGCCACAGCAACATTGTCGGTACTGGTGTTTTTCTACTTTGCCGCTCCTCATGTTTTTGAGCCGTCTGATAGCATGGCAGGCCCGCTGCCGGAGAACGTGAAAGAAGAAACCAAGCGCGTTTACTTCAAAACGAAAGTAGAGCCCATGCTCCCCCCGCCGGTACAAGAGAAAGAAATTCCACAAGAAGTAGAACCTCTACCGGAAGAAAAGCGAGATGTAGATATTTTTGAGGAGCAGATCAAGCCACTCGAAATGAGCCCCGGTGACACCAATATCATCGTCAAGTCAGAAATATCGGGAAACGTTGTCTTTAATAAACCGATAGAAAAAGAGGCAAGCACCGAGCTGAGCATTGAGAAAATTCACGTAGAGGAAGCCATCCTCTCCAACGATGTAGTGCCCATCAACGCAAATGATACGGTTATCAATCTAGCACCGGAAAACAGCACGACTGAAAAAAACGGCACAACAATGGATGAAGATAACTTAAACGACAACGAACACGATGGGTTGGATGCGCTGCCTTCGGACACAAAGACGTTCGAAGAGCTCTTGGCTCAAGGGCATCTGAGCTCTCAATCCGGTGTAGCACGCATAGGCACAGACGTTCTGTTTGCATTCAACAGCGTTACCCTTCAGCAAAGTGCCTTGGTGAATATGCAACAGCTTGCAGTGCTCATCCAAGTTAACCCTGATACATACTTCATTATTGAAGGGCACTCTGACAGCATCGGCACCAAAGAAAAAAATGCCCTTATTTCAGCACAACGCGCCGTAGCGGTTCGCACATGGCTGGAAGAAATGGGGGTACCCATCGATAATGTATACATTCGTGTCTGCGCATTCAACTCTCCGCTTGTGGATATAAAAGGCACCGAAGCAGAGCAAAAAATGAACCGACGAGTTGAGATTCACATGCGCAGCCAAGAAGAAGGGGTACCGGAAGGCTGCGAAAGCGCCGCCTATACCATACCGCTGAATAAAAATGTGACACAATTGCTCGATAGTGGCTTCCCCATACCGAAAACGCACAAAACGTTGTCCAGACGTAATGAGCAACAGCAAGCGGACGGCCAACCGACCGAGCCGGCGGCAAACGACACACCACAGCAATGAACCTACCGTGCGAGGGCAGTATTGTTCCGGGCAAAGCCGCACCGAGTAGGGATGGCTGCCGCTGGCTCATATCGTTAGATTTTGACGGAACCTTGCGGCAAGAACAAGGCCCGGCCATCCCGCGCCCCTTTTTTGAAAAAATGGCAGAGCTACGCGAGCATGGGGTGAGATGGGGCATCAACACCGGGCGCACCCTACCCTACCTGTGTAGTGAGATGTTACCATGCACCCCCGTGCTACCGGATTTTATCTGCACCTGCGAGCGCTACATCTACATGGCAGATGCAGAGGGCATACTACGCCCCGCTTCAGAACATAATCTGGCATGTGAACAGATTAACTCTCAACTGAGGCAGGCTTTTCAACCCACTCTGCACACCACCTTGGCAGCAATACGCCACGAGCACCCGGAGTTACAATGGGAAATAGCGGCAACAGACCCCCTCTCCGTTGAAGCGGCAGATAGCGAAACAATGGATACTCTCATGCCGCTTCTGCAACCTCTTACCACGCCGAGCATTACAATACAAAGAGCCGGGCGATACATGCGTTTTGCTGATTCACGATTCCACAAAGGCACGGCACTTGCCTTTGTGTGCCAAGCGTACGGCCTGCGGCCCGAACAGCTATTTATTATGGGTGACGGCCATAACGATATTGACGCATTCAGACAGTTCGAGGGTGCATACTGTGTAGCACCTGCTAATGCACACCCGGAAGTTGCAGCATGGCTTCGCACCCATGGCGGTAAAATATCCGCTCGCAGCGGGGTGTTGCAAGCCTTGCAAGATTGGCTCAACGAACGCGTTTACCCGCTCTGAACACAAAAAAATGCGGCATAGATACTCTTTCGGCTTGACTTTCACCCAAAAAGGTAGTTACATATTTCCCCGACAACTTCAGCACAACAAATCAGTTCAGCAAAACAGCTACTGAGTGCTGACGAAACCTCTCCCAAAAGAGAAACAACAAACGACATCATAACACATTATGGGATCGCTTAAGAAGAGACGTAAGGCTAAAATCAACAAGCACAAGCGCAGCAAGCGCATGCGCCAGAACCGCCACAAGAAGCGTTTGCGTTACAAGTCCTAAGCTGCGCGCTTAGGCCACGTCCGCAAAGCGACGCTGTTCTTTTTTTCACGGCACTGCATCACAACGATGTCAGTGCCGTTTTTCGTGGGGCATTCAGGGCAGCAACGAAGCCGCCTTAGCGGTATCACAAATAATGCGCAAGCCACAAGGGAGCAAGCCACATTGCAAAGCTGCGGCCAACTGATTTTTTGCAGTTTTATTACCGGCTGCGGCAAGCATATGCAAACGCAAAGCCTCGGCATATGCCTCCGCATGTTCTACCATGGGCTTGTCAGGGTTAAGTTTTTGCAACAAAGCGAGCAGGTATACGGGCATCAGCTCCGTCCCGGAGGCATCCATCGCCTGTTGCCAGAGAGCCGCCTCTGCATTCTCTTGCTCGGGCAGCACACTTTTGGTGGGCAACAGGGCCTCTTCCCCATTAAAAACGGCGCGTTTTGCCTCATCCATTACGGCCGGGTCCAAGGTCAGAGACACGTCGGCATTAGCCGTTAAGGCAAGCATGCCGACAAGTATAAATAACTTGTTCATCTTTTCTGACGCTGGGCTCGTTTACGAGAAAAGGGGTCGGTAGCAGCAGACCACGCCTCTTGCAAGCCGGAGGATTCAAACCAAGGTTCTTTGCGCAAGCGCTCCATTTCTTTATTGAGCTTATTCTGCTCTGTACACCACAGCTCTATATCATCATCAGACACCTCATCGGGCGCCGGCAACTTGCTGAACATGTTGTAAATTTTATCTGCTGCTTTTTTAGCGGAAGCTTCATCACACACCGTGGTCAATAATTCAGAAGCCTGCATAAGGGCGGCAAACTCTGCGGCCATATCAGCACCTTTACCACGGGTCTTTTTCTTGGCTGCATCCAAAGCAGCCTGAGCCTCGGCAATGGCTTTTTCATCACCGCTGCGCTTAGCTTTACGCAAGTTCTGCTCTGCCTCTTTCACGGCTGCGCGGCGAGCTTTACGAATTTCTGCAGCAGTAGGCTGCTTTTTAGAATCGGGTGCGGCATCTGCAATGGTAGCACCCATTAACGTAGCCAAGCACATTGCTAACACTCCTGTACGAAACACTTTCATATCCGTTGTTATTTCTCTACCATATCCGCAGCCCGAAGTCAAGAAAATCCCGATTTACAGCAAGGCAAATCGGGATTTTGGGGAAACACTTTAAAAACGCATCAGTCCCACTGGTTATTGAGCGACTCAGTTTTTTTCTTAACCTCCATATTGCGCTCGATCTTACCGGAGATAGGCGGCGGCGCATCTGTCACCATGTGCATATCAAGCACTTCAACGGTATTTTTACCGGGTTTGAGGAACTCTGCCGGGCAGTACAAGCGCTCTTGGGGGCCAATGTGCCAGTAACGGCCCAACAAATGGCCATTCACCCATACATAGCCTTTTTGCCAACCGGTCATATCCAAGAAAGTATCTTGTGGCGTGCTCAACTCAATTTCTGCGCGGTACAGGCAGCCCTTCTCGCTATTGCGCATATGGCCGGTCTTGCGGGCAGGCACGGGCACCTCTGTAAGCGGCATAAGCATTACACTCCAGTCTTTCACCTCAGTACCGCCCAGCATCACCTTACCGATGAGGCCCTTGCGGTCTTTCTCCATGTAGGAGCAGAAGTTTACGTGTCCGAATGTATCGACCACAATCTTGAGCTGTTGAGCTTTGTCCCGCGCCGGCAGTTGAATTGAGCTCTGCCCCTTGCTGCGGTCTACAGTGCCTACATAGGTTTCACCTACGTATACCAAGCCATAGTCGTGAACATTGCAGGTAAGAGTTGTAGCCGGGCCGGCAGGTATGGTAGCTGTATAAATGCCGATGCCTTGGTTTTGCCCCAAACTTTCCAACGTGGGGGGCGTCTCGAAAGAACCACTCACCGAGTTCGGCAACAAGGCATGGAAATCAGCCACGGGCTCGGGGCGGAACGGGGCAATTTCCATGGTAGGCGGAGTCTGCGGCACGGGGATTGTCTCATATCCCGGCAGGGCCCCCAGAATAATATCGCGATACTCAAAGTATTCTTTGGTAAGGTTGCCGTGTTCACCCACGGGTGAACCGTAATCGTAGCTGGTGAGGTCGGGCTGAAAATTGCCCCCTTTCTCATTGCTGTTGGCACCGGCGGTGAGGCCGAAATTAGTGCCGCCATGGTACACAAACAAATTGAAAGATACGCCATCTTTCATGTACCAACGCACAGAATCAAGAGTCTTGCGGGTGGGAGTCCAGTTACCCTCGCCCCAGTGGCGCAGCCAGCCCGGGTATGTCTCGCTGGAGAACACGGGCACGCCGGGGGCTATGCGCAAAGCGTTACGCATATCTGCCGGACGGTCTGCGGGGTCTAACCCCACGGCAACTCCCTTGGGAACAAAGCGCAGGTGATGGGGAGCCGAACCCTCTGACAGGTAGAAGGGGCCGGCGCCTTTCTGCTCCCAAAAGTTTTTCAACCACTCAATGTAGGCCAGCTCATCGTGCGGAGATTTGTAACTACCGTACTCATTCTCCAACTGAATCATGAGAATGGGGCCGCCATTCTTGCAGAGGCGGGGTATGGCAATTTTTGCCATTTGCTCCAAGTAACGGGTCTGAGCCTCCATAAATTGCGGATTCTTCGTATTACGCAACGGTGTGACATCATCCTTTATCAAGTAGGTGGGCAAGCCGCCCAAATCCCACTCACCGCAAACATAGGGGCCGGGGCGGAAAAGCACCCACATACCCTCCTCTTGGCACAAATCGATGAAAGCGGCAATATCATTGCGCCCGGAGAAATCCCAGCTGCCATCAGGCTGCTCTATTTGGTTCCAGAACACATAGAAAGCAATCGTGTTCAGCCCCATAGCCTTTGCCGTCTGTATACGGTGGCGCCAGTATTCGCGCGGCACGCGCTGGGGGTGTATCTCGGCAGAGCGTATCTGGAAAGGTTTACCATCCAACATAAACTCACGCCCCCCTTCACCGCCGAAACTCATTATAGCCGGGGTTCCCTTTTGAGGTTGTTGAAAATTCTTCATAGCATCTGCACCCGCCCATGCGGTGACTGCAAATGCCGCCATTGCCATACTCGCCCATGCGACTTTCATGAGTAACACCTACCAATTCAATGGCCATTTGTCAAGCATAAACTTTATCGCGACAAAGGAATTCCTTCTATCTAATGATTCAAAGTTCCTACTATTTTGACAGGAATGACAAAATAGCGGGCATAATTCACAAAAAAAAGCTTGCAGTGGGGGCAAGGTATAGGATTAAATAGAAGATATGATAGGAAAAGCCCTGTACACAGTAACAGTAATTGCAGCCATTGTAGCCCCGGCCATGGCCGCCGAGTGGGAAACCGATATGGCCGTAGCAAAGGAGCGCGCAGCAGCGGAAGGCAAGGCCATATTAATCAATTTTACAGGTTCCGACTGGTGCAGCCATTGCAGGAAGGTGAAATACGCCGTATTGGACACACCGGAGTTTGCAGCATATGTGGCAGATAAATATGTGCTGTTGGAGATAGACATCCCCAGGCGCACACACGTGGATGCCGCAGAGTTGGAGAAACGCAAGGAGCTGTGCAAAGAGTACAACGTAACGGGGTTTCCGACCTTTGTGATGACGGATGCCACCGGCGAAGTATTGGATGGCATTGTTGGCGGTGGCATTGATTTTGAGGGGATGAAACTCTGCATGGAAGATGCATTAGAGCGACGAACCGCACTGAAAGAAGCCCGAAAACTTACCGGCGAAGCCAGGGCTCGCGCGCTTGTTGCCATTTACAACGAGTTCCCGAAAAAATTTGAGAACGCAGCGGCAGCCTTGCGCATGGAGATAGCAGAGCACGACCCGAACGACACTACCGGCATGCAACAACAAGCCATTGCAGACGCCCAAATGCAAGAGCTGGCAGAAGAACTCTCTCACTACGGCATGCACGACTACCAAGGCAAAGGCCAAGTTTACGATGCTTACTTGGCAAAAGCACATCCGCTTAATACAGAGCGAATCCTGGAGCGCAAGCGCGCGGGGGTAATCTTCCCCTGCCTCAACATCATGTTGTTGAATGCAAAAACAATAGACGATATCCTCGCCGCAAAAGCTTACATACTCAAAGAGGCAGAGACATGCTACCCTGATTCCATACGGGCTGAAATGATACAGGAGCTGGAAAAGCAGTTTGTAGATCCCGAGAAGATGTTGGAGGACATCAAACGCAGAAGACGCTAAGCCACTCAAAACGATGAACCGCTATACCCACATTCTCGCCCGAATAGGCTGCGCTCTTACCGTTTTGAGTGTAAGTGTTGCAACTGCTGCAACAGATGACGCATGGCTGACTGATTTACCTACAGCACTGGCCAAGGCCAAGGCCGAAAAAAAGCTGGTGTTAATCGATTTCACAGGCTCAGATTGGTGCTCCGCATGCATCAGATTGCGCCGCACCGTTTTGGATACCCCGGAGTTTCGCCAATATGCGGCCGATAGTTTTGTGCTGATGGAGGTAGACCTGCCGCAACGGCAAGACTTTGACCCTACTTTGCGAGCAAAAAACGAAAAGATTGCGGAGCAATACCACATTGCTGGTTACCCCACAGTCATAGTGCTGAACCATAAAGGTGAAGTGATGGGGGGCTTTGAGGGCGCTATTCCTATGGAAGAGGCCATCAAAAAGTTGGACGAGGCCGTCATAGCAGAGCATCTTATCAGCATAGCAAACATGCAAAGCGGAGTGCTCCGAGCCCGCACGCTGATGCAAGCCTACAACGCATTCCCCACCTCAAAAAGTTTTGCGGTAGCGAGAGAACGGCTGCGCGCCGATATTATGCAATCTGACCCGGGAAACGTAACCGGTATTCATCATGAAGCAGCCGTGCAAGAACAAGCAGCAAGGTTCCAAGAAGAGCGCAATGCCCTGCCCATCACCTCGCCGGCCATGGGTAAGTTGCTGGAGCGGCAATTGGCAGAAGCCTACCCGCCCAACCGCCCGGCGATATTGGTAGATAAGTGCCAGCATGCATTGGCAACCGCACAAACGATAAGCGATATAGAAAAAGCCAAGGAGATGTTCTTGCAGGTTATCCCCAAACTCCCCCAGGATGAGGCAGCAGAATTGCAACACTTTGTAGACACTTATTTTAAAGACCCTGCAGCACTCTTGCAAATGCTGTTACAAAGCAGGCCAAAATAACAAGCACCCCTTAAATATAATCAAAAGCCCGATAAAATCTGATTTTATCGGGCTTTTGAAATTATTTCTTTTCCTTTTTCTTGGGTTGGCGAATAATCTTATACATGGCACGAGCGAGCGAGGCTTTGTGTTTGAGCGGCAAATCTGTATCATATGCCCAAATCATCACCCCTCCGAACTTTTGTTGCTTAAGCCACTTGCATTTTTCAGTAATAAGGTTTATACCGTTGAAAGAGTGCATGGGGCCATCTGTACCATCTTGATTTTTGGAGCGGAAAGAATTTTCTGACGGTTTAATACGCGGGTACCAATTATATATTTGAGAATAGCCATATTGTTGCGTAAGGGTACCTTGCTGGTTACTGTAGAAGGGCAGCCCAACAACAATGCGGGGTTTTGCCATGTGAAAATCGGTTAAGCATTTATTGGCATCCCCTTGAAAACGCTGCATGGACGAATGCTGCTCTGCTAAGTCATCATACGACATGGTCATGAGGAAATCCAGCTGGTCCGTTGTCCAATAATTGGGCACTTTATACGTAACGGAGGATGCAATGCTGATGGAGATAGCAGAACCGGAAAGCTCCTCTCGCAAATCTGCAATAAAGTAACCGAGGTGCTGCCACTGCTCCCAAGAGTCCGGGTACTCCCAGTCAATATCTATACCCTGATAGCCGCGAGAAATGGCCCATTGAGCCATATTGCGAGCCAAACGGCGGCGGGTTTCGGGGTTAGCTACAGCCGTGGTCATGGGCCCATCCATGTGCCCGAACCCGGCAATAAGATGACTGCGTGCATTCGCCTCCGTATGCAAACGCTTGATTTCAGCCAAGGCTTCATCTGCCACCTTCTTATCATCACCACCACCGGTCCACTGATATGTGATACCGCCCTCTGCAGAAACGCTGTAGGCAAAGTGTACCAAATCGGTAAATAAATTAAAATGCGCAGGGGTGAGATGCACAGCTTTTTCTGCATCGCCCCATCCTTTTACCCAACGCGGGCGATAATACGGCACCACGCGGTACGGGAACGGATACACACGGGGCAAGACTCGCTTCTCCAATCCTTCCGCCAAAATCACCTCGGGTTTGATGACGGAGCCATCCTCCAGCACAATTTCGGTACACTCACCATCAATAATAGAATTACGCTTTATTGACTCGGATAAGTCGTAGCTGAGCCACAGATAAAGAGGATTGCCGGTTAGCTGCAAATCCAACTTAAAAGTGTAAGTAGCTTTACCGGGCTTACGTTTGGCGAGCTCTTCTGCCAATTTGTTGGTGTTATAGGTAAAGCCGTTCCAATCGCGAGAGGTAAGCACGCGGGCAATTTTAATATCGGACACGCGGGAAGATTTTCCCGTGGTAAAACGGATGGCTACTATCTTTTCGTTCGTTTCGCCGATAACCTTAATCTGCATCACAGGCTGATTGTTAATACCCGGGTAAAACACGCCATGGGTAAAACGCACCTCTGCCGTTGCAGCCTTTACAACAGCCGCAAATAGGAAAAAGAATAAAAATAAGTCACGCCACCATTTCATCGTTCTTCAAATCACACCAAGTGTTAGAAACTCAAATACAAGCATTGATGAGAGTCAGATTAAAACTCCGGCAGAGGACGCAAAGCAGGAGGCTGAGAATCTTTCAGAGGGTTAGCGTCCTGCGGGAAACTGAATGGCTCCAAAATGGTGGGCGTATATGTAGAATTGGTTCTGATTTTCTCGAGAGGTATGACAATTTCATCTTCTTCGATATAACGGGAGTGAGGCGAACTTTCTGTCCACAACAACGCCCCGAACCAGCTGGTTTTGGTTTGAACGGTTGCGGAACCTACGGCATAACCGTCTTTCTCCACAACAATGCCCAAATCCTTGTCTTGGTCCACCTCAACGGTAATCGGGGTTACACCGGGCAATTGTTTACCATTGATACTGACCGTAGCACCTTGAGGATTCGTAATAATGGTAAAAGGTTTCTGCCCTTGGCACGCGGCTAAACAAGCACACGCAATACCGAGAAAAATATGTTTACAACGCATGAGGGTATATTACGCTTGATTATGGGCACTTTCAAGCAAAAAAGATTTTGATTTGATATTTAGGCTTCCCCCAAAAAACGCATTACAACGTGACAACATCAATTTGCATACCGACTGAAAGCGACCGTATTCCGGAAGAAGTAACAACAGTTCGTTATATTATTTTACCCGTTTAACTGAGATACAGCCAGGTCTTCTTTTTGTTTGATAACGTTGTTCTCACGAATAGCCGCGGTGTAACGAGAAGAGGGAGCAATCGCATAGGCGCGGTTAAAATGGGCATCAGAGGCAGCGAAGTTACGATTGTTACGCTCTATAATACCGAGTAGGTAATAGGCCTCTGCATCATTAGGGTAGTTTTGCAGAGAAGCTTCCGCAAGAGCGCTCCCGGTGTTCCAATCCCCCTGTTGGCAGGCCTGCACAGCTTGCTCCAATACCGTATTACCATCTTGCGGTTTAATGCGCACACTATAGCGAACGGTGCGAGGCACGAGGTCTCGCACAACCTCAACGGCAATATCATCGTAGTCCACATAATCACTGTAAGTCGTATCAGAAAGGGTACGGCGGTAAAGAATATTACCATGGTACTCTAACTGCACAGTGGCAGTGAGTATAGTTTCCACAGACTCTGTACAATGGCAGTGGTCTGAATTATGGCAAGTGTGATTGATGTATCTATCCTGGTGTACATGAGCGCGCTCTATATATAACACCGCTTCTGAGCCACCGAGAGTGTAAAAGTTTTCGTGAGCCAAGCGCGCATACAAGGCATCTTCCAAATGAGCGGACGGATAATTATTGTACACGGAAGCCACCCGCAACGAGGTACCGCGCTTTAAATTGACTTGTGAGGGCTCCAATGTTTGCAACTGCACCTGCATGCCGCAAGATATCAGCAGCATGCACAACATGCCCAAAAGTATATGACCACATTTACTCATGACTGTATAAAATGAAGAGGATGGTGATTTCATTTATCTTCCGGCTGAGCGACTAAGTTGGGCCACCCAATCACTTTGCGGCATATCAGCGGCCTGAGCCGCTGTAAACGGCATACGAGGACGCCAGTTGGCCCCACCTTGAGTGCCGGGTGTATTAAGCCGCACGGGCACATCGAAAAGCTCGGTCCACATCAACGCGGCATACACAGAGCGGCAGTTAAACAAGGCGCGGAACAACGCATCTTTAATACCCTGCCCCCATGGCACAAGAGATTCTTGCAGGGGCAGCCCGGCGTAATCACCAAGCCACCCGAGCACGCGCGCACAATCCTTTGCGGTGCGTTGCTTTTCGTGTAGCGCTGCAGGTTTGAGAGTAACATCTTGCAGTGCGTCTTGCCCGGCTTTCACGTGGCTGTACCAGTCATTCCAATCATTACAAATAGGCGGAAAATCGTGCGTGGCGTATGTGGCAAATGAGCAGGGATTATAACTTTGCCCGCTGCATATATGTTGATGTTCATCAATCTCCCAATGCGGTATCTTAAATCCGGCAATACGCAGGCGAGACAAATCCGGCCGCACATAATCCGGAACACACCCCAAATCTTCCCCTACCACCAACAACCCGGGGGCCGCCTTTAGCAACTGCCGCAACAAATAGTCGCCCTGCATCAGATTGGCTCGGCGGTCTTCGGCGGTCCAATCCGGGCGTGGTCGGAACCCGGGGCGGCGGCCGTCACAACGTGCCGCAGCTTCATCTGCGCTGAGGTTCAGGAACTCCGGGTTACGGTCGGGCATCCACGGGAAGGCGTAGATGCGATAAAAGCCCAAGACGTGGTCGATGCGGTACATCTTGAAAATCTCTGCCAATTTAGCGATGCGGCGGGTCCACCACGCAAAGTTGTCGTGCTCCATCACATCCCAACGGTAAAGGGGGATACCCCAATTTTGCCCCCATTTAGCCGTAAAGGGGTCTTCTGCAAAATTGCCTTCGGCAGGGGCGCCACCGCTCCAATTCATATCAAAAAGGTAACGCTCAAAAAACACATCTGCGCTCGCTACGGATATGCCGATGGGGACATCGCCCATGAGGTACACGCCACAGGCATCTGCTTTGGCACGCACCTCTGCCCACTGGCGGGCACACAACCATTGCAGCCATTGTTGGTAACGTTTTTGGCGGCGCGAGTCATCATTACTATCAATAATCAAGCGCGCTACATCCGTATCTTGTACGGGCCACAACCACCATGCATTGGTACCGAATGCGATGGAAAGCACTCTGAAGATACAGTAATCATTCAACCAAGTTCCCTGCACTGTCACCCACTGCTCAAACTCTACACGCAGGGCAGCATATGCCTCTTCTTGCTCAAACCTGGCGAACGCTTGCTTTAAATGATAACGCTTGTACGTGCGCACGCGCGCATAATCAACGTAGTCCGGGCCACCGGGCAATTGCGTAGGAGGCAAAGTTTCATCATACGGAGGCAAGGGCAACGCCATACCGGGCACGCGTTCCAGCGTCAAATACAAAGGTTCTAATGCCACGGAGCTGATGGCAGAATACGGAGAGGGCGAATCATCATCGCCCACGGCATTTACGGGCAACAACTGCAAAAAGCCGACGTGATGGGCAGCAGCCCACTCTATCCATTCTTCTAACGCGGCCAAATCACCGATACCGGCATCCCCCTCTCGCCGCATAGAAAAAAGCGGCATCAACACACCTGACATTCGCTGCATTTGCATACTGTACCATACTAGCACAACTGAGGGGCATAAAGCAACTCCAAAACGGCGCGGGCTCTGCATTTGCAGCAGACTGTCACAAAAATAATGATGCTTGATAAGATTAACGCAATTTTTACTTGCTTTATGACATCTCTTGTGATAATAGCATGGGAACAGGCTATAGCGGTGGTTATGATTCACCCTTGCTCATGCCTGCAATCGCTCTCATTTCCGTTACAGAATATGGCAACGACAAAGAAAACATCAAAAAAAGAGGCTGAAGGAACAGCTAAGCCCAAGGCCGCCTCAACAAGAGAAGTGCTTACCCCCGAAGAAAAGGCACGCAAAGCTAAGCTCAAAGAAACGTTGGCACTGTTGAAAGCAGACCCGGAGTGGCCCGCATTTTTGGAAGAACAGAAGAAAGCCTTGTTGGAGCTGCGTGACAAGATGCTGCCGAACATGCAAAATGTAACCCGAGACCACCTGCGCAGCGGCGCTTCCAACGTCTCCTCCTCTTCCGGTCAACACATCGGCGATGCCGGCAGCGAAGCAGAAGTACGCGACCTCACCATCCGTCTCTTGGGTAAAGACCGTGAACAACTTTTTGAAATTGATGAAGCATTGGAGCGAATTCGCCGCGGTTTTTACGGCATTTGCGAAATTTCGCTCGAGCTTATCCCCAAAAAACGTCTCCAAGCCCGCCCGTTCTGCCGTCTTACGGTAAAATGTCAGGAGGAATTTGAGAAGAAATATGGCTCTTATGCCAACTATAAAGCCAAAAATTCGGACCATGTAGGCTTTTCCGGGCTACAAAATGACATGGAAAACGTATTTTCGCTTGACGAATCCGAAGAATAGTGTATTATAGGCGCCCGCAAGTCAACAACATCACAATTATGCCTAGAGATATCATCATCCTGGAATGCACCGAGGCTAAGGCAGAGGGTAAGACCCCCTCTCGCTATGTCACCACTCGCAACAAGAAGAGCCAGCGCACCCCCGGCCGTCTGGAGAAGGTTAAGTTCAACCCCTACCTGAAGCGCCGCACGCTGCATCGCGAGATGCGCTAATCCTCAGCAAACCGGTAAAGTTTACACATTATGATTACAGAATTCAAGAGCGTTGAGCGTCGTATCCGTTTCCGCACCTGCAACAAGACAATGCCCCGTCGTCGCATTGACATCCCCGCCGGTGCCGTTGATATGTGCAACCCCGAGTTCCTTTCCAAGTTCACGTCTGAGACGGGCAAGATTCTTCCCCGCCGTGTGACGGGCGTATCTGCTAAGATGCACCGCAAGATCACGCGCGAGATTCGCCGCGCCCGTGCCGTGAACCTGCTCCCCTGATTTTCACTCACTATGGAGGAGTTCTCGACGGCAGATTGTCGTTGATACTTAGAGGGAGCTTGTACGCGTATGCCTGCAAGCTCCCCTCCGCTTTATCAGGTTTTTGGCCCCGATAACACCTCCTGCTCTTTTCTTGCAGCGCAAGATGAAAGAATTAAAGGACACCCAAAACGAACGTGACACCCGCCAAATATCCATTGACCGGGTGGGCATTCGTGGGGTCCGTTACCCCATTATCGTCAGCGACAAAGAGAACCGTACACAATCTACGGTTGCGAAGCTGGCATTGATGGTGGATTTGCCGGAAGAGTATAAAGGCACACACATGAGCCGCTTTGTGGAGGCGTTGCAAGAGCACCGCCGCTATTTGGATGTACACTCAGCCGTGCGATTGCCTTCTCGCTTGTTGCGCAAATTGCCTGCGCAACGCGCACGCGTGGAGATAGACTTCCCGTTTTTCCGGTTAAAGAAAGCCCCCGTAAGCGGCATGGAGGGCATGATGGATTATGACGTACGCTTTGAGATTGATGCAGAGCGCAACAAACCCGGCACTTTTACCCTGACCATCAAGGTACCGGTGACTACATTATGCCCCTGCTCCAAAGCCATGAGCGACCACGGCGCCCACAATCAACGCGGCATCGTGACATATTCCGTTCGTTTCTCCGGCTCTGCCGTATGGATTGAAGATCTGATTGATTTGGTGGAAGACTGTGCCAGCTGCCAAGTATACAGCTTGCTCAAGCGCCCCGATGAAAAGTATGTGACGGACAAAGCATACGAAAACCCGGTATTCGTAGAAGACTTGGTACGCAATGTTGCCATGGCAACAGAGCATTACAACGCTTTCTCTTGGTACCGCATCGAGGCAGAAAACTTTGAATCTATCCACAACCACAACGCCTACGCCTGCATTGAGCGCAGCGTTGAATAACCATTCTCTTACAGTCCGCCCCCCCTTTTTCACAATAAAAGCCCGCGACAAGATTGTCGCGGGCTTTTATATTATTACTCAGAAAGCGAGGCAAGTCACTTTTGCGGGCGCAGCGTTTTGCGACCGATGGAGTGATACTCGAAACCGGCGTGCAGGGCATTTTCGCCATGCAAGATATTTCGGCCGTCAAAAATGATGGGCAGGCGCATCATCTCACGCACCTTAACCAAGTTGGCCATGGCAAACTGCTTCCACTCTGTGGCAACGACAAGAATCTCGGCATCGCGCGCACATTCATACATATCATCTGCAATGGACACATTGTAACCGGCCAAGGCGGCAGCACCGGTTTCAGCGGCTTTGGGGTCATAGGCCGTTACATAAGCACCTTCATCGCACAGGCGTTTGATGAGCTTAATGGCAACGGATTCACGCACGTCATCCGTATTTTGCTTAAATGCAAGCCCCCATACAGCGATACGCTTTTTACGCAACACCCAAAGCTTTTTGCGCAAGCGCTTCATAAAACGCTCCAACTGTTGCTCGTTGATATTCTCAACTTCTTTGAGGATGTTCATCGGGGCACCCAATTGGTCAGCTACGTTGATAAAACCTTTAACATCTTTGGGGAAACAAGAGCCACCATATCCCAACCCGGCGTTGAGGAAATGGCGGGATATGCGTTTGTCCATACCAATACCCTGTGCCACAAGCTCCACATCTGCCCCGGCTTTTTCACACACGGCAGACACGGCATTGATGTAGGATATTTTGAGCGCCAAGAACGAGTTGGCGGCATGCTTAATAAGCTCGGCAGAATGCAAATCCACCTCTACAATGGGGGCATTGAAAGGTTGGTATACGCGCTTCATCAAATCCATGGCACGCTGAGAATCGGCCCCGATGACCACGCGGTCGGGGTTCAGCAGGTCTGCCACAGCACTACCCTCTCTCAAGAACTCGGGATTCGATACCACGTCAACATCTACATCTCCCTTGGCATAGCGAGATATCACTTGGTACACCTTGCTGCCGGTGCTGACGGGCACGGTAGATTTGTCAACAATGATGCGGTACCCCATCTCCGGGGTGATGACATCTGCAATCTCGTGAGACACGGCTTCAATGTAAGACAAATCTACGGAACCATCCTCATGCGGAGGCGTAGGCACCGCAATGAAAATAATCTCGCAATCTTTAATGGCATCAGCCAAGCTGGTAGTAAAGGATAAACGACCGGCTGAAACGTTGGAGATAATCAACTCTTCCAAATCGGGCTCATAAATGGGCACCCTGCCTTCTCGCAAAGATTTCACCTTTGCCTCATTATTATCCACACACACCACATTGTGCCCCACTTCCGCAAAGCAGGTGCCGGTGGTCAGGCCCACATAACCGGTTCCGATGATAGCAAGATTCATGTCAATATTCTAAATGCAGGAGATAACCCATCATAGCTTATTTTTCTCGCCGAATCAAGGCTTTTACTTTATTTATCGGAGTCCCCCGCATTTTTTCTTGACATACGCCCCCAAGATGATAATCTTTACTTAATATGAGTAAGTATACAAAAGGAAACTTAGTACCTGTGGTACCGAAAGCTTATCGCACCGTATTCTTCATGCTCGTAGCGTGTTTTGCGCTGTGGGGCCTGTTGAATAACATGACGGATAACTTGGTACCGGCCTTTGAAACCATTTTCGGCATTAAGCCTTCTGAATCTGCCGGCGTGCAGATTTCCTTCTACGGGGCTTACGCTGTATTGGCGATTTTTGCCGCCATGATGGTAGAAGAGTTTTCATACAAAACCGGCGTATTAACCGGTTTGGGATTTTATATTTTAGGCGCGCTGATATACATACCGGCCTGTATTGCACAAAGTTTTGACCTCTACCTGTTGGGTATTTTCATACTTGCCGGCGGTTTGTCCATTTTGGAGACGAGCTGTAACCCGTATGTGCTTTCCCTCGGGCCGGAGGAGACCGCCGTACGCCGACTCAACTTTGCACAAGCATTTAACCCCGTGGGCTCCCTTGCCGGCATTTTCTTGGCTAAATACCTGATTTTGGCAAACTTAGGTAACAACAGTAAGGCAGTTCAACTTTTCTGGGTATGCGTACCTTACGTTGGTTTGATCGCCGTGGCTGCCGTGATTTGGTTCTTCTTCGTGCGCTATAAGGAACCTGAAACCAAATCCTTACACTATGAGATGCCCGCTCAGGACGATTCCATGAAGACCGGCATCAGCAAACCCAAGCTCATCGGCATGTATCTTTTGTGCATTGCCATACCGGTAGGTTTATTAGTTGCGCTCAACTTCGGCTTAGAAGACCCGGGCATATGGGGCAATATGGTCTGCCAGTTACTGGTCGTAATGATGGGGCCCATCATCTTTACCCTGCTCATCAAGAACTATCGCAACATGCTTTGTGCCCTGCTTAAACTCCCCCGTTACTGGGTGGGCGTTATCGCTCAGTTTTTCTACGTAGGTGTGCAGATTGCCGCGTGGACTTGGTTAAACAAATACTGCTGCAAGCAACTCGGGCTTGAATCTGACGTAGCTGCAACATATTACGTAATCTCTCTCATTCTCTTCATCCTTTGCAGATGGGTTGCAACATACTACATGAAAAAGTTCAACCCTGCCGACATGATGGCGCTCTTTGCCATTGTTGCAATAGCGTGCTGCTTGGGCACCATGTACCTGCCCACACAAGTACTCTTCACTATTGGTGATCTGCCATTCTCCGCAAACGTCATTTGCCTCATCCTGATGTCCGGTGGTATGAGCCTGATGTTCCCGACCATCTACGGCATTGCCCTGGGTGGTCTTAACCAGAAAATCGTCAAATTGGGCGCAGCCGGCCTGATTATGGCAATTTTGGGTGGCGCCATCATCACACCGTGGATGGGCAGCATCATTGAAAGCACGGACAGCATTTGGTTCTGCTTGGTACCCGGTGCTGATGCCACTTGGAATACGGAGCTCAAGACATCTGACCTTGCCGTACGTGCCTCCTTCATTGTACCGGCCATTTGCTTTGCGGTAGTGCTGGCATACAGCTTAATGTTCCGCAAGCCGCTTAAGCCGGCCACAAAAGAAACCACTTCAACCAACGAAGAAACCATTTAACCCCAAAACAACACGTATATATGAAATACGACACATTACCGACTATCGGCATTCGCCCGACCATTGACGGCCGCCGTTTGGGTGTTCGTGAGTCTCTGGAAGACCAGACCATGAACATGGCCAAGGCTGCAGCCGCCCTCATCGAGGCCAATGTAACCCACGCTAACGGCCAACCCGTTAAGTGCGTGATTGCCGACACCACCATTGGTGGTCCCGCAGAGGCCGCTGCCTGCAACCAGAAGTTCGCAGAGAACAACGTAGGCTGCTCCCTTATCGTGACCCCCTGCTGGTGCTACATCACCGAGACTTTTGAGACAGATGCCACCACGCCCAAGGCCATCTGGGGCTTCAATGGCACCGAGCGCCCCGGCGCAGTATACTTGGCCGCTGCCCTTGCCGGCTATGCCCAGAAGGGTGTGCCCGCATTCTCCATCTACGGACATGACGTGCAGGATGCCGACGACACCAGCATCCCTGAGGACGTAGCAGAGAAGATTCTTCGCTTCGCCCGCGCCGGTCTTACCGTAGCAACCCTGCGTGGCAAGGGCTACCTGTCCATCGGTGGCTGCTCCATGGGTATTGCCGGCTCTATCGTAGACCACTCCTTCTGGGAGAGCTACATGGGCATGCGCGTGCAGTCTGTTGACATGACAGAGGTACGCCGCCGCATGGAGCTTGGCATCTACGACAAGGCTGAGTTCGACCTCGCCATGGAGTGGGCCAAGAAGTACGTGAACATTGGTCCGGACCGCAACCGCCCCGACCTTGTACTCTCCCCCGAGGAGAAGGAGCGCACCCTGCGTGAGAGCATCCTGATGACCATCATCTTCCGCGACATGATGCACGGCAACCCGCACCTCAAGACCATTGATCGCGAGGAAGAGGGTCTGGGTTTCAACGCTATTTGCGGTGGTTTCCAAGGCCAGCGCCACTGGACGGACTTCTACCCCAACGGCGACATGGCAGAATCCATTCTCAACAGCACCTTCGACTGGAACGGCCCGCGTGAGGCTATTCCCTTTGCAACAGAGAACGATGCCATGAACGGCGTGTGCATGCTCTTGCTGCACCAGCTGACCGGTCGCGCCGCCTGCTTCTCCGACATCCGCACCTACTGGAGCCCCGATGCCGTGAAGCGCGTAACGGGTTACACCATGGAGGGCTTGGCCAAGGACGGCATCATGCACCTCATCAACTCCGGCTCTACCGCTCTGGACGGCAACATGCACTCCACCGCCCCCGATGGCACACCCATCATGAAGAAGACCGGCGAGACCACCCAGGCCGACATCGAGGCTATGATGGGTGCCTCCGAGTGGTGCCCGGCCAACCGCGAATACTTCCGCGGCGGCGGCTACTCCCTGCACTTCGTGTCCAAGGGCAATGTACCTGTGACCATGATTCGCATGAACTTGGTGAAGGGTCAGGGCCCCGTGCTGACTATCGTAGAAGGCTGGACCTGCGACCTGCCGCAGGAAGTAAACGACAAGCTTGACCAGCGCACCGACCCGGGTTGGCCGACCACTTGGTTTGCCCCCCGCCTCACCGGCAAGGGTGGTTTCAAAGATGTATACACCGTCATGGCCAACATGGGCGCCAACCACGGCGCTTGGACCTACGGCCACATCGGCGCAGACATCATCACCCTGGCTTCCATGCTGCGCATCCCCGTATACGCTCACAACGTACCCGAGGATAAGGTATACCGCCCCGCTGCATGGGATCTCTTCGGCACAGCTTGCCCCGAGAGCGCAGACTTCCGCGCCTGCGCCAACTTCGGCCCCATCTACGGCAAGTATTAATTCTCCCCACTCATCCCCTGCCGATGCCAGCATCGGCAGGGGATTTTTTAACCTCGCCACATGAACCCAAAATACAGAAAAATCTACTGCTGCACCCCGGTAGCATTTCACGCTAACGATGGGTTCTGGATTCGCGACACGGGATTAATTTCTCGCTCGCTGCAACAAATGGGTGTAGAAAGCAAGTGCATCATGCCCTTGCCCTATTATGATGATGACCAAAAGGAAGGTCTCATCCGTACCGAGTATAAAAAACTAAAATCTGCCGCTTGGTGGAAGAGTTTGGGCATAGATGCTTTGGTGCTCTACTCTTGGGGCGCGCCAAGATATTTACCGATTGCCAAAGCGGTACGGAAAGCAGGTATCACCCTGATGATACATATGGATACCAGTGGCGACTTTGCCACACGCCCCCGTAAAGGCGAGTCATGGTTCAAGAACATGCGCCGACGGCTCAGAAATAAAGCCGTCAATTATTATAGAGCCAAGCATCTTCAGCAAGCCTCCATTTTAACCATGGGTCCCACAGTGGCCGATGCCATTGCAGAGCAACCATTTTACGGCAAGTGGATTCAGGACAAGCTTTTCCCCATGGCTTGCCCGGTAAAACCGGATATGCGCTACGAGAATGAACCTAAAGAAGACACTATACTGTGCATAGGGCGTTGGCAAGATGAAGCGCAAAAGCGCCCGGAGTTCATGATGCAAACGCTGGCGCACTATTACGCCACCGGTGGCACTGCCACTACAAAAATCTTCGGTAACATACCACAAAAATTAAAAGACCTGCACAGCAACCTGCCCACAGAGATTGCTGCCCGCATTCAGCTTTGCGGTTACATCCCCAACCGTGAATTGAAGGGAGAATATAAGAGAGCCAAGGTCATCTTGTGTGCATCTGCATACGAGGGCTCACACAATGTATCGGCAGAAGCGCTCTGTTGCGGGTGTGCCGTAGTCACTGCCAACAAGCCGGCAGAGCTGCGTAACCTCTTGTGGTATGCATCCAAAAATTCGGGCACCGTATCAGCTGCAGACACCCCGGATTCATTAGCACAAGCCCTGCACCGAGAATTGAACGCATGGGCTACCGGCAACAGATGCCCGCAAGCCATTGCCGAGGCATGGCACCCCCATTTTCACGTCGATAAAGTTTTTAACAAAATATTCCAATAACTTACTATGTCATACGTACTCTGCTTAGACTGTGGCGCTACCAATGTACGCGCCATCCTCGTAGATGAAAAAGGCAACTTGGTAGCCAAGGCCAGCCAACCGAACTCAACGGATCAAGGCTCCGAGAACACCCAGTACCATGTATGGAATGCCGACCGCATTCTCAACCAACTGGCAGAATGTGCCCGCAAGATTTTGCCGGAGGTAGATGCCACACGGGTAAAGGGCATCACCATTACCACGTTCGGTGTAGATGGCGCCCTTGTCAACGCCGAGGGAGAGCTGCTGTACCCCGTCATCTCGTGGAAGTGCCCACGCACGGCAGTGGTAATGAAAGCCATTGACAAATACCTGCCGCAGAGCAAGCTTAATGAAATCTCCGGCGTGGGTGAATTTGCCTTCAATACTATCTACAAGCTCATTTGGCTTAAAGAAAACCGCCCCGAGCTTTTGGAGCAGGCACACGCCTGGCTCTTTATCTCCAACATTCTGGCACACCGTCTTACGGGTGTAATGGCTACGGACCGCACCATGGCCGGCACCTCTCAAATGACAGACCTTACCACCGGCGACTGGAGCGATGAGATTCTCGGCACGTTGGGCATCAGCAAGAGTTTGTTCCCCCCCATGGTCAATGCGGGCGAGGTTATCGGCACCCTTACCCCCGCCGCTTGCGAGTTGCTGGGGCTCCCCTGCTCTGTACCCGTGGTATCTACGGGGCACGACACACAGTTTGCGCTGTTCGGCAGCGGTGTAAAAGAGAACCAGCCTTTCCTCTCCAGCGGCACGTGGGAGATTCTCATGCTGCGCACCGCCAAAGCCAAGCTCGAGGCAGAAGACTACGCAGCCGGTGCCACCGTTGAGTTTGACAGCAAGCAAGGCCTGCTTAACCCCGGTTTACAGTGGATTGCCAGCGGCATCATCGAATGGGTGAAAGCCACCTGCTACAACGGCGAAAACTACGACACCATGGATGCCGAAGCGGCCGCCATTGCCCCCGGTTGCGACGGCGTTAAACTGGTACCCAACTTCTTACCCAGCGACCCGGTTCCGGGCAGTATTGAGGGACTTATCCTCGGCCGCACCCGTGGCCACATCTATCGCGCAGCCATGGAGGCCCTTACCTATCGCCTCAAGAGCCGCTTGGAGAAGCTGGAAAAAGTGGGTGGCTTCAAAGCTACCGAGCTTCTGCTGGTAGGCGGTGGCGCCCGCAACAAGATTTGGACACAAATGCGCGCCGACATCCTCGGCCTGCCCATCTGGGTATCCACCGTTTCCGAAAGCACCGTGCTGGGTGCCGCCATGTACGCCATGGCCGGTGCCGGCATCTATGAATCCCCCGAGGCCGCCCGCGATGCCATCGGCATCTCCTACGATATCACCCTCCCAGGGGAACAGCATGCCGCCTACGCTGAGCCCTGAAGCGTTTCAATTATTCAATAGTTAAACCTCAACGCACACACCTTAGCATACGCGGGTACACCTGAGTTGCATGAAATTAACAGAAGAAGAGATAAAGCAATTTAAGAATGCTTTTTTTCGTAGTTTTATCACCCATTTGAATGACATGATAGGTGATAGGTGGAACATACGATTTAAAGTACATAATCCTCGCAAGGGAGATAAAGAAGATACCAAAGATATTGACAAGAACACGGCACTCATTCTTTGGGGTGATGAATGTTCACAAATTTTTCCCACGCTTTACCATCAATCGTCCGGAGCTATCATCAAATGTTACTGCCCGGAAGCTTGGATTCAGCAAGGCATTATCCCTATGACAGATAATGCCATGATTTATGAGGAAAACGAAGCTGCATCATCAACGCCTTGTTCACAGAGGCCCTATACTGTATTTTATTCTGCTAATCTAAACTATCGTCGTACAGATTTGTACCGAGGATTAACTGGTAAGAATTACGGTTGGCCTTTCAGAATATCAAGCAATTATCCACAAACAGGAAAATACCCACTTTGGCACAAGATAGAGGCGGTGATGATGCACCGGTTGATTACTAAACATTCGAAACAGCTCGATTTCAGCGATTTGTACCCAAACTCATATATACGTTTTCATAATGGATTCATGAAAGGCACATTGACCCAGGAGGAATACGAGCATCGGATGAAAAACTCGAAGCTATCGTGGTGTACGGCCGGATTCATGACGAATGAAACCTCTCGACTCTTGGAATCAGCGTATGCAGGCACGGCTGTCATATGTGGCAATTTACCAGATACCCCAATCTATCGAGGTCATCCATTTGTAATCATTAACGATTGGAGAAAAATCCGTCAAGTAACGGATAGTTTGCTCAATACTCCATCCAGGCTGGATGAAATAGGTACATTAGGCAAACAGTGGTTCAATACTCATTTCAGTCCGAAAGCACAAGCTGAAAGAATTGCAAAAATTCTCGCACATTAATAGATATAAACTTTACAATTAACACGATTTTTCAATTATGGGGAAAAAAATTTTCATTACGTATGGTGACAAATTGTACGCCAGTAATGTGTTGCGAATATGCGATATGGCTAAACAAACAAATCATTTCGATGAAATTATCTCCTACGGTCCTAGAGATTTACCTCAGGAAATCCTAACTCATACATTGTTCCAATATGCAAGGGGGGGGGGATATTGGTTGTGGAAACCGTATATCATCCAAAAAACGCTGGAAGAATGTAACGACGATGATATTGTTGTTTACGTTGATTCCGGAAGTGAAGTATATAAAGATGATTTGTGGCAGACATATTTTAACATGATGAAAAAGTCTAATGCCATTGTTTTCAAATTTTGTTGCTTGGTGAAAAATTGGACTAAGAAAAGTGTCTTGGACAAGTTCCGAGAAGATTGCCGAAACATTCACCAACTGCACCAAATTTGCGGGGGGGTATCTTTATGGTCTCGGAAAGCCCTTCCTGTTGTTAAAGAATGGTATAAACTCATGTATGAGCATCCGGATTTAGTCACAGATACCCCTCCTGAGCAGCTAAAGTTTGAGGCCCCTTATTTTAAAGAACATAGGCATGATCAAGCCATACTTACATGCCTTGCTTATAAATATGAAAAAGAATACGGCATCCAAATATTGTGGGAAAAATCGGAAGTTTTTTATTCAAAAGGGCAGGCTGTATTTTTATCCAGAATAAGAAATAAGAATGGAGTCCTGAAAGGTAGAGAACACAAGCCAGTCTCCTTGATATGGAGAATAAGGCATTTTATCGTTAATACGTTACGCGATATCAGGCAATTTCTATACAAGTACTTGTTGTAAGACCTTATTAATTAGCGTTCCTCAAAATAGTACTTTTATTGAGTATTAGCGAACCTTGAGAGAAATTAAAAATCAACCAGAAAACATACTAAAACTACTCAAGGATGAGCAGATTCCCTCGAAGAAATATTCTTCGAGGGAATTTCTAAAGTCGTCTTCACTCTCAAAAATCTCCTATACAACATGCTGATGAAAATATAGGGCATAGCTACAAATCTTTAAAGAGAGTCCTTTATCACGAATTATCTTATTTAGGTGCTTTCCAAATGGTATAATATTGGCCATCCCACTGCACGGCACGGATGGAGGTGGTGCCTTTGGGGATGATGAGGTCGGTGGTGGCGTTGTCTTTGTGGTTAAGGCCACGAATAGCCACACGGCAGAGGCGTTTGCCGTTGTAGCATTCGAAGGCAACGGCGTTTTCCCATTTGTCAGCGGGTATGGTGGCTATACCGGAGGATACATCAAGCACATAGTCGTGCGACACCTTAACGGGTAAGCGGTCGCGGAAGATGTGTACGTTGTTGGCATTGATGTAGTAAATCACGCTTGTATCCGGCTTGGGGTACCGGCGCATGTGGGCAATGGCAGCGGCGCACATCTCGTCGGTAATGGTAACATGGTGGCTTTGGTAGTCTTCAACCATGCGGTTCATAGGAGCCAAGATACCGGTTTTGACGAAGAAGTCGGAGAGGTCGAGCTGCACGGCATCTGCCGCACGCGTACAAAAGTTAACTCTGAGCTGCCCGTGGGGGGTATCTGCGGCATCTTTGCGAGCTTGCTCGTAAATGTAGGGGTACAGGCCATCAAAGCCGCGAGCCTCAGCAAAGAAGAGTTGCAACTGCCAGAGGGGAGACACACTCACAAAGTGGTCGCCGGTTCTCTTACCGGGTACGTTGTTGATACCGTAGTCCGGCCCGGTCATGAACTGCCAGAGCTGGCGGCGCACAAGGGCCGCGTTGATGTAACAATCGAAACGCCCGCCACGCATCGGCTTATGATACCCCATCACCGGGGTTACTTCATGCTCCAAGCGGCAGAAGCTCGGGTTAATCTTATAGCAGCACCAGGCGGAGAATATATTGTTGGTCACCTCTTGGGTACCGGCCCACATCATACCAGGGCGGCACTGGTTAATATGACCGAACTCGTGAGCAATGGCCCATACAGAGCCCTTGAGGCTATCTACATCGGCCACCTCTTTCAAGGCTGTATCTACATATGCCGTGCCGATGCCATCTGCATGCATAAAGCCACGCCACTGAACTCGGCCATGAATATGATTACCGGGGTGGCAGTTGTAGCGCTCCCAACCGAGGATATCTTGCTGCATGCGCAACACATCATCGTAAATGGCAATAAGCTCCGGCCCGCGGTCCGGACAATGCTTCTGCAAGCCATCCACGTTGTATGCCAACTGCGTACGCTCGCCGAGGATATCAATGATATTGCCTCTGGCATTGGTCAACATGCGTTTCCAGGTTTCCACATCATCATGATGCGTAAACACACCGTTTACATAACCACCTGTCAACTTTACCTTCAGCGCGGGGGCATTGGCGGGGTCCGCAGACCGATAATTGAAATAGCCCAAGCCCTGAGTGGGGGCAACAAAGGTATTAACACCACTCTTGAGCGGGATTTCAGCATGGCCGCCATCGCGGTCAAAGTTGTGGATGATATAGGTAAGCCCTTCGGGGGCATCGCCCTGCACTTCAACAGTCACCTGCTCTCCTTTTACGTAGAAGATACCGGTGGGGTTCTCAAAGGCGGAATAATTGTTGGTGCGCAAGCGCTCCCTAACCACGGCAATGGGCAAATACGCGCGGAACGTACGATTGCGGTACGCCGATTCGGTATCCGGCGTTTTGTTAATCATCGAGTAATCCGTACCCGCGGGGATTTCGGCCTGCACCAACGGGGTTGCAAACAAACTGAGAGCCAAGGCGGCTAAAGCAAAAATTTTCATGTTCAATATTTCCTTTCTATCATTATTATTTCAACAACTCGTAAGCCTCACCTTTGGCGTACTCTACTGCTTTTTTGCCTTGAGAGTCTACGGCATTGCGGTTTGCGCCGGCATCCAGCAGCATTTTGATGATAAACACGCGGTCATGCTGTGCAGCAAGATGCAACAGCGGAGTGGCGGAAAATTGCTTGGCGTTCAAATCCGTACCGGCATTGAGGAACAACTGTACATAATCTGCCCGCCCACGCATAATGGCCATACCAATGGGGTAACCGTTGTGGCGACCATCGGGGTTATAGTTAACCGCAGCATAAGCCGGTATCAACACCTCTACGGCTGCACTGTTGCCCACCCAAATGGCATCATGCAGCGGGGTGGCCCCATTGTTACCGGGGTGCATGGGGTCTGCCCCGGCGGCCAGCAGAGCCTTCACTATCTCACCCCCGCAACGGGCAGCGGCAAGGTGCAGCACACTTTTGCTGCCTTCCGGCGCGGTATTGGTAGCCGCCCCGGCAGCCAGCAAAAGCTTGACCATCTCTACATTGTTGGCCTGCACGGCAACGCCAAGCAGATTGCAGGTTTTATCTTCGCTGAGGGCATTCACATTCACCCCCGCAGCCAAGGCGGCTTTCACAGCATCCAGATTACCGGCCTTCACCGCGCGGCTCAATTCAATCTCTTTCTCTCGCTTCTCACCGGCAGCTTTCAACACGCGCAGCACTTCTGTATTTTTTGCAAGGTCGATGGGCAATCTGCCTGCAGCGTCTCTCGCAGAGGCATCTGCCCCCGCAGCCAGCAAAATCTGTACAATCTCAGCATCTCCGCGCGCCGCGGCCAAATGCAACGGGGTACGCCCCAGTTCATCTATGGCATTAACCTGCCCCGGTTCTGCCGCCACTGCTTCTTGCATACGCTTGGCAGAGCCTCGCTCTGCCGCCTCATGCGGGCTGTACACGGCATTGCTGCGGCTCAACCACTTCTGCAAATCATCGTTCTTCACATCGGCATATGCCGGCACCAGCAACATTGCCGCCAAAATCAATTTGTTTCCTATCATTGTTTTCTTCATCTTTTTTCTTCTTTCTTTATTCACCTGATTAATCCTAACATAAAGCGCATAATTTTGCAAGAAAACAATTTTTCACCTTTACAACCTAGTCTGCATCAGGTATCTTGAGAAAGTTAAATATACCCATTTATCGCCACATGAAAACAAAACACCTCATCACCACCGCCATTAGCGGGCTTACCGTACTGACAGGGGGATTGCTCACCTCCTGCTCAGAAGACAGCTCTCAATCCACTGCCGCAGCAGCCCAAGTTGCAGAAATCAACAAGGCTGAATCCCGAGCCAAAGCATACCCGGCATTGGCCTACCTGCCAAAGAACACCACCACTTACCTGACCGGCAACGTAACCGAGTTCGTCAACGTAATCAATAAACTCGCAGGCCAAAACATCGTACAACTTCCGCCGGATGCGAAGGTAGTTGAAACTTTTGCCATAGGCATTACGGACGGTTCCGAAAAGGTACTCTCAGATGCCTTGGCTATTGTCAAACAAATTCAAACTGCCATAATGGAGGGGCAACAACCGGATCCGGCACAATTAATAAAACCGGCTGCAGATGCTCTCCGAAACCTCAAACCCATCTATCTGGTCATCACATGCCCCACCGAAGCGGAAGCCAAGGCAACAGCCGACCAACTTAGCGCTCTGGGCAATTTAGCCAAAATGGAGGTTCCTTTCCTCAAGACATCACAACAAGGAGCTTGGTCAATTATAAGCTGCACAATCTCCGAAATACCGCAGGAGTTGAGTAACATAGATCTTTCCGCTTGTGGAGATTTAACCATTTCTATTGCAACCTGCACGCAGGGCAAAGCCGTCATCATGGCGCTTACCGCTAATCCGGCAGAGCTGCAGGCCCCGGCAACGGCAGCAGATTCCGTTCTCGCAACAACACATGCAGATGCATTAGATGATGCAGCAAGTGGCAAAGGTTTAGCAGCTCTTACCATCAGCCCCAACCTCGCAAACGCGCTGCGTGATTATACCGTGGAATACATGAAATCTGCCATTTCTATATATAACACAATGGCTCTTCATGCAGGCCAAACAGAAGGAGTCCAAGAACTCATAGCAGCCGGAAATACATTGATTAACTTCTGGGAAAAGTTAGCACCTCATTCAAAAATCCCGTATTCCATCACCTTATGGCAAGACGGGGATATCCATTTAACCTTGCAAGGAGATGCCAACGGGCTCGAGTTTTCCTCGGCACAGCTCAACACCACAATCCCGCAAGATGCTTTTGTGTACGCCTACGGGTCCGGTATCAGCAATTACAATGCCCCGTCATTGTCTGATTTTGACAGTGCAGCACAGGCGCTCTTTACAATCATTTCCATTACAGACTCCGAGCGTTCTGCAAATGAATGTCGGTTCATCTACGATGGCATCAAAACGCTGCTGCCGTCACTTTCGCAGCTGAGAAACGGCTTAGGTTCCGGCTGGGCTGCCATTGGCGACATGTCTTCCGTCAGATATGCTTATAGGGTCGGCCAGACACAAGTCCCGGTCCCGTCAGTGTGCCTGCGTGCTGCAGCACAGTTATCCGACAGAGTAGCCTTTGAAGGCGGCATGGTGGCCACCATAAACAACATAAAAGCCATTATGGAAACCATCAATTCCGGCAGCTCTGCCGGAATTGATGAGCTACTTGCTTCCGTCATTAAAACCCGGAGTGGTAACTACACAACCTACTCCCATGAGGCCGTGGTAGACGAAAGAGATGGACTGAACGCCGGTGCCGTTATCTCGGATTCCGCTATCGGTATTGGCTCCGACATCCCACAAACCATCAAACTCTGCGATAGCCTCTCCGGCAACACATCGGTTTCCGGCATTGAGGTGAACGTAAATCTGGCTCCCATTGAGCAGATGATGCAAAGCGAGTTGGATCTCAAGAAAAAGCGCTATGAAACGCTCAACAATTCAGATGACGATATGTACAACTATGGCGAAGATGAAATAAAATATCTCGAAAGCGAATTAGAGGAGTTCCGCCAGACGCTGAAACGGGTCTCCGGCGGTAACCTGACCATTACTTCACAAAACGGTTGCCTCAAGACTCACATCAAGCTTAATACGCCGGCGCTCAAATAAAACGCAACACGGCATACTAACACAATATAGCCACCATTACATTGTCGTAATGGTGGCTATATCCTTACAAGAGCAAAAAAGATTATCATTTTACAATTATTACACTTGACTAAATTATCTTCATCTGTTATCCTCAGCCACGTTATGAAGCGTACTTTCTTTTACATCGCTATGTTGTCCGGCCTTTTTACCGGGGTAATGGCACCTGCCGCCTTTGCAGACGAAGATGCCACCCCCAAGACTGAAAAGAAAGTCAAGAAGAGTAAAAAAGCAAAATCAGACGCCGGCACAAGCAGCAAGTCAGGAGTCAAAGCCGTATGCGAGGAGATTGAGTTTCTCACGGACGTCAAGCCCTCCAAAAAGGCCAAGTACTACATCTACCTGCACTCTGCCTCTTGGTGTGGCCCCTGCAAGGCGCTGATGCCCGAGATTGTAAAAGAGTACAAGAAAATGCAGAAAAAGAATGTGGAAATCATCCTCATCGGGCATGATCAAACCCCGGAGGCAGCCAAGAGTTATCTGGAGCATTACGAGGCAGGTTTTCCCGGCGTATTATCCAGCTCTGCAGATGCCAAGAAACTGCCCGGCATCACCGCGCCCAACGGCATCCCCGCGGCCACCATCGTAGACGCCAAAGGCAATGTCCTTTACAGCGGCCACGGCAAAGGTGCTCTCGAATGGAAAAAATACTGCAAGCCGGCTAAAAAGAAAAAGTAATCTTTCATTCGCATCATAAAATCTCTTATCAATCCCGCGGGCCTCTCGGCATGCGGGATTTTTTACAATAACAAAGTAATGACACAAACCACGCATTTTATTCTTTCCATGCCGAAAAATAAGGTGTATTCTACGAAACGATGAAACGCATGAAATATTACATCGCTGCCATGGCTGCACTTTTTTCTGTAGCCACCGTCAATGCTGCTGAAGAAGCCGCCCCTGCACCGGCAGAAACTGCGCCCGCTGTAACCGCCTACGTCAACAGCTCACCGTTCCTCACCGGCCAGCCCATGGCTGATGCCCAGTATTACATCTACCTCTACTCTGCCTCTTGGTGTGGCCCCTGCAGAGCCGTCATGCCCAAAATCCTTGCAGAGTACCCCGAGATGAAAGCTAACAAGGTAGAAATCATCCTTATCAGCTGCGACCGCACACCCGAGGCCGCCAAGAGCTACATCGAGCACTACAACGCCGGCCTCCCCGGCCTGCACATTGGCTCCATTACTGCTCAAAAGCTTCCCTCCGCCTCCAATCCCCGCGGTATTCCCAATGCCATCATTGTAGATGCACAGGGCAAAATCCTTCACCAAGGCCACGGTGCTACCGTCTTGAATTGGAAGCAGATTTGCGCCCCCAAACAGGCAAACTGATTTCCCCCATTTTTCACATTTTCAACACATACCCGGCGGGCCTTACGGTCCGCCGTTTTTTTGGTATTGAGAAGCCGGCTTACCGGAATGGTTTGAGGCGCTCAAACGCTCATTTCAACACTGGGATGTTTATGTTACCCCGCAAATTCAAGATAGCGAGTATCTCATGGGGCATAGCAAAGAAAGCTTACTTGCGGGGCTCAACATCATAGAAAACAAAGGCTTACATCTTGCATCATCAGTCCGCTCATTCAGGACCCCGAACTTGTCTGCATTTGTCAAAGCGCTGCTGGATGTTGAGGCGGATTCAGCAAAAGCATTATACGCCACCATCAAAGACAAATACCCCATTGTACTGACTCGCAGCTTGCATAAGGCAAAAGAATGGGTTACCAATTTAAGCAAGGGTAATACACGCTATGGTCTATTAGCGGCAAGCGGGGCCTTGCGACTTAAGCCGGAGGGTATCTACGTAAAAAACGATGTACCCGTTGAACATTGGTTTCTGAACGGCAAAGATGACGTGAGGTCCAGTTATGCATTGGAAGACGTAGTCACTGAATTTGCGGTTCAGGGATTGGAGTTGGACTACACCATCGTTGCATGGGATGCTGACTTGAGATTCACCCGCGGGCAATGGACCTACAACCGCTTCAGCGGTTCAAAATGGCAGGTGCTTCACGATACCGAGAAACAACTTTATCTTAAAAACGCTTATCGAGTATTACTGACGGGAGCAAGACAAGGCATGGCCATTTTTGTGCCTAATGGCAGCGATAATGATGCCACAAGAGCCCCCGCATATTACGACGGCATCTATCATTACCTGCACAGTTTGGGTATTAACGAATTATGAAGCCCCCTACCCTTTGAGCAGAAAGGATAGAAGGTCGGAGAGGTGGAGGCGAGCAACGATAACGGCAGGGAGGGTAGACAGCAAGCTGTTGAGGCGTAAAAGGAGGGTGTGTTTCAGCGAAGAAACCACGGTGGCGTCTTCCAGAGAACGCCGAGTGCGGGCGATATTGCCATCGTGCACCATGATGAAATCTTGCAAGGCATCAATGGTACGGGTTATTTTGATGAATAAGTTGCGGCGCAGCGAAGCATCGGGCACTAGGGCGGTGATGCGTATTTTAAGCTCATCAGCATAATTATCTGCACGCTTGCGCCAGGCAAGCAGGTGTTTGCGGTAGTCGGGATTGAGGGTAGACATGGTAGGGGTATGAGTTAAGAGGGAATTTGCAATAATAACTTCAACCTGCAAGGGGCAATGCGTTCGGCAAGCTCTGCCCTTATTTGGTTTTGAATGATGTGGAGGAAGTGATTTTTGACGGTATTCGGGTTCCACCATTCAACAAAGAGTCGACCATGAGCCACGCTCAGTTCGCGATGAATAAGGGTAATGAGCAAACGGCGAGTTTCGCATGGTATCACACAGGGCTCCAAGCAGGCGAGCACATGCTCGGCATAGCGTTGCAGCAGCGCATAAACGGTGCAACACCTGAGGTCATTATTCAACGGAGGGTGGGTATACATATTATCTACAGTATACGCCACAGCTGCACACGCTGCGAGAAAAATTAGATAATTGGTAGGCGGGGGGGGCAAGAGCCCGTCTTATTCTGCACTTTTCTCGGTAGGCAGCGCTGTTTGAAAGTCGCCAGTGTCGGGGAATGCGCTTACATGCAAAGCCTCCACATAGTCGGGCGCATTGTTACTACGCGAGCAATATGTAACATCGCGCGTTTCATAATAATGAGCCACAGCCTGCAAGGCCGCATATGCGGTATCCGGCACTGCTACGTATGCCCATTCCTCCGCTTGTACTTTGGTGATATTACCCGTGGCCGCATCCACAAGAAACCACGGCCGGCGTGCAAACGCAATCATATTTTTACCGTTCTGTTGCCAGCGAAAGGCCATACTCTCTTCAGTGCAAACAGCCAGCCGACCATCGGTAGTGCCATGCACCCAATGCACCTTGTAACCGGCTGCATGAAGATGAGTAAACAGCTCTTGCGCGGGTCGGCCTACCAAGGTGTGAGGGGCTGCGGCAAAATCGGAATAAAACTCGGAGCCAACGCAGAAATCCACTATGTACATGGCAGCGGGGCGCGTCAGCTCCATCACCCCGTTGTTGATAGCAACTCGCTTTACAGCGTTATCTGCGGTGCCGCCAAAATAATGCAGCGTATACTCTGCGGGGGCGAAGGTCGCCGCGTGTTCATGGCCATCGGTATTGTAAACCAAGCGCACCCCCACGCTCTCTTCACACGCAGCAGATGCCACAGGCCACGGCGCGGGCTCCGCCAACTTGGGGCGGCCATATAATGAACCGAGGGCAATACCGGCACATGCAAAAAAGAGAGGAAGTTTTAACATGGTATTCATCCTACATATTCGGGGTACAAAGTCAAGTAAAAACCCCGTTCGCACAAGGGCGAACGGGGTTGTAAATGAGCTGTAAGCTATGCTTATTGCTGCTGCTCGGCGAGGGTATCGCAAGTGCAGCAGAAGTTGCGGTCGCCCCAAGCGTTCTCAACACGAGAGCAAGAGGGCCAGAACTTGTGCAGGCGCTGGCAAGCGGCAGGATATGCAGCCTGAGCACGGGTGTAGGCGTGGTTCCACTCATCGGCGGTCACAGCCAAAGCCGTGTGCGGGGCGTTCACCATCACATTATCATCGGCAGGCACGGAGCCGTTGGCTACGGCCTCCATTTCACCGTGAATACCAATCATGGCATCGATGAAGCGGTCGAGCTCGTACTTGCTCTCAGACTCGGTGGGCTCTACCATGAGGGTATCATGCACAGGGAAGCTCATGGTGGGGGCATGGAAGCCGTAGTCCATGAGGCGCTTGGCCATGTCATCCACAGAGAGGTGGCTCTTGCGGAGCATGATGGTGGTGTCGAGGATACACTCGTGAGCCACCAAACCGTTGGCACCGGAGTACAGGGTCGGGAAGTGGTTCTCCAGACGCTTGGCGATGTAGTTGGCGTTGAGGATAGCCATCTGAGAGGCACGCTTGAGGCCCTCGTGGCCCATCATGGCCAGGTACATCCACGTGATGGGGCAAATGGCGGCGGAGCCGTACTCGGCAGAGGAAACGGCAGAGTGAGCCTGCTCACCATCGCAAATGTGGCCGGGCAGATAGGGGGTAAGGTGCTCTGCGCAGCAGATGGGGCCTACACCGGGACCACCGCCGCCGTGGGGCATGGCAAAGGTCTTGTGCAGGTTGAGGTGGCATACGTCTGCCCCGATGGTGCCGGGGTTAGTAAGGCCGCACTGGGCGTTCATGTTGGCGCCGTCCATGTATACCTGACCACCGTTCTCGTGAACAATGCGGCAGAGGTCTGCCACACCGCTCTCGTACACACCGTGGGTGGAGGGGTAAGTTACCATGAGGGCGGCAAGGTTGTCGCGGTGCTTCTCGGCCTGAGCCTTGAGGTCCTCGGCATCGATATTGCCCTTATCGTCGCACTTAACCGGCACGCAGGTAAAGCCGGCCATAGCGGCAGAAGCAGGGTTGGTACCGTGAGCAGAGTTGGGGATAAGGCACACATTGCGGTGGCCTTGGCCCTGGGCTACTTGGTAGCGGTGGATGGTAAGAAGACCGGCAAATTCACCGGCAGCACCGGAGTTGGGCTGCAGAGATACACCGTGGAAACCCGTTACCGTGGCAAGCCACTGCTTAAGTTGCTCGAGCATGGCGCGCATACCCTGGCACTGGTCGGCGGGGGCAAAGGGATGCAACTCTGTTACACCGGCCCAAGTGATGGGCATCATGATGGAAGCGCAGTTGGCCTTCATGGTGCAAGAGCCCAGCGGAATCATAGCCTCGTTGAGGGCAAGGTCCTTGCACTCAAGGGTGTGGATGTAGCGCATCATCTCCGTCTCGGAGTGGAAGGAGTTGAAGCAAGTCTCTGCGCAGAAAGCGCTGCTGCGGTTCCACTGCGCAGCCCATACGGGGGCGGCGGGCACCTCTGCCACGGGCAAGCCCAATGCGGCGCAAAGAGCGTTCAGGTCGGCATCGGTCGTGGTTTCGTCGAAGGAGACGGATACGGTATCGGCATTCACCTTGCGGATGTTGTAGCCGGCGTTAAGAGCAGCGGCAACAAGCTCATCTGCCTTGCCGGGGGCAACAAAGGCAACGGTGTCAAAGAAGTCTACAGCGGGCACCGTGTAACCGGCAGCCTTAACGGCAGACGCAAAACCGGCAGCCAAACGGTGAGCCGTTGTAGCCACATTCTTGAGGCCCTCGGGGCCTTGGTACATGGCGTAGAACGTGCAGAGAAGAGCCGTAAGCACCTGAGCCGTGCAGATGTTGGAGGTAGCCTTTTCGCGGCGGATGTGCTGCTCGCGGGTCTGCAAAGCAAGGCGGTAGGCGGGCTTGCCGTCTTTGTCAATGGACTTGCCGATGTAGCGGCCGGGCAGCTTGCGCTTGAGGGCATCTGTGCAAGCCATGTAAGCGGCGGCGGGGCCACCGTAGCCCATGGGGATACCGAAACGCTGCGTGGTGCCCACGCATACGTCTGCGCCGAAGGCACCGGGCTCCTTGAGTACGGTGAGAGCCATCAGGTCGGCAGCAACGCAGCAAAGAACCTTAGCGGCATGGCACTTCTCAAAGAAGGCGGCGTAATCCTCCACAGCGCCCAAGTTGTCGGGGTACTGCACGAGCACACCGGCCAAGGTGGGTACAGAGGCGGGGTCAAAGCTCTTCCAATCGCCCACAATCAGGTTTACACCCGTGGTCTCGCAACGGGTGCGGATAACATCGATTGTTTGGGGGAAACAGGTATCTGCCACAAAGAAGGTGTCGCTCTTGCGCTTCTCGCTCACGCACAGGTGCACGGCTTCGGCTGCGGCGGTACCTTCGTCAAGCATGGAGGCATTGGCAATGGGCAGCCCGGTAAGGCCGGCAATCATGGTCTGGAAGTTCATGAGCATCTCCAAACGGCCCTGTGCAATCTCGGGCTGGTAGGGAGTGTAAGCGGTGTACCAGCTGGGGTTCTCATACACATTGCGCTGAATAACAGCGGGCATGAACGTGCCGTAGTACCCCTGGCCGATAAGGCTGCGCACGGGCTTGTTGGCAGAAAGCATGCTCTGCAGGGCGGCAAGAGCCTCTTGCTCTGCCATGGGGGCGGGCAGGTCAAGCGGGGCTTTCAGGCGGATGTCGGCGGGCACGATGGCATCCGTCATAGCATCCAAAGAATCAAAGCCGATGGTGGCCAGCATGGCTGCTGTATCTGCCTCATTGGGGCCGATATGGCGGGGGATAAAAGATGTTTGAGCAGTAATCATATGTTAAGCTACTAATTAAGAATTGAAAAAGCAGCAAAGCCTTGCGAGGGCTTGCGAGCGGGGCAAACGCCCCTGCTCCTTACCACGCGCAAGGCTTTGGTATATAGCTTTACTTGCAGAACTCGGTGTAGGCGTCGGCATCCATCAGCTCATCGAGCTCGGAAGCGTCGTCGAGCTTGATCTTGCAGATCCAACCGGCACCGAAAGCATCGTTGTTCACGGTGTTGGGCTCAGCGTCCAGAGCCTCGTTCACCTCCACGATTTCACCGGAAACGGGGGTGTAGATGTCGGAAGCAGCCTTGGTGGACTCAACAGCACCGATGGAATCCTCCTTGGAGAAGGTATCGCCAACGGAGGGGAGGTCAACGTATACAACTTCACCCAGTTCTGCCTGAGCGAAATCGGTGATACCGAGCGTTACCACGCCATCAACGGCGGGGCTAATCCATTCGTGCTCGGAGGAATACTTGTAATCAGCAGGGTTGCTCATAATGTGTATTTTGGTTATCAGGGGTTATTTTTTAAGGAAAGGTTTTTTGATGATAACGGCGGGCACGGCCTTGCCGCGAACCACCACGTTCACCTCTGTGCCGACCTTGCTGTGGGCAGCAGGCACATACAGCATGGCGATACCCTTGCCCAAGGAGGGAGAGAGAACGCCGCTGCAAATCTCACCCAGCGGGGTGCCGTCGGGCAGCTGTACTTCATAGCCGTGGCGGGGCGGTGCGCCCTTGCCGGTGTATTCAATAGCTACCAATGCGGTGGGGCGACCGGCGGCTTTCTGCTCGCGCAACACCTCTACACCAACGAAATCTTTGCTCAAATCGCAGCACCAGGAAAGGCCGGCCTCAAGCGGGGTCTTCTCGGGGGAAAGGTCGGAGCCGTTAAGGGAGTAGCACATCTCCAAGCGGAGGCTGTCGCGGGCGCCGAGACCACAGGGCAGCGCGCCGCACTCAATGCTCTTCTCAAACCACTTCACGCCCTGCTCTGCGGGGCAGAAGAACTCGAAACCGTTCTCGCCGGTGTAACCGGTGCGGCATACCACGCAGGCATCGCCATCGGCCTCAAACTGAAGAATACCGTTACGCACAGGCAGCTCTACACCCGGGCACATCTTAGCAAACACGGCCTCGCAGTTGGGGCCTTGAATAGCCAAGCCCACGTAGGCATCGCTCTTGTTCACCAGAGAAATACCCTCGGGCTTGCGGGCGTTGAGCCAAGCGTAGTCCTCATCAATCATGCTGGCGTTCACCACTACAAAGAAGTCATCCTTGCCCAGCTGGTAGATGATAAGGTCATCAATCACGCCGCCTTTTTCATTGAGCATCATGGAGTATTGCCCCATGCCATCGGTCAGTTTGTTCAGGTTGTTGGTGAACATGCTGTTGAGCCACTCTGTGGCACCCTCACCATTAACCAAGAACTGGCCCATGTGAGAAATATCAAACACACCGCATTCATTGCGCACGGCGTGGTGTTCTGCTAAAATGCCACTGTACTGCACAGGCATGTTCCAGCCTGCAAACGGTACCATCTTGGCGCCCAAAGCCACGTGCTTATCGCACAGCGGCGTGCTCTTAATTGTTTCGTCGGCGTTCATGGGCGGTTATTATACGCCCGCATTGCTGATTGTCAAGCTCAGTCACTTTCATTTTGTTGTTTTTTTGTTTCTTTTTTATACACTCACCGCAAGCGTACCATTTTTAAATAACGGAAGAAAAGGTTATCCTACAACCCTTATAGAATTATTATTTTTTGGGCTTGCATTCTCATCCCTGTTTGCTAGAATACGAAGCAATAGATTTTCATATTTTGAGCAACAAGAAACGCACCTTGACATGAAAAGGACCATTTTTCTCACCGCCTTACTCTGCAGCACCGCAGCATTGCATGCAGAGGTTGGAGACACCGTTAACTTGACACAAGGTTATGTTGCAGATGGGGTAACAGCCACTTTCTACAATGGGGTGTTAACCTTCGGCAAAACAGAGCTTCAAAGCTCCACACGTTTTTATGACAGCCAGAAAGGCTGGGTAGCAGGCTCAAGTTATGGCGACAGCCTGATGTGCTGGGCCCATACCTCAAGCAACATGATACAATACTGGCAAAGCTATTACGGCGTGTTCTACAAGGGGAATAAAGCTTTACCGTATGGCTCGGACTACACGCGCAAACTGTACAATGTGATGAACCCGAGCAATAGCCCGGTTATTACGGACCCCATGCGTTTGAACGTCATGAAAGCGTTATACAACAGCGGATTTTATAACGCAGGCAATGAGGTTAAGACCGGTACGGACTGGTTCTATACATGGGTTGATTCTGCCGGTGGTTATTACAGCGAATACTTCGGCGCCACGCACCAAGGGCAATCTACCCCGGAAGGCAAAACGGCTACCATCACGGCAGTGGACTCGCTGAGCAGCCTTAAAAGTGCACTTCTGCCGGCCTTGGGCATTACGCAATCCGGCAACACCTACACACAAACTGAGGCCGGGCTCATTGCTCACCTTAATGTCACCAATGGCAGCAGCCCCCACACCCTCACCTGCTATGGACTCACCACCCATGCAGACGGCAGCATCAAGTCGCTCATCATAGCAGACTCTGATGATTGCCGATTGCCCAGTTACGAAGGGGTTGAGGGCTCCACGGGACAAAGTGGCACCTATACCCCCAAGCTGACCCAGTTGTATGTAACCCAGGACGCAAACGGGAAACTGGCACTGTACACAGATGCCGCCCACACAACACCATTCATCAGCGGTGATACGTATTATGTAAGCGGCATTACCCAAATCAACACCCCCGAGGTACTGCAAAATATGCTTGCTGAGTACAGCGATGTTGCCAATGAGGCTCAGGTGTGGAATGGCAAGGGCACCGCTTGGGAGCAACAAACAGCGACCACAGATGAGCTGCCCACCGAATCCACCGGGTGGGATGTACATGTAAACGGCGCCAACATTGCTACCGAACACCACGGTCACTACCACACCTACTCTACCAATGGTCGCGCCGTGCGCTTTGATGAGCACGCCGACAATCGCACCGTTACCATTAACGGTACTGTAGCCGCAAGCAGCATCGAGGTAGCGGCAGCCGGCTATACCTTCAAAGCCGGGGAAAATGCAGCCATTGCCTCCGGGGCAGATTTGACACTGCGCAGCATGGCAAGCCTGAACAGTGAACTCGCCTTGCAAGTAAACAACCTCAACTTGGAAAGCGGGGCCGTACTTGCGGCTGCATCCCCCATCACCGTTAAGGGCAATTTCTTGGCTACGCTTAAACAAGAGGCCTCTGTATCTCTGCGTGACGCCGCCACACCGGGCGTTACAATAAATGCAGACCTGAACCTCAGCGAGGCGACCAGCATTTCCTTGGAAACCACGGTATACCTGATGAACCACACGCTCACCCTGCGAGAAGGTCAAAGCATTGTGGTGAACGGCATGGATGGTACCACCCCATTATTCGCCAACATAGGCACCCTTTATATCAACGGACAAGCCATATCGGAAGCCTCAGACTTGTCAGAGCATCTGGTATTTCTCTCGCAAGACGGCTCAGAGTTGGCAGATATTGATGCCGTCTACAGAAATGGCTCCATATGGGCAAGCATACCGGAGCCGACAACCGCCACCCTCAGCCTGCTGGCACTGGCAGCATTGTCCACCCGCCGCCGCAGACATTAAAGCGCCCCACACCATCATACAAAAAAAGGCGGTTTTACACCGCCTTTTTTTATTTTGAAGCTCAACGAGCCGCAAACTCACGCGCTAAGTCAATATAGCCCAGCGCATGGTGGTAATTTTGCTCTTCCACCTCGGGAGAAAGCGTTTTAACCACCTTAGCGGGAGAACCGAGCACCAAACTGTGCGGGGGGATAACGGTACCCTTTGTTACCAAGGCATGCGCCCCCACAATGGAGCCATGACCAATAACCGCGCCATCTAACACAACGGCGCCCATACCGATAAGGCATTTTTCTTCTACCGTGCAGGCATGCAATGTAACACAATGGCCAACGGTAACGTACTCGCCCAAGTGGCACCCGAGCTCATAGTCCACATGCAGGCAACAATTATCTTGCACATTGCTGCCGCGCCCAATGGAGATAGGGGAAACATCCCCACGCACCGTTGCATTGTACCACACCGAGGCATCTTCTGCCACGGAGACAGAACCGATGATATCTGCACTGGCCGCAATAAAAGCCGGCTGCTGAAGTTGCGGCGTCTGACCGCGAAATCGCTCTATTGCCATGGCGGGATTATAACACACCTGACATAGATAAACAAGAATAATAAAAATTAACGCTTGCAAAACAATTAATAATATGATAGCATGACGCGCGTTCATGATAACTGATTCTCAAGCACTGTACGAGTGGAAGATACGCGCGGCAGCTCAACCGCAAGGGAGAACCGTGCTGGATTTGGAGGCCGACAGCCTGCACCGCCACCGCGAAAAGCTGTGCCTGATTCAGTATGGAGATGCTGATGGCGTAGCCATTATTGACCCGCTGGCCATAGAAGACATGAGCTTATTTAAACTGTGGCTGCAAGATGCGGATGTGTGGATGCACGGCGCAGATTATGACATGAGCTTGCTGCAAAACGCCTACGGGGTACTCCCCCACATGATATTAGACACGCAGATTGCCGCAAGGTTGTTAGGGTTCCGTCAATTCGGGCTTGCAGCATTGGTAGAACATTTTTACGGCATTAAACTGAGCAAAAAGAACCAAAAGGCAGACTGGGGAATGCGCCCCATGCCCGAAGAAATGAAAGCCTATGCCCAAGGCGATGTTAAATTTATGCTGGGCATGGCAGATCAACTGGTGGACGCCCTTAAAGAAAAAGGGCGCTACGATTGGTTTTTGGAGAGCTGCGCACATAATTTAGCACGAGGCAAAGAGCGCTTTGAGGCCAACGACCAAGAGGCATGGCGCATCAAAGGCTGCGGCAAGTTTAACCGCAGAGGTTTGGCCGCCCTGAAAACCCTGTGGACATGGCGAGACAACGAAGCCGCCGTGTGGGATAAGCCCTCGTTCATGGTATGCTCTAATGATGACTTATTGCGTTGGAGTTTGGCGCTGCAAGAGTTCCGCCCCGCACACCCCAACCACCATTTCCATGCACACCGCGCAGCGAGATTCCGCAAAGCGGTTGAAAAATTCCAGCTTATGGACGAAGAGGATTATCCCCTGCTGCCCAAAAAGCAAAAGCACGAGATAGACCCGGATTTTGATGCAACACTGGAAGCCTGGACAGCCAAGCGCAACGCCATTGCCGAAGCCTTGGATTTGGAAACCTCCATCATTGCCACGCGCTACCAGCTGGAAGCCATTGCTGCCCACCCGGAAAAAGGGCTCGGCCACCTTATGCAATGGCAGCAAGATTTGCTGAACTCTTAAAAAAATCAGAAATTCCTCATGGCGCGGGCTCGCTCTTCGGAAATTACATTTTTATCTTTCCCGAGCGAGTCTACCATATTGCAAATATCTTCGAAAATAAGTTTTTGGGAATCGGTGAAGTGGATTTCGGACTCAGCATTTTGTCGCACCCGCTTTACAAAATCACGGCCGCGCACCCAGGCATACCATTTATCAGAGGGCGTGTAGGTACCTTTCTCTCTATGAGTTTCTGATTTAAAATTGCGCATACTCAATAACTGCAATAGTTTTTGACAGGCCGGCAAAGCCACCGTCAAATCACCGCCGTAGTTATTTTCCAGCATGGAGTATAAGCTGATAGCCTCATTAATATTACCGGTCAACTCTGCAAGCTCTGCGCGTTTAAACAACAACAACACGCGTTTGTCCGTATTACTCTCCGCGCGCAACAAGGCATCGGTAACGTCAAACGCCTCTTTGTAACGGCGCTGATCTTCCAACATGGTTAAAAGGCTACCCAATGCAGACAATGCTATTTCCGGTTCAGGGGCCAGCGACAAAGAGCGGTAAACGGCTTCAGCTTCGAGTGCGCCATCTGCTGTTGCAGCCAGAGCTGCTGCATACAGTAATTCCGTCTGCGGAGTTAAGGGCGTCGCTTGCTCTTTCAACTTTCGGTAAATTGCAATAGCTGATTCCGGTTGTCCAATAAACAACCAATACCGGGCTAACACAGAGCAAACATACAGTGATTGCGCTGCACTGTGAGACAATTGCCCTGCTAGCAAATCAAGCGCTGACCGTTCAGCATCCGGGGTATCCAACAATTTCTCCAATCTCGCAGCCGTAGCCAATGCCCCCAAAATGGGATGCCGGCTCAACGAAGCAGCAACGCCTTCATCTTCAAGCAAAACACAAACAAGCGGCAGCAGAGCATCAACTTCAGCCGCCGCATACTCTGCCTCTTCGATTACATAAGGCAGCAAATCTTGCGGAGCCATTTCTGCCAACTGCAACAAACGCAACCGATAAGCCAGCCCGGGGTGGTCTGCGTGTTGCAGATAATGGAGGATGAAGTCTTGGCGCTGATCAGGGGTGGCATATTTCGCGGCAACGTAATAGGCATGCGCCAGGACATCGGTGGCACCGCCCTCCTGCATCGGGGTTTTGACGATATTTTGCACGGTACTGAGCGCCGCCTGCTTTTCTTCCGCAGAGCAACGATAATCTACCTGCTTGAGTTCTACCTTAAACAAGCGGGAATGCCCAATCATGGATGCCAATTGAGGGTAATCACAAAATTCATACGCCCGGTCAAAATCACTACCGGAAAAACGCTCCGGCTGCAACAGGATGGCCTGAATAAAGCACTGCATCGCCAACTGGCGATTCTCTGCGGAATCCGGATATTTGTCTAAGTACGCCGAGGTTAACAACTTCACCTGCTCTGCATAAAGGGCATCGGGTCTGGGGTGCTTCATCAAACGAGCAATGGCTGCAACATGCAGCGCTTCATCTTGCGGCACAGTTACAGATTCTCGCACGGGAAAAGCAGCCGCGACATCGGAATCCACGGGGGTGAGCATCTCTGCCCGGTGCTCTTGAGCGGCAGCCGGGGCAGATTCTTGCGGGGGAGCCTCGCATGCAGCCAAAACTACTACACACGCGCACATTGATAAATGACTCAACCGTACCTGTACCATGCTCGCTATCATACCATGTCAATTACGGGAGGTCAAATCACAATTTGACAAGCAAAATGTGATTTGTCACATTTTCAGCTTGAATATAGCGCGCAAGGGTGTAGAATAATGGCGTTATGCTGGATATCCGAGTTGTCAGGGAAAACCCTGAATATGTAAAGGAGCGTGTCCGCCTGCGCGGCGGAGACCATTGGCTGCTTGTAGACAAGGTGCTTGAGTGTGATGTAAAGCGCCGCAATGCTGAAACGGAGAAGCAAACGCTTTCCTCCGAGCGTAACAGCACCTCTAAACTCATCGGCCAAATGATGAAAGAAGGCCGCCGAGAGGAAGCAGAGGAACTCAAGAAGCGCATGGGCGAGGTGGGCGAACGCATTAAAGAGCTTGATGCTTTGGCAACTGCTGCTGCTGAAGAGCAAGAGAGTCTGCTGCTTAACATCCCCAACATGCCGCATGACGGCGCGCCTGTGGGCGAAGACGAAAGCGCTAACCCCGAGCTGCGCGTATGGGGCAGCAAACCCGAAATTGCAGAGCCCAAAGACCACGTGCAAATTGCCACCGCTTGCGGGCTGCTTAATTTTGAAGATGCCACACGCATCTCCGGCTCCGGCTTCATTGTATACCGTGGCCTCGGCGCCCGTTTGGAGCGCGCCCTCATCAACTTCTTGCTCGACACGCAAACACAAGAGAACGGCTACCAAGAGGTAGGTGTTCCCTTCATCGTGAAGAGAGAGTGCATGTACGGCACCGGCCAGCTGCCCAAGTTTGAGGAAGATATGTACGGACTTGAGGGCAACAGCATGTTCTTGGTACCCACGGCAGAAGTACCCGTTACCAACCTGTGCCGCGACCAAATTCTGCGTGAGGCAGACCTGCCCGTTAAGATGACGGCATACACGCCCTGCTTCCGCCGCGAAGCCGGCTCTGCCGGTCGTGAAAACAAGGGCATGATTCGTGTGCACCAGTTTGATAAAGTGGAGCTTGTAGAAATCTGCAAACCCGAAGAGGGTTTTGCAGAGCTGGAGAAGTTGACAAGCCATGCCGAATGCATTTTGCAAAAGCTGGGCCTGCACTACCGCGTGATTGAACTTTGCACGGGCGATGTTGGTTTCTCCTCTGCGAAGACATACGACATTGAGGTATGGGCACCTGGGCAAGGCAAATATCTGGAAGTTTCCAGCTGCTCTTGCTTTACGGACTACCAGGCACGCCGCATGAAACTGCGCTATAAGGATGCCGATGGCAAGATGCGTGTACCCTACACCCTCAACGGCTCCGGCACGGCACTGCCGCGTCTTTATGTAGCATTGTTAGAGCAATGCCAGCAATCTGATGGCTCCGTACGCATACCGGAGGCACTGGTACCCTACTTCGGGGCAGAAAGCATTTGCCCCAAGGCCTGATTTTTTACCGGAGGCGGTCATAGGCAAAAGCCCGTGACCGCCTCTGATTGACCCACACTTACACCAAACGAAACTCTTAACACCAAATCTGCTGATATGAGCGAAATGATAGTCGCCATGGGGCCCATGTTCTGGCTCATGATGTTCTTTGTAGTACTGGCCTTAGCCGTGGTATCTGAGCGCCTGTTCTATTACCACCGAGTCAACATCAACTCGGGAGATTTCTTGCGCGGCATCTCGGCCCTGCTGCATAGCGGACAATACAATGAAGCCTTGCACGAGGTACGCCGCTTGCCCGGGCCCATGGCCCGCGTGGTAGAAGCCGTTATCTCACGCTCCAAATTGGAACGCTCTGAACTGCGAGACATAGCCTTAGAAGCAGCTTCTCTGGAGGTATACAGAGTGGAACGCTATGTGCGTGTGCTTTTGGTTTGCGCTACAGTACTGCCGCTTTTGGGCATACTGGGCACCTTGCTTACCATGATAGCTTTCTACGAGCAACCGGGCATAACAGATGGTGCCGCATCCATGCCCCAAGTTGCCGCCAGCATTGAGAGCGCCCTTATGCTCTCTGCCTCCGGCATAGCACTGGCAATTCCCTGCTATCTTTTCTACATGTATCTGGCAGCTCGTGCTCGCAAGATTATCAACAATATTGAGCGCGCCGGCTTGGAGACAGCTCATCTTATCTGCGATGCACGCACCCAAAAGCCGGTCACCAAGGAAAGTGCCCCGGCCGAAGCCTGATTCCGCCCATTCTCTCACCACCTCGCCACCAGAACCATGCGCCGCGTACGATCCACCCTTGGCTCCCCGGGCTATCCCATTGTTATTGCAGCAGGTGCTAACCTCTTTTTGCTCTTCTGCTTTATCATGTGGTCATCGGTACACCGATTGCCACGCTACGGCGTTAATGTCTACCCGCCGGAGTCGCATTTTGTAATGGAGGAATACAATCGCAATAATTTCCACATCATTACCGTTACGCCCGGTGAACACCCCAGAATATACGTAGAAGGAGTCATCCTTCAAGGTGGGCTGGAAGCGCTTCCTGCAAAATTGGACGAATGGGCAGCAGCCACCCCCGGCCGCAAGCAAAACACAACCGTCATCATTGAGGGTGACCCTGCCGTATCATACGGCACCATCTGCAAACTTGTTGACATGATATTGCAACGTCAGTTCACCCTTTCACTTCAAGGCAGACCTGCCGTATAATAATGGAAAACAAAGAGGAACACAGTCTTTTATACCACGCCATGCACTCACGGCCGATGCCGGGGTGCCTGCCTTTGTTTATGCTGCTGGCAGCCATTATTGTGGGGTCTCTGCTATTGCTGGTAGATGTAAAAATGCCGGAGCGCATACGCCCTGAGGGGCATGGCAAAATTACGTACAACAACGATGCGATAACTGCCATGCGCGTGCAGCTGCGCAGCCCCCTGCCCCTGCTGTTGCCTGTGTATGCGGACCCCACCCGCCAAGACGTTGACACAGGACAAAGCCTGCCGCGCCGCTTTGAGGCTAGCATCACCCCTGCCCCCATTCAGCCGCTTTTTGATACCGTACCGGCCTCTATGGTTACAGATGAACAACAACTGTTGGCACTTCCCCCGGCCGCACCTACAACAGATGTAACGAAGCCCACACCATGACCCACACCACCCTGGCAGCACTTTCCTTGCATGAGTTCTTTGAGGCCGTAGTAATAGTCGGGCTCATCCTGTTGGTGTGCATTATCATACCGGTACAACTGGCGGCAAAATGGCGCCGTCTGAAACGCAAGCAGACGCGTATCATCTGCCGTATTTGCGGCTACAGATTTATACGCCAAGAGCCTACAGCCACCTGCCCACACTGCCAATCTCGCAACCGTTAAGCGAGTCCTGTATACACGCCACACTGCGCCAACACTACACCATTTCAAGCATAGCAAAAGCCCGCACTCAAACGAGCGCGGGCTTTTAAACTATATGCGATACGGCGTTTGCCGCAAGGCTGATTAGCGGGAGTAGAACTCCACGATAAGCTGTACGTTAACGATGGGAGCAATCTCCTCTTGGGAGGGGATGCGAACAAGCTTAGCGGAAAGCTTAGCAGCGTCAAGCTCAAGCCAATCGGGGGTTACAGCAGAGGCGGAGAGCTCCATGAAGCGGTTTACGAGAGCCTGGGAGCGAGCCTTGGCAGCAACGGCGATAACGTCGCCGGGCTTGCAGCTGTAAGAAGCAATGTTCACCTTCTTGCCGTTCACGGTGATGTGACCGTGGGACACCATCTGACGAGCAGCGGCGCGGGTGTTGGCAAAGTTGAGGCGATATACGAGGTTATCGAGACGGAGCTCCAAGAGCTGGAGGAGGATCTCACCGGTAACACCGGTACGACGGGAAGCCTCTTCGTAGTACTTGCGGAACTGACCCTCGAGCACGCCGTACATGAAGCGGAGCTTCTGCTTTTCAGCGAGCATGGTACCGTAGTCGGACTTCTTCTTGCGGCCGGCGCGCACACCGTGCTGACCCGGAGGGAAGGGACGGCGGGCAAAAGCCTTGCTGGGGCCGAAGAGCTCAACACCGAAACGACGGCTGATCTTGGCGGTAGGACCTGTGTAACGAGCCATAATCTTGTGTAATCTATCTTCTGGGTTATTAAACTGCTATTAGGCGCGACGAGCCTTGGGCGGGCGGCAACCGTTGTGGGGGATGGGGGTGACGTCTACAATGGCGCTGATTTCAAGACCGATGGTCTGGACGGCACGCACAGCGGACTCACGGCCGGAACCCGGCCCCTTAACGCGAACTTCAACCTCCTTGAGGCCATGGCCCATGGCCTGGCGGCAAGCGTCTTGGCAAACAACCTGACCGGCATAAGCGGTGCTCTTGCGGCTGCCCTTGAAGTTGAGCTTACCTGCGGAGGACCAGCCGATAACGTTACCCTTAAGGTCGGTTACGCTGACGATGGTGTTGTTGAAGGTGGAGGAGATGTGAACGACACCGGTGGTAACGTTCTTGCTGCCCTTAGCCTTAAGGATCTTGATCTTATCGTCGTCATCAGCGAGACCGAGCTCGGCAAAAATGTCGCGACGAACCTCAGGCTTACGAGTCTCGGCGGGAGCCTCAACGGCGGGGGCTACCACGTCCTTTACTTCTTCCTGCTGGATGGTTTCTTCAGCCATTTTCAGTATCTTCTATATAAAGGGGTTAATTACTTCTTGGCGCCGACAGTCTTCTTGCGGCCCTTACGGGTGCGGGCATTGGTGCGAGTGCGCTGACCGCGAACGGGGAGACCCTTGCGGTGGCGGATGCCGCGCAGACAGTTAATGCTGGTAAGACGCTTCAGGGCCAGCTGCTTCTCACGACGGAGGTCACCCTCGATAAGGATGTTGTTGCTGGTGATAGCCTGTACGATCTTGGTCAGCTGAGCGTCGGAAAGAGTGCCTGTGCGAAGGTCCGGGGAGATACCGGACTGCTCAAGCACCTTCTTGGCAGTGGAGGGCCCGATGCCGTAGATGTAGCACAGGGAGGCCTCAATGCGCTTCTCATTGGGTATTTCGATACCGAAAAGACGAGCCATAATGGTGTGTTAGTTTATTGATGTTTGATTGTGCTGCGACTCCGCAGCACGGTTGCGTGCAGAGGAATATACGCTTACTTTAAAAAAATGCAAGCATAAATTCATAAAAAATTACATCTTTGGATAATTTTGGGATTTTTGCAGTAATTTTGAACACGAATTCGGCAGGAATTTAAGGATGTACATATCCTGCAAAGCCATTTGAGCGGGGGCGAAATGAGCTGCGGCAGCTTGAATGAAAAACGGCACTGCGGCGGCAGGATTTTTTTGTACACCATAGCCGTGGTAGAGGCACCAGGCATAGTTATAACACGCCTCGGGGTCACCGGCATTTGCAGCTTGGGAGAAAAGACGAACAGCCGTGGCAATATCTTGGGGCACACCGGTGCCATCTCTGTAACAGAACGCGAGACGGCGCACGGCAGCGGGGTAATCAGCGGTGGCCGCTTGTTGCAACCAGTAAACGGCAGTGGAGACATCACGCGGCACCCCACGCCCCGATAAATAGCATACGGCGAGGTCATACGCAGCAACGGAGTGCCCTTGTTTGGCGGCCATAGAAAGCCATTTTACGGCTGTTTCATTTTGCGGGGGGGCGGATTCCATCAAACACCACGCGAGGCGGAATTGAGCTTCAGCGAGCCCGAGTTCCGCAGCAACAGTATACCATTTAATGGCAGACTCAAGAGAATGGCCATTGTAATTGGCCTCAGCCAATTCTAAGGCAGCTTGAGCATGCCCCTTATTGGCAGCCACTTCAAACCATTCAAAGGCCAATGTGCGATTATTGGCCGCATCTGACTCTGCCGCCATGAAAAGGAAGCAACGCGCACAGCGGTAGGCTTGTTCTGCAGCAATGGCATCCCCCAATTTAACGTAACGTTCAGCGGCTATGTCATAATGATGAGCCTCGTAATCGGCATCTGCCAAAGCGGCGGTAGCAGCGATATCGCCTTCTTGCTCTGCCTTGAGCAGCCAATGGCGAGCCGTCTCCGATGATTTCACCGTCCCCAAACCTTCCGTATAACATTCTGCAAGGGGAACATAAGCCGGCACAATTTCAGCGTCTGCGGCTTGTTTCAAGAGCGGGAAAGCAGAGGCATAATCCCCCTGCTCCAGCAAATGTGCCGCAGCATCCATCGCGCATGCCGGAGTCTCGGTGCGGCTTGTATAAAACCAAGCCCCCCCTGCTGCCGCCAGTATGGCTACGGATACAAGGAGCAGAGAGATACATTTGCCACGCCGCCTCGTTGGTTCACCTGTTATAGTGGCAGTTTTGGGCTGAGGTACGGCGGGCGGCTCTATTGGGGCTACCCCGAATTCTGCAGGTGCACAAAATTCAGCGGGCAAGGCATGCTCCCCACTCACAGGGGGAGGCACAGGCCGAAAAGGTTCGTTTAACGGCGTATCGTGGGGCTCGGGGGAAGATTCCTGCATGACGAAATAACAATTACAGCGGCAAAGAAAACCGTGGGGGGGGGGGGCGTAGCTCAGGCCAGATGGCGGGTTTGGTTGATATACTCCAACTCCTGTGGCACATCTGCCAGCGGGGCAAGGTCTAATGCGATATCGGGTTGATAAAACAGCACTGTTTGTTCCGGGGCAAGCAAGAGATGCTCTTGCTCCGGCTGCTGCGTATGTACAAGGTACATGCCATAACACATGAGCACCGCAACAAGTAACAGGCAGACCCCACCCACACTTTTCATCAGTATGCATGCGCGAGCGGAAGGCACATAATATCTGTCCGTTATCGTATTCATAACGAGGGCGAGTATAGCAGATAAATACCCAATTGCAAGATATATTACAGCACCAGCTCGTACATGTTAAACACAGCACACACGGAATCATACGTCAAGCGGCGGGATTCGCGGTACGAAAAACCGCAGCTTGTGTATAAAAGATCTGCAGGGCGATTTGTTTCAATAACATCCAGCCTTATGCACATGCACTGTAGACGGCGAGCAGTAGCAATGGCGTGCTGCACCATGGCAGAGGCAATGCCGCGCCGCTGAAAACGTGGCGAAACGCCTAATGTATGAATACAAAGCACCTGCGAGGGGCGGCATTGAACTTGCCACGGCACAGCGTCATACCCCGGGTTGTATTGATGATTGAACACTGCGGCAGCAGCCGGCACGCCACCACATACAGCCAAGTAAAGCCACCCTTGCTCTATGGCTTCTGCTAAATCAGCATCGGAAGGGTAGCCGTCTTTGCGCCATTGAGCATGCCATCTTGAGGCATCCATGGCGTCAATGATTTCATCATACAACACCCGCAGTTCGGGTAAATCTGTCGGCTCTGCCGGGCGAAACACCAAAGGTTCAGAATCACTCATAGCTCAATCAACAATAAACACAGCAGTTCCCACCTCGCAATGTTCAAACAAATAGACGGCATCTTCATGCGACAAACGCACACAACCGTGAGAGGCCGGATATTTGCGGATACGCCCTTGGTGCAAGCCGACGCCATCTAAGGTCAACCGCATAAAAAAGGGCATGTTGGCGTTGTTATACAGGTTAGAACGGTGTTCTTTTTGTTTTTCCTGCACATGAAAATGCCCTTTGGGAGTGGGAGTTGCGGCTTTACCGCTACACACCGGAAAAACGCGTAGCTCTTGTTCGCCATCCATCAGGTAGCCCTTTTGCTCACCCAATTTAATTACGATGTGAAGCCCTTTTTTCTCCATCGCCGCCAAGGTGTCTGAATGAGAGCAGTTGTATACCTCTGCCTCAACACTGGCACGCCATACAGCCTCTCGCATAGCCAAGCGGCGCGCGCGTTGCATTTGTTTTCGCTGATTGGGGGTGAGAGCCTCACCGGTTGCCACTTGTTCCTCTGTTGGTTCAATATCCTCCGGGTAGATAAACCGAACACGGCGAGGGTCTGCCACCAAGATAGGCGGCCGCGACGCTATTTCCACTTGTTTTTCAGTCAATTTCCACGCCGGAAGCAAGCGTATATTAACCGGCTGAGAATAGCGCTCCGTCATAGCCCGGAGGGGGTTTCTGTATTGCACAACAGTCTCTTGCTGTGGTGAAGGCGCAGCAAACGCAACCACAGATAACAAAACAAATGAGACTATGTGTAAAAAACAAGACATGAACGTGGTATTTATAGCATAACAGAATAAGCTCTGACAAGCGAATTCGGCGCCATAGCATCCCCAAAAAAGCGCTGCTTTGCCATGGTGACAAAGCAGCGCAAAACTCAAGAGCCTAATCTGCTGTTACTTTTTACGGCAGCAACGCTTTTTGGCAGCGGGCTTGTCAGAGCAAGCCTCTTCTTTGGGGGCAAGCGTGCGCTCCTTACGCTCCCATGACCAATCCCAACGAGTGAGGGAAGTAAAGCAGGCAGCCAACAAATCTACACTGGCTTGCACGTCGGTCTTGTGAGCCATTTCAATGCTCTGGTGCACATTGCGTACCGGTATGGAAACGGCACCGGCCACGGAACCACCGGCCACAAACTTCTGCATGGCGCCGGCATCTGTGCCACCGGCAGCAAGCAGCTCCAATTGGTAGGGGATGCCGCTCTCCTCACACAAAGCCTTTTGGAACTTGACCATGCGGCTGTCGGTAATCAGGGTACCATCGTAAACTTTGATGGCTGTACCCTTACCGAGAACGGTGCACTTGTCATGGGCGCCACTGCCGGGGGTATCAAAGGCAATGGTAACGTCAAGCGCAAATGAGAAGTCGGGTTGAATGGCTATGGTGGCGGCCTGTGCACCACGTAAGCCTACTTCTTCCTGCACGGAGAACACAGCGTAAAGGTCATAGTCAGGCTTTTGCCCGGCCTCTACAATGGCGCGAATGGCTTCGATAAGCAAGAAACAACCGCCACGGTTGTCAATGCTCTTCACATTGAGGCAATCGCCCATCTCTACCAAATCCCCAATGCGGGTGATGGAGTCGCCGATGGAAACATACTTTTCCACCTCTTCCTTAGACAAGCCTAAGTCAACCACATAATCTGTAACGGCAGGCATTTTGGAGCGCTCCTCGGGGGCCATTACATGAATGGGCTTTACCCCCATGCAACCGGGCAGGTCTTTAGTACCGTGCACCGTTACACGCTGCGCCGTAAGAGTTTTGGGATCGAACCCACCCAAGGGCAAAATACGAATAAAGCCGTTATCATCTATATGGCGAACAATGAAGCCGATTTCATCCATATGGGCAGCGCACATGATTTTTTTATCGCTGCTCTTGCCCTTAATAACAGCAATCACATTGCCGATATTGTCAACGCTGATAGAATCGGCCAGCGGAGTCATCGTTTTAATGATGAGATCGCGGATGCCGTACTCAAAACCGGGAGCCCCGGTTGCCTCACAAAGGTCCTTGAAGAGTTGTATGTTCATTACAGGGAAAGCATACGCTCTACAAGCCTTATTGGCAAGACAAAAAACATAAAAGAAAGCCCGCCATGACTGAATTAACATGGCGGGCCTGTCAAGTTGATTTCAGATAAAATCAGATATAGATGCGGATAACCGCTTTCTTACGCAAACGCTCAATCCATTCTCTATATCGCTCTTCGCTCTTCTTACGGCGTACGGATTCATCTACACGAGCCTTAATACCGGGAGCCTCAAGAGACGGCGGGGTAGCGCGTTTGATTTCCTGTACGCAAACAATGGTAAAGCCGTGGGGCGACACCAAGGGGTCGGACACCACGTTTTTCGGCATGGCGAACACGATATTGGCAAAGCTTACCGATAAATCAGAACGTTTACGGAAGGGCCATTGCCCACCTTCGTGAGCATATTCATCGCGAGACCACTGCACGGCAGCATCTTCAAAGCTGATTTCACCACTTCTGATACGCTCTGCCAGATTCAGGGCAAACTCGAACTGCTCTTCGGGGGTAGCGTTGGGGTCATCTGTGGCGCCCATCGGAATGAATATTTTTTTATAGCGAACCGAATCCTTAGTCATATCGCGATAATCGTACTTTGTAGCCTCGTACTCCGCACGAATTTCATCGGGGGTGGGAGGGATATCGCGGTCATAGCGCATATTGCGCATGGCAGACACGGTAATTTCTTTGCGGACAGATTCGCGATACTCGCTATATGTCATCCCGGAGGCACGCAAGTTTTCCAAGAGCGCTTCACGTTTACCGTTGAAATGAGTGAGGATGCGGCGGTTAATTTCTTCATCCACCGCGCTTTCCGGCATTTGCATACCTTTACCCTCGAAATCGCTCAAGACCAATTCGCGCTCAATCAATTCCTCGAGAACGGCCTGTTTGGCCTTGATGAGCTCGCCGTTAAAACGGCCACCCTGTTGGGGATAAAGCATCAGCAGCTCATTCACATAGGGGCGCAAGCGAGCGCGCACCTCGGAAGAGGTAATGGGGCGCCCATTGACCACGGCTGCCACACGATTCACAATACGCGTAGGTTTGGGTGCCGGTTGGCCGGCATCTTGCTCAGCAGCCGGCACGGGCATTACTGTGCCCACGGCTAAAGTCATAATCAGTAAACGGCTCAAAAGCTTCATATGTCTGTCAGTTTACACCAATTGTTGCCCGCTTGCAATCATCTTCTTTGTCACAAATGCAACTTTATTCTCGCCAAGAGACTTTTCGGATGATAGTATAGTGAACGTTACAAACTTTTTTCACATATGGCCATCAAACTTTTTATACCGGGTCCCACCATTGTGTCGGAGGATATTCTGTCAGAAATGAGCCTGCCCATGATTGGGCACCGCTCTAAGAAAGCATCCGAAATTCAGAAACGTATTTCTGACAACATGCAGAAAGTACTTTTCACGGAAAACCGCATTTTGCTTTCCACCTCCAGCGGTTCGGGGCTTATGGAAGGTGCTATCCGCTCATGCACGGCCAAACGTGCTGCCGTGTTCTCCGTAGGCGCATTCGGTGACAAGTGGTATAAGATGGCTACCACCAACGGTATACCGGCCGATAAATTCTCCAGCGAGATGGGCGAACCCACCACCCCCGAAATGGTAGACGCCGCACTCTCCACCGGCAAGTATGATGTTATTACGGTAACGCACAATGAGACCTCCTCCGGTATTCAGAACCCCGTGGAAGAAATTGCGGAAGTTATGAAAAAATACCCGGATGTAGTGTGGTTAGTAGACGCCGTATCTTCTGCGGCCGGCTCCAAGATTGAAACCGACAAGCTGGGTATTGACGTGCTTATTACCTCCACGCAAAAAGCCCTTGCCCTGCCTCCGGGCTTGGCCATTTGCGCCATGAGCAAAAAGGCATACGACCGCACCGCCGAGGTGCAAAACCGCGGGCTCTACTTCGACCTGCGCACGCTCTGGGACTTCATCGACAAGAAGAACTATCAATATACATCCACCCCTTGCCTCTCCCTCATGTATGCGCTGGATAAACAGCTGCAGCACATTGTAAATGAAGAGGGCGTAGAAGCACGCTTTGCGCGCCACGAGCAGTGTGCAGAGTTCACCCGCGCATGGGCAGATGAGTACTTCCGCGTATACCCCAACCGCAAGTACCTCTCCAAAACACTTACGGTTATAGATGCCCACCCGAAGGGTTGTAACGAGCTTATCTCCATACCCGAGCTCAACAAAGCCCTCGCAGAGCGCAATATGCAGCTGGGCAACGGGTACGGTGGTCTCAAAGATAAGACATTCCGCATTGCCCACATGGGCGAACTTTGCATGGACGACATGAAAGAGATTACCTCTGCCGTTGTCGATGTACTCAAACTCAAGTAATACGTTACACACCACCTCGCATCGCCCCGGGCTCTCGGCCTTGGGGCGATGTTGCATTTAGCGTCCCCCCCCCAAAAAAAACACCGTGTTACCCTACTACGGAAACACGGCATGAAGTGATTGGTTATTTATAAACTCTTACTCGGCAGATTCGGCCTGCTCAAGAGGCCCGTATTTACCGCTGCGAATGTCTTTCATATAACCGTTAACATGGCGTACCCAGCTGCTCGAGCTCGAGCAATATACTCTCGCAATCTGCGGTACTGTTGTACGGCCTTTTTCGCGGTATTTGGCTAGCAGGCGTGCAAGGTCATGCACACATTCTTCTTTGGAGTGATACTTGCGCTGCCCCTTCTTGCCCATAATACCGGCAAGATTATTTTTGCGGCGGGCAGCAGACGATGTTGCGTTAGCCGATTCGTGGCGAATGATTGCCTCCATTAACACGGGGTCCACACCATGTTTCGCGGCCGCATCATTGATGGTAGGGCGCAGGTCCGTCACTAAGTCGGCTAATGCGCTGCATACCAGCATAACGCCGGTCAGAATTGTCAGGATAGATCTCATGCGCGGCGAAGCATACACACCTCGCCCTCACTTGTCAATACTAAAATGTTACATTTTTTCGTATTTTTAAGAAAACTTAAATGAAAGTGGCGGTTTTTCTTCTTTTCAGCAGAGGAACAATATGCTAAAATGCGAGCATGCAGGAGCAATTAAACATCTTGATATGGGAGATATCAAAACAGAACGCATGGGTGCTACCATTATGTTTTGCCCTGTTCGGGGCGTGTATAGGGTCATTTTTGAATGTTGTAATCTACCGCATGCCAAGGGGGGTGAGTGTGAATGAGCCTCGGCGCTCCTATTGTCCCACATGCAACAAAGAGATACCGTGGTATTTGAATATACCGTTACTCAGCTGGTTACTGTTAAGAGGCAAGAGCGCATGCTGCGGGCAAAGAATCTCCGTACGCTACTGGCTGGTAGAGCTGGTGTGCACATTATTTTTTGCCGCTACGGCATATTATTTGGGGCAAGAGCAAAGCGTAGGTTTCTTTGCCTTAGTCTTCATCTGCATATGGGGTGCAGCCATGCTGGCGACACTGTGCATTGATTGGGAGCAAATGATTGTATTGCCCGGCATCACCTTGGTGGCAGCAGCTGCGGGCTTGTTAGCCGTATTGTCAGACCCGTACAATCTATTCAACACCTACGAATGGGGAGATGCCATGCTGCTGAGTTTAGGCAGCGGCTTGGGTGCCTTTGTACTGCTGAAAGCCATCGGGCTTCTCGGGCGAGCCATGTTCGGCAATAAAAACAAAAACTATGCAGAGGCAAAACAATGGAGCCTGCAACAAGTGGGGGATGATATCGAATTGAAAATTGATAACGAGACCTACGCATGGAGCGAGCTTTTTATGGAAAGTAACAACCGTGTTCAGCTTCAAGAGGCAACTATATGTACTGCGACCGAACAAGCGCCTTGCACCATCACTTTCGGCGCAGAAAGCGCCACATTAGCAGACGGCAGAGTCATTCACCTCGAGGAGCATGAGCAATTGAACGGCACCTGCAAAGGCATAACGACCCGCAAAGAAGCCATGGGGAGTGGCGATGCGTGGATAGCCCTGAGCATAGGCGTGTTGTGCGGGGGGCTCGGCTGTTGCTTTGCGCTGGTAGCAGGCAGCATTTTGGGGCTATTGTGGGCCTTGATAGCAGGGATAAGGAAAGGGCAGCCCATGCCATTCGGCCCGGTACTGATTATGGGAGCTTGGTTATACTTATTCTGCGGTAAAAACTGGCTGGATGAAATATTATTGCAGTACAGCGCGGTGTTATGAAGCAACGATTAGCCAGCATTTTATCCGCCACCATCATTGCGCTTGCAAATGTGGTGGCCGCAAATGAGGATGTACCGTTTTCTAAATTGGAAACAGCATACACCACAACAGCATATATACTCAACGACCCGAGTAACGAGAACATTCATAACGCTACCGCCACGCTGGAATATTGTGCGGAACACGGCCACCCGCTTGCAGCGCTTTTGTTGTTGGACGTGTACGAGGGCAAACGCCGAGGCTTGCCGGCGCAACCGGAAAAAGCGGAAGCATTGGCGCGGCGCATTGCCACCGGAGAATTAAAACTCAACCCCGAACACCAACACACCGTTACGGCAAAACTGGAAAGCACCTTTCGCTATGCCTTATATTGCGAGAAAGGAATAGGACGGCAGAAATCTGACCGCGACGCTTATGAATGGATGTTGAAAGCCTCTAACAGCGGCTATGGTAAAGCGCGTGTCGAACTGGCCCGTTTTCTCATTACCGGTAAAGGTGGCTACAAAGACCCGCAAACGGCGCTGCGCTTGCTCAAAGCCCAAGCCGGCATAGACGCACGCGTGCCTAATCTCTTTTTCTATTTAGGGCACATATACCTCAACGGCGTGGGCTTGAAAAAGCGCTATCCCAAGATTGCCTTCAAGTATTTTTCATATGGCGAGCAGTTCAACGATGCCAACGCCATTAACAACCTGGCAACCATGTATGAACACGGCATAGGCACGGAAAAAGATGAGCTCAAGGCCTTAAGATTATACAAAAAAGCAGCAAACCTGGGGTGCAAAGCTGCATCTGCCAATATGCAGCGCCTAGGCTATATCAAAGCAGAGCACGAAAATGCAACCCCGGATAGCGTTAAGATAGACAATGGTGCCATGCAGGTTATAGAAGCACTGCCTCTGCCCGAAAGCACCAAGCGCAGACTTGCCGCCCCGTTCCGCAGACATGCTCAGGAGATTCTTGATTCTTTATGATTTTTTCAGCACAAGCGGCAAGGCAAGCTGCTGAATATGCAGCAAAGGCGTTGGGGTTCTCAGCTATAGGCATTGCCCCTGCCCATGCAAAACAGCCCCCCTATTTGGCAGAGTGGTTGGCGGAAGGCAAGCATGCGGATATGCAGTGGATGGAGCGCCACTTACCGGCAAGAGAAAACCCGCAGTTGGTACTGCCCGGGGTGCGCAGTGTTATCATGCTGACCTATGAATACGCCCCGGAAGATGCACGGAAAGAACACGGGCGCATTGCACGCTACGCACAGGGGGAAGATTACCATAAACTACTACTCTCAAAATTGGCAGATATTGATGAGACGCTCCAATTTTATGGCGGGGAGCAACGGTGTTTCACGGATTCCGGGCCGGTGAGCGAGCGTTTTTTTGCTGCTCAAGCCGGGCTTGGATGGATAGGAAGAAACGGCTTACTGATACGCCCCAAGCGAGGGTCCTATTGTTTTTTAGCTACCATATTAACCACACTTGAGTTACCCAGCGACAGCCCCATGCCCAACCACTGCGGCAACTGCCACCGTTGTGAAGAGGCTTGCCCCACCCAAGCCCTGAAAAACGGCTGCTGTGATGCCGGCAAATGCCTCTCCTTTTGGACCATTGAGGCAAAATCTCCCACGCCGTCCCCCATTGCCGCAGAACAAGGAGACAGGCTTTACGGTTGCGATATATGCCAAGAATCATGCCCTTGGAATCGCAAAAAAAACGCAGGCAAAATAGACCCGCATCTCTTAATGCCCGCCACCTTAAAAAAGCTGAGCACAGCTCAATTATCTCAACTCAACGATAATGAGTTTAATCAACTTTTTGCAGGGTCTCCCATCAAGCGTATCGGGCCGGAGCACCTGCGCGGAAATATACAGAATATCCATTAACTCAAGCCCCATCCTAAAAATGCAGAAAAAGTGAACAGATAGACCCAAATCTGTGTCTATCAATAGTAGGAACGAACAAAAAATTATGGAACAGCTTTTTTTATCATTTTCCGACCCATTATTTGCGTATGCATACGGCACATTTAACACTCTTTCATTGGTGGGATTAGGCATCATGCTGGTAGCGGGACTCATTGGAGGCATTGTTCAAAACAGAATGATGGCTGCAATGAAACGTTACTCTGCAACCCCGGCTTCATATACAGGAGCAGATATCGCCCGCGCTATGCTTAGAGACAACGGCATTTCCGGCGTACAAGTTACCCATACCTCCGGGCAATTAACGGACCACTACAACCCCGCCAACCGCACAGTAAACCTCAGTGATATGGTGTACGGTACTCACAGTGTAGCAGCCATGGCCGTGGCGGCACATGAATGCGGGCACGCCATACAGCATGCTCAGGCGTATACTTGGTTGAATATACGCAGCCAATTAGTACCGCTTGTAAACGTGGGTTCCAGGCTTGGTCAAATCATACTGGTGCTGGGGCTTTTGCTCTTGGCAGCGGGGAGCAGCCCCATCGTGGCTTGGATTGGTCTTATTTTGTTTGCCACGACCACGCTTTTTGCACTAGTAACATTGCCGGTAGAGTTTGATGCCTCCAACCGCGCCTTGAAGTGGCTTGAGGTATCCGGCGTGGCAGACCGCGAAATGCACGGCCAAGCCCAAACGGCATTACGCTGGGCAGCTATGACCTACGTAGCATCTGCGTTGTCTTCCATAGCCATGCTCGTGTATTACATTTTCATCATTCTCAGTCATGTGCAAAACCGCAATGAGTGATACCCAACCACGGCCAGAATGACAAATAAGGAACTACTGGAGGAGATTCGCGAAGCTTTGGGTGGCACGGCTACTCAAAGAGCTGCGGAGTTGGCATTGAATGCCGTTACCCAAGCTATCAGAGATGGTTTAGCTGAAGACGGAGAGGTAAAATTGGCGGGGTTCGGCTCCTTTAGGTATAAAACCGTAGCCGCCCGCAGATTGAAGCTTCCCCGCACCGGAAAAAGTATGGAACTTTCTCAACGCCGCGTACTTCGCTTCATCCCCGGTGGGAAAAAGGACATTTTCTTGCCATAGAACGCATAATGTTCTTTACAAAAAGGCCATTTAGGGTAAGAATTATCCCAGTATGAAACGCGCCTTGATACCGTTATCTCTTCTGCTGGCCCCCTGCCTGATGGTAGGGTGCAGTGATGACGATGATGCACGAGCCATACGCGCAGCCAGTTTCACTACATCTACACGGCCGGCCCCAAACCCGGAGCGCCGCGCCCTTCACTCAGAAATCCGCCAAAACGTCAACTTAGGCACAGGGGTTGCCACGGCCCCTCGCTACGAACTGTACAGCAAGTACAATGGCGAGGACATCAAGCAGCTTACCGGGGTCTCGGGACGCAAGCTTATTCTTCTTTTCACGGCAGATTGGTGCCCGCATAGTGTCGCTATGCGCGAAGCTCTCAAAAAATTGGCAGAGGATGAAAAAGGGAATGTACAGGTGGTAGATGTTAATGCAGATGAGTATCCGCAAGTAGCAGAAGATTTTGGGTTAACCAAAGTGCCTACTATTTTCATCTACACAGAAGGCATTCGCCTGCGCAAGTTGGAGGGGGCATACGATACCGCCGCACTCAAAGCATTGCTGGAGCAACTGTTCAGCAGCAATTAATATTTACTATAACACACAGACATACGAACCATGAGATTCCTGACAGGATTACAACCCAGCGGAAAACTCCACATCGGCAACTACTTCGGCGCCATTCAAAACGCCATTGAGTTGCAGAATAAGGGTGAAGCATTCTACTTCATCGCCAATTACCACGCCATGACCACCATGCCGGGGGCAGAAGCGCTGCGTGCCAACACCTACGAGATGGCCGTAGACCTGCTGGCCTGCGGGCTCGACCCGCAAAAAGCCGTTTTCTTTGCCCAATCTGCCGTACCCGAGGTCAACGAACTTGCTTGGATTCTCTCCACCGTATGCCCCATGGGCTTATTAGAGCGCTGCCACTCTTACAAAGACAAAATTGCCAAGGGGTTCAGCCCCAACCACGCTCTCTTTGCCTACCCCGCCCTCATGGCGGCAGATATTCTGCTCTACGACAGTGATGCAGTGCCTGTGGGTAAGGACCAAAAACAACACCTCGAGGTAACACGCGACCTTGCCGGTAAGATTAATGATGCCTTCGGCGCAAACCTTCTGCGCATGCCCGAGGCTATCATCAACGAAACGACCGCCATTGTTCCCGGACTTGATGGACAAAAAATGAGCAAGAGCTACGGTAATACCTTGCCCGTTTTCGGCGAAGAGAAAGCACTGCGCAAGCTCATCAACAAAAAGGTGGTAACGGATGCCACCCCGCTGGAGGAGCCCAAACCCACGGAAAACTCCATTATCCTTGCCCTTTACAAGCTTTTTGCCACCCCGGCACAATATGAAGAAATGGTGGCAGCTCACCATCGCGGTGGTGTTGGCTACGGTCAATTCAAGAAAGACCTGTTTGAGGCCTATTGGGAATACTTCCGCGCGGCGCGTGAAAAGCGCGAGTGGATTATGGCCAACCCCGGCTATGTGGATGAAGTACTGGCAGCCGGTGCCGCCAAAGCTCGCGAAGCCGCAGCCCAAGTGCTGGCCCGTGTTCGCAAAGCTGTTGGGCTTATCTGATACAAGTGCTGAAAAATATTTATTTCAGCAAGGGAGCTGCACCCGGCGGCTCCCTTGTTTTTTTTGCAAATCACAATTCGGCGGATGTAGCCGCATCCTCACGTTCGGCGCGTATACGCACAGCCTCATTAAGATTATGAGCCGCGCCGGCGTGACCTTGATTGGCGGCACGCTGCCACCAGAGCATGGCTTCCTCTTCGTTGGGGGTAGTGCCATTGAGACCTTGGTACAAAATATTACCATAGCGGTATTGAGCGGTGGCATCGCCATTGCAAGCGCGGGCGTAAAGGGCTTGCACCTCCTTTTTTTCGCGTTTTTCACGTTTGGCGGCAATATCAGCCTCATCCCGCTGACCATAGCGCACGGCCCAAGGCAACATCACAACAAAAGCAAAAAGATAAAACGCCACTAAATGCCAGCGAGAAAATGAAAATGTGGGACGCACCAGCATACGGCGCACGCGCAGCGGGTGCTCGGCATCGCGCTCATACCGGCGGCGACGGGAGGCGCGGCGCTCGTACGCGTGGCGCACAGATACCCGCGCACGGCGGGGCATATCTGCCAGCTCGGGGGCCATGCTGAGGCGGCGGTGGCGCTCCAACCACCCATCGTAATGGGCACGCTGTTCGGTATCACCCAACACTCGGTAAGCCTCTGCCACCAGCTTGAAGCGTTCTTCTGCAGCCTCGTTATCCACATTGTGGTCGGGGTGGTAGCGCTTGGCCTGATTACGATATGCAACTTTAATATCGCGAGCCGTGGCGTTTTCCGGCACATCCAACAGCTGGTAATAATCCGGGCGCATTATTCAACAAAAAACGGGCGGGGTTGCCAGCCCAAGGCAAGCAATTCGGCAGAAGAGACACGAGCGTTCACCCCGCCTCGGCAAGAGGCCGGGGAAACAGAGGCAGAAACCGGCACACCGGTTTCACGCTCCAATGCAGCATAGGCCTCTGCCTTGCTGAAGCTAGCCCCGCATACATTATAAATGGCAGCAGATTGCCTAGCCAACAGTAACAGCGCCTCCGCAGCATCTTCCACATGCACATAGTGCAGCATGCGGTCAGGAGCACCGGGCAATTGAGGTTCGCCTGCAACATGGCGGCGGCGCAGCTCGCAACGCTGCTCGCCATACAAAGCCGCCAAGCGGGCCACACAACCACCATAGGCCAACACGGCTTGCTCTGCGGCCAACAACACGGTGGCACGCTCCGTTGTGGCGCGGGGCGGGTTTTGCTCCGTCACGCACAGACCACCACAATCTCCGTACACAGAGATGGAGGAGCAAAAAACAATCTTTGCCACGGGGCAACAACGCAGCAAGGCCAGCACGGTTTCTGTATAACAGGCGGCATACTCGGTCACGGTACCGCCATGGGTAGCCATGCAACAAAAAATCAGCGAAGGAGCCCCCTGCTCCCAGGCTGTGGCCAAGGTAGCAGCATCATTCGCCGCGCCTTGCACATCTGCGGGGACAGCGGGGTCTATGGTAAGCACAGCGGCACCACGGGCACGGCAGGCATCTGCAAGCACACGGCCTAAGAAACCGTGGCCAACAACCCACACACGCTGTGCCCCGATATGCATCATGAACGGTGTTGCCAAATAAGCTCAGCCAACTCCAAATCGCCGGGCAGCGTTATCTTGAGATTGGGGCCCACTTGCACCAAGCGTGTGGCAATGCCCAGTGCTTCTACCGCCGACACCTCATCCGTCACCACCAATTGCTGCTCTGCCACGCAGGCGTAGGCTCGGCGCAACATAGCGAGGTCAAATATCTGCGGGGTTTCCATACCCCACAAATTATCGCGGCTCACTTTCTCCGGCAGAGAGCAAGCAGCGGCATCTGCCCTCTTAAGAGTATCTACAATGGGGTGCGCGCAGGCTGCGGCACCTGTTTTCTGCGCCGCCGCCAAGCATGCGACAATACCTTGCGGGGTAATAAGCGGGCGGGCGCCATCATGCACGGCAACATAGCGGGTGCCCTCGGGCAGCGCGTTGAGCCCCGCTTCTACGGAGTTCTGGCGCTCTGCCCCGCCGTCTACCCGCAACACGGGGATGGGGAAAGCAGCGGTACCCAAGCCCACTTCTTGCCAGCGAGACTCCGGGCACACCACCACCACAGCGGCACACCCGGCAGCCACAAAGGCATCCACACTGCGCCGCAGCACCGGCACCCCGGCCAAGGGGGCTGCCAATTTATCAAACCCGGCGCGACGAGAACTACCGGCTGCTACTATAACGGCGCAGAACATGGCATGATTATGCTAAACGTGACCCCACAAGCTGAGACAACAACTTACCGGGGGCGCGCCCCTCGGTACGAGCTTGCATTTCTTTCATCACACGGCCCATGTCCTTCTTAGAGGTAGCCCCCAGCTCGGCAATAACCGCCTCGAGCACGGGGATAATCTCTGCCTCGCCCATCTCGGCCGGCAACAGGGCGGTAAGCACTTTCATCTCGGCCTGCTCTTTTTCCACCAGCTCGGGTCGGGCGGCTTTTTCATACATGGCGATAGCGTCCTCGCGCTGCTTAATTTGCTTGCGCACCACGTTTTGCGCCTCATTCTCGGAGAGCGGCTCACGGGCATTACCCTTAGCCACTTGGGCATTCTGAAGCGCGGCCTTTACACTACGCAGCGCACCGAGGGTGAGCTGATCTTTCCCTAACATGGCTGCTTTCATGCCTGCCGTAATCTGGTCATATATTGTACTCATATCGCTTTTCATTTTACAGCATCGGCGGTGCATTGCAAGCACCAAATCGCACGCGCGCGTCATGTGCAAGCAAGTTTTTATCCCCTATTTTTGACGATTTTTTTATTTTGGGCGTTTTCAGCTTGCCATCACGCGCTTTTCATGCTATACATGAGGTGTCAAACAGAACTTAATTTCTTATGAAAATCATTAAAAAAGTAAAAAAAGGCTTTACTCTTATCGAGCTTCTCGTTGTGATTGCCATTATGGGCTCTCTGGGCGCCGTTGGTTATGTGGCCATTCTTGCTTTCTCTAATGCAGGTGACAAGCAGGCAGCTAAAGAAAATATCAAGCAGATTGGCACCGCTCTCACCGAGTTCAAGAAAAGCTACAGCTATTTCCCCTGTGACGATACCGTAGAAAGCGTAGCCGGCAAGGCTGAGTCCTTCGGCGAATTGTCCGGCGAGACCTCCAACCCCTACTTCCGCCAGCTCTTTGCTAAGAAGGATGCCGTTAAGGAGGCTACATTCTTTGCCAAAATCCCCGGCATGCGCGAAGGTGATGAAAAGATTGCCAACGGCGAATGCCTTAAGCCCGGCGAAAATGCCTATGCCTATGTCATGCAGAAAGCACAAGAGGTAGAGGCCCCTGCCAAAGGCAAGAAGAACAAGGCTGCAGCTGCAACCCCGAAGAGAAAATCCGTTACCGGTGGTGTGCTTCTGTTCTGCTGCATAGACAGCAACCTCACCGCACCCGTAACCGGCGACCAGCTCACCTTTGATATGGAGGCATTCAAGGATTATGCCATTGCTTACACGGTAGACGGCTCCACTCAGGACCTCGATGATGAGTCTCTTACCGCCGATGAAGCCAATGAATCCATTGGGCGCTTGACAGAGAAGTCTGTATCCAAGTTGTTCGGCGAAACCAGAAGCGGTGACAGCAAGGCTCACCAGTTTGAGATTCTGCCCCCGGCCAGATAAAACGCCATTACATTTTAGTATAAACACAAACGCTCCTGCCTCAACAGCAGGAGCGTTTTTTATACAACTTTATAAAAACGAAATACTCACGGGGTAGGCAGCGAGAAACCGCGCAAAGCCGCCACGCGATGCAGCACCTCCTCAATCACGTTATCGGGGCAAGATGCACCGGCAGTAACACCTATGCGCCATACGCGTTGGGCATCAGCAGCTTCTTCCGGCAACTGAACGGCGACTTCTGCCTTAGCGGCAAGGTCGTATGCCTTAATTTCTTGAAGGCTCTGCAAGCAATCCGCAGACTTCACAAAGAATGTAGGCAAGCGGCGCGCGGCAATATGCGCCAAGTGTGTGGTATTGGAGCTATTATAGCCACCGATGATAAACATGGCATCCAGCGGTTTTTCCAACAACTCAAAAAGAGCATTCTGGCGGTCTTGAGTAGCACCGCAAATAGTATCAAACACATGGAAGCGGGCATCGCTGCCGTCTCGCTCCGTTACAGCATCACGCAGCATTTGCTGAATATGCGCCGTCTCACTCTTGAGCATGGTGGTTTGATTGGCCATGCCGATTTCTGCCAAATGCACATCGGGGTCAAACCCGGGGGAGCAAGCAGAGGCAAAGCGGGCCATAAACTCGTCTTTGCAGCCCCTGCCCGCTATATAATCAACTAAGGCTTGCGCCTCGGTCTCAGAAAAAATCACAATATAATTTCCCAAACCATCATCGCCCAAACTTTGAGAAGCCGTGGCCATGCTCTCCTCATGCTTAGCCTTACCGTGAATCACGCTGGTAATACCCATGCTGGCGTATGAGCGCACGCGGGTCCATACTTTCATCACATTGCCACAGGTAGAGTCTACCAACTGCACCCCTTTCTCTTCCAAGCGTTTACGCAGAGAAACCGGCACCCCGAACGCGGGAATGATAACCACATCCTCCTCCGTAAGTTCATCATACGCAGGGGAATCAACCTTAAACGGCAGATGGCGCAAGCCCATGGCATCCAACCTGGCATTTACCACAGGGTTATGAATAATCTCACCGATAAGCCATATGCGTTTACCGGCAAACATATCACATGCGGCATGGGCAATCTCGATGGCGCGTTTCACACCATCGCAAAACCCGAAGGAAGAGGCCAGATAAATCTCCGTATTGCCACAAGAAAGCATATCCCCGTTTTCACGAATAAGTTGCACCAAGGGGCTTTTGTATTGATCTACTTGGCTGCGGATGCGTTCTAACACATCGCGCCGACGCACATTGACGGGCTTTTTAACTTGCATGGAGATATTGTGACGGGTCACGCTGCATGTGTCAAGAAAAATGCCCTTGCAAGCCATACTTAACGCTTGATTTAACTGCTATACCTTGTATAATGAATGCATGAAGAAACAGCTCATCATCGCCATGGCTGCATTGGCCACCGTGTCCGCTATACCGGCAGCATTTGCACAAAGCCCGGATGTTTCGCATGAAGACCGCGACGTGGTGCGAGTGGTGCGCCACCCGGATGGCTCTCGCTCCGTATACAAACGCCAAGCGGGCTGGAAAGGCATGCGTTGCGCCACCTATTTACCAAACGGCCAATTGGCAGCTATCAACGACTACACGGAAGGCAAGTACGGCCAGCTCATCGGCTGCACGATTTATGACAACCGGCGCCAACCCATCTACAAAGTAGCATACGGTTATGACTCCCAAGCCCGTTTGGTGGAAGAGCGCATGTTCTCCGTGCAAAACCGCCGCCTTGTGCAGCGTGTTATCTACCGCTACAATTCCGACGGTGAGCGTGCTAAACCCTTGATTGTATCACTCAACGATGGCGCAGCCAACATCACCCCCACCATGAACGCGGATGTGGAGGAGGCGCACCGCAATTTACCCCGCAACAACAACCGTTAATAACCGGCATTTAACTACATGGAAACATTCACTTGGCAAGATAGGGACGAAGACGGCAACAAGGTTATCTACGAGGCCGGCCACTTCGGTGGCTGGTGGCAGCTCACCTGCACCCCCAAGGTAGGCCGTGCCATGAAAGATGAGGTAGAACCCACTCCGGCCGACTTTACGGAGGACCATTGGCGCACGCTGCGAGACCTCTTGTGGCGCAAATACCAACGCCGCCGTGTTTCTTGGGATTTGATTGCCCATATTGACGACATTTTGGCCGGCAAAGCAACCAACGAACGCCGAGACCAACGCAAAAAATAATGACAGATGAAGAAATGATACACTGCCGCGTACCGGAGCGGCAGTTGGAGCGAGCTATAGCAGTCATGCACCGGCTGAGGGCCCCCGGCGGGTGCCCGTGGGATGCCGAGCAAACACATGAGAGTTTAATCTCCAATTTGTTGGAAGAGGCATATGAATGCATAGATGCCATAAGAGCCAACGACCGCCCGCACATGCGTGAAGAGCTGGGTGATGTGTTGCTGCAAGTACTCTTCCACGCAGAATTGGCAGCAGAGGCTCCGCAAGATGCATTTGACATCAACGACATTGCTTGCGAACTGAGCGACAAACTGGTACGCCGCCATCCGCATGTATTCGGGACCTCTGCCGTGAATGATACGGAAGGGGTACTGAGCCAGTGGGATGCCATCAAACGCCAAGAACAATCCATAGAAGACAAGCCATACCTTAAAAACTGCGGCAATGGCCTGCCGGCGTTGCTGCGCGCTGCAAAAATAACCAAAAAAGTAGCAAAGGTCGGCTTCGATTGGCCGGACCACGCCGGGGTTATCGAGAAAATACGAGAAGAAACAGACGAGGTAGCCGCCACCTTGACCATGCCCGACACGGCCCCCGAGGTAGAAGAAGAGCTGGGTGACCTGCTGTTCTGCACCGTCAACTTATGCCGCAGACGCGGCATAGACCCCGAGGTTGCCTTAGACGCAGCCAACCGCAAGTTTGAACGCAGATTCAACCGGGTAGAAAAAAGCCTTAAAGAGCGCGGCATCAGCCTGCAAGATGCCACAGCGCAACAAATGGAAGAAGCCTGGCAGCAAGCCAAGCAAGAAGAGAAGAGCTGAATCCCCCGGCCTGCCCCCCTACGTTCATGAAACACGGCCTCCCTAAAAGCTTATTGCTCAGCGCGACCTGCCTGTTGCAAGCTTGCAGCATCTTTACCCAGCGCACGGTCACAGAGGAATCCACCAACGCAACGAAAGAGCTTCCGCCGGAGATGGCGGGTTTTATGGGCAATACCCTCTTGCCCGGGGCTAATAACCCCAACGCCATCAACATGAAGGTAACTTCTGAGGAAGACCTGAAAAAAGTTGAGGGTAGCGCAGCGGAAGATGAGATTATATGGACCGACCCGGACGACCTTGAGGCGTCGGAGGCAGAGCTCAATGCCGTGTTCGAGAAAAAGCACCAAGGCAACGGCTGGCTCAGCAACTACGGGCAAGCCCTCAAACTCTCTCGCCGGCGCGGCTTGCCGATTATCATTTGGTTTCACGACTCCATCACCAGCCCCAAAAGTAAGGAGCTGGGTAAAACTCTGCTCGAAACCAAAAAGTTTGACGAATACTGCGAGGGACGTGTCATTCGCATCAAAATAGACTCCGGTGCTGCCATAGATGACAGCCCCGGCAAATCTACCCGCTACAGTCTCTCTGCCATCAATCGTTTGGCCAACAAATATGGCATAGACCGCCGCCCCGGCATTGTTGTTATCTCTCCCCACGGTGGCAAAGTTACCGCCAGAATCAATGGTATGGGCGACTACCTGTATGATGTTCAAACAGAAATTGAAGCCGGGGTCGAAAAAGCAGAGGCTGATTATGCAGCCTACAAACAAACGCTGAAAGCCAAAGGATACCGAGAATGGCACAACCGCCACGGCAACGCTACCATTTTCGCAAAATTAATGCGTTTCGATGAGAAAAACAATTACGTATACCTCAAAGAACCCGGCGGCAAAGTCACCAAAACAAGGCTCGAAAGCTTCTCTAAAGAAGACATCAGCTACTTAGACTCCATCTCTCAAGATAAAGCTACTCGCTGAATCAAGTCATGAACAAATCGGACGCCACAAAAGCCGTCATCATGCGTGCGGCCATCACCCAATTCACCCGCTTGGGGTATGAGGGTGCCACCGTGCGAGATATCGCCAACGAGGCAGGCGTCAACATCGGGCTCATTCGCTACCATTTCGGCCACAAGGCAGATTTGTACAGAGACACACTCGCCTATATCTCTGAGCAGTATAATGCCGTTTGCACCGCTGCCCTTCAAAAGGCAAAAGCCACCGACAACCCGGAGGAAATCATCTATGCATGGCTTTCTGCCCCCATCACCGGGTGGCAAGATTCCACCATCGCCACCGGGGAAGAAGTACTTTGCTTTCTCAACAAAATGGGCTACGAGCCCTCGGAGCTGACCCGAGATGTGTACGAATCTCACTATGCATACGCCCTGCAAGAGTGGAAAGATGCTATACAGGCATACTTCCCGGGCATGTCACAAGCAGACTGGCTCTGGTGTCTCACCTGTTTGAGAGGCATGTACTTCAACATTGTTGCCCACAACGATTTCATCCTCTGGAGCCTCCCCGGCATTCAAGGCAAAGACCCCGCTATCCGCAGATTAGCGGCCGATGCCGTTGCCCTGCTGAAAACATACATGCAGCAATAATACCCGCCCTGCTCCGCATCAGGCAGTAGGCAAGGAGGCATGCAAGACATCCCACTGCTCTTTGGCGCGTAATATTTGTTCTTTTGTAACAGATTTGGAGAGCTCCCAAGTGAGGGGCATGCTTTGCGTAAAGTATTGGGGCAGCAAGTGGGCAAAATCAACATCACCGCCGAAGAAGGGGGCGCGGTGATCTCGCTGTGGCCACTGCACATCATTGACGTGGGCACCGTAAAGGAAGGGCTTGAGCTTGGCCAGATATTGGTCATGGTTCAATAGCAAGAGATTATGCTTGCGCTGAATATGCCCGAAGTCGTGCCAATAGCGCACGTGCGGATATTCTTTAAAATCTGCCAAAAAATCAACAAACTCGGCATCACCGGGCACTTGCTCGAAGTGGCTGCGCCCCTCTACCCCCAACACTAGGTTGTATTCTTTTGCTTTTTCTGCTAATTGGTGGAGGGCCTCTTTAGCACGAGCCAAATAAATAGGGGCCAATTTTTGACGACGGCGCACGTATTCCCCTTTTATCTGCGCATATTTTGGGGTGCCGACATAGCCATGGCGTGCCATACGCTGGAGGGTGCGGGTGGCTTCGTGTCCTTGGAACAGCTCTACCTCGCCCATGTGCAACACGACATATTGTGCGCCCAGTCTGGCAGCAGCCATAAGAGTCTCTAAGCTGAGGCGCATGGCGCGTTCTCTTACCTCGGGGCGATGGGAGGTAAAGCGAAACGCATCCGGCGCGTCGCCCTGAATATCGATGGGGGCCGGACAAAAGTTATGAACCCCGGCCACGCGGATACGTTTTTCTTCCACCGCTTGGATAATACCCGGCAATTTCGAGAGAGGAAGACCGTGAGAAGCCTCTATGTATTCGAAGCCCAACTCGCTGATTTCATCGCAGATGGGGCCACCCTCCGTATGGCGGGAACTGTTCCAGCATGTAGAAAAAACATTCACGCGGCCAGCATACTATTGATTGCGGGACAATGCAAGCGTTTTGTATGTTCAGCAACGCATTACATGGGGCCACCTTTAATGATGACCACATCTCCCACGGCGCGCACGGAATCCTTGTGAGGCCAGAGAGGCATTTCATCCAAATGCTTTTTGTGCTGTTCAAGATACAGTTGATGTCCGGTAGCCCCTTTCATATATTTAAGGGCGGGGTAGTCCCCGCAAAAATCCGCATAACCGGAGGTCTCCCAATCGTTCCAAAGGACATAATAGAGAATGCACCCTTTTTCCAAGTCTATATCAGACTCCAACGCACAGAGAACCCCGGCTTGCTCGGCAGCAAGCAAGCGAGACATGCGTTCCTCAAACTTGGCTTGCAGTTCTGCAGCATGAAGAGACACGGCAGAAGAAGCCTGCACCACGCAGATGCATACCCCGGCGATACCGATGTAGCGATACAACGGGCGCCACCGCACAAGAGAAACAGCAATTAACCAAAAGACGGCAAACACGACCGGCTGCGCCAATTTGGTATGGGGATGAAATATCTCCAAATTGCCGGTAACAAGATACAGACTAAAGGGAGCAATCCAAAGCCCTGCAATAAGCAACACGCCCAATACTTTACGACCGCCGCCTTTAACTTTTAGCACAATGTAGCTCAGCATCAACACCATGGGCGCCATGATGGAGAAATACACCCCTTCACCAACGTAGGAAAACGGCACCAGTGCCAGCCCCAGCATGGTGTATAATTTATCCGACAAGTAGATATACCATTCAGAGGAAAAGAGTTGTTGAGTATGGGTAAACTTGGTGAGGTAAGCATCGCAAAATGACTGAGTATCCGGATGAACCGGAATGCACATCTGCACGGGAATACGAATCGCAATCCACCCCAACACAGCTGCAATACAAATACCGACCATCCCCAACACCCTGCGTTTGAGACGAAGTGGCTCTCCATGCAACAAATCCTTAAGAATCAGCAACATGACCAGCACGAAGAAATTCAAGACGATGCACTGATATACTGCCACGGCCAACACCATTAAGCCGGCAGCTATCCACATTTGCTTGCGCCCGCCATTTTCCAGTATCAGGGTAGCCAACGTTGCGGCCAACAGAGCAAATGCCGAGGCATCACACAAGAAGAAATAATCCATTTGGAACGCAAATTGAACCACCGACAAAGACAATGCCCCATATAATAATTGTAGCCCAACGTTTTCTATTTTAAACAATCGCGTTTGCAACACAAGCGACAGGGTCAACAATAGCCCGGCAATCACCCCCGCGGTCCATACCGCTATCCCGGTGCCGAACAAGTGGCGCCACAACAAAACACCCCAGCGCCCGTTGGCCACGTATGTCTCCATGCCACCGCCGTAAAAATCCAGCGTTTCATCCCAATGAAGCCCTGTACGCACCAACATGGCACCATACACAAACACAAAAATCAGCATATAAGCCCCCCATATCAGCAAATTTCTATGAGGGGATGCTTGCACACGCTTACCAATGGACTCAATACTATGTAACAAATTCATCTTATATGTTCAGATACGCTGTTGCTTTCAGCAGAATGCAGAGTAGCATACGCCACTATACTTGTCAACAGCAAAAGAAAGCCCCGCCCACACATACCGATGCACGCATTATACCATGCGCCGAGCACATACATTTAACCGTGCAGAGGTGTAGGAGCAGTGCCATCCATTCAATTTTTTACACAGAATAAGCAAGAATACAGCGAAATCTCATTGACTTTATGCGTTTGATATTGCATAATACAGGCAACAGCATACGTGCGTATTATGTCCTTCCATATTCAGAATGTAGAAATCGGCGGCAAGGCTCCGTTTTACCTGCTCGGGCCCTGCTCTTTAGAGAACGAGGAATTCGCTTGGCAAATGGCTCGCAGCATCAAAGAGATTTGCACCAAGTTAGGGGTTCCGTTTATTTTCAAAGCCTCTTACGACAAAGCAAACCGCACCAGCGTGAAGAGCTTCCGCGGGCTCGGCATTCAAGAGGGCTGCCGCATCCTCTCCGAAATCGGCAAAGAGCTGCAAATCCCCGTTGTGACGGATGTGCACACCGAGGAGCAGGCAGAATACGCCGCCCAGTACATTGACTTGCTGCAGATACCGGCTTTCCTTTGCCGCCAGAGCGACCTGCTGGAGGCCTGTGCCAAGACCGGCCGCCCCGTCAACATCAAGAAAGGCCAGTTCTTAGCCCCGTGGGATTGCAAGAACATTTGCGAGAAGATGCAGGCTTTCGGCTGCGATAAGTACATGCTTTGCGAGCGTGGCACCACCTTCGGTTACAATAATTTGGTGGTAGATATGCGCGGTATGTACTGGATGCGCCAGTTCGGTTGCCCTGTAGTATTTGACGCCACGCACTCCGTACAGCGCCCGGGTGGTTTGGGCGGTGCAACAGGTGGCGACCGAGAGCTTGCCCCCGTGCTGGCCAATGCTGCTATGGCTACCGGTATTGACGGCGTATTCATGGAGGTACACAGCGACCCCGACAACGCTATGAGCGATGGCCCCAACCAAGTTAAGCTCTGCGACTTGGAGAAAGTTATCACCAACATGCAGCTTATCCGCCAAGCCTACGACAACATGTCGTAAACCATGAAAAAAGCATTCTCCATTATTGCTGTATACTGTGCCCTGGGCTCCATGCTCGGGGCTCAGTCTGCCCATGTTAACAAAGCGCAAGATGAGTTCCCCGGGCTTCTGATGCTTCCACCCGGCAGTGTTGTGAAGGGGCTTGCGCTCCCTCGCTACGAGAACCACCGAGTCACCGGTCTGATGCAGGCGGATGAGCTGAGAGTGGTATCTCGCAGGGAGATTGTGCTCACCAACATACGGGCTGCTTTATACGATGATAATGGAGAAACTACCACGGTGCAATGCGACCAGGCAGGCTACGATTTCAAACACAAAGCCGTGGTAGCAAAAGCTAAGGCAGAGGTGAAACACCCCAATTTTTCAGCAGCCGGCTCCGGGGTAATCTTCAGCACGGCAAGCAGAACCGGGTTTATCCAAGGTCCGGTCAACACAACAATTCGCACCGCCTCGAAAAAGGATAAATAATGAAGCTCTCCCTCTCAGTTACGGCACTACTCACCTGCACCGCATGGGCAGAGAATCAACCGGCATGGTTGCAAGAAGCACTCAGCGAGCGAGAGCCAACGTTGCAAGCCTTTGCAGAAACGCGCCGGCATGTGGACTCGGCAATTATCAACTTGGTAGATGAAATACCCGCTCCCATAGAGGGGGCTGATACTACCATGCCCGAAGGCGAACCGGGAGAAACCGTCGCCGTTGCAGATGGTGGCATGTTGTTTGATGTAGCAAAAGCACGTATGGTCTACATCAACAACGTAAGAGTCAGTGACCCCCGCTTACGCCTCAGATGCGCAGACCGTCTTTATATCCAATTACCGGCTAACACCTTGCAGGAAGGCGAAGAGTCCGCCAAAGACACTGTAAAGCCCGGGGGACAAACTAAAACAGAGGAGCAACCCTTGCAAACGGAGGACGTCGCCGATTGGGGCATACAGGGCGCCCCCATAGATGTAGACGTAGCGACGGCCATGGTTAACGCCGTTCAAAACAAAGCGCTTCTCATCGGCACAACAGGCACGGAGTATTCTATACGTATCGAACAGGGAGACACCCACATGTACTTGACAGGCACAGCCGACACCCCGGCACAGGCGCTGGTAGATACTAACGGTGACCTCCTCATTACCGCCACGGCCATGGATGTGCAGTGGCGAGACGCCAAGGGCAACTTGAATACACTTACCAACCGCGGTGGCATGGCATACTACCGTGCAGAAAGTGCCCGATTATTGCTCACGGGTGAGTCTCAATTGACAACGGCAGAGGCCTCCATTGCCTGTACAGAGGAGATTTGCGTTACCCTTAAACAAGAAGAGCGCAAAGTAGACGAGGATAAGAGCATTATGCCGCAGTTCGGCAGATTCCGCATTGTGGGCATCAACGGCGCCTCGGCTCGCGGCAATGTGCGCGCACAGAGGGTGGCAACCGGCAACACCCCGGATGCTTCCATCTCCGGCGAGGAGCTGGTGTATGATGCCACTACGGGAGAATGCTCCATCTCCGGCAACGGCACGGCCCTGCACTTCGGCAAGAATAAAATTACCACCAATGGGTCCATTCAACTGGCAGGTAATGGTGATATTACACTGCAAGGCGACAGCATAGACGGCACCTATGCCCGCCCCGCCGAAGCAGGACAAGAAACAGAGATCGCAGGCACCTTCCACACAGGTGGTAAGATTCAATTTACTGCAGAAGATGGCATTGTGCGCATGCCGCAAGGAATCCGCATTCAAGATGAATTGTGCGATTTCAACGTAGGCGGCGCCATTGAATTCAAGCTGTGCAAAGCTCCGGATGCCGCATCGCGAGAATACAAGGAAGCAGGCGAAATCAACTTAGCCATTGCCTCCTATTCAGATATAGAGACCATCTGCGCCACGGGTGGTATATCCCTGCGTTATTTGCAAGGGGAAGAAAAGAAAGAATTTATTCTCACTGCTGATGATGCAGAAATCGATATGGTTCAGGGCTCTGCGCTGCTTACATCAGCAGGGTGCGCCAAGGTCAGCTATGCAGATTTCAGCCTCACCGCAGAATCCGCTTCCGGCAGCACGGCACTGCAGCTCAGCCCGGAGGGTAACCTGAGCATGCAGGGCGAGAAACTTACCGCCATATTCCCCACCAATGAGGGGCCGGCCATTGTTCACTGCACCGATGCCCTTACTTTGGTGCGCGAAACCGGCAGATTCGAGCTGGGTGCAGGCGCCCATGTAGAAGCCCCGCAAGGCAGACTCACCGCCAACGGCCCGCTCTACATCACTTTGCGCAAGGGGCCGGAGGAAAAAGCACGCCCGCTCTTACCGCAATTCCCACATTTGGTGTATAATTTTGACGGTCTGCAACAGGCAGATACCGAGCAAGGCGGCACCGTGCAAACACCGCAGGCAGCCATGCGCTGCACCGGCAAGATTCACGTAGCCATGAGCCCGTCAACCGGCAAAAAATCCCCCCTTGCCGGTGTAGAACTGGCTACGGCCGAGGGCAATGTGGCCGTTACCGGCAAAGACAACTCGGGCCGAGTGCTCACGGCCTATGGCGACAAGCTTTCCATTAATGGACAAACCGGCGAAAAGCGCCTCAGCGGCAAGAAAGTGATTCTCCAAGACTCTCACAATACCCATACCGCCAGTGGCACCAATGCTGCCGTTATTCTGGACAAAAACAACAACGTGCGTATCACCGGCTCCAAACAAAGCACTTCCGCCTCCAATATCCAAGGTCAAATCGAAAAACAGCAAAAATCCAAGAAATAATTATGGAAAATCGCGGACTCCTTCTCAAAGCTCAAGGCCTTTGCAAAACCTATGGCGAACGCAAGGTTGTTGATAATGTATGCTTAGAAATCGGCTCCGGTGAAATCGTGGGCCTGCTCGGCCCCAATGGCGCCGGCAAAACCACCTCGTTTTACATGGTGGCCGGTTTGGTGCGCCCGGATGTAGGCAGCGTTATGTTTGCAGGAAAAGACGTTTCCGGGTTGCCGATGCATATCCGCGCCCGTCTGGGCATGGGCTACCTGCCGCAAGAAGAATCCATCTTCCGCAAGCTTACGGTAGAAGAAAACCTCATGGCTATTCTCGAGACGCGCTCTGACCTCTCCCGCAAAGAAAAGAAAGAGAAGATGATGGAGCTGCTGGAGCGTTTCCACATCACCAAGCTGCAAAAGAGCCATGCCATTCAGCTCTCCGGCGGTGAGAAACGCCGTCTCACCATTGCCCGCGCCTTGGCCAGCAACCCCAAGCTGCTCATGCTCGACGAGCCCTTTGCCGGTGTAGACCCCATTGCCGTGCAAGATATCCAGAGCATCGTGGCATCCCTGCGAGAAACGGATGGGCTCTCCATTTTGATAACCGACCACAACGTGCGCGAAACCCTCGGCATTGTGGACCGCGCCTACATCCTCTTTGAAGGTAAAGTCATTAAAGAAGGCAATGCAGAAGAAATTGCCAACGACCCCAAGACCCGCAAGATTTATCTGGGCGAAGACTTCAAAATGTAAGCTCTCTCCAATTTTTTTCATCGATGGGGCCGAGGCATTACTGCTTCGGCCCTGTTTTTTGTAACATACGAGAACTAGCCTATTTCCCCCGTACACGAGAGAACTTGATACAAGAAGAGCCCCGAAGCTAACGCACCGAGGCTCTTTTTTATTTGAATATAACGCAGCGAGCGATATTATTCACCATCGCCGCCGTCATCCCCGCAATCGGCAACATCGTTGTCGGCGGCATCATCAGCTTCAGCCATGCCTTTACGGGCGGCAAGATACGTAGCAAGCCCCACAATGAAAAGCACGGCACAAACGCCAGTTGCCCCTACCTTGTTGGCTAAATCTACATTACCGGCTGCGTGCAGCTTAAAATAAGCGGCACCCACGGCAAATAAGCCTGCCAGCAACGCAATGATTCCCCATTTATTGGCCTGCCACATATGGAAAATGCATCAATAGTTCTGAGCCAAGATAGCAAAGTGAGCCTGCGGGTGGTCACACACAGGGCATACCTCAGGGGCCTTCTTGCCTACGCAAATATGGCCACAGTTGCCACACTGCCAAATCTGCTCGCCATCGCGGGAGAATACAATACCCTCCTCAATGTTGGACAACAACTTGCGGAATCGTTCCTCGTGCTCCTTCTCAATCTTGGCAACACCTTCGAACAACTCGGCAATCTTGTCAAAGCCCTCGGCGCGAGCCTCCTCGGCAAAGGTCTTGTACATATCTGTCCACTCGTAGTTCTCACCGGCAATGCAGTCTGCCAAGTTCTCCGTGGTGGCAGGAATCTTGCCACCGTGCAGCAACTTGAACCAAATCTTGGCGTGCTCGCTCTCGTTGTGAGCGGTCTCTTCAAAAAGCTTGCTGATCTGCACATAGCCATCCTTCTTAGCCTTGGATGCATAGTACTGATACTTGGTATAAGCTTGGGCCTCACCGGAGTATGCGGTGGCCAAGTTCTGCTCGGTCTTGGTGCCTTTAAGGTCCTTCATAATCGTGTTATCGTGTTTGTAGATTTTTCCCGCTTTCGCTCTGCGGCTTACCTTAATTTATCACATTTTTCCCACTTTGCAAGCAGGCTTTTGCAATGTGACGTAATTTTTGATTGCAAGCACCCACCAAAAAGCATTCCCACTAACTCCGACACACTGTTGCAGCGCCAGGACTTGTTACTGCAATGCTGTGAACAGTTCAGGCATTTTTTCACTTGACTTACAGCATTAAAATCCATACACTATACTCATAGTTACAATCTCCCACAATGAACGCAAAATCTCTCTACTTTCTGCTTTTCAGCGCAAGCCTGCTTCATGCTCAGTCCGCAGCAGACAAAACAGCATACGAAGTTACTTTCCAAAACAATACTAAAACATCGACGAGTTACGCGGTACCCTACGCTCAGGGAGGAGGGCTCAGCTCTCAAACACCTTTAGAAATTACCCGGTATAGCAACGTAGCTCTACAAAACAATTCTACCATTTCAACAAAAACGTTGGAAGCCGGCAGCAGTGTTGGGAACAGACTTGAAGCTGATGCCTATTCTTACGGCGGCGCCATCTACTCTACTGAATCCGTACACATCACTAATAATACAAATGTTGATTTTTCGAATAATTACGCTCAGTCTTCAACTTCCGCGAAAACAATCAGGGGCTACACGGCAGAAGCTTTTTCATATTCTGCCGGTGGTGCAATTTACAGCACATCAAACATAGAGCTTCTTAATAACGGAACCGTTACATTTTGTAACAATTACGTTGACGCCTCATCGTATGCAGCTGCAACAGGCTCCACAACAGCATCAGGCGTGGATTTTGGTTCTTCGGCACAAGGTGCAGCAATTTTCACGACCGGCACACTCAATATATCCGGCAATTCCAGTGTCCTTTTTGAAAAGAACTACGAGAAGACTAAGGAAGGAAATGCTGATACGGTGTATCTTCTACGAAGCATCCATTTAGAATCAGCGGATGAACTTACGCTATCAGCCAAAAACAAAGGAGATATCACCATTTATGATTCATTATACATGAAGCATAAAACCAACGCTATTGTTTCTTTGAATGCAGATTTCAAGGATGTTGACGGCGTTACTCAAAAAGCCACCGGAGACATCATCTTTAGCGGAAAATACACCGCAGACCATCTGAAAGAAATCAAAGGTGGAATAGCCGGAACAGATACAGAAATCAGCAATTCTCAAACCAGCGCGCTTCTGAACACCGTTACCCTTCATGCCGGAACCCTGAGAGTGGAGGATAAGGCAGTACTCAAAACTCAAGAACTCAACGTAGCAGCAAATGGCGACGCTACAGTGAGGATTACAGATGCAACTATTAATGCCGGCGCTTATTCCGTTAACGTCAACAACACCGGTACTCTGATATTGGGAGGAACGAACGGTAGCAGTAAATTAACAGCATTGAATACCGATATCCGCAAAGGTGCAACGCTATCTGTTGAAAACACCACTTCCGACACAAGAGCCGTCATTACCTTGACAGGCCCGGATTCAGAGAGCTGTTTCAATGAAAAACTCGGCGGTACTGTCAGTGGCAACTTGAACATGGCAGCAGGTTCTACCTACAAGGCAGATGGAGCTCACTTAAGCCTAACAAACGGGGCGCTGACACTCAATGCAACATCAGACACAAAAATCAACCTTGTATTGACACTACTGGCCCAATACGAAGAGGATTCCAAGGTCATGTTGTTTACCGATGTCAACACAGTTGAGTTTATACTGGATAACCTCTCAACAAGCAAAAATGGAATTGCCATAAGCCTGAATGCGGCCGATTATTTCTGCGGAGATTGGATTAACGAGAGCACTGCCTTGGTATATGACGGTAGTTCCGTATACGTTACCGGAGTGAACCGAGTAATCCCCGAACCCGCAACAGCCACGATGACCTGGCTGGCGCTGGCAGCATTGGCAGCACGCCGCCGCAGACGAGGATAAAGAACAGACAACAGCCAATTTTACACCGCAGCTTCCGTCACAAGCTGCGGTGTTTTTATTCTTATTTAAGCCCATTTTGTCATCAGTTTAACGGTTCTGAGCAAAATTCAGCTTAAATCACGGAAAATCTAAAGTTCAACTTTAGATTTTCCGCTTCTTTTATATGATGTGCATGACGCATACATTTCAGCATTTCTCCCTGTGTAATTAAAAAATTATCCGGCAAAAGAGCAGCCGTAACAACACCGGTAATCAGAGGTACAAGCAACGCCATACAGACAAACGGCAACGAAAAAAATAACAGGGCGAACGCACTTAGCTGTGACATTCAAGGGGGAAAAGCGAAGTTTTAGCTTGACGTAGGTAGAGAATCTATGTAGACTTGACGCGCAATAGAAACACCATACCATGCCGACACATTCCCACACAATTTCCGTACTGGTAGAGAACAAGTTTGGCGTACTTTCTCGCGTAGCGGGGTTATTCTCCGGGCGCGGTTACAACATCCATTCTCTTAACGTGGCACCGTGCGAAGACCCGCGTTTTTCTCGTATGACCATTGACGTAAACGAGGAAAGCGAGAAGCTCGACCAGGTAATCAAGCAGCTCAGCAAGCTTGTAAACGTAGTTGAGGTAATCGACTTCCGCGATGAACCGACGGTATACCGTGAAGTTGTGCTGATGCGAGTGCGCTTCGGCGAGAAGAAGCAGGAGATTCTGGAGCTTTGCAACATTTTCGGCGCCCGTATTCTGGATGCCACGCGCGAGCTGCTCACCATCGAAATCTGCGGTGGCGTGTTCCGCCTGAACCGATTCCTGAACCTGATGCAGGATTACGATGTGACGATGCTCACCCGCTCCGGCAAGATTGCCGTGGTAAAACCCAAGGCATAACCACCTGCACAGCAAATTTTATACGCCCGATGCCGCGACATCGGGCGTTTTTTTGTCTTGCGCGGGCAGAAATCAAGACATTATGCGTGACGCGTAGCTGAAAATATGATAGAATACTCGCCGTAACGCAGTCAACGGAAATGATAGCGACAGATTTCTTAGTAATCGGCAGCGGCGTGGCCGGGCTCAGTTTTGCCCTGCGCGCTGCAGAACATGGCAAGGTGATTGTACTGTGCAAGAGCGACCCTCTGGTATCAAGCTCGGCCAAGGCACAGGGCGGCATTGCCGCAGTGATGGATAAGAACGACACTTTTGAAGAGCACGTGGCCGACACTCTGGATGCCGGAGCCGGATTGTGCGATGAAGCCGCCGTGCGCACTATTGTAACCGAGGCTCCCGAAGCCATCCGCGAGCTGTTGGAATGGGGCGTAGACTTTGACCAGCATAAGGACGGCGAGTTCTCCTTGGGGCGTGAGGGCGGCCATGGCAAGCGCCGTATTCTGCACTCCAAAGACACAACGGGGTTGGAGATATCCTCCAAACTGTTAGAGTGTGCCAAGCGCCACCCTAACATCGAGATACTGGACCACCGCATTGCCATTGATTTGATTACAACCGCCAAGTTGGGCTGTGTTACAGAGGACCGCGTGCTGGGTGCCTACGTGCTCAACCCGGCCACGGGAGAGGTAGACATCTTCCGCTGCGACCGCGTGATGCTGGCCACCGGCGGCACGGGCCGCGTATACATGTATACCACTAATCCCCAAACCGCAACGGGCGACGGCGTGGCCATGGCTTGGCGCGCGGGTGCCAACATCTCCAACATGGAGTTCGTGCAATTCCACCCCACCACATTCTATAACCCCAAGAGCAGCGACCGAGAGGGGCTTACCTTCCTTATCTCGGAAGCCGTGCGCGGCGAAGGCGGCATTCTGCGTGGGCCGAGCGGCAAGGAGTTCATGCAAAAGTACGATGCCCGCAAGAGCTTGGCACCGCGAGACATTGTAGCACGCGCCATCAACAGCGAGATACTGCGCACGGGCCACCCCTGCATGTATTTGGACATGACCCACAAGCCCAAAGGCTTCATGGCAGAGCGTTTCCCCTATATATACGAAACCTGTAAGAGCTACGGGATAGATGCCGAGGTGGACATGATACCCGTGGTGCCCTCTGCCCACTATCAATGTGGCGGTATCCAAACCAACACCAACGGGCAAACAAGTCTGCGCGGGTTGTTTGCCGCGGGTGAATGTGCCTGCACGGGGCTGCACGGCGCCAACCGCTTGGCCAGCAACTCTTTGCTGGAGTGCGTAGTATGCTCCAAGCGCGCACTGGCAACCATGCTTACCCGCTTACCGCTGGCACATAAGATGGAAGAATACCCCATACCCGAGTGGGTACACGGTGAAAAGGCAGAGCGCGACGACCTCGCCATTCTCTACCACTGCTGGGACGAAGTGCGCCGCACCATGACGGACTACGTAAGCATTGTGCGCACCAACCACCGCTTGCAGCGTGCAGCCACGCGACTGCGCAACATTAACCGCGAAATCAACGAGTACTATTGGGGCTACCGTGTAACACCCGAGATTATCGACCTGCGCAACCTGGCCCTCACGGCCTCTCTTATTGTGGACTGTGCCATACGCCGCCAAGAATCCCGAGGCTTGCACTACACGCTTGATGCGCCCGATAAACTGCCCGTGGCTCGACCCAGCGTTATTCACAACTGGTAAAGCGATTGCATGAAATTACTCTTTGCTCTCATCCTTGCATCCATCGGCTTGGGCTCGGTTTATACCGCGCAGGCCGCAACCCTGCGTGGCGGCGCCTCCGGCAAAGCGCTGGAGGCCGAGGTGCAGCGCCGCAAAAAACAGCAGGCACAAGCCACCACCGGCACCTTGCGAAAAGTAGAAGATGAGGCAACGCGTAAAGCCGCTATCCAAGCCGGCCCGATAAAACCGACCATTGACCAAAGTCACCGCACAAACTTTCCGGATCCCAAAAAATCCCCCACAGCCAAGCGCGCCGGTGCCTACCCATGGCATTTTGATATAACAGCTACCTATTTTTACATAGGCGAGCTACCGACAAAAAACAACCCCACCCCCAACACGGCCAGCAGCTGGGACAGCGCATGGGATGACAATTACGGCGGATTCGATGACCCCAATCCGGCAAACCGTTGCCCCCGCACCTATTGCCCCAAAGGCTTCACCCCGCAGCTGAACCCCTTTTACGTGGCCCTGCCCTATAATGATATACAAAAAGGCGGCCCCAAACCGGAGGCCTCACGCGTTATACCTTGGTATAGGCGGGATAAAGAGGGCAAGTATGAGTCCGTATGCCGCGGTATGTGGGTGCAGATATACTACAACGGCAAGTATTGTTTTGCCCAGTGGGAAGACTGCGGTCCCTTTGTGACGGATGACTGGCAATACGTGTTCGGCGGGGCCCGCCCCAAGAACGAAAAGAATAATGCCGCCGGTATCGATATTTCTCCGGCGGTGCGAGATTACCTCGGCATACCCGGCGGCATGGCCAAAGTGCACTGGCGTTTTGTGGACTTTCACCTCGTACCCGGTGGCCCCTGGGCCAAATACGGCAAAGATAACCCCTTTGTGAACCCGACACTGCGCAAGGCTATACAAAAATACGAGTATCAGAAACGCAGCTCACGCTCTACGGGGAGCAGCAAATACAGGTCAAGATAAACAAAGGCCCTTTTTTTATCCGCATGTTCAAAAATCTCCTTTTCGACTGGTCCGGCACACTGTGCGATGATATGGCTCTTACCATAGAGGCCACCAATTATGTGTTGGCTCAATATCAACGAGAACCGTTGGATCGCAAGGCATTCCGCAACGAATTCCAACTGCCGTACCCGGATTATTATGCTGTCAAAATACCGGAAGCCAAACTGGAGGATTTGGAGAACTACTACCGCTACGCCTTTGACCACTCGGCCACGGGTGTTACCCTGATTCCCCATGCCAAAGAGTTTGTGCAATTTTGCCGTGCACGCGGGGTGCGCTGTTTCATCCTCACCAGTATGGACCCCAAAGCCTTCCGCGAGCAGGCTACCCAACTGGGCATGTGGGATTTCTTTGAGCATATTCACTCCGGCATTCACAACAAGGAGCATTACATTGCCACCCTCATGCAGATGCATGGGTTGAACCCTGCCGAAACGGCTTTCATCGGCGATATGCAGCACGATATCAGCGCCGCCCACTGCGCCGGCATTACCGGCATCGGTGTGCTCACCGGGTACAACAACCCCACCCAACTGGCAGAGGCCGCCCCCGATATCATGGTGCCCGACTTAGCCACCCTGCGTGCCATGTTTGACCGTTGCCCCGCACCGCAACATGATACCATTCAGCTTAATGGCTTAGAACTTATGTGCCACATCGGCGTGCCCGAAGAAGAGCGTGCCACCCCCCAGCGTCTTACGGCAGATATTACCCTAGTGTCCCCCTGCCCGTTTTCCGCTATGCAAGAAGACATAGCCCGCACCATCGATTACCACGAGCTTTCCATAAGATTGGATGAAGTTGCCACAGCAGAGCCTACCATTTTGCTGGAGACTCTGGCACACAAACTTGCCACCTGCTGCGTGCACGAGTTCGGCGCCCCTCAAGCCACGGTAGAACTGCACAAATACATCCTCCCGCAGCTCAAATCTACCGCCGTGCGCACGGTTGTAGAAAAAAGTAAAATACGCTGATACAATATTCTATTGTCAATAGACCAAACAGCGCACTGACCACCAAAAACTTAGTAAACAAGAGAGCTTCTTTTTTTATCTTGACAATAATAAACTCCGACTATATAGTCAGTTCATGAAAAAATCAGTTATTCTACCGCTGTGTTTAGTAACAATGTTCGCAGCGGGCATGCCCATCAGTTTTGCAACTGGCCTCATTGCTATACACGCAGCAGCTGAACAAACTCAACAAAAATTAATAGAGGCCGTCAAAAGCAATGATGTAACTACCATTCAAACTCTGTTGAATGAGGGAGTCAATGTTAATTTCACAGATAAAAATGGGTGGACACCACTTGACTGGAGCGCCAAAAAAGCCCATATCGACAGCATGAAACTACTTATTGCAGCAGGTGCAGACGTCAACAAAAAAACAAATCTCGGCACAACTCCTCTTCATCTGGCGGCAGCTAACAACTTCATAGAAGGCATCGAGCTATTACTCTCAGCAGGGGTCGATATAAATGCAGTCAATAAATATGGTCAAACTCCCGTGGATGTCGCAAGAGCGGGTAAATGTAAAAACAAGCTGAAAATTGTTCATCAAAAACAAACAGCTCAAAAAGCACTGGCAGAGAGAGGTATCAGCGTTGATGAATATGATGAAGCATTAGTTAAGGCCGCGCAAACCGGAGACTCTGATGTATTACGACTTTTGATTGATGCAGAAGTCAATGTTAATAAGGCTGATAGTGATGGAGACACCCCTCTGGGATGGGCTGCAATGAAAGGGCACCTCGAATGTGTAAAGCTTTTACTTGCAACGGAAGTAATTAATATCGATTCGCTTAACAAACAAGGGCTGTCTGCCCTTTACTTTTCCATATTAAACGGTCACCGAGAATGCGCCATAGCTCTTGTCGAAGCTCATGCAGCGGTGAACACACCGGATTCCGATGGAAAAACGCCTCTGTTTATTGCCTGTGAACAAGATAATCTCGAAATAGTACAGCTCTTACTCGAAGCAGGTGCGTTGGTACAACCTCAAACCGACAATGGACTCAATTCTCTCGAAGCAGCGCAAAGCGATGCATGTATAAATCTGTTAAACAAGGCTGTGCAAAAACAGGAGCCACAACAGAGACTGGCAAAACAAAATATTACTCCGGCCTCATATGGTACCAGCCTGATATCCGCAGTAAAAAACAACGATGTCCAATTGCTCACCGACCTCATCATAGTGGGAGCAGACGTGAATAGTACCGACAAAGATGGGAAATCTGCCTTTTATTGTGCTATTGTGAATTTTCAACAGGACACGCAATGCATCGAGTTGTTACATATAAATGGAGCAGATATCAATAAAGCAGACAACGAAGGCAAAACGCCTCTCCATTGGGCGGCCGAAAATGCAAAACTCTCTCAGGTTAAATTGCTCCTTGCGTATAATGCAAATGCCAATGTGAGAGACAACAACGGGAAAAAACCGTATGATATAGCGGCAATGAAACCGTATGATGTAGAATCAATTCAATGCAAAATGGCGATTAAAACACATACCCAAAAAGCAGCATGTAAATCGCTCAAAGAACAAGGAATCGATGAACATCAGTATGCAACAGCATTACAAACTGCGGTGCAAAACAATAATGCAGCATTGGTGCAACTGCTTATTGATGCAGGGGCAAATGTAAATCAAGAAACAAGAAAAACCTCGTTCCCCAATACTCCTCTCTATTTGGCGGCAATGGAAGGCCATAGTGAGATTGTAAAACTTTTACTGAGTACTGAAGGTATAGATGTTAACTGGGTAAGCCCCGTCAGCGGAGAAACTGCTCTACACTGGGCTGCTGCAGGTTCCGACAAAGAATGCGTAGAATGCCTTAAGCTTTTGCTTACGGTTAAAGGCATTAATGTCGATGCTTTAGATAAGAAAAATCGCACACCTCTGTACAGAGCCGCCAAAATGGGGTATGATGACCGAGTCAAACTTTTGTTGAATGCCCATGCCAACGTAAACGAAGGCGGGAAAAATAACTTCCCTCCAATTTACGGTGCAATCGAAGGCAATCACCCTCAAACATTGAGAATCTTGCTAGAAAACGGGGCCAACGTACACGGCAACGCAAAATTGCCACCGCTACACAGTGCCATACACAGCAAAAGAAAAGAATGTGTGAAAATATTAATTGAGTTCGGCGCCGATATTAACAAAAAAATCAACGGAGAAACACCGCTGGGACTTGCAAAGAGATATCAGGACGTAGAAATTATCCGTCTTCTACAAAAAGCAGGAGCCAAAGAATAAACACAACTGCTTATATTGAGAATTTTACAAAATACAACACAACAGCATCTGTATGCCCATCGGCATTACATCGCATGTTCATCTTGGCTCAAATCAGAACCACGGCGGGGCTCACTTCCGTATGCAAGCGGTGAAGCCCCGAGCCTCATCTACCGATAAATGATTGAAAATCTCATTTATCATCCGTTCGCGGCGTTCGTAATTCATCAATAGAACGGGCCTTCACTGAGCGTTTTGTCATGGAATGCGCACTGATACCCCGCATAAAAAGGCATAGAAATCGCCAAAGTTCCGCAACTCAATACAAACACCGGCACATCCACCCCCACTGCAAGCACTGCAGCCAATGGCCATTTATATAGAGCGTGAGCCGATACAGAGTGGTGCACCCCGCTTATATCTACGGTTATCTCCCCCTGTTTCGTTTTGCAAATACGGTCAACATGCCCGTTCGGCGTGGATGTTTTATTCATAACCCACCCGGCTTTCAACTTCGGGTGTAAGATAGGTACGGGTACAGCCGAATCAGCATCCCAATCATCCGCCTCAATATAAGGGGCAGCTCCTTTCGGGGGCTCCGGCAGCGTTATACCAAGCAAAATCTCTGCATCTTTCGGCGACAAAAGAAAGTAAAAAGTCTCGGTATAGGCGTCTTCATCCACCGGCAAACTATACTCTTGCACACCGCCGGAAAGTGGTATTACTACCCCCAAAGGGGCATTCTTATATCGGGCAAACGTCACATTCACCGGAAAATAAACACAATCCACCCGGCGATAGCAATATGGAGCTGCCGGCTCTTGTTTCTCCGTGCGGTAAATGGTGCTTTCATACATAGCAAGAGAGGTAACCGTCAAGACACCGCAGGACGGCACCCCTGCCACCACAGCAAGAGCCCCACAACTAAGCCACCACTTCTTCATCACTCAAAGAGAGAGAGCAGCGCGTCTGCTGCTTTGCCGGCAGCGCCACCGTGGCCGAGGAGGTCCATGGACTCCTTCATGCCGGCAAGCACCTGCTCGCGGGTCTCGGGGTTAAGCAATTTCTCGAGCTCGGTAATGCAGTTCTCCACATTGAAATCCCCCTGAATCAGCTCCTTGGTCACGGGTTTGTCGATAAGGATGTTCACCATACCAATGTATTTGATGGTAAGGAGCATGCGGCCCAGCAGGTAGGTACCCCAAGATACCTTGTACACCAAGGCAAAGGGCAACTCATGCAAGGCGGCCTCAAGCGTGGCCGTGCCGGAGGTAACAAGCGCAGCCTCTGCACGATCCATCAAATCATGATAGCTACCCAGCTGGATATTAACCGCCTCGGGCGCCACACCGGCATGGCGCACCATACGGCGCATACGCTCTGCCAACTTCTCAGAGCTGGCAGCCGTTTCAAATCGCCACTCGGGATGGCGGGTTTGTAACTCTTTGACCACCTTCAGGAAGATGGGGAAATGCTTTTCAATCTCGCGGCTGCGGCTACCGGGGAAAAGCCCGATGAGGCCCTTCTCTCTCACGCCCACGCGACGCGCGGCAAGAATATCGTCCACCAGCGGGTGGCCTACAAACTCCGTGCGCAAACCGGCCTTTTCGAAGAGCGGTTTCTCAAAGGGGAATGTGCACATCATGAGGTCGAGCACACGAGCCAGCTTGGGGATGCGGCCTTTATGCCACGCCCACACCATGGGTGCAATAAACCAAGCAATCTTTGTTTTGGGGCAAAGCTTATGCACACGCTCGGCAAGGCGCTGGTTAAAGCCGGGGTAGTCAATCAACAGCAAGCAATCCGGCTGTTCCTCCACGATGCGCTGCGTCATTTCCTTGAGGCGGCGAACAAAGAAGCGGGCATGTTTCAGCACCTCTACAACACCGATAACGGCAGCTTGGTCTGCCCAATCTTCCACAGCGGGGGCAAGCGCATGCATGCGGTTACCGCCCAAACCTTCAAACTGAATATCGGGGCAACGGCTCATCAACTCTTGCATTACAAGAGCGCCCTGTTTATCACCACTCTTCTCACCGGCAATGACAAAGAATTTCATGGCGTTATTTTAACAGTTTGAACCCCACATGGCAAGCAATTTCGGGGTTTCCCGAAAAATTAGGGGGCGGCACTGCACCTGCAATACCGCCCGCTGATTTTATTTTCCGCTTTAAACTGACGATTTTATCAATGTTCCTCCGTTTCCTCAACGGTAATGGGGTCTTTATCCAACGCATGCCACGCCCATGCAATATAGGCAATGACAAAGGGGATAATGAAGGAGACATAGGTCATCGTCTTAAGCGTGAAGAGGCCGGAGCTGCTGTTGGCAATGGTCAGAGAACTCTGCAAATCTGCCACGGAGGGATAATAGGCCGTATGATTCCACCCGGCACAAAGCAACAGAGCCAACACCACCAGCACGCTGCCGGGTCCGGCCAGCCAGAAAGAATATTTCCAGCCCATAATCCCCTTAACCATACCGCCCAGCACCATCAATACACCTACCAGCATCACGGCTGTTACGGCAGGCATGGCTTGCATGTTATGCAGGTATTTATACGGCTCGAGATACACCTCGCCCTCCGCGCTCACGGCAAAACCGGTGGAGCACAGCAGATACCCCAACCATGTAAGGAAGAAGAGTAAGAAAAAGCCACTCTCCATCACCAAACGCTTGCGGCACGATGTGCGCAGGCTTTCATCTGCAATGTTATCCGCAAAATACAAGCAAGCCAGCACTCGGGTGAGCAGCAACACGCTAATGCCCAGCATGAGATTTTGCGGCACCAAAGCGGCCTCCAAACCATGCATCGGGTTTGTCCAGTAGGAGATTACCGGCATGTGCGGGCTGGCGATGGCGGCCTTGTTGACCACAAACTCCGCCCCGCTGAAGAAGGTACCCACGGCCGTACCGATAAGCAAGGGCCCCAATATACCGTTGAGTAACAAGAATACGCGGTATGTAGTGGTACCCAGCAAGTTGCGGCGTTTGAGCTGAAACTCATACGATACTGCTTGCAGCACAAAGCAAAGCAATATCAGCACCCACACCCAATACGCACCGCCGAAACTGGTGCTGTAAAATAAGGGGAATGAGGCGAAGAAGGCACCACCGAATGTAACCAGCGTGGTGAAGGTAAGCTCCCACTTGCGCCCCGTTGCCAGCAGCAACATGCGGCGGTGGTCTTCCGTTTTACCCAAGGTCCATATCAGCGACTGCCCACCTTGCACAAACATGAGAAACACCAGCAATGCCCCCAGCAAGGCAACCAGGAACCACCAATAATGTTGAAGTGTTGAAATATCGTCCATAATTATGCAGCAGTTTTATCGGTTTCGGGGCCGGTGGCAATGGCTTTGCCCATAATTCCCAACTCTGCCACCAGCAACAGAGTGAAGAGTACCAAGAAGATGAAGAACGTGGTTTGCACAGACCCCGTCTCCAAGCGAGAGATGGCAGCAACATTGGGCAGCAAACCTTGAATAGCCCAAGGCTGGCGGCCTACCTCTGCCACCACCCAACCGGCTTGGCTGGCTAACCATGCCAAGGGGATGGTGAGCACCACGCCCCATTGCACCAACCTCCATTTCTCTATCTTTTGCCGCAATACCAACAAGCCGGCAAAAAGCACAATGAAATACCCGCCCAGCATCACCATGATGCGGAAACTGTAGAAGGTAAGCGGCACCGGCGGCACTAAATCTGCCGGGTCTTTGAGGTACCCGTAGCCGAAGTAGGCGAAATTGTCGCGCAGTGTTTTGAGGGCGGCGGCTTTATTCTCTTCATCCTCAGCGGCACGGTATGCGGCCAAGGCTTCAATGGCTGTGCGGCCACGCAATATTTTTTCTTCGGCAGAAAGAGCCGTGCTGCCATCGGGCAAGGTATAACCACCCTCCAAGATATTGCGAATACCGGGCACGTAGCCATCTGCCTCGTGCGTGGCGAGGATGGAAAGCGCGTAGGGCATTTCAATATTCAGCAGCATTTTATCCTCCTCTGTGGGGGCGGCCCAATTTACACCGGGGCGCAACACACCGGCCACCACCAGGCCTTGGCTGTTGCCGCCTTCATACAAGCCCTCTGCGGCAGCCAGTTTCATGGGCTGTTGCTCAGCAATGATACGGCCGCTGTGGTGCCCGGTGTATGCCGTAAGCAACGAGGCTACCAAACCGAACCATGCCGCTACCTTTATGCAGGAATGAGCAAACTCTTTATGCCGCCCGCGCAGCAAATACCAGCAACTGATGCCCACCACAAACACTGCGCCCAACACCCAAGATGACACCACCGTGTGGCAGAACTTGACTACCGCGGCACCGTTAAATGCGACTGCCGCAAAATCAACCATTTCATTGCGCACGGTATCGGGGTTGAACTCCATACCCACCGGGTGCTGCATCCAGGCATTGGCTACCAATATCCACCAGGCAGATATGGTGGCACCAATGATGGTCAGCCACGTAGAAGCCAAGTGCGCGCGCTTGCTCACCTTGTTCCACCCAAAGTACATGATGGCGATGAAGGTACTCTCCATAAAGAAAGCCAAAATACCCTCAATGGCCAGTGGCGCGCCGAAAATATCGCCGACAAACCAGCTGTAATTGCTCCAGTTGGTGCCGAACTCAAACTCCAAGATGATGCCCGTGGCCACGCCCATGGCAAAGTTGATGCCGAAGAGCTTCATCCAAAACTTGGCGGTCTGTTTCCAAAACTCACGCCCCGTGCGTACGTAAAGCGTTTCCATGATGGCCATCACCACGCCCAAGCCCAGTGTGAGCGGCACAAACAGCCAATGGTACATGGCTGTAAGCGCAAATTGCGCGCGCGACCAATCAACGAGAGATGTATCGATAGGTTCCATTGTTGTGTTGTTTTATTCTGTTACGACACGGCCCGTCAGCTCGGTAGAAACTTTCTCCCCTTTCTCACACGCACTGCCCTTCAGGTAGGACGGAAAGAAAAACGCCTTCAACACCGCAAACATGATAAAAAGTTTGATCAGGATAATACACCACAGCGTGCGCCCCAACGTCATGTTGCGGAACCCTTCTATGTAAAATCGTGCTATCCGTCTCAAAATCATACTAAAATTATAGCCATTGTAATCGATAAGGCAAGCAGAAAAGTGATTTTTCTGATTTTTTATCTGCATGTACCTTGACGCGCAAGCCGAAAATATGTTAGAGTTTCCGCATGAGCAGCAAAACGGTATTGACATTATGCGCCGGTCTGTGGGTTCAAACAGCGGTTGCCACCGCCATACAACCGCCCACCTATGTATGCCAACGGGTAAGCGAAGATGTAGTCATAGACGGCAAGGCAGATGAGCAAGCGTGGCAAAAGGCCCTCCCCCTCAGCCCGCTGAGAGATATTGAAGGCCCCGCCATCCCCAACCGCACAACGGTCAAAATGCTCTGGGATGATCAGTACCTGTACGTATACGCCGACATGCAGGAAGCAAACCTGTGGGCAACCCTCACCGAGCGTGATTCCGTCATTTACCGCGACCCCGATTTTGAGGTATTCATCGACCCCGATGGCGATACGAAAAATTATGTTGAGATAGAGATTAACGCCCTCAACACCGTATGGGATTTATTGCTCACCGAGCCCTACCGCAGTGGTAACCTCGCCCTGCACGATTGGAATATCCCCGGGCTGAAACACGCCGTGCACCTGCGTGGCACGCTCAATAATCCCGCCGATACCGACCAAGGCTGGAGCGTGGAAATGGCCATCCCCTGGGCCAGCATTACCGGCCACTCCAACCACCCGCGCACGGCAGAGCCCCCGGCCCCCGGCACGGTGCTGCGTATGAACTTCTCTCAGGTCAACTGGCAGGTGCAGGCTGATGCCGCCGCCCCCTGCGGGTACCGCAAGACAACGGATGCGCACGGCAACACGCTCCCCGAAAGCAACCATGTGTGGGCAGCCACGGGAGAAATCAATATCCACATGCCCGAAAAATGGGGCTATGTGCGCCTCAGCGATTCTCCCGCAGGCGTGTGGGAGACCATGCCCGTACCCCCTGCCCATATCACGGAGCAACTGCTCTTTGACTACTACACCAAACAACTGGCATTCAAAAGCAAACACGGCATATACGACACCGCCATGCAACCCGCAACGGGTGTATCGGCCACCCTTCTTACGCCCGAATACTTTGCCGTAGAAGCCACCGTGGCCCGCACGGGCGAGAAAATAAGGCTGGACAGCAATGCCACCCTCACCCGCACACCCGCCACCCGCCATATACCGGAGATTTACCTGTGGGTACACGGCAACAACCACCCCGGCGATACGGCATTCTGGGACAAAGAGTTTGCCGGCTATGCAGCAGCCGGTGTAAATGTTCTCATCATCGGCGGCACGGCAGAGCAAATCGCAGCCCTCACCCCGCTGGCAGCAAAACACGGCATGCAAGTTTATGCTTGGCTGTGGGCCGTTAACCGCCCCGGCGATGAAATTGCCCTACAACACCCGGATTGGTACGCCGTGAACCGCCACGGCAAATCTTGCCATGCCCCGCAAGACCGCCCCTTTGTTGAGTACTACCAGTTCCTCTGCCCCAATCACCCCGAGGCTCTCGCCCACCTGCTGGCAGAGGTGGATAAACTTGCCGCAATCCCCGGCATCATCGGCATACAGCTTGACTACATGCGCCTGCCGGATGTCATTTTACCCCGCGGACTGTGGGAAAACTACGGGCTTGATATGAGCACCGAGCTGCCCGAATACGACTACTGCTACTGTTCCCGCTGCCAAGAGCTCTTCCGCCGTCAATACGGCAGAGATATTGCCCCGGCAGCAGATGCGGATGCAGATTGGCGAGAGTTCCGCCTGCAAAGTGTTGCCAACTACGCCAACGCCCTCACGGCGCGCGTACGCAGCCACAACCTGCACACCGCATGCGCCGTATTCCCCACCCCCGACATCGCTGCTCAACTGGTGCGCCAAGACTGGAGCCGTTTCCACATAGACCTCGCCCTGCCCATGGTCTACTACTCCTTTTATAATGAAACGCCCCAATGGTCTGCGGACTGCACAGCACAAGCCAAACAACAAACGAGGGTTCGAATCCCTCTCTCTCCGGGATTACACCTGCCCGATACCACCCCGCAGCTCTTCCCCGCCGAGCTCTCCCGCCTTCACTCGGCAGCCCCCGCCGGCATCGGCATTTTCTGTGATGACCTCTTCACCCCGGAGTTTCAACAAGCGCTCCGCTCTTGGTTAGATGCGCAGATGAAAGAATAAGCTTTTCTCCATCCCCTCCTGCCCGCCGGGGTTCCCCTCGGCGGGCTTTTTGTATTGAAAGCGAACGGATAGAAACACATGCTAACAATTTGAAAATTAGATTGCGATGTTGTGATATATCTGGCATTTTATGTAGCGAACGGGAGCCCGACTACCTTCCGTGAAAAAAATAAAACAAAACATAACATACCATGACACAACGCAACATCACACGTTACACATACGAGACCACCTCATTCCAGGGCTGGAGACTGAGCATCTGCCGCAAATGGAATCAGTTCACCAAGTATTTCTCTGACCGCCAATACGGCAGTGAGGAAGAGGCGTTTAAGGCGGCCATCGACATGCGCGACCGCATTTTTGAAGCCTTGCGCCAAACCCCGGATGACCCTCGCGGCGTCTTTGAGCGATTCAAAAACGGTGTAGAAGAAGAGCCGGTACCGGTTGCCGTAGGTGCAGATAAGTAATCTCCTCCTCCCCCTATCTACGAGCCCTCTGCGGAGGGCTCGTTTTTCACCATAAAACGGCACGTTTTATTTTTCACCATGCGGCAGCATTTTTCACCACGCACCGACAGGTGCGTTTTATCAGAGTCCCGCCTATGTGGCGGGACGGTAAAATGTAGCCCACGGTGAAGCCGCACCAGCGGCGGAACCGTGGGATGGAACAAGAATAAAGGGAACCCCGATGCATATCGGGGTGGCAGAATAGCCGGGCACACTATTCAGCGTTTCTTTGCAGGCACCCGTTCTTTTTCAAGAATTGTAAAAACTCTTCTTCAAAAGAGACCTTCTGATGATGTTCTTTTTGTCTCTTAATATAATTAACTACGAAACTTTTTCGAGATTCGCTTACAGAAAAGCACCATATCCATTTTGCCACGAAAAGCCCTTATAGGTCGGATTCAAATCTTTTATCCAGCGACTTGAATTCGCCTTAATGCCCCGTACATACGCGGATAAATCAGTAGTAACCGGAAGAGTCGATAATATATGAATATGATCCGGTCGGCCACCTACAATAAATGCAATACCTGATAACGAACGAACCAAACCTCCTACATATCGGAAAACAGAAGGCAAATCATCTTCTTGTATCAAGCAGTCTCCTTTTGTATGAAATATGATATGAATGTTAATATTGCTGTACGAATGGCTCATGCTAATAAAACGTATATCATATTACACCATGATAGAAAAGCGTAAACTTCTCGGTATAACATTTCAAAAACGCCAATTCAGAATCATCGGCCTTATGTCGGCCCTCCTACCGTCGGGACTCCGATTGTTTTCTTACATACCCACGGTTACGCCGCTGAAGCGGCTCCACCGTGGGCTACGTTTTACCGCTCAGCCATTCGGCTGAGCTCATTGCAAGCCGCTCGGCGTGAAAAACAACTCTACCGAGTTGTGGTGAAAAATGCTTCCGCATAGTGAAAAATTCGGCTTGGGCCGCATGGAGAAAAACGCGCCCTCTGATGAGGGCGCGTGAAGTCAGGAACATCACTTACCGTGAAAATCGAACTCAATGCTGATAGACTGCAAACAAAAATCCTGCGCGCCATCCACATACAGACAAAAGCCCTGCCCCACACCGGGTATGGGCATTTGAGAAATTCGGATTGACCCGGTATAGGGATAATGCAGGTACTCTCTCTGCGGGTCATAAACCTCCCACCGCTCGGCGCATGAGGCACGGTAATGGAATGCGGGGCTACTATCCAACAAGCGCAAGCGTACCCGCCCTTCTTGGCGCACGGAATTGAACGAGCGTTCGCTCTCGCAAGGCATGGTGTGCAGCTCTGAGCGGTAGGGCACCCCTATGCAAAACGGCCCTTCTGCCGCGTAGGAAAAAGACCCGTCTTCTGCTACCGGCACGGCATGTAGCGTTTCGCCCTCTACTACGCAAGCCTGCATGCCGGCCAGATGCGGGGCGCTGTAAACGCCATCCGCAGTAGGGGTAAAATGCGTGCGGGAGTCTGTAAACGCAGCCTCCTCCGTAAGGCGTTCTATACCGACAACACCACTGTTTATATAGCGCACCACCATCCACAAATCTTGCTCGCCGGCATGAGCGGAGGTAAGAGAGGCAATGTGCAGCACCTCTCTGCCCGGGAACTCCACACGCTGCCATGCCGTTACTTGGTGCTCTGCATTGGTGGTGAGCATAGCCACGCTGCAATCTGCCATAAGCACCCAAACATGAGCACTACTGCCACGGCATACCACCCATTCTTTTACACCGCTGCGGAAAAGATGCTCTGCCAACAGACTGGTATCGGTAGTGGTAAAGCCATCTGCCTCCAGCTTGTAAGAAATCTCGCGCAAGCGTTTACCGCCACGCTGCACAAAAAGCACCGTATTTTCCACACCCGTTGCCGGTTGATTTTCGCTGCCGACGGATGATTGGCGTTGAAACGCCGCATTCGATGCCGTGAGCGGGCTGCCATCCGGCGAGCTGAGGGTCCATTCACTCTCTGCCGTACCCACCAAAAGGCTGCGTGCCGGGCATATCCAACAAATGGCGCTCTGGTTATCCGTGGCAAGAGATAAATGCAGGGCATCGTCATCTGCAGAGCCTACGTAAAAATTACCGAAATCGCCCACGGTACTGCCGAATAAGGTTGTGGGCAAACCACGTATACCACCCAGCCACAAGCGCCCTTGGTGCACACCGGAGAATCGCGGAAACCCATTGCGATGCCCGAAAGCACCAAAGCTCCAATGACGGGTACTGAAGCCTGTACACCTTTCACAGTATTGGGAGCGCAGCTCGGCACGCACCGTGCGCGCATCTATAAACCGTGTTATCTCCCACTTGTATTCACGCATGGCGCTCTCCACACGAAAAAAGATATGGGCCGACATTTGATCCGTAGACGCAGCGCGACACACCAACAACATGCGGCAAGGCTCGCTCTCGGAACCGGAAATCGCCCAATTTTTGCGCTCTGAATAGGAGGTTTGGTCCAAGGTGCGAATACAAGACCACTGCCAACGGGCAGGATTCAGTGCAGTGGCGGGGGTATCATAACTGCGCCACAGCTCCCAAATGGCATTCCACTCGCCATTAGTCCGCACCTCCCAATCGCGGCCTACCTCGTAGGGTTGGCCTTCGGCAGTCAAGCGCAGCGCCCCCATCAAAAAGAAGTCGGGATAATCCCGCGCAGACTTGCTGCCATTATAATCTTTGGGTAGATAATTTTTATACGCTGTGTAAAAATAATATAACTTCGTGGCACTGTCATACTCTTTGCAAACGGTGCCGGAAGCGATGGCTGCGGTTGATAAATCCGGTGTTTCAATAGCCGTCACCTTGAATGGTTCGTTCATGAAATAGGTGCGCGAAGGTACTTCTACCTCTGTCAGCACGCATTCATTACCCGCCATCTGCGGGGAGAAATCCGGGGCGGGGTACTCCGTTATCAGTTCGGCATAACTGCCGTTGGTGTCCATTTGCACACGTATGGCGGTGTCTTGCAGCAGATAGGTTTCTCGAGGAAACGGCGAGGGATTCAGCTCCACACAGCGCCAGTTTGAGTCTGCGCGGCGTTCTAATCTGTACGGAGCGCGATGCGGGCTCGTCACATAGACCACATCGTTCACTTGTGTAAAGCGCAGAACCGCCACCTCATCTGCAGTGTTCCACGGTGTGGGTAGCGCATAGGGCTGTGCATCTTCCCCCGTCACCAACGCACCCTCGCGGTATACACGCATCCCACCGGGATAAAGCTCCAGCATCAACGCATCGCTCTCAGAAAAATGAAACGGCACCAAGCGCACCGTCCCGCTCTGCTCTGCGGCAGCCCCTACCCATTGCGTACCGCGCCGGCGTCTTATCCCACCATAGGGCAGCACCTCAAAATTGCATAATTTTGCCGCGCCTCGGTGGTATGCCTGCAAATCAAATCGAGTAGAAAGCCACGGGCTGAGCTCGCCCGCGGTAAAGCCGGTGATATATTGTACGTCTTGCATGGCATACACATACCACACAACGCCGCCTTTTGCAGCATCGGTATAACATCAGCAGGCACTTTTCATGGCGGTGCCTGCTGCCTATGGCCATCATCCACCCGGTGGCGGAAGCCCCTCTTAACGTTTGGGGCGATTGCGCTTCACCATGCGATAGCGTTTCAGCGTTGCTTGCGGATTCGCAAAAACTGCGCGGAACTGGGCTTTCCTATCCTGCTTTTCTGCCTCGGTTAAACGAAAATCTGCATCAATGGCGGCATACGCCACCTCTGCAGCCGCCAAAATATCCTCTTCCGTTTCAGCCAAAAACAAAAGCAAACGGAACTTATGCTCCAGCAACTGCCGCCGCACCACCGGCGCAGCCTCCGCCAAAGCGGCATTCACGATATCTAAGGCTGTGGCATCCGTAGGCGCCGCATTGGCGGCTTCTATACAGGCCTTCAAGCGCAGCATGGCCGTTTCTTCCGCGCGCAAGCCGCTGTAATCCGCTGCATCGTTATCCATTATCTCTATTTTCAACGGGGCATTAAGCTGCTGCAGCTCCTCCGGCAACAGCCGCCAGGCATCTACCATTAAGCGCAACTTTTCTTCGCCGGATGCCTGCCGAGCCTGCGTCAACAAACCTTGCACCGTCAAGCCACGGGTTAAAATCTCTCTCACAATATCCGGGTTCCCCTCGTACCCGAACAAGCCTCCCAAAGCATTCCCCTGCGAATCCAGCACCAACAGCGTGGGAAACCCGTCCACCCCATACTTCTTACACAGCATTTGATTCTGCGCTCGCTGCTCTTCATCAAACTTCGGGTTCTTCGGCATATCCACTTCCAAAAGCACGAAGTGCTCCCCTGCCCAAGCGCGGAAATGAGGCTCCTCCAACACTTCCGACCGCAAGCGTATGCAGTAACCACACCAGTCCGATCCGGTAAAATCCACCAACACCGCCTTGCCCTCCCGCTCAGCCCGTGCCAACGCAGCTTCATAATCCGTGTCCCACTCGGCAGCAAAGGCTGCAGTAGATAATACTGCTACAACCGGCATTAAAAATATATGTTGCATCCTCTTTATTCTTTCCGCTGATATTTTACTAGGTATTTTTTACTTTGCAAGTTCATTCTATTCCTGCAGAATTGTGGCCCTGCGATTCTGTAAAAAGTAAAAGGAATTTAACCCGCGCATACCACATACCGTGGCTTCACGCTACTTTAAACATTAAAAATTCAACATTCAACTTGTTTATACTCGCGTTGCTCGTAGTGAAGAATCCGTCTTGCGACGTATAGTGAAGAGCTCGCTGCGCGTGCAGTGAAGAACGCCTCTGACGAGGCGTAGTGAAGAACTCGCTGCGCTCGTTGACGGAATAACGAAGAAAGCCGTCAACCTTTCGGTTGACGGCCTTCGTTATTCCTGGCG
>JBGVMR010000037.1:0-3733 GCA_045124875.1 Akkermansia sp.
CCCGGCCAGCAAATCCAGCTGGTGGTGTTTGCAACCAGCAAAACAGGCCATCTCGGCAAGCGTATGCTCATCGGCATCCGGCAGAATGACCTCTACGCAACGAGCCAGCAACAAGGCCTCCTTGGCCATAGGCAGAGCTTCTCGCAGATAGCGTTCAACCTCGGGATGCGCTCCCGGTTCGTTCTCTACATAGCTGGAGTAGAGAGTTTTCCAGCCCAGCAGCTTCTTCTCCAACATCGGGATGCTGCGCACGATGGCAGCGGCTTTCTGTAAGGTGTAAGGATTTGGTTTCATATTCATCGCGGACGATTTGCGTCTCTGCTAAACAAATGGCCGCGAAAATCAAAAATCAGAAAAGAATCAGAAAAAATGACATTTTTTAGAATAAACGCAGACTATCAAGCTCTTACAAAAGTATCAAAAAAATATCCTCCTTTTTTCTGGCTTTTCGGCTTGATACGCGCTCGGAAAAGTGCTAGACTGAGCCACTGCTTTTGCATCCGATATGTCAGACTTACCGTCACAGACCATTGAGGAAGCGCCCGCGAGTTATTCGTGGACGGCAAAGCACCGTGTCGGCGGGGTTCGGAAGACCTCCGAACCTGTTGAGTTTGCTATTGCGCCGACATCTGCTGTAACTGTTCGAGCCAACGCCCTTACTGTGTCCGCTAAGGTCGCAGCAGCACTGGCTATCGTGAAGACGAACGCCGCCATTCTTGTGGCGGCAGCATTGGAACAAGTGGCATCTTTGGGCATGAATATTTGCCCGGAGTGCCGCTAAGTTTTTAGGGAAACAATCTGGCACTTTCGGGACAAAAAGCCCGAGGTGTTAGGTGGTTTCCCTTTTTGTTTTCTCCGACAGCGAAGAACTCAACGAAGTCCGAAACAAAGAATTAGAGGTTATGAAACAGAATACACTCATTCTCCATTGTTTAGCCGGGGTGCCTGAAGAGGCTCTCCGTGCTATCGCTCTCCTGCAAGCGAACTCCTATGGCTCGCTGATACCCGGGCAGATATTGAGCAATCCGTCTCCCTATCAGGAATTGACGGCTAAGCTCTATCAGCCCATCCTGTCCACGCAGACTAACGATTTCTATGCTTCTGTATGCGTGGATTATGAAAAATATCCCGAGATAGTCAATATCTTGGGGGTAATGAAATTTTTGGTTTACGGCTCTCTTATTTACAATGTAGTGGGAGGCCAGTTAGATTATTTCCATCCAATCAGCGATTCGACTTGGAGATATAATCACAAGGAACTTCCTTATTTTGGCAATGTGCCCGATACGGGACAATATTCTCTAAAGCAGAGAGCTACATACTGGTTGCTTAGCCATTTGCCCTTTGATAATGGAACTATCACTCTAGTATTTCAAGAGGGTGAGACTTTCCTTGTCGCTATGCATTCAACTGATTACCTATGTGTCACGAAACAGGAGTAATCACTCATTCCCGGGCGCAAAATGCGCCCACCCCCCTTACAGCATTTTTGTTTAACGAAGACTAAACCCAATTCGGCAGCCAAGCTGAGCACCTATCAAGGGCAGGCCGCTGAGGATTGCAGTTCATCTGCGTCCTTGGCGGCTATTTTTATGCCCACATGTCTCAGCTGACTGCCGTCCTCTTTTTGACTCCTCCCTTGATGGAGCTTGAGCTGCTGATGCTCATTCTCCATCATGAAAATAACACATACTCAAACAATTGATGTTGAGGTCGTTTTCGACACTCATAAAGCCGCTATTGAACATGCAGCCCGCTCTGCTACCTTGAAATTTTATTATGACGGTAGACAAGAGCGTTACTGTAGTGATGACTTCTACAACGAAATGTTGCTAGAGGGGGTTCACTACATCATAGCGCAAGATCTCATGGATAAATCCAGAGAAGACATTACAAATATCCTGAAAGCAGTATTCGAGAACAAACAAAAGGAGTACCGGAGGAAAACCCTTCGTCGGCGTAATCGCATGAACCAATTGGAGAATTCGGAAGGATGGCACAATCCTCCTACTTCCCACCCCCTCAAGGAAGCGGTCGCGGAGTTCCTTGCGTCAGTACCTCCGGATGTCCTTCTCATCTGTGAAACTATTATGGAGCAGGAGAAAAAGGTATTCTCCCGAGCGGAAGCTAGCCGTCAGCTAGGCCTGTCAGAATACGAGCTGAAGAAAAAATTGCAAGAAATTAGAAAAATGTACGAGATTTTTTCTGATTTTTGATTTTCGAGGCCATTGGTTTAGTGAACGCCGACTTAATCAATGCTTCAATTACTTCCGTACCAGATAAATCATGCAGAGAACCAGATACGTTCTGTCACCAGCCTGAACCGGGCTGCATTAGACGCATCGGACGCAGGCACAGGCAAGACCTATGTAAGCTGCTATACAGTAGCTTACATAGGCTGCCCCTGTGTCATTGTTACTAACAAAGCCACCAAACCGAGCTGGGAGAAAGTGAGTGCCGGGTTCGGCCTCAAACCGATTCTTATCACCAACTACGAATCGCTCCGTAGGGGTAAGTTCCCGGAATGCCGCAAATCCGGCAAAGGCTTTATCTGGAATCTCCCACAGGACACCACCATTATCTTTGATGAGTGCCAGCGGTGCAAATCCCGCACCAGTCTGAACGCGAAGCTGCTCATCGCCGCCCGCTCCCAGCACTACAGGCTCATCCTTTGTTCCGCGACTGCTGCCAACTCCCCCTTGGAGATGTATGCGCTCGGTTACGCTCTTGGACTCCACCAGCTCTGGAACTTCTGGACATGGGCTCGGCGCAATGGCGTAACGCAGGGTTTCTTCGGCATGGAATTCACCGGGGGCAAAGAAGCGCTCCGCAAGCTCCACAACGACATCTTCCCGGCGCGAGGCAGCCGAATGCGTATTTCCGAGATACCGGATTTCCCATCCTCCGTTGTTACGGCTGAAGTTATCGACACAGGCAAGACTAAAGCCATCCAGAAGGAATATGACAGGCTCCGCAATGAGTTACGGCTCGCAGAGCATTCCGGCAACCGGGAGCAGCTGCAGGCCGTGGCCAATGAATTGGGCTCCAAGAGAGCCAGCCACCTGACGCTCGTCCTCCGCGCCCGCCAAGCCATCGAGCTCTACAAGGTTCCGGCCATGGTAGAAATGACCCGGGCGGCATTGGAAGAGGGGCAAAGCGTGGTGCTCCTGGTTAATTTCTCCGCAACGATTGAGGCTCTGATGGAGCAGCTCGACTGCCCGCACGTTATCCGGGGCGGCCAATCCCCGGCGGAACGCCAGCAGGTGATTGACCGCTTCCAGCGCAATGAAATCCATGTGGTGATTGCCAACATACAGGCCGGAGGCGTAGGTGTCAGCTTGCACGACCCGGAGGGGCAGCGTTCGCGCCTGAGTATCATCAGCCCCACGTTCTCCGCCGCTGACCTCCGGCAAGCCTTAGGCCGTGTTCACCGCTCGGGCGGAGCTGCCAGCATTCAGAAGATTTGCTTTGCTGCCGGAACCTGCGAGGAACATACCGCGAAAATCTGCGCGGCTAAGCTCGCTCAAATCGACCTCCTGAATGATGGAGACATGCAACCTTTTCCCATTCAATAACCAATATGAAAACAAACAATACTCAAAAACACGCTAGACACGCGCCGTCATCTCTTGGCTACAAGGAGATTTGTCCGGCCTTTTATGGCAAGAGCGGCAGCAATGCTGCATCAGAAGAGGGGACTCTGTTGCACGCTGCAATGGAGACGGATGATTTC
>JBGVMR010000038.1:0-16967 GCA_045124875.1 Akkermansia sp.
AAAAAAAAAAAAAAAAAAAAAAAAAAAAAAAAAAAAAAAAAAAAAAAAATACACACACACTCCATAAGCACCACAATAACAAACAACAACATTATCACTATCCATTATGACGGGAATAAAAAAATAACACCGATATTCGGCTAGACACAGGAGCCGAAATATAGTAGAATTGTCCGGAATAACTGTATAGCGCGAAAGCTAACACGCCATCACATCTCTCATTTTAACTTCCTTCCACCAGAGCAGCATATGAAATTTCATCTTCCGTCTAGGCTTTTTAAGGCTTTGTTGGCAGCAGTATGTGTACCCGGCATAACGCTTACCGGCAACGCGTATACCCAGAGCACACATTACGTGGTATATGCCGCGGCAGAGGCCCCGGCAACACTTCAATGGGATAGCACGGGCACAGAACCCGCGGTATGGGATACCGAGCAACCCGACGTATGGACGGATACCAACGGAAACGAGACAAGCTACCGAGAGGGGGCAGATGTATTGTTCAGCGACGGTGCAGACCTTAACAAGAGCGTACAGATTACCCCAGAGGGCATAACAGCCGAAAGCGTTGAAATTAACGGCAGCGGCTACAGCTTTGCAGGTGGCAACATGGCGGTAACGGAGCAGATTAAAACGGCGGATACGGTAACAATGGAAAACGCCCTCATCATGGGCTCCACCACCGTCCCCCTGACCATTGATGTGGCCAACGGCGCTAACTTGACAGTAGCCTACCTCGGCACAACGTTCTCGGAGTCTAACGGCACCCACATGCACGCGCAAGGCTCCTTCACCAAGGTGGGTGGAGGCACCCTCAGCGTCACCGATGATGTACATGGTTTCATTACCTGTGCGACGATTCTGGACGGTTCCATGGAACTGGGAGAAGGGGTGACCATGGACATAGGCGCTAATGAGATATTGGGCGGCACATTGGAAAATGTGCAAATGTTCATTACCGGGGATATCACCCGCACACTCACAAACGTAACAACCACATCTCACAACGTTATCAAATCCGCCAACGGCACCCATGCGGCATTGTTGACGGATGTATCACTCAACGCCGGCACGGCGGCAGAATATGCTACGTTGCAAAACGTTGTTTTTGCCGGTGAAAGCACCCTTACGGGCTACATCACCTTTGAATCTACCCATGCCCAGCGAGAAATGGGCGTAGCCACCGGCAGCACCTTGAATGTTAACAACGTTACCTTCGAGCTGCGAGGCATTGCGTCCGGCTCTAAAGTACTTATTGTGAACGGCGCCGTGAGCGATGCCTCTAACGGCTTGCTAAGCGGCATCGCCATGCCCGGCAACGTCAGCGGCTTAGAAGGCACGCTGACCGGCTGGGAAACCGTCAAATTCGTATACAGCGGCGTGGCCGTAAACAAGGCTGCGGTAGATTCCTCCGTAGCCGGCATGGTCACCCTGATAGATAAGCACAACGGCAACCTTTATTGGGATGGCGCAGAGAACGGCACCTGGGATGCCGTTACCGGAAACTGGAGCCTGACAGAGGGCGAGAGCGGCGATGCCGTGTTTACAGCGCTTTCTAACATCTACTTCGGCGGCGGAGACGTTGCTAACAAAGATGTCAGCGTACTCCAAGACTCTGTGGTGATGAACTTCAACGTCTCGGAGGGCGGGTATACCTTCAGCGGTTCCCGTATAGCCGTATTGAATGACGCCCTGATGTCTCCCGACTCGGGCAGTGTCACATTTAATAACCAGTTGGTGGTGCAAGGTAACCTTGTTACCGATGGCGCCGGTAATCTTGAGCTGAAGGGAGCAACCACAGTAGGCAAAAACGCCCAAATAGGCACGCTCAACACAAGCGTCGGCAAAGATTTGACCGTGGGTGGCAACCTGACAATCAACGCCGGCAACTCAACAGAGGCCGGTAGCCTGACCATAGACGGCAATGTAACGGCCGAAAACATGAACATCGCCGTGAGCGCCGGTGATAAAGACGGCAACTCATACGATAACGCCTTGGTCAACGTAAGCGGCAACCTCACCGTTGCAGAAGGCGGCAGCATCATCATTGGCGGCACGGCAGAGCAGCATTACTTGGGTGTAGTCAAAGCACCGGAGCTGACTGTAAACACGCTGGAGCATGAGGTGTATTTTGACCATATCCATACAGACCTGCTGACGGTCGGCAAAGGTGCCTACGTGCACGTGCAAACCGCCACGTCTGCCGTGTCTGTCTCTGCCTCCTCCTTCCCGGAGATTAATCTGCACGGCACACTGGCATTGGATGCCGAGGGTGCAACATACAACAACGGGTACAATGTGCACGTGATGGATGACGCGGCCCAGCTGCGCTTCGGCACCGGGTGTACCATTGATAACCTGAAGATATTCGGCGCACAAGATGCAGATGGCTATACGGACTTGGACATCATGGTACAATCTCGCTCTGCCACGGTAACGCAGATGCAAGATTTGGGCAACCTGACGGTAAATATCGGCACCATGACGGTGAAGAACGCTACCGGCTCTGTGCACGGCACCCTGACGCTCAACAACGGCAAGCTTCAGCTGCATGAAAGCGCAGATCATTTGATGGCAGCCAACTCCGGTGCCATCAACCTCAGAACCGGCTCACGCTGGGATATCGGCACCACCACTCAGGCCATATCAGCCGGCAACGCTATTTCCCTTTCCGGGGCATCTGCCATTACCGGCAATAAAGAAGCTGCCGGCCTGCAAATGGCAAACGGCGTGAAAGTAAGCTATGCAGAGGCAGACAACGCCATCAGCGCCAATATGGTGGTGAATGATACCATCACCCTGCAATCCGCCCAAGAGGGCAGCTCGCTCAACATAACAGGCGCGGTTTCGGGCAAGGGCATGATGGAGCTTACCGGCCACGGCACCGTGGCCTTCTCCGGGCAGAATGATTTCTCCGGCATGTTGCTGGTGGAGCAAGGGGCAACCTTGTCATTACAAAGCGCAGACACCTTGGCCAACGCAGGGGTATTCTTGGGTAACGGTGCCACCTTGGCGCTGGATGCCGAGAGCGCAGTGAACCTCAACTCTCTGGTGCTGATGGATGGCGCCAGCCTTGCCATCACCGCCATTAACGGCACGGACTCCGCCTCTGCACAAGATGCCGCGCTGCATATAACGCCGTCCAACGGCAACATCAGTGGTGGGCACGTCATGCTCAATGTCTTGTTTGACAACAAGATTGACACCATGACCACCTACAACCTGATGACCGGCTTGGCATCTGCTGATAACCTCAGCCTCAATGTTCTGCATAATGGTGCAGCACTTGATTCTTCCCAATACAAAGTGGGGTACGATGCCCAAAGCGGCTTGCTTTACATGCAAACCTTCATGGGTAATGTGTGGGAGGGCGAAAGCGCCTTTGCCATGTACTACGGTTATGGTATATGGTCTCAAACCAATTCCCAAGGCAACTGGAGCCATGCCTCCAATTACAACGAAAATGCAGAATATAATGATGCCATTTTCAGTGACTTGGACGGTGGCTGCAGCACTGTATACATAGAAGGCACCGTCAACCCCGGCGATGTGTATTTTGTAGCAGATCATACAGACTATACCCTTGGCTCTATGGGCGGCAAACTGGCAGCCGGCACCAATCTTCACCAACGAGGCGAGTCCGACGTCATACTGCGTTTGTACGACAACGTGTATGCGGCTGATGCTTTGGGCGATGTGGATATCAAGTCCGGGTCCATCACGCTGGAAGACCATTTGGCCGTGGCCGGCGACATCACCATTGCAGCAGAGGGCGCATTGGTGCTGAGCGAATACGGCACCGTTGATGCCAATTGGCGACCGATACCGGTAGAGCTGAGAATAGGGCCCAAAGAAGATGGCACCTTCGCTTACACGATATCCAACGTCAAATTCAGTGACGACTCCTTGAATGTAAAGCTTGGCGAAGGCACACTGAGCGGAGTAACCATAGACGAAGATGGCGTAAGAGGCACAGCAGAAACACCCGGCTATGTAACACAAGTCCAAATCAGCGGTAATGCAGATTTGAAGCACCTCGAAATTATGAACTCCGACATTATCGGGGCAACGCTGACTGACGTCACCCTGAAATCCGGCAATGCGGATTCCGACAAGTTGAAGGGTTACTACCGCATGAGAGATGTGACGATTGGGGAAAATGTAGTGGTAGCAGAAAACGCACGCTACTCCTTTGTTGAGGATATCACGTTCCGCGATACCCTTATCAACAGAGGCGTTATTACCATTACCAACATCAACGCCGAAATCGGCCAGATTGATTACAGCTTCACCGTAGATGAGAACGGTAAATCCGAATACACGTACCAATTCATCAAAATGGAAGGCGCCGGGCGTTTTGACATGTACAGCTACAAGACGTTCGAAACGCGCCAAGTGCTTATCAACGGCGTCAACCTTGCCACCGGTCTTGCAGCCGGCATCGGCACCGAGTTCGTGGATAACAAGGACGGCTCCTTCACACTGAGTATCGGCAATGTGACGGAGTATGATGCAGATGGCAACCCCGTTAAGGTGAACGGCACGGTGGGCATGCCTCAATGGGATGAGCGCTGGGGCAAGATGGATAAAGCCCCTGGTCTGTCTCGCCGCTATGCAGGTACAGACCCGAATGCCGAAGTGGTAATTGCTGCCGGCACAAACGGCGATGCAGACTACTTTATGTATGACTCCATTGTCAATGACCAAAATGCACAGAAGGTAAACAACGGCAAGGCATTATCCGTCACCTTGTCTTCCGTGGCATGCGGTCAGATTGCATCCGGCGGGGCCTGGGGCGCCGCTGCCTATGACCACGAGGTGTGGATTTACGACCGCTCCGGCATCAAAACCGTTATCGGCGGCATGAGCAACTGGGTAGATAACCCGCAGGCAGCTGCCACGCATATCTTGGTAAACTCCGTTTACGATGGAGATGGCGACGGGGTAACGGATGTCAAGGATTTGGTGATAGCCGGCTCCCGCTGGTGCGACCAGAACAGCGAAAGCTTCTTAACCATTAAGGATGGCAATATTACAGAAGTGCACGGCGGTTCTTACGGCTGGGTAACCCAACGGGGTACTGCCCACGTTTATATTGACGGTGGCACCATAGGAGAAGTCTTTGCAGCGGGTTATGACTCCAACCTCATCGGCACCCAAGTGGTAGACGGTCGCACCCGCGCTGTGGAAATGGTGCTTACGGGCGGCACCTTAGGTATGGCAACCAACGAGTTTACCAAGCGTGTATTCGGCGGTGGCCACGGCTTAACCATTGAGGGCGATATCTATATACGCATGGAGGGCGATGCCAACGTGCAATCTCAATTGGTGGGTGGCTCTAACGGCGGCACGGTCAACGGTAATATCGTGCTGGACCTCATCAGCGGCACAGCCAATCGAGTGGATGCTGCCGGTATGGGCTGGGGCAATGAGTGGAGCGCTACCAACAGCTTTACAAACGGTGACGTGCAGGTGAACCTGTACCGCGACTTCCACCTGGGCTCTCCCATCAATGTGAATGGTAACACAGATTGGGTGGGCGGCAAGCTTTATGGCGGCCGTGAGTTGACGGAGTCTTATATCGTCATCGGCGATGCCTACACCAGCACCCTGCACTTTGCAGAGGCCGGTACATATGAGCTGGGCCGCATTGTTGACGGTGGCTACACCGCCTCTGCAAACTCCGTAACCGTTACCGGTTTTGATAAGATTACCATGGCCGACGGCGCCCACGCCATTGTGGCACTCGGCATGTTCGACAACGACATGGACACCGCCACCACACTGCAAATCAGCGGTAAAGGCGTGGTAGAAGTGATAGGGCACGGCGAAAACTTCGGGCGTGATATAACGCTGACGGATGGCGCCACGCTCAAGGTATCCACCAGTGTTATCGGCACCCCCAATGATAGGGGAGACGACCGCACCATCACGGTGACGGATGGCTCCACCATTGATTTCTCCGGTTTCCCGGTGGAATCCGGATATAAAGTGAAGAATGCGGATGACCTCTACGCCGGGCTTGGCTTCAACGTAAAGATAAGCGGCAACGGTGCAGATGGCATGGGTGCCATTTATAAAGGCACATACACGGGCGATTTCTACCCCTCCGATGAAATCGGCAACAAGAACATCGTCAACAAGGTATGTCTGCCCTCTGTAGAACTGACGGGCAGCGCCTCTGCCAGAGTAACGAATGGTGAGTACCTTTACATGAACAGCTACGCGCTGGGTAAAACCCTGCTCGACCTCAATGGCCACACCTTCACGAAACTGGGCAAGGGCAGTTTAACAACCCGCACCGTTACAATGACGGAAGGCACGGTATTGGTGCAAGAAGGCATGCTCGGCATTGATAAAGAGAGCCACGCAGAAAACACCGACCTCGTGTTAGCCGGCGGCTCCTCTCTGAAATTGAATGTAACGGAGGTAGCAGGCGACACCACATTGGGGCTACGCACCCTGATTGGCGCCGGCAGCGTAGAGCTGAACGACAGCCCGCTTACCCTGCACACCGGGGCAAGTGCCAAGTACCACGCCGAGTATTTGGATGATACACAAACCTACAACCAATTCTCAGCAGAAACGGGCTTTGCCTACGCCGTATTCAGCGGCACCATAAGCGATGGTAACAAAGCAAACGGCGTGCTGACCAAGGCAGGCGATGGTGTTCACTACATCTCCGGCAGCGCCAACACATACACCGGCGGTACCCGTGTGCAAGAAGGGCGCCTCTACCTGTTAGGCAGCTCTGCATACGATGAGTTCAGCAAAGGCACCTCTACCGTCAGCAGCGGTGTAGCCGGTACGGGCTCTATTGTATGGGCCGGTGCAGATGCCGAGTTGTACTTAGGGCACAATGCCCGCATCTATAACTCCGGCACCACCAACGTGGCAGATGGTGTCATGACCATTGGTGTAGAGGGTGCCCCCTCCGGCACGCTGGGCAATTTCATCGGCCGCCACAGCTTGGATACCAACGGCAATTTGGTCTACATCACCATGGGCGGTGAGGAATACGTGGAGATTGAGACCCACAACCTCAAGTCCATTGCAGTGAACGCAACCTACGCCAACGGAACCGCTTATGCAGCAGGCACAGAGATAGACCGCAACCTGATGTTGCTGGTGAAAAAGTCTGATTGGGCTGCGGCACAGGCAACGGCAGTAACCGGTTTCATCGACACCGGCTATAACGAGGCCATTTACTCCGGCGTTTTGAGAGACTCTAACAACGTGTCTGCCAAACTGCACAAAGTGGGCGTAGGCACCTTGGTAATGGACCAAACAAACTCATACACGGGCGACACGCTCATCTCCGAAGGCACCCTCCGCCTGCTCGGTTGGGGTACGGCCGGTGCAAATGAGAAAACCAACCTCATTAATGTGGAGAAAGACGGTGCCACCTTCATGTTCACCTATACCGGCAGTTACGGTGATGAACCGACCGAGCTTGCCAACGATATCAACCTTACCGGCACCGGTGATGCCCGCTGGCAGGGCCACGCCGCAACGGATGGAGACACGGCAGCCCTCATCTCTGCCGTGGGCCCGGCGGTAACCTTTACCCTGAGCGGTGATATTACCGGCAATGGTAATGTACGCCACTCCGGTGAAGGTGTATTAGTGCTCAGCGGCGACTCCTCTTACACGGGCGGCACCTATGTATCCCGCGGCACGGTAGAGGTACAAAGCGCTACCGGTCTGGGTGCTACGGCAGATGGCAACGGCAGCGTTATCCTTGAATCCGACGCCGATATGAAAGTTACCGTAGAGGAAGGCTACACGGAAGAGCGCATGGTAACAACCCTTGCCGCAGATGCGAATGATATTCAAGGCGATGTGATTATTACCGGCACTGCTGAAACCGAGCGTATCTTGCATATGGAGAGTAACGGCTACAACGCTGCCTCTACAACAGTGAACGCCGGTGGTACACTGCTGATTCATGGCAATGCCGATGGGGGGGCACCCATCAGCGCACACTCCGGGTTGCTTACCGGTAGCGGTGCGGTTGTGGTATCTGACGCCGCCGGCACAGGGGCAACTGCCACTTTTGATTCCATGATTGATTACAAAGGTGACCTGCGTGTGGAGGGTGACAAAGCCTCCATTCAGGCACAAACCGGCTCTTTCTACGGTGGTAGCATTCACGTTGCAGGGCAGCAGGCTGAGGTCAGCATCGGCGGTAATGTTACCGTTGTGGACGGCAAATCCCTGCACCTGAGCTCAACCGGCAGTGCCGATTCTCAGACAAAGGCAACGCTCAGCACCGCAGGCAGAGTAAGCGTGGCATCCGGCGCTGAGCTGTACGTAAGCAATCAGGCAACGGACTATGCCTATAACCTGAACGGTTTGCAGCAAGCCGCAAGCTTGGATGTAACGGAAAACGGCATGGTGATTGACTCAGAGCCGGTGTTCCACGCCATCGGTAGCAACACCGGCAAATATGACCGCACTTATGACGCCGGCATTGCCCTCAACAGCCAAGCCGCCGGCGCCATTCAGGCAGGTGGCGAGCTTATCTTGGCCGGCGGTGCTACCTACACAACCGTTAAGGCCAACGTAAGCTTGATGGGTGGCAGATTAACGCTGGATACCATGGAGAATCGTCTGTTGATTCTTAATGCAACACCTGATAGCAACATCGACAAGATTACGCTCAACACACAGCTGGTTCTCTTCAGCGATGTTGGCGGTGTCACCTTCGGCCTCGATAACATCATAGCAGAGTCCGGCACCGGCATCTACTTCACAAGAGCAGACCGCTATTTCACCGGCTGTGATTTTATTGATGAGGATATCTTGCTGGTGTATGACTCTAATGCTCAGGTTGTTTACCTGCACCACTCCGTCCCCGAGCCCGCCACGGCTACGCTGAGCCTGTTGGCTCTGGCAGCCTTGGCCGCTCGCAGACGCCGCCGCTGATGCAGAAAAATATGTAACGCTCTGTTAAATTTTCGGTTGATAAATCGGAGTTTAACGGAGTGATACATGCGAACGAAAGTGAGCCGATTTTTTGAGCCCCGCGCATGCGGGGCGGCATATGTTAGCCCACGGTGGAGCTGCGTCAGCAGCGAAACCGTGGGTTATAATGATAATAAAAAGGAACCCCACCGGATGGTGGGGTGGCATAGAGGGTTGTCAGATGTCATAAGGTGTTTATTTCCATTGTTTTCGATTACAAAATCATCGTAAATGCTAACACCTCGCATTATGCCACCCCACCATTCGGCGGGGTTCGAATAACGTTTATTCCGGACCCGGGGTTCCGCCCTTCGGGCTGGCTTGTCTCGGCGTAGGGGGAATGCCCGCAGACGGAACCCCCGGCTAGCATATGCCGCCCCGCATGCGCGGGGCTCTTGAATTCGCCTCACTTACGTTCGGGGATATCTGCCCTACAACCTCAAATTTATCAATCAAAAAAATTAACAGAGCGTTCTCTAAATACTGCTTGATTCGAATAAGAAAATGTGTTATTTTTCATTTTGCGTGATAGATTTTTAAATTTTCCTCTCTCTTTATTGGCAAATACAAAAACAATACATTATGAAACGCTCACTTATACTTCTTTCTCTTTTTGCAGTTCCGGGTATGCTCACCTCTTGCAAGGATGAGGCTGCCACCCCCGATCATGTCGCCGCTGTGGTAGAAAAATCTGCCCCCGAGCAGGCTGCGGAGGTATCTCAATCAGCCGTATTGCCTACCGATGAATCATGTGAAGTTCTGGGGGTATCAATGGAAGAACAGATTGATGCCGCCAATGATGGGTGTGAGGGCAAAATTGTAGATTTGGATAATCTGAAAGCCCGTGGACTTCTTAAGGATTACTATTTTGGTGCTTGTGAGGGCAAACATGTAGAACTGATGTTGCAATGCATTGATATGGGTGTGGAGCCTAACTATGGTTTTGGTGATGTCGCTCAGAGTGGGGATATGTATATTGTGCAGCTACTGCTAGAAAAAGGCGCAACGGACTACGATTCCGGGCTTCAAGGTGCTGCAGCGGGTGGACATATGGACATTGTGCAGTTGATGCTGGAAAAAGGCGCAACGAATTACGATTTAGGGCTTATTCGTTCAGCCGGGGACGGGCATATGGATATCGTGCAGTTGATGATAGAAAAAGGCGCAACGGACTACGATTCCGGGCTTCAAGGTGCTGCAGCAGGTGGCCATATGGACATTGTGCAGTTGATGCTGGAAAAAGGCGCAACAAACTACGATTCCGGGCTTAATTTGGCAGCATATGGAGGGCATATGGACATCGTGCAGTTGATGCTGGAAAAAGGCGCTGACCCGAACTCTGGGCTTATTGGCGCTGCAACGGGTGGCCATGTGGACATTGTACAGCTCATGCTCGACAAAGGAGCTACTAACCTTGATTCAGCCCTTCAAGTAGCCGAGGGCTGGGGCCATACTGAGTGCGCAGAGCTTATCCGCGCGGCAATGAAGAAGTAATGTTTGATGTTGAATCTTCGATGTTTAAAGTTTAACTCACATTCACGCTGAAGAATTCAGCAAGAGTTTTTACCGGTGCCGTGGGGGGTGATACCGCGGCACCGTTTTTTTGGGGGAAAGTTCTAAAGAAGATGAGCCAGGTAAATGCTAATTTATCGTGCAGATGGCGCTTGCCTCGGCGAAGCCCGCAGGGCGTAGACGGGAGCCGTAGGCGAGCGGAACCACCGGTAGTGATACAAGATGAATGGAACCCCGTTGAAAACGGCGGTGACAGAATAGCCTCCGCAAAATGAAAAAGCGGGTGAATTATTCCGTTATTGATTTTAGAAATTATATTGCAGTTCAATATGTTGACGGTACGAGAAACACAAAGCCCCGCTTTTCTGTCGCCACCGTTTTCAACGGGGCTCCTATTTTTTATCTATCTGAACCGGAGGTTTCGTTCGCCCGCTGTCGCGGGCTCTCTTCACGCTCCGGCTAAGATTCTTGCCGCCCCGCTATCGCGGGGCTTAGGAATTCGGCTCTCTAACGCGAGCCATCTGCTCGACAACCTCAAATTTATCAATCAAAAAATTAGGCTCTGTCCTACCAAATAGGTGCGACCATTAATCAAAACTTTCCAATCTCCTAACTTGACCTCTCATCAATCCAATGGTAAAGTGGTCAAGTCATGAAGACTCTACCATTTAACGTTTATTTGGATAATGTTTATCTTTTCGGAATAGTATCAGACAACGAAAAATACAAAATTCGCAAAAACAAAACGCTGTGTTTAATTACGGACATAAGACCCGCAATCGTCAATATTTCTCCTACCGACGATGATATTTGCGAAATTCAAGTTCTTTATCTTTACGTGAACTATGCAGATTCGCCCAAGTTTATGGTGATTCTTCCTCTTCATTCCGATGTTGATTTTGATAAACTTCTGCAAGAAAAAGTTTTGTCTTTCCACCCCAGTCATTATCATCAACAGATTCAGGATACTATTGAAGAAATTTCCTCTCACGCGAATACAACTCCGCTTTCTGAGCGCAATAATCAGCCCACGCTTCACAAGTTCCTTTTATCTCCTATTCAGAAGCCACACCATTCCTGCGAAAATTCTCCATCTGAGAACTCATCCACTGATACTGCTTCTTCCACACTTCGGATTTTCTAATGTGTTCAAAATTGTTCATAACTACACCTTACTTACCCCTTTTCCAATTTCGAGGAGAAAGGTATTCCATTATTTTTGACATTTAGACACATTAAGTTTCTATTCTCCTAACTTGACCTCTCATCAATCCAATGGTAAAGTGATGAAGTTATGGAAAACTCTCTTTTACCACTTCCGATATCACCAAATTTTGAACCTTCTGCTACATTTAAATTTGACAATGTAGTCCTCTATACTGACGACAATTCAACCCAATTGGAGAATGGCACAAAGTGTATTCTGAGGAGGATTACGAAGTTAGATGTAGTTCACTACAAGCAAGATAATAATTGCGTTTCTCTCGCTGTTTTCTCAGATATCCAACATTGTTATCTTGCTGTTATTCCTTCGTCCGTTGCGGAGGAATTTATAGAAAAACTATTGGGAAATTCAAAGTCTTTTGATTTCTCCTATGATGAAGAAATATTAGAATTTATCAACTCTCTGGGAACAACTTTTTCTCCAAGTAAAGTCTATAAATATTGTAATCTGCCCATGCGGAACACAGAGCGTCAATTTCGTCTGCTGAGATGCGTGAACTATGTAACAACGGCGCCTGCATTAAAAGTGCATTGTAATAATAGCCATAATCATATTTTTCCTTCGTCTATTTCATGGGAGGGCAAATGCACGAGCCTATAATTCTTCTGTCTGAATCCCCATCTTTGATTACCAATTCACGAACAATTTTTTTGTATTTCTGATACTTCTCGTCTAACTAAGGGTGCATAACTACTCTTTACTTACCCATTTTCTAACTTCACGGAGAGGGGGTGTTTGCTCATTTTTCTCATTATTTTCACAAAAAATTGATTTTTAATGCGTTTTATCCTTGACATGCGGGGGGGGGGGGGGCATGCTAAATTACCTTTACACCCCAAGAGAACAATCTTTTGGGGTAAAACAGTCTAAACTAACAACCATTATCTCCCACTATGACAGAGGACAAAAATACACCAACAGACGAACCTTCATATACCGCCATATTGTCCAAATTATTTACCTCATTTTCTGGTTATAGCACCTCGTTAGAATATGAGGATGCGTGCAAACGACTGTTTTGGTATAATTTACTAATCCTTCTTCTCCTCCGCTTTATTTGGGTTACTTCTATTTTTACTACTTCCCTCATTATTTTGATTCTGATTCCACTTGTAATAATCACCATGAACGATTATCGTATTTGTTTTCGCAGATTTCATGTCTTTGGAAAGAGTGCCACTTGTTGGGTCCTTATACCCAGTATTGTGACTGCTATTGCTATTTATTTTATTGTTTCTTCTTGCCCCCACACCTTACAACTAAAAGTTTTTCTAACGCTCATATTTATTCTTATGATAGTTGCTTCATTGATATATAAAATGTTGAGTAAAACTACAGATTGGGATAAGGCTCAATACAAAAAAAATATGCATAATTGGTAAAACTGAGTTAATCTGTCTAACATTTCACTTTGTTTACACTGGTCTTGCCCCTCTCATGCTCCTTCCCTGAAACTTATTCGGGGAGGGAGTTTTTTAATTCTTGCGTTTAATTACCGCAAGTCCTCGTAATCTGGCATTGGTGAACTACCGCGAGGCTACGCCTTGAAACTTCGTTTCTGCGTCTAAAGACCTACCATCTTTCTCGGCTGTTTTCTGTAAACATTTCCTGTTCCTGAGTTTGCTGTTCAATAATCTCATTGATTACTATTTTTTGTATTGTATTCCATACTTATATTATAACGATGTTCTGTTTTATCTTTGGATTCTACGCAGCCAGTTCCAATATAGGAATCATGGGGCGGTCACTTACCTTTGTTCTCTTGGTGAAACAACGGACGGAGCAAATGTGATTGGTCAAGATACGCACTTTCTCCGTGTAGGTTTCCTTAGCATGATTAGCAAAGTTGTTGTAGACCAAGTAATTGTTCAAGTGTTTGGTAGAAACACCGTTAAAACGGTCTACAAACCCCTTCAAACGGCTGTGGTAGGAGTTCATTCGCTGGATGTTGTAAAGTCCAAACGGATTCACGGAAGCGCGTTCCAGACCGTTTTGCTGAGCAATAGTGTCATAGGCAGTTGCTCCGTCAGCACAGAGGATAGAACCCTTGGAGATGTGACTTCCGATAACAGAGTTGATGCCATTGTAAGAAGCCTTACCCAGTCCGCTAATCTTGGAAACGGACAGCCCGGAGCGATTGATAGCTCACGGAACACAGACCTGCTCACGAGACAGACCTCGCTTTCTGCCCTTGTGAAGAATGGATGTGCCACGCTTACGCTTTGAACGCCCAGTCTCTCCGTTCTTGAATGCCTTACGATTGCCCTTATAACTCAAACGGAAGTAAGTCTCGTCAGCCTCCACGATACCGCTCATAGACACATTATCCATAATGCCAACAAGACTGTCACAAACCTTATGTCTCCACAGGAATGCAGTGTTCTTGTTTATTCCACAGATTTCAGCACTCTTGCGGACAGAGAATCCATGTAAGAAGCAGGAGATAAACTCTTTCCAAACGGAAAAGTCCTTCTTGGAGTAGTAAAGAACACCGTTAGTGGTGATGGAGAACTGCTTATTACAGTGTTTGCAGATGAAACGAGGGCGACCATTAGAATGAACACCATTCTTGCACACGCCTTTACCCTTCGCGCCACAGTAAGGACAAACGATACCGTCAGCCAGTTTTGTATCAATTACCGTCTTAAAGTCTGACGGTGCAGAATTGACGGTAACAAAGTCAATAAAATGCTCTCTTTCTGAGATGTTAAGTTTTTTTGAACTCTTTAAGCAGACTAGCAATAGCGTCCTGATTCATAATGTAATTAATTGACTGGGGAATTATACAGCAATTCAAACATAAGTCAATAGAATTCTAATGGTTTATGAAGAATTTTAGAAAAATTCTAGGTTTCTTATTCACTTGACAAAAAAGCCTCCACTACGGTATAGTGGAGGCATGGCAGAAAACGATAATATGAAAATCGGTTCGCCGTTATATCTTGGTAACGGTGATGAGTAGTATGTCCATATGAACTTGGACGAAAATGGAAAACCTTGCTTTTTCGTGGAAATTGACGGTATTTCCTATTAGTCCGAATCACTTGAACGACTACACCGCTTATTGATTGAGAACAATGTTCTTTATCGGTGAACCGAGACGAATAAAAGATTGGGCGTGGGTGTTAGCGCATCCGCGCCCTTTCTCTATTTACATAATGTCGTGCGACTTACTCTATTATAATGATGTTCTGTTGGATGCGTATCACGAATTATAAACTGTTGATAATCAAGTATACCAACGAATAAAAAGACGCAAAAAACATAAAGAAAAACCTGGACAAACGGTTAGAAATTTGATACAATAACGGTGTTATGGGAATTCACATTCATAACATAATTATTGAACCGTTTTTAACCAAACGGTAGGCTAACGAAGGGGGCTGTTCGTAGTTATTTTGCTGTTGCTGGCATAGAAAGTTTACTATCCGTGGATTTAGCAGAACTTAATGCGATGTTATCCATCGGTGCAAATGAAGTGTCAATTACGAGTATGGGACTTATCGTTCCCAGAAAGTAATTTGACAGTAAGATAACCGAACTTAGCCCCTTCGTTTCAGAGAGTAAGAGTGTTGACGCATTCTTGCTCTCTTTTGTTTAGTTATAGGATGTCGTGTAACTGACTACATTATAACGATGTTCTGTTGAGTTTGAGTTGTCCTCCATTTGGTAGGACAGAGCCAAAAATTAACGGAGCGTTCCTCAAATACAGCTTGATACGTATGAAAAAAAGTGTTATTTTACATTTAGAACGATAGATGTTTAAATTTTCCTCTCTCTATATTGGCAAATACAGATACAAAAACAATATGAAACGCACACTTCTACTTCTTTCCCTTTTTGCTGTTCCGGGTATGCTCACCTCTTGCAAGGATGAGGCAGCTACCCCGGCACCCGTTAATACCGCCACTGTTGCTGAGGTAACGGAATCTGCACCCGAGCCGGCTGCCGAGGTGTCTCAAACAGCCGTATTTCATCCCGATGAGTTAGGTCAATCATATGGGTGTACCAGCCTGGAGCAAATCCGTGCCTATGATGATGGGTATGAAGGCAAAATGGTCGATTTGCAGAAACTGAAAGTCGGAGACCTTCTTGAACCGTTTTGTAGAGGTGCTTATGAAGCCGGGCGTACGGATTTGGTTTTGCAATGCCTTGAGATGGGCATGAATCCTAATTCGGGGATACAATATGCTGCTTGGCTGGGGCGCATGGATATTATTCAATCACTGTTCGACCAAGGCGCGGACCGTTATTATGAGGGGCTTGAAGGCGCAGCCAGGGGCGGGCATATGGACATTGTGCAGCTGATGCTCGACAAAGGCGCTGACCCCGACTATGGGCTTAGGGGCGCTGCTCGTGGTGGCCATATGGACATCGTACAGCTGATGCTCGACAAAGGCGCTACCGATTACTACAATGGGCTTAGGGGCGCTGCAAGGGGTGGTTATATAGATATCGTACAATTGATGCTCAACAAAGGCGCTACTGATTACGACGGGGGGCTTTGGTACGCTGCCGAGGGTGGCCATCTGGATATCGTTCAATTGATGCTCGACAAAGGCGCTACTGACTACAACCGGGGGCTTGAAGGAGCAGCTTGGGGCGGGCATATGGACATTGTGCAGCTGATGCTCGACAAAGGCGCTACTGACTACAACGCGGGGCTTGAGGGCGCTGCTTGTGGTGGCCATATGGACATCGTACAGCTGATGCTAGAGAAAGGAGCTAATCCGAATGCGGGGTTTTATAGTGCTGCCTTGTTGGGGCGCGCAGAAATCATCAAAATCTTGTTGGCTCAACCCGGTATTGACGTTAACCAAAAAGAATCCTCGGGGTCCACAGCCCTTGATGCGGCAGTGGATACAGGTCATATCGAATGCATAGAACTCATCCGCGCAGCCGGAGGCAAACGCGGCAAGGAGCTTTAAATGTTGAATGTTTGATTTTTGATGTTTAAAGAATGAAGTTAGGGCGCTGCGCTCGCGAGATATAGCTTGCGGCGTGTGCGTGCCTGATTTTAAGTTTGATATAGCTCCACAAATGGAAATTTGTGGGGCTGTTCTCATGCGGGAGAAGCGAGCCGAATTCCTAAGCCCCGTGATAGCGGGGCGACGGACCAGTAGCCACGTGGTGTAGCTGCGTTAGCAGCGGAACCCGTGGTAGTGGTAGAAAAGAATCTCGGAGCCCGAAGCAGCGCAGCTGCTGAGGCCGACAGCAGGGTGGCATCCCACCATAAGTATTGTTTATTCATTTTTTATAATGC